>CALRLO020000005.1:0-112420 GCA_943368755.1 Synechococcus sp. UW140 | reverse complement strand
AGGCTGTCGGAAGGGCGGTGCTCGGGCACGATGCCGAGCTGGAACTGCCCACCCATCACGCCCCGTTCGATGGCGGCCGTGCCCGCCACATGCAGGTGCAGCTGCACCTGGGGTGCCAGTGCATGGAAGTGCGTCAGTGCCTGCGCGATGTGCGCGGCCGGGTTGCTGGCGCATTTCTCGAACACGGCCACGTGCAGCTCACCCCCGAGCCGCTGGTGGATGTCGTGCAGCCGTCCCCGGAAATCCTCGGTGGCCGACAGCAGGTGTTCGGTGGCCGCGTAGAGCTGCTCGCCCTCGGGTGTGAGCGCAAAACCCGCGCGCCCTCGCCGGCACAGCACCAGACCCAGGCGGGTCTCCAGGTCTTTCACGTGGCGGCTGATGGTGGACATGGCGATGTTGAGCTCCAGCTCCGCCGAGGCCATGCCGCCGCAGTCGGCCACAGCCTTGAACACCCGCAGCAGGCGGATGTCGACATCGTCGAGCCGGCCGATCAGGGCCTTGGTCTTCACTTTCATGAGCTGTCAACCTGAAGTGGGCATTTCGTCATTCATGAGAGTAAAGCACAGAACCAGAATGGCTCCAGTTTTTTCAAGGAACACCCCATGGACCTGACCGACACGCGCCACCTCACGCCCCGAACCGACGCTGAGCACCTGGCCGCGCACTGGATGCCCTTCACCGGCAACCGCCAGTTCAAGGCGAACCCGCGTCTGATCACCGCGGCGCAGGGCGCCTACTTCACCACCCACGATGGCCGCCAGGTATTCGACGGCCTCTCGGGCCTGTGGTGTTGTGGCCTGGGCCATGGCCGCCGGGAGATCGCCGAGGCCGTGGGCCGTCAGGCGGCCTCGCTGGACTACTCGCCCGCGTTCCAGTTCGGCCACCCGCTGTCGTTCGAACTGGCCAACCGCATCGTCGAGAAAATGCCCGCCGGCCTGAACCGCGTGTTCTTCACCGGTTCGGGCTCGGAGTCGGCCGACACCGCGCTCAAGATGGCCCGTGCCTACTGGCGTGCCAAGGGCCAGGCCGGCAAGACGCGGCTGATCGGCCGCCACAAGGGCTACCACGGCGTCAACTTCGGTGGCATCTCGGTGGGCGGCATGGTGGCCAACCGCAAGCTGTTCGGCCAGGGCGTGGAGGCCGACCACCTGCCGCACACCCAGCCGCCGGCCGGCAGCTTCCACAAGGGCATGCCGCCCACGGGCGCTGAACTGGCCGACGACCTGCTCCACCTCATCGCGCTGCACGACGCCTCCAACATCGCGGCCGTGATCGTCGAGCCGTTCTCCGGCTCCGCCGGCGTGGTGGTCCCGCCGGTGGGATACCTGCAGCGCCTGCGCGAGATCTGCACGGCCCACGACATCCTGCTGATCTTCGACGAGGTCATCACCGGCTTTGGTCGCTGCGGCAGCTGGACCGGTGCCGAAGCCTTTGGCGTGACGCCCGACATCCTCAACTTCGCCAAGCAGGTCACCAACGGCGTGCAGCCACTGGGTGGCGTGGTGGCCAGGCAGGCGATCTACGACACCTTCATGGAAGCGGGCGGCCCCGACTACATGCTGGAGTTTGCCCACGGCTACACCTACTCGGCGCACCCGGTGGCGTGTGCGGCAGGCCTCGCCTCACTGGACCTGCTGGAGCAGGACAACGCCCTGCAACGTGTGCGTGAACTGGCGCCGGTGTTCGAGGCCAAGGTGCACGGCCTCAAGGGCTCGAAGCACGTGCTCGACATCCGCAACTACGGCCTGGCCGCCGGCTTCACGATCGCGCCGCTACCCGGCGAGCCGGCGAGGCGCCCCTACGAGATCGCCATGGCGATGTACGACAAGGGCTTTTACGTGCGCTACGGCGGCGACACCATTCAGCTCGCGCCGCCGTTCATCAGCACGCCGGCCGAGATCGACCGGCTGGTGGACGCGCTGGGCGAGACCCTGAACGCGGCGGCCTGATCAGCCCAGGCGTGCCGCGTGGCGCGCCAGCTGGGTCCGTACCTGCGCCGGTGCGGTGCCGCCCAGCGTGTTGCGCGCGTGCAGCGAGCCCTGCAGGCTCAGGCAGTCGTACACGTCCTTCTCGATGGCGGGGTGGAAGCCCTGCAGCACGGCGAGCGGCAGCTCCGACAGGTCGCAGTTGTGCGAGGTGGCGGCCTTGACGGCGTGGGCCACGGTCTCGTGGGCGTCGCGGAAGGGCAGGCCTTTTTTCACCAGGTAGTCAGCCAGGTCGGTGGCGGTGGCGTAGCCTCTGTTGGCCGCGGCCTGCATGGCGGCGGCGTTCACGGTGATGCCGCCTTCTTTCTGGCCGGTGGCGGGGTTGGGCTGGCCGCCCACCATCTCGGCAAAGATGCGCAGCGTGTCTTTCAGGGTGTCCACCGTGTCGAAAAGCGGCTCCTTGTCCTCCTGGTTGTCCTTGTTGTAGGCCAGGGGCTGGCCCTTCATCAGCGTGATCAGACCCATGAGGTGGCCCACCACCCGGCCGGTCTTGCCGCGCGCGAGTTCGGGCACGTCCGGGTTCTTCTTCTGCGGCATGATGGAGCTGCCGGTGGTGAAGCGGTCGGCAATTTTGATGAAGCCGAAGTTCTGGCTCATCCAGATGATCAGTTCTTCGCTGAAGCGGCTCACGTGCACCATGATGAGTGCGGCGGCGGCACTGAACTCGATGGCAAAGTCGCGGTCGCTCACGGCGTCCAGGCTGTTCTGGCAGACAACGGGATTGCCGTTCGCATCCACCATGCCCAGTGTGCGCGCCACGCGCTCGCGGTCGAGCGGGTAGGTGGTGCCCGCCAGCGCGGCGCTGCCCAGCGGCAGGCGGTTGGTACGCCGGCGCACGTCGGCCAGGCGCTCGGCGTCGCGCGCGAACATCTCCACATAGGCCAGCAGGTGGTGCGCAAAGCTCACGGGCTGCGCCACCTGCAGGTGGGTGAAGCCGGGCAGGATCACGTCCACATTCTGGCTGGCCACTTCGACCAGCGCCTTTTGCAGGTCGGTCAGCAGGCCGCTGATGACATCGATCTCGCCGCGCAGCCACAGACGCACGTCGGTGGCGACCTGGTCGTTGCGGCTGCGGCCGGTGTGCAGGCGTTTGCCGGCGTCGCCCACCAGCTGGGTCAGACGGGCCTCGATGTTGAGGTGCACGTCCTCCAGGTCCAGCTTCCATTCGAAGGTGCCGGCCTCGATCTCGCTGCGTATCTGCGCCATGCCGCGTTCGATGGCGGCAAAGTCGTCAGCGCCGATGATGCCTTGCGCCGACAGCATCTCGGCGTGCGCGAGGCTGCCGGCGATGTCGGCCTGCCACAGGCGTTTGTCGAAGAAGACGCTGGCGGTGTAGCGCTTGACCAATTCGCTCATGGGCTCCGAGAATAGGGCGGACCAGGCTTGCGATTTGGTGTCGAGTTGGTTGGAAGACATGGTGTGTGGCTGTGATGCGGCCACCACGACAGGGGTGGCCGGAAGGGCCGCACAATAGCGGCCGCTGCTGTAACCGGATGGCATGTACCGGATGAAGAACCTCCAAATTTTATCGGGCTTCGCAGAACTGCTGCCACAGGCGGCTTCTCGCCTGCCTGAGGCGCACGAACCGGCGGTGCGTGTCTGGAACGCCTGCCAGCTGGGCGTGGTGCTGCGTGCGGTGCTGGTGGTGCAGGTGTTCACGGCCGTGGCCGCGCTCCTTCTGGCCGATGACGGGTGGTTCAACTGGTTCACCCAGACCGCACTCTGGACCGCGGCCACCTTGCCTGCCACGCTGGTGTGGCTGCTCAGCGCCTGTGCACTCAAACGTTCCATCGCCCGCCTGCCCGTTCGGGCCCAGTGGGCGGCCGGCGTGCTGCTGGGGGCGCCTGCCGGGCTGGCCGGGTGTGGCCTGCTGGCCGGCTCCGGCCTGCTGACGCGAGTGCCCTGGCTGGGCAGTGCGGCAGCGGGGGCCTTGATGGCTGGAGTGCTGGTGGCCCTGCTGGTGTGGCGCAGCAAGGCCATGTTGCCGGCCGGCACCCAGGCGCGCCTGACCGAACTGCAGGCCCGCATACGCCCCCATTTCCTGTTCAACACGCTCAACAGCGCGATTGCCCTGGTGCGAGCCGAGCCGGCCAAGGCCGAGGCGTTGCTGGAAGACCTGAGCGAGCTGATCCGCCACGCACTGGCCGATGCACAGACGGATGTGCCGCTCTCCCAGGAGGTGGAACTGGCGCAGCGTTACCTCGCCATCGAGCAGGTGCGTTTTGGTGAACGCCTGCGTGTGGAGTGGGAGCTGGATCCTTCCGCCGATCAGGCGCGCCTGCCCCCTTTGATCCTGCAGCCGCTGGTGGAAAATGCCGTCAAGCACGGTGTGGAGCCCAGCCCGACAGGTGCGGACATCCGCATCACGACCCAGCGGCGCGGCCAGGTGGTGGTGGTGACGGTGACCAACACCGTGCCGGCAGGGCGCGGCGGTCAGGGGCACGGGCTGGCGCTGGCCAACGTGCGCGAGCGGCTGGCGCTGCTGCACGATGTGGAGGGCCAGTTCCGGTGTGGCATGGTGTCAGGGGTGTACCAGGTGCGGCTGGAGCTGCCGCTCTGATGAACAACAGCGGGGGAACGACATGAGCTTGAAGGTGCTTCTGGTGGATGACGAGCCTTTGGCCCGGTTGCGCATGCGCAGCCTGCTGGCCGAATGCAACGATCCGCAATCTCAGGTCGAGGCGGAACTGGGCCATGGTGCCGCCGCACTCGAATGGCTGGCCACGAATGCCTGCGATCTGGCCTTGCTGGATATCCACATGCCCGGCATGGACGGGCTGGCGCTGGCGCGCACCATCAAGTCGCTGCCCGAACCGCCTGCTCTGGTGTTCGTGACCGCCTACAACGAGCACGCCGTCGAAGCCTTCGATCTCGAGGTGGTGGACTACCTCACCAAGCCCGTGCGCCGCGAGCGCCTGGTGCAGACCTTGCAGAAGGCCCAGCGTTGGCTGCTGGTGCGCCGCGAACAGCAGGCCAGCGGGGTAGGCGATGTGCTGCTGATACAGGATCGCGGCCGCACCGAACGCGTGCCACTGGCCGACATTCTTTACCTCAAGGCCGAGCTGAAGTACCTGACGGTGCGTACCGCCGCCAAGACCCACATCTACGACGGTTCGCTCAGCGATCTGGAAACGCGATACCCGCAGCGGTTTGTTCGCGTGCACCGCAATGCCCTGGTGTCGCGCGACGCGGTGCGTGCCATCGAAAAGGCACCCGTGGGCGAGGACGGAGACGCCGAAGGTTGGCAAGTCTCACTGCACGGACTTGAAGAGCGGCTCGCCGTGTCGCGGCGCCAGCTCAGCGCGCTGCGCGAGACTTTGGCCAGCCGCTAGCGCACAACGGCGCCGCCGCCGCGCTGCCTCATCCCGTGTTGCGCAGCCCGGCGGCGATCCCGTTGATCGCCAGGTGTATGCCGCGCTTGACGCGCTCGTCGCCCTGGCCGGCGCGGTAGCGGCGGATCAGCTCCACCTGCAGGTGGTGCAGCGGGTCGATGTAAGGAAAGCGGTGGCGCATGGAGCGTTGCAGCGCCGCGTTGTTGGCCAGCCGCTGTTTCTCACCGGTGATCTGGGCCAGTGCCTGCGAGGTCAGGTGCCACTCGGCCTCGATGGCGGCGAACACCTTTTTTCGCAGGCGCGCATCGGGCACCAGCTCGGCGTAGCGCGAGGCCAGGGCCAGGTCGCTCTTGGCCAGCACCATGTCCATGTTGGACAGCAGGGTGCGGAAGAACGGCCAGCGCTGGTTCATGCGTTTGAGCTGCGCCAGGCCCTTGGGGTGGGCCTTCAGGTAGGCGGCTACCGCCGAGCCGAAGCCGAACCAGCCCGGCAAGGTGAGGCGGCACTGCCCCCAGCTGAACCCCCAGGGGATGGCGCGCAGGTCTTCGATGCGCTGGCTGGGCTTGCGGCTGGCCGGGCGCGAGCCGATCTGCAGTTCGGCGATCTCGCGCAGTGGCGTGGCGCTGAAGAAGTAGTCGGCGAACCCGGGCGTTTCGTACACCAGCGCCCGGTAGGCCCCCATGCTGTGCGCAGAGAGTTCGGCCGCCGCGTCCAGGAAGGTCTGCGGCGCAGTCTGTGTGGGTTGCAGCAGCGTGGCTTCCAGCGTGGCGGCCACCAGGGTTTCGAGGTTGCGCCGCCCGATGTCGGGGTTGGCGTATTTGCTGCCGATCACCTCGCCCTGTTCGGTCAGGCGGATCTGGCCGCGCACCGTGCCGGGCGGCTGCGCGAGGATGGCCTGGTAGCTGGGGCCGCCGCCCCGGCCAACTGTGCCACCGCGCCCGTGGAACATCCGGAGGCTGATGGGTTTGCCGCTGGTGGTGAGTTCCTCGAACAGCGCCACCAGCGCAATCTCGGCGCGGTACAACGACCAGTTGCTGGTGAAGATGCCGCCGTCCTTGTTGCTGTCGGAGTAGCCCAGCATCACGTCCTGCTCGTGGTACTGGTGGTTGGCGGCACGCGCGATCATGGCGCGGATGCCCGGCAGGGCGTAGAACTCGCGCAGTATGGTGTCGGACTGCGCCAGGTCTTCGATGGTCTCGAACAGCGGCACCACGATCAGGTCAGCCACGGCGTCTTCGCTGAGCAGGCCACACAACAGGCCGGTCTCTTTCTGCAACAGCAGCACCTCGAGCAGGTCGCTCACCGTTTCGGTGTGGCTGATGATGTAGTGGCGAATCGCATCGGTGCCGTAGCGCGCGCGCATCTCGCGCGCGGCTTCGAAGATGGCGAGTTCGCTGCGCGTCCAGTCGCTGTAGGTGGCGCCGGGCACGCGCAGCGCTCGGGCGTCGTCCAGCAGGCGCAGCAGCAGGGTGCGGCGCTCGTCTTCGTCCAGTGCGGCATAGTCGGGGCACAGGCGGGCGGTGCGCAGCAGCTCGGCCACCACCAGCTCGTGCTGGTCGGAGCTCTGGCGCAGGTCAACTGTGGCCAGGTGGAAGCCGAACACCTGCACCGCACGGATCAGCGGGCGCAGGCGCTCGTGGGTGAGGGCTTCGCCGTGGTGGGCCACCAGAGAGGCTTCGATGGTGCGCAGGTCGGCCAGGAAGGCCGCAGCGTCGGGGTAGGGGTTCTGGGGTGCCACCGCGTGGCGCGCGGCCTCGCCGCCGCTGAGTTCGCGCAGGTTGGCGGCCAGTCGGGCGTAGACACCTGTGAGGGCGCGGCGGTAGGGCTCGTCCTGGCGGTGGGCGTTGGTGTCGGGCGAGCGCTCGGCCAGCGCGGCCATCTCGGGCGTCACGCCGGTGAGCATGGCCGACATGCTGAGCTCGGCGCCCAGCAGGTGGACTTCGGTCAGGTGGTGGCGAAGCACCACTTCGGACTGCTGTCTGAGCGCCAGCCGAAGCGTCGCTGCCGTCACATTGGGGTTGCCGTCGCGGTCGCCGCCGATCCATTGACCCATGCGCAGGAAGGGGGCCACCGGTTCGCTCACGCCCAGGCCTTGCTCCAGCTCCCGGTACAGGCGCGGGATCTGGCGCAGGAAAGTGCTTTCGTAGTAGCTCAGCGCGTTCTCGATTTCATCGGCCACGGTGAGTTTGGTGAACCGCAGCAGCCGGGTCTGCCACAGCTGGGTCACGCGTGCACGCATCTGGGCTTCGTTGTGCGCCTGTTCGGTGGGCGACCGGGCGTCGCGCTCGGCTAGCAGCTGGGCGATGGCGCGCTCGGCATCCAGGATGCTCTTGCGCTGCACTTCCGTGGGATGCGCGGTCAGCACGGGGGAGACATGGCTGTCGGCCAGGCTGCGGGCCACCTCGGCGGGGCGCAGCCCGGCCTCGCGCAGGCGCTCCAGGGTCACGCCCAGGCTGCCGTCCTGCCGGTGCCCGGCGCGCTCGTGCACGGCGCGGCGGCGGATGTGGTGGCGGTCCTCGGCCAGGTTGGCCAGGTGGCTGAAGTAGGTGAAGGCGCGGATGACGCTGACCGCCTGGTCGCCGCTGAGGCTCTTGAGCAGTTTCTTGAGGGTCTGGCCGGCCTCGGTATCGGCGCGGCGGCGAAAGGCCACCGAGAGCTGGCGGATGCGTTCGATCAGCTCGAATGCGTCCTTGCCCTCCTGCTCGCGGATCACGTCCCCCAGGATGCGCCCCAGCAGGCGGATGTCGTCGGTCAGGGGCTGGTCCTTGTCCTGGGGGCGTGCTCGCGGCATGGCGGGTTCTGGAAGGGGCCTGGATACAGGCGTGGGCCGGTGGGAGGGGAGGCGGTCATGCTAGCATCGTTGCCACCCGATTTCTCCGTGTTTGCCTGCTGTCCATGGTCATGTCTGCTGCTGTTTTACCTTTGTTGACCATTGCCACGCGCGAGAGCCGTCTGGCGCTTTGGCAGGCGGAGCACGTGCAGACACTTTTGCAGGCACATGGCCACGGTGTTCAGCTGCTGGGGATGACCACCCTGGGCGACCAGATCCTCGACCGCACCCTGAGCAAGGTCGGCGGCAAGGGCCTGTTCGTCAAGGAACTGGAAACCGCGCTGGCCGATGGCCGCGCCGATCTCGCCGTGCACTCCCTCAAGGACGTGCCCATGGAGTTGCCCAAAGGCTTTTCGCTGGCCTGCGTGATGGAACGCGAAGACCCGCGCGATGCCTGGGTATCGCCCCACTGTGCCGGGTTGGCGGATTTGCCCGCTGACGCGGTGGTGGGCACCTCCAGCCTGCGCCGCCAGGTGCTGCTGCAAGACGCGCTGCGCCGGCTCGGACGCACCGACGTGCGCATTGCGCCGCTGCGAGGCAACCTCGACACCCGCCTGCGCAAGCTCGACGAAGGCCAGTACCAGGCGATCGTGCTCGCGGCCGCTGGCCTCAAGCGCCTGGGCCTGGGCGACCGCATCCGCCATGTCTTCGGTACCGACGAGATGCTGCCTGCCGCCGGGCAGGGTGCGCTGGGCATCGAGATACGCGACAGCCGCACCGAGGTGGCAGGCGCGCTGGCCCCATTGGCGCACACGCCCACCTGGCTGGCCGTGGCGGCCGAGCGCGCCGTTTCGCGCGCCATGGGCGGCAGTTGTTCGGTCCCGCTCGCGGCGCATGCCACCTTCGATGGAAACGTGCTCTTCCTCCAGGCCGCCTGGGGCGATGTGGAGGGGCAGATGCCGCTGGTGCGCGCCGCCGCCGAAGCCCGTGTGGCTGACCTGACCCAGGCGGAGGCACTGGGCATACGCGTCTCGGCCGACCTGCGTGCGGGTGGTGCGCGCGTCACGGACAGTTGAGTGCTGGCCGATACCAAGGACCGTCCATGAGCTCTGCCCTCCCACTGGTCATCACCCGTCCGCAGCCCGATGCCGACCGCTGGGTGGCGCTGCTGCGCGATCAGGGCTGCGACGCCCAGGTTCTGCCCCTGATCGAGGTGGGGGCGGTGCCAGAAGCCATGCGCCTGCAGCCCAGGATCGATGGCGTGGCGGACTACGACGCCGTGATGTGGGTCAGCGGCAATGCGGTCACGCGATTTTTTGCCCGTCGCCACGAGCCCTGGCCCGATCACACGCGCTGCTGGGCACCTGGCCCCGGAACGGCCCAGGTGCTGCGCAGCGTGGGTGTGAACCCTGATCTGATCGATGCGCCGCTGGTCGAGGATGGCCAGTACGACTCCGAAGCCCTGTGGCAGGTCATCGCCTCCCAGGTGCGGCGCGGCGTGCGCATACTGCTGGTGCGGGGGCGCACGCAAGGTGAAGCCAACGAACAGGGCAACGGCCGTGACTGGCTGTTGCAGCGTTTCCAGGCCGCTGGCGCGCAGGTGGACCTGATGGCCATCTACGAACGCCGCTGCCCGGTATGGGACGACGCGACGCGCACGCACGCCGATCGGCTGCGAGCCTCTGACCAGCCCTGGCTGTTCAGCAGCAGCGAGTCGGTCAACAACCTGCCACGGCTGTTGCCCGGTGCCGACTGGAGCCAGGTGCCCGCGCTTGCCACCCACGACCGCATCGCCCAGGCCCTGCGTGCGCAGGGTTTCCAGCACATCCGGGTCTGCCGCCCGACGCCACAGGACGTTGCAGCCACGCTGCAGTCGCCGACGACCGCCTCATGAACGACGAAACGAGCAAGCCCGCCAACACCGATACGCCCGCCGAGGCGCCGGTTTTTGCCGACGCGTCGCCACCGGCTCCCCCTGCCGAGCCTGCACGGCCGGCGGGAGGGGGCAGCGCGCTGATCTGGATCGCACTGATGGTGGCCACTGCGGCGCTGATGATGAGCAGCCTGATGTGGCAGAAGCTGGGCCAGGCCCAGCAGGAACTGGCCCGGCGTAGCACGGACAGCGCCAGTGAGGCTGCCGACGCCCGCGATGCCGCCGCCGCTGCCGAGGCGCTGACCCAGGAACTGCAGGCCCGCCTGAGCGTGGCTGAGGTGCGCCTGTCCGAAGTCAGCCTGCAGCGCACCCAGCTGGAAGAACTGATGCTCAGTGTCTCGCGCTCGCGCGACGACAACCTGGTGGACGACCTCGAATCCACCCTGCGGCTGGCACAGCAGCAGGCCCAGCTCACTGGCAGCGCGCAGCCGCTGGTGTCAGCGCTGCAGGCGGCTGACCAGCGCATCGCGCGTGCTGCCCAACCCCGGCTGAACCCGGTTCAGCGCGCCATCGCGCGCGACATCGAGCGCATTCAGGCCGCGACCCTGACCGACGTGCCCGCGCTGGTGCAGCGGCTCGACGAACTGGCCCGCCTGAGCGACGACATGCCGCTGGCCAACGAGGTGGCCAAGACCCGCATGGCAGCCCGGCCCACGCGTCTGCGGCCCACGGGCCCGCCGCCGCCCCTGCCACAGGGCGACAGCGATGGCGAGCCCGTGCCGCCTGCGTTCTGGGAGCGCGCGCTGCAGGGCTGGCGTGCGCTGCGCGAACGCATCTGGGCCGACGTGGTCGAGGAATCGCGCGACCTCATGCGCGTGAGCCGTATCGAAGAGCCCGAAGCCATGCTGGTTGCGCCACAACAGGCCTTCTGGCTGCGTCAGAACCTCAAGCTGCAGCTGCTCAATGCCCGCTTGGCCCTGCTTTCGCGCCAGATGACTGCGGCGCGGTCCGATGTCGCGGCCGCGCAGCGTGCGGTGCAGCGCTACTTCGATCCCGAGGCCAGCGCCACCCAGACCATGCTGCAGGCGCTGACCAAGGCGCAGGGCGACATGAAAGGCGGCGACCTGCCGCGTCCCGATGAAACCCTTGCAGCGCTGGTGGCCGCTGCGGGTGGCCGCTGAGGGCTCGCCGTGCGAAGCGTTTTCTGGTTCCTGGGTCTGGCCGCCGTGGCCGTGGCGCTGGCCCTGCTGATGGGGCAGAACGAGGCCAGCGTGACCCTTTACTGGGCGCCCTGGCGGGTCGATCTGTCGTTCAACCTGGTGCTGTTTGCCCTGATCGCTGGCTTTCTGGTGGTGCACCTGGCCCTGCAGGCGCTATCGGCGCTGCGCGCCATGCCCGAGCGTGCTCGCCAGTGGCGCAGCCAGCAGCAGGAACGTGCGATCGTCGGGGCCGTGGCCGATGCCATGGCGCACCAGCTGGCGGGCCGCTTCGTGCGCGCCCAGGCCAGCGCGACCCAGGCCGTGGACCAGTTGAGTCATGCCAACGCCGACACCCTGCCGCGCCATGCCCAATGGCATGTGCTCTCACACCTCCTGCTGGCCGAGAGTGCCCATGCGCTGCGCAACCGCGAACTGCGCGACACCCACTTGGCGCAGGCGATCGATCCGCGTCTCTCGCGGGCCATGCCGCAGGCACGGGAAGGTGCGCTGCTGCGGGCTGCCCGTTGGGCCTTGGACGACCGCGACGCGGCCACCGCCGAACGTTGGCTGGGCGAATTGCCGCAGGGCGCCGCACGGCGTATCCAGGCCCTGCGTCTGCGCCTGCGCGTGGCCCAACTCAAGCGCGAAACCCTGAACGCACTCGATACCGCCCGCCTGCTGGCCAAACACCGGGCGTTCACGCCCGAGGCCGCATCCAGCGTGCTGCGGGGTCTGGTGACTGACGCGTTGCGCGACGCACACGACCCGGCCCAGCTGCAGGCGCTGTGGAATTCGCTTGACCCTCAGGAACGGGCGATGCCCGAAGCGGCTCTGGCCGCCGCCGAACGGTTGCAGCAGGTGGCCCCGGACATGGAGCCCGAGGTGCGTGCCACGCAGGCGCGGCGCTGGCTGCTGGACACCTGGAACCGCTACGACAGCCTGGAGCCCCACCTGCGCCGGCGCCTCGTTCTGGCACTGGAAACCGGGCTGGCAGTGCCCGACGTGGAGTGGCTGGGGCGCATAGAGACCCAGCAACGCCAGTACCCCAACGATCCGCTGCTGCAGTACCTGGCCGGTCAGGCCTGCATGCAGCGCCAGCTGTGGGGCAAGGCTGCCCAGTTGCTGGGCCAGGCCATCACCGGTCTGGACGACCGCGAAATGCTGCGTCGCACCTGGTGTTCGCTGGCCGGCCTGGCGGAGGAACGTGGTGACAACGCAGCCGCACAGACAGCCTGGAAACGGGCAGCGGAGATCTGATCACCCCCGGCCCCGGGCCGCGCGCATGGCGCGTCACCCCCTCAAGGGGGCGGCACCAGCCGTCCGGCGGTGCCCTGTTTGTGGCCGCTGTGGCACTCCCCAAGAAAAAACCGCCCGAGGGCGGTTTTTTCCTGGGGCACTTGCGTTTCAGCTCTCGAAGGGGAGTTCCAGGTTGCGCAGGTCCCGGCGGGTTTCCACCAGCACCAGCGGACCCTCGTCGATCACGGCGGCGGGCTTGGGCTCGCGCGGCACATGCACCGGCTTGGGTTCGGCTGCGATGGCGGCCTGGGCCTGGGCAACCTTGTCGGTGTCGGAGTGCACCCACACCAGGCCGGAGCCTTCGGCCAGAGTCTGCAGGTTGCCGATTTCCAGCGTGTAAGGCTGGACCTTGGGCAGGCCTGCAGCAGCGGCAACCGGGGCAGCCACGGGCGCTGCAGCGGCGACGGCAACAGCGGGCGCAGCAACCGGTGCAGCAACCGTTGCAGCCGGTGCGCTGGCTGGCGCAGCTGCGGCGGGCGCTTCGGCCACGGCGGCGGGTTGCTGGGTGAAGTAGGAGCGGCGCACCGGCTCTTCGGACATCTCGGTGTTCACCTCGGCCACCGAGGTGGCTTCCGTCACAGCGGTGTCGGCTGCGGAGCCTTCTGCGGTTTCCGGGCGCGGGCGGCGCTCGCGGCCGTACCGGTCGCGGCCACGGCGCGGTTCGCGCGGCTGGCGGTCGTTGCCTGGCGTGCCGTCGTCACCGGTGGGCAGGGTCTCGGTCACGGGGGCATCGGTGGCCAGGGGCGCATCGGTCTGCGGCGCGGCCTCGTCTGTGCCGGGGCGGCGTTCACCGCGACGGGTGCCACCGCGTTCACCACGCTGGCGGCCTTCACCCTGGCGGCCATCGCCGCGTTCGTTGCGGCCTTCCGGGCGGTCGCGGCGCGGGGCTTCGGCACCGGTCTCCGCGGGCACGGCGGCTTCATCGCGTGGCTGCTGCTGGCGGCCACTGCCGTCACGGCGGTTGTCACGTCTGCCTTCAGCTGGCTGACCATCCGCGCGCGGCGGGCGGTTGTCGTTGCCACGCTCGCGGCGCCCGTCGGTGTTGCCGGTGCGGCCCTCACCGCGGTTTTCGCTGCGACCTTCACCGCGGCCTTCACCACGGTTCTCATTGCCCCGGCCTTCACCGGTGCGGCCTTCGTTGCCCCGGCGGTTGCCACGGCGTCCGTCGCGGTTGCCATCGCGTTGGCCCTCACGCGGGCCGCCTCGGGCGTCTTTGTTGCCGGCGGGCTTGGTCACTTCGGTCTTGGCGGGGGCAACCGGCGTGCTGGGCGCCAGGCCGAACAGGCGCTTGACCCAGCCGAAGAAACCAGCTTCACCGGTGGGCGTCGCAGCCGCGGCGGCTGGCGCGGGTGCGGCAGCGGGTTTGGCGGCGACAGGTGCCTGCTCGCGTGCCACCGGGGTGGGAGCGGGCGCATCGGGCAAGACGCCCTTGATGACGGGCTCCTGCTTGTTGCTGCGTTCCTGGTTGCGGCGGGTGAAAGTGGCAACGTCGTCCACTTCCTCAGCCATCTTGTAGCTGGCATCCAGGTTATCCAGACGCGGGTCGTCGTGCTTGACGCGCTCGAGCTTGTAGTGCGGCGTGTCCAGCGACTTGTTGGGCACCAGCAGCACGTTGATGCGCTGCTTGAGTTCGATCTTGGTGATTTCGGTGCGCTTTTCGTTGAGCAGGAAGCTGGCCACCTCGACCGGCACCTGCACGAACACGGCAGCGGTGCTGTCCTTGAGCGACTCTTCCTGGATCACGCGCAGGATCTGCAGCGCCGACGATTCGGTGTCACGGATGTGGCCAGAGCCGCCGCAGCGAGGGCAGGGGATGGACGAGCCCTCGCTCAGCATGGGTTTGAGGCGCTGGCGGCTCATCTCCAGCAGGCCGAACTTGCTGATGGATCCGAACTGCACGCGGGCGCGGTCCTGGCGCAAGGCATCGCGCAGGCGGTTTTCCACTTCGCGGCGGTTCTTGCTTTCCTCCATGTCGATGAAGTCGATCACGATCAGACCGCCCAGGTCGCGCAGACGGGCCTGACGGGCCACCTCGTCGGCGGCTTCCAGGTTGGTGCGCGTGGCGGTTTCCTCGATGTCACCGCCCTTGATGGCGCGCGCCGAGTTCACGTCCACGGCCACCAGTGCTTCGGTCTGGTCGATCACGATGGCGCCGCCGCTGGGCAGAGGCACGGTGCGGCTGTAGGCGGTCTCGATCTGGTGTTCGATCTGGAAGCGGCTGAACAGCGGCGCATCGTCGCGGTAGCGTTTCACGCGGTGCCCGTGTTCGGGCATCACGTGGGTCATGAACTGGTGGGCCTGTTCGTAGATGTCATCGGTGTCGATCAGGATCTCGCCGATGTCGCTGTTGAAGTAGTCACGGATGGCCCGGATCACGAGGCTGGATTCCTGGTAGATCAGGAAGGCGCCCTTGCCGGACTGGGACGCGCCGTCGATCGCGGTCCAGAGTTTGAGCAGGTAGTTCAGGTCCCACTGCAGCTCGGCCGCCTCACGGCCGATGCCAGCGGTGCGGGCGATGATGCTCATGCCGTTGGGGTATTCGAGCTGGTCGAGTGCCTGCTTCAGCTCCTGACGCTCTTCACCCTCGATGCGGCGCGAAACGCCACCACCACGCGGGTTGTTGGGCATCAGAACGACATAGCGGCCGGCCAGGCTCACAAAGGTGGTCAGCGCCGCACCCTTGTTGCCGCGTTCTTCCTTCTCGACCTGGACCAGCAGCTCCTGGCCTTCGCGGATCACGTCCTGGATGCGTGCCTGGGAGGGCGAGGTGTTGCCCTGGAAGTACTGGCGGGAGATTTCCTTGAAAGGCAGGAAGCCGTGGCGGTCTTCGCCGTAGTCGACAAAACAGGCTTCCAGCGAAGGCTCGACGCGGGTGACGACGGCCTTGTAGATGTTGCCCTTGCGCTGTTCGCGCCCTTCGATTTCGATTTCGTAGTCGAGCAGTTTCTGCCCGTCCACGATCGCCAGGCGGCGTTCTTCGGCCTGCGTGGCGTTGATCAGCATGCGCTTCATGGTGCGTTCCTCTTGCAAACGGCTTGCACGAACAAGCGACGCGACAGGAACAGGCCCGTCACGGCGCACGGTGGCCCTTGCGGGCCAGCTGCCGCGAGGTCAACACAACCAGTGAACGGGGAGGGAATTGCCGGAGAGCGCGGTGAGCGCCGAGGGTGGGGCACATGCCCCCGACCTCAGCGCGCGCCGGGCGTAGGCGCGTGGAGTGGGGTGAACGGCAAAGAGGGCGACGCTTCGGTGGTATTCACTGAATCAGCCGGGCAGGTCTCTGTGGTCACTACAGTCCTCGGTCAGCCGTAGGCCGGGCTGGCCGATTGGGGTATTCCGTGTTCGTGTTCGCGGGTCGACGATGAACTCTGCCGCCGGCCTTTGACCGTGGGTGAAACACTTCAGGCGGTTTCACTGACGGCGTGCCGGTGGTGGCAACATTGCTTAGCCGCGTTTCGCGCCGTGGCTGCCGTAAACTCATGGCAAATCAAACACTTGGGCGTGGCGCGACAAAAGCGATTCATTATATGCCGCCCCAGCCTCATTCCAGCGTTTCCATGCCCGCACCCGAAGTTCGCCACCTGACCGTCGATGAGGAATCCGATGGCCAGCGGCTGGACAATTTCCTCATGCGCCACCTCAAAGGCGTGCCCAAGACCCACGTCTACCGCATCATCCGCTCGGGTGAAGTGCGGGTGAACAAGGCGCGTGCCGACGCGCAGGACCGGGTCCGGACCGGTGACATTCTGCGTGTGCCGCCGGTCCGCATTTCGGAAAAAGTTGAATCCAAAGCCCATGCGCCGGTGCCGGGACGCGAATTCCCGGTGTTGTTTGAAGATGCGGCATTTCTGGCCATCGACAAACCGGCCGGGGTGGCCGTTCACGGTGGCAGCGGGGTTTCTTTTGGGGTGATCGAACAATTGCGCCGCGCCCGTCCCGAAGCTCCGCTGCTGGAACTCGTGCACCGTCTCGACCGTGAAACCAGCGGCGTTCTGCTGATTGCCAAAAAGAAAAGTGCGCTGAAATCGCTGCAGGAACAGTTCCGCGAACGCGAAACCGGGAAAACCTACCTGGCGCTGGTGAGCGGCACCTGGCCCCAGCGCAAAAAGGTGATTGATCTCCCGTTGCACAAATACCTGCTGGCCGATGGCGAGCGGCGTGTCAAGGTGGTGGCGGCAGACGACCCGGACGGCATGCGCTCCATCACGCTGGTGCAGCGCCGTATCGCGGGCACGCTGCCGCCTGATCTGGCCGGCGTGCTGGCTGGCCACGCCCTGAGCCTGCTGGAGGTGACGATCAAGACCGGACGTACCCACCAGATACGGGTTCATTTGTCACACGCCGGACATCCGATTGTGGGCGACGACAAATACGGCGATTTCGAATTGAATCGCCAATTCCAGAAACTCGGTCTCAAGCGGATGTTCCTGCATGCGTGGCGGTTGGTCCTGCACCACCCGGTGAGTGGCGAAATGCTGCAATTGGAAACACCTTTGCCACCCGAGCTGGCACCGTGGGCGAATTTAAAGTAATTGAATCTTCTGATAACAAAAAAATGGCCTGCCGTGGGTAGAATGCCCGAACATTCACCGGTTCACTTCACAGAGGATTGAAATGCCCAGTTATTCCGATTTGATCAATCAGGCGCAGGCGCTGATGGCCCAGGCCGAACAGGTGCGCAAACAGGAATTGGCTTCCGTGATCAACGAGATCAAGGCCAAGATGAAGGAATATGGCATTACGGTTGCCGATCTCGGTGCCAGCGCTGGTGCGCCGCGCAAGGCCGCCGGCAAATCGAAATCGAAATCGACCGCCCCGGCCAAATACCGTGGCCCCAACGGCGAAACCTGGGCGGGCGGCCTGGGCCGCAAGCCCGAGTGGGTGCGTGCCATTCTGGCTGCCGGCAAAAACCTCGAGGACTACCGCATCTGAGCCGGCTGGCTCCATGAAACCGGGGCGCCACCCATGGCTGCATGGGGCGCCCCGTATTTTTTCCCCATGACATCACGCCGCTTCGACCTCATCGCCTTCGACTGGGATGGCACCCTGTTCGATTCCACCGCCATCATCGTTCGCTGCATCCAGGCGGCGGTGCGCGACGTTGGGGGCCAGCCGCCCAGCGACCGCGACGCCTCCTACGTCATCGGCATGGGTCTGATGCAGGCGCTGGCCCACGCCGCGCCGGACGTGCCGCCGGAAAAATACCCTGAACTCGGCGCCCGCTACCGTTACCACTACATGCAGCACCAGGACGACCTGAGCCTGTTCGAGGGGGTGCTGCCGCTGCTGGCCGAGCTGCGTGCGCGCGGCCACTGGCTGGCGGTGGCCACTGGCAAGAGCCGGCGCGGCCTGGACGAGTGCCTGGGCCTGGTGGAACTCAAGGGCGTGTTCGACGACTCGCGCACCGCCGACGAGACCGCTGGCAAACCCCATCCGCTGATGCTGCAGGAGCTGATGGCCGCCTGGAGCGTGCCGCCCGAGCGCACGCTCATGATCGGTGACACCACGCACGACCTGCAGATGGCCCGAAACGCGGGGTGCGCGAGCGTGGCAGTGAGCTACGGTGCCCACGAACCTTCCGGTTTTGCGGCGCTGGCTCCACTGCACATCGCCCACTCCGTGGCAGAACTTCGCGACTGGCTGCTGACAAACGCATGAGGCTGGAAGACATCCTTTTCTCGCAAGGCTTTGGCACGCGCCGGGTGTGTGCCGGCCTGATCCAGCAGGGGCACGTGCGCGTGGGCGAGCCGCTGGCGCCGTGCACCGAGGCCTGGGCCGAGTTCGAGCCCGAGGGCCTGCGTTTCGAGGTGCAGGGTCAGCCGTGGGCGTACCACGAGCGCGCCTACCTGCTGATGCACAAGCCGACGGGGCATGAATGCTCTCAAAAACCCAGTGCCCACCCCAGCATCTACACGCTGCTGCCAGCGCCGCTGCGACTGCGTGGTGGTGGGGCGGCGGCCGGTGTGCAGGCGGTGGGGCGGCTGGACCAGGACACCACCGGCTTGCTGCTGCTGTCCGATGACGGCCAGTTCATCCACCGGCTCACCTCGCCACGCCACCACGTGCCCAAGGTGTACGAGGTCACGGTGAAACACGCGCTCGACGAGCGCCAGATCCAGCGCCTGCTCGATGGCGTGGTGCTGGAGGACGACCCGCGTCCGGTGCGTGCCGCGGCCTGCGAGGCGGTGGCGGCCGATCACCTGCGGCTGACCCTGACGGAGGGCAAATACCACCAGGTCAAACGCATGGTGGCTGCCGTGGGCAACCGTGTCGAGGCGCTGCACCGCTCGCGCATCGGAGATCTCACGCTGCCGCACGATCTGCCTCCGGGAGGCTGGCGCTGGTTGACGTCCGATGAAGTGCTATCGCTGACGCGCAAGCGCTGAAAGCTGAGGGTTTTCCGGGGGCGTCCCCCGCCGTTGCGACAGGGTTTTTCAACTACCATGGTCGCGACGGCGGCCCTGGTGTGGTTGCCCGGCAATGGAATCACGGGGAACCATCACTTGGCATCAACGCCTGTTGTGGACGAGGCGCTCCGTCTGCAGGCCTTGCGGGGGTACGGCGTGCTGGACACGCCACCCGAAGAGGCCTTCGATCGCCTGACACGCCTGGCGGCGCGGCTGTGCGGAGCCCCTATGGCATCGATCACGCTGGTGGACGAAGACCGCCAGTGGTTCAAGTCACGCCTGGGCCTGTCCTTCGCGCAAACACCCCGCGACATTTCCTTTTGCACCCACGGCATCGAGCGGCGCGAGCCCACGGTCGTGACCGATGCCGCGAGTGACGAACGTTTTGCCCGCAACCCACTGGTGCTGGGCGAGCCGCATCTGCGTTTTTATGCGTGCGTGCCCCTGGTGACGCCGCAGGGGTGGGCGATTGGCACCCTGGCGGTGATGGACACCCGCCCGCGCATGCTCGACCCTCTGCAGCTGGAGGCCCTGAGTGCCTTGGCCGAGCAGGTCATGACGCTGTTCGAGCTGCGCCTGCGCGAGCAGGCCCTGCAGCGGCTGGAGGCCGAGCGCGAGCAGATGCACGCCGCGCTGCTGCGCCAGACGGAAACGCTGCAGATCGCCGGGCACCTGGCGCGTGTGGGGGGCTGGATCATCGAGATCGGCGCCACCCAGCTGATCTGGTCCGACACGGTGGCCGAGATCCATGGTCTGGAGGCGGGGCGGACCGTCACGCTGGACGAGGCTTCGGCGTTTTATCCCGAACCCTGGCGTGAGCGGCTGCTGCAGTGCATACGCCTGTGCGTGCGCGACGGTGCGTCGTTTGACGAGGAGATGCAGATCGTCAACGTCCGCGGCGAAAGCGTCTGGGTGCGCGTGATCGGCCAGGCGGTGCGCGACGGCAGCGGCCGGATTGTGCGCGTGCACGGCGTGTTGCAGGACATTTCCGCGCGCAAGCGCACCGAAGACGAACTCGCGCGCAGCGAGGAGAACTTCCGTCGCCTGGCCGATGCCATGCCGCTGGTGGTCTGGACCGCGTTGCCCGACGGTCGTGTCGACTACGTCAACCGCTCCATGCAGCGCTTTTCGGACGTCGACGTCCCGGACGGCGAGCGAGGTTTCAACTGGCTGTCGACCCTGCACCCGGACGATCGCGAGCGCACCAAGGCTGCCTGGCTCGAGAGCCTGCGCACCGGCAAGCCCTACCAGGTCGAGTACCGCCTGCGCCACCGCGCCACCACGCCGGGCGGCACGCCCACCCACCGCTGGTACCTCTCGCAGGCGGAGCCGGTGCGCGACGAGCAGGGGCGCGTCGTCCGCTGGTTTGGCAGCAACATCGACATCCACGAAAGCCGCGAGGCCGAGCGGGTGCTGCTGGACAGCCAGAGGCGCCTGTCGACCTTGCTGGACAACCTGCCGGGCATGGCCTACCGCTGCGACATCAGCCGCAACTGGCACATGGATTTCGTCAGCGAAGGCGCGCGCGAGCTGACCGGCTACGCACCGGCGCAGATGGTGGGCGAGGGCGCGGTGCATTTCGGCGACATGGTGGTGCCCGAGGACCGTGAGCGCGTCTGGCTGGAGGTCGAGCAGGCGGTCAAGGCCCGCCAGAAGTTCCGGCTGAGCTACCGCATACGCTGTGCCGACGGCAGCATCAAATGGGTGCAGGAACACGGCCAGGGCCGCGAGGACGAGGATGGTGAGGTGCGCCGGCTCGAGGGCATCATCACCGACATCACCGAGCTGCGGCTGGCCGAGGACCTCGTCCGCCGGGATGCCGAGCTGCGCGCCGAGATCGTGCGGGTGCAGCAGGAAATCGCCGCCTCCGACCTGCCCATGGCGCAGCTGCTGGGGCTCATTGCCCGCAGCGCCATGGAGATCACGAGAGCCACAGGGGGCGAGATCGAGCTGCTGGAGGGCGAGCGGCTGGTCTGTCACGCCTCCATAGGCCTCAGCGCGCGGCCGCTGGGCTCCAGCGTTGGTCTCTACGACAGCCTGGGCGGGCTGGCAGCTCGCAGTGGCCAGGCCCTGATCTGCGACGACTCGGAGACCGACAGCCGTGTCGACCGCCGCGTCTCGCGGCGCTTCGGGGCCCGCTCCATCGTGGTCGCGCCACTGCGCGCCGCCGCCAGCGTGATCGGCGTGTTGCGTGTGACCGCCACCGAGCCGGGGCATTTCGGGCAGCGCGACCTCGACCACGTGCAGATCCTCATGGAGTCGCTGGGGTCGACGGTGCAGCGACTGCGCATCACCGACCGTCTGCGCGCCTCCGAATCGCAATACCGGCTGCTGTTCGACCAGAACCCGTCACCGATGTGGGTTGCTCTCACCGACGGTTTGCGCATCCAGGCCGTCAACCCGGCGGCCGTGCGGCATTACGGTTACAGCGAGGCCGAGTTCCTGCAAATGAGCGTCAAGGATCTGTGGCCCCTGGACCAGCGCGAAGAGATCCGCGCCAAGGCCCGTGAGCAGCTCGCCATGCCCGGCACCTTCCTGCTCGACACCCGCCACACGCGCAAGGATGGCTCGGTCATCGACGTCGAAGTGACGGCCAACGTGATCGACTTCAACGGCCAGTCGGCTCACCTGTGCCTGATGGCCGACGTGACGGAGCGTCGCCGCGTAGAGCGGGATCTGGCCCGTGTGAGCCGTGCCCAGCGCATGCTGAGCGCCTGCAACGAGGCCCTCATTCGCACCGAGGATGAAGCGACGCTGCTCGAACGCATCTGTGGCATCACGGTGGGTATTGGCGGGTACCGCATGGCCTGGGTCGGCTACGCCATGGATGACGCCGATTGCTCGGTCGTCCCGGTGTCGCATGCCGGTGCAGACAACGGCTTCCTGGCCGGTGTGCAGGTGTCGTGGTCGGCTGAAAGCCCATACGGGCAAGGTGCCGTGGGCCAGACCGTGCGTGGCCGTTCGGTGGTCATCGTGCGGGAGCTCGGTCTGTCGCCCACTTCAGACCCCTGGGGCGAGCGCGAGCGCTCGCACGGCTATCACAGCCTCATCTGCCTGCCGCTCAACCGCCGTGCGGAATCGCGCGCCTTTGGTGTGTTGTGCCTGTTTGCTGCCGAGATATCGGAAGTGGGCGCCGAAGAACGTGCCTTGCTGGTCGAGCTCGCCGACGACCTGGCCTTCGGCATCGAGCACCTGCGCGCCCAGGCCGAGCAGCGCCGCCTGCAGGACACCGTGCTCAAGGTGTCGGCCGCTGTCTCGGCCAGTGCGGGCGAAGCCTTCTTTGAGCAGCTGGTGCGCAACATGACCGAGGCGCTTGGGGCCAGCAGCGGTTTCGTGGCGCGCTACCTCGCGGCCGAACCCGGCCGCGCCCACACCCTGGCTGCCATCGTCCAGGGGGAACGCATCGCCAACGAGAGCTTTGAGCTGGCGGGAACCCCGTGCGAACGGCTGCAGGAGCAGGACAGCTTCATCCACCTCAAGGGCGTGGCGGATGCCTTTCCCGCAGCGCGCGGGCTGCAACGCCAGGGTGCCCAGGCCTATGTGGGCCGGCGGCTGGACAACGCTCGTGGCGAGCCCATCGGCCTGCTGTTCGTCACATTCTCCAAGCCGCTGGACGCCCGCGATTTCGTGGTCAGCACGCTGCAGATTTTCGCCGCGCGTGCCGCCGCCGAACTGGAGCGGCTGGAGTCGGACCGCCACATCCGCGACCAGGCCGAGCTGCTGGACAAGGCGCGCGACGCCATCGTGCTGCGCGACATGGGGCACCACATCGTCTACTGGAACAAGGGTGCCGAGCGCATGTACGGTTGGAGTGCGGCCGAGGCGCTGGGCCGGCGCACCTACGAGCTGCTGTACGAGGACACCAACCAGTACCACGTGGCCGCTGATCGGCTGATGCGTGAAGGCGAGTGGGTGGGCGAGCTGGTGCAAAAGCGCAAGGACGGCAGCCTCATGCCCGTGGAGGGGCGCTGGACCGTGGTGCGCGACGAGGCCGGACGGCCCCGTTCGGTGCTGGGCATCAATACCGACATCACCGAGCGCAAGGCGGCCGAACGCGAGATCCAGAAGCTTGCCTTCTTTGACTCGCTCACCGGTCTGCCCAACCGCCAGCTGCTCATGGACCGCCTGGAGCACGCGCTGCTTAACGGCCAGCGCCAGCACAGCGGCGGTGCGCTGCTGTTCATCGACCTCGACAACTTCAAGACACTCAACGACACGCTGGGCCACGACAAGGGAGACCAGCTGCTGCAGCAGGTGGCGCAGCGCCTGAGCGACAGCGTTCGCGAGGTGGACACGGTGGCCCGGCTGGGCGGCGACGAGTTCGTGATCCTGCTGGAGAACCTGAGCCCTTCCACCCAAGACATCGCGGTGCAGGCGCAGGCGGTGGGCGACAAGGTGTTGCTGGCCATGAGCACGCCGTATCGGCTGGGTGTGTACGAGCACCAATGCAGCTCCAGCATCGGCATTGCGCCGTTCACACCCACGCACGGTGGTGCGGGTGAACTGCTGCGCCAGGCCGACATCGCCATGTACCAGGCCAAGGCGGCGGGACGCAACACGCTGCGTTTCTTCGACCCCGGCCTGGAATCCGCAGTGAAGGCCCGTGCCGCGCTGGAAGCCGACCTGCGCCAGGCCCTGGCCCATCGGGAGTTCCTGCTTCATTACCAGCCCCAGGTGGATGGCCAGGGGCGGCTGCAGGGCGTGGAGGCCCTGTTGCGCTGGCAGCATCCGGTGCGGGGTCTGGTTTCACCGGCGGGTTTCATCCCGCTGGCCGAGGAGACCGGTCTCATCCTGCCCATCGGTGGCTGGGTGCTGCAGACCGCCTGCGCCTTGCTGGCCCAGTGGGCCCGCGATCCGGCGCTGTCGGGGGCCATGGGCGGGGTGACGCTGTCGGTCAACGTCAGTGCGCGCCAGTTCCACCACCCCGAGTTTGTCGAACTCGTCACGGATGTGCTGCGGCGAACGGGCGCCAACCCCCGCCTTCTGAAACTGGAGCTGACCGAAAGCCTGCTGGTCGAGGACATCGACGACACCATCGCCAAGATGACGGCCCTGCAGTCGCTGGGTGTCGGCTTCTCCCTGGACGATTTCGGTACCGGCTATTCGTCGTTGAGCTACCTCAAGCGGCTGCCGCTGGAGCAGCTCAAGATCGACCGCTCCTTCATCAACGACGTGCTCAGCGATGGCAACGACAGCGCCATCGCGCGCACCATCATCGCCCTGGGGCACACGTTGGGGCTGGCGGTGATTGCCGAGGGGGTCGAGACGCCGGCGCAGCGTGATTTCCTGCTGCACCACGGCTGCAACGCCTTCCAGGGCTACCTGTTCAGCCGGCCGCTGCCGGCGGACGAGCTGGCGGCCTTCAGCCGATTGACGCGAGAAAACGCGCTGCCGCGGCCGTGAGCTCGTCGAAGCGGTCGCGGTGGGGGCTGTGGCCGCAGTGCTCCAGCACCAGGCGCTGCGCCTGCGGCGCGGCCGCAGCGATCGCGTCGAGCTGCGCCAGCGTGCCGTACTCGTCGTCGCGTCCCTGGACCAGCAACAGCGGCGCAGTGATGTGTGAGCACTCGGCGCGGATGTCGAAGGCCTTGAATCCCTCGGAGAGCCAGACGTCGTTCCATTGCCAGAAGGCACTGTCCACATCGGCATGGTGGCGGGCCAGCCGCTCGCGCAGCTCGCCCTGCTGGTAGGCCTCGCGCGCCTGGGCAATGGCCTTCAGCGCCACCTCTTCCACGAACACGTGGGGCGCCAGGGCCAGGCACGCTGTCACCGGTTGGTTGGCGGCGTGGAGCAGGGCGATGGTGGCACCGTCGGAATGGCCCACCAGCACCGGTTTTGCCACGCCCAGTGCCGCGAGCAGGGCTGGCAGTGTCTCGTTCGCCTCACGGTGCATGTAGTCGGGCCCATGGCGCCCGGTGCCGCGCACGTCCGCGATGGGGTCGGAGCGGCCATAGCCGCGGCGCGAGTACACCCACCCGGCGCGTCCGCTGGCGGCGCACAGCGCGGCGGGCCAGTCGCGCCCGCGCTGGGTCCAGAGGCCTGCACAGCCCAGCCCCTCGTGCAGGAAGACCAGCGGTGCCCGCTCGGGGCTGCCGGGGATGTGTCTGAGCTCCAGTCGGACGCCGCCGCTGTTCACGAACCGTTCGGGGGATTCCATGTATTCTTGCCGCATGGGATTGGTATTCGACTCATTCTGGCGCGCGGTCGCCTACTGCCTGCACCCGCGGGTCATTGCACTGTCCATTCTGCCGCTGGTGCTGATGGTGGCGGTGTCGTTCGCACTGGGCTATTTCTTCTGGGATCCGGCCATTGCGGCCGTCACCGGCTGGCTGGAGTCCTTCGAGCTGCTCCAGGCCTTCCTGGGGTGGCTGGAACGCCTGGGCGCCGGTGGCCTGCGCATGGTGTTCGCCCCGCTGCTGGTGCTGGCGCTCGCCACGCCCCTGATCGTGGTGGGCGTGCTGCTGCTGGTGGCCGTGTTCATGACGCCCTCCATGGTCGAGCTGGTGGCCCAGCGCCGCTTTCCCCTGCTCGAGCGCAAGCAGGGTGGCTCCTTCATCGCCAGCGCTGTCTGGTCGGTGGGCTCGCTGTTGCTGGCGCTGATCGCGCTGGTGGTGTCGCTGCCGCTGTGGCTGATACCGCCGCTGGTGCTGGTGCTGCCGCCGCTGATCTGGGGCTGGCTCACCTACCGGGTGTTCGCCTACGACGCGCTGGCACAGCACGCCAGCGCCGACGAGCGGCGCGAACTGATGGCACAGCACCGGCTGCCTCTGCTGCTGATCGGCATCCTGACCGGCTACCTGGGTGCGGCACCTTCGCTGCTGTGGGCCTCGGGGGCCATGTTCATTGCCATGGCGCCGCTGCTGGTGCCCCTGGCCATCTGGATCTACACGCTGGTGCTGGCTTTCGCCTCGCTGTGGTTCGCCCATTACGCGCTGGGCGCGCTGGAGCGGCGGCGCGCCGAGAGGACAGCCGTTGCAGCGCCCGCGCCGCAACCGGCGCCCACCGCAGCGGTCGTGGGGCCTGGCGGGGATGTGATCGACGTGCCAGCCCGCCAACTGCCGGAGTCCTGACCATGGCCACCCCTGAATTCGGCCTCATCATCGTGGGCGACGAGATCCTGTCGGGCAAGCGCGCCGACAAGCACCTGCCCAAGACGCTGGAACTGCTGACCGAGCGCGGCCTCTCGCTGTCCTGGGCCCGTTACGTGGGCGATGACCGGCGCCTCATCACCGCTGCGCTGCGCGATGCCTTTGCCGGCGAGGGCGTGGTGTTCTGCTGTGGGGGCATCGGTGCCACCCCCGACGACCACACCCGCCAGTGCGCCGCGGCCGCTCTGGGCGTGCCGCTGGCGCTGCACCCCGAGGCACGCGAGCTCATCCTGGAGCGCATGCGCGACGTGGCGGCCGAGCAGGGCGTGCCCTACGAGCCCGACCGGCCCGACAACGTGCACCGCCTCAACATGGGGGTGTTCCCTGAAGGGGCGGCCATCGTGCCCAACCCCTACAACAAGATCCCCGGTTTCCACTGCACCGGGCCCAACGGCGCGCGGGTGTTCTTCCTGCCGGGGTTCCCGGTGATGGCCTGGCCCATGATGGCCTGGGCGCTGGACACCCACTGCGCCGACTGGTTCCACGCCGAGGCCCGCGAGGAGCGTTCGGTCATCGTGTTCGGCTCCATGGAGGCCACGCTCACGCCCCTGATGGAGCGCATCGAGGCCGAGCATCCGGGCATCAAGGTGTTCAGCCTGCCCAGTGTGGACCACCCGGAGTACGGTCGCCACATCGAGCTGGGTGTGAAGGGTGAGGTCGCCCTGACACCGGCCGCCTACCAGCAGCTGCTGGCAGGGTTGGTGGCCACGGGTGCCCAGTTAGGCCCCGAAATGGTGCGCTCTTGAGCCGCCTTTTCTTGGTGCGTTTGCACTATAGCGGTGCATTTCATGCTTCTTGGGACTTGTTGCCCCGGTTCTGGTGCGGCGCATGCACAATAGCGGGTTGGCTGATTCGTGTATTCCCGGCACTGGGGCGATTTGGCACAGAACCTGCTTCATTCCGCCCGTAACCGATTTTTTCCCACCTTCCGCAAACAGGAGATTTCTGATGGCCAAGACCGTCGCAGACGTGATGCAACTGGTGAAGGACAACGACGTCAAATTCGTCGATTTCCGTTTCACCGATACCCGTGGCAAGGAGCAGCACGTCACCGTGCCGGTGTCCGCGTTCGGTGAAGACAAGTTCACCTCGGGCCACGCCTTCGACGGTTCGTCCATCGCCGGCTGGAAAGGCATCGAAGCGTCGGACATGCAGCTCATGCCCGACCCCAACACCGCCAACATCGACCCCTTCTTTGAAGAAACCACGCTGTTCCTGCAGTGTGACGTGGTCGAACCCAGCGACGGCAAGGCCTACGACCGCGATCCGCGCTCCATCGCCAAGCGCGCCGAGGCCTACCTGAAGGCCTCTGGCCTGGGCGACACCGCCTACTTCGGTCCCGAACCCGAATTCTTCATTTTCGACGGCGTGCGCTGGAGCAACGAACCCGGCAACGTGCATTTCGCCATCGACGAGTACGAAGCCCCCTGGAACAGCGGCAAGCAGCTCGAAGGCGGCAACCGCGGCCACCGTCCCACCGTCAAGGGCGGCTACTTCCCCGTGCCCCCGGTCGACAGCACGCAGGACATGCGCGCCGAGATGTCCCTGATCCTCGAATCGCTGGGCATTCCCGTCGAAGTGTTCCACCACGAAGTGGCCGGCGCCGGCCAGAACGAAATCGGCACCAAGTTCTCGACCCTGGTCGAGCGCGCCGACTGGACCCAGGTCCTGAAGTATGTGGTCTGGAACGTGGCCAACGCCTACGGCAAGACCGCCACCTTCATGCCCAAGCCCTACGCCGGTGACAACGGCTCCGGCATGCACGTGCACCGGTCCATCTGGAAAGACGGCAAGAACCTGTTCGCCGGTGACGGCTACGCCGGCCTGAGCGATTTCGCCCTGTACTACATCGGCGGCATCATCAAGCACGCCCGTGCCCTGAACGCCATCACCAACCCCGGCACCAACAGCTACAAGCGCCTGGTGCCCGGCTTCGAAGCGCCGGTGAAACTGGCCTACAGCTCGCGCAACCGGTCGGCCTCCATCCGCATCCCCTACGTGGCGAACCCGAAAGGCCGCCGCATCGAGGCGCGTTTCCCCGATCCTTCGGCCAACCCCTACCTGTGCTTCTCGGCACTGATGATGGCCGGCCTGGACGGTGTGGAGAACAAGATCCATCCGGGCGAAGCCGCCACCAAGGACCTGTACCACCTGCCGCCGGAAGAGGACAAGCTGGTCCCCACCGTCTGCCACAGCCTGGACCAGGCCCTGGAGTACCTCGACAAGGACCGCGCCTTCCTGACCAAGGGCGGCGTGTTCACCGACTCCATGCTGGATGCCTACATCGAGCTCAAGATGGGCGAGGTCACGCGCTTCCGCATGGCACCGCACCCGGTCGAGTACGACATGTACTACAGCCTGTAATCGGCTGCGGCCGATGGCAAGAAGGGACGGCTCTGGCCGTCCCTTTTTTTGTCGCCGGACCGCCCCAAGGCAAAAGGCGCGCCCCCTCTGGGGGAAGCGACCCGCGCAGCGGTGGAGCGTGGGGGTGTTTTTTTCTGGGGTGCGGCACTTTTGGGCGATACTGGAAATCCCAAGACCCAAGGCACTCCGACCTTGAGAGACGACATGCCCAAGTTCTCCTTTTTCCTTCTGGTCGCCGGGCTCGCGCTGGCTGGCGCCACCCAGGCCCAGGACATTTACCGCTGCGGCAACGAATACACCAACAACCCGACCGAGGCGCAAAAGCGCAGCTGCAAAAAGGTCGAAGGCGGCAACATCACCATCATCCAGGGCGCCCAACCTGCGCCGGCCGCATCCCAGGCCCGCCCGGCCGCGCAGCGTCCCGCCGGCAGCAGCGTGGACAACGCCGCGCAACGTGCCCGCGACAGCGACGCACGCCAGATCCTAGAAGGCGAGCTCAAGAAGGCAGAGGCGCGCCTGTCGGCGCTGCAGTCCGAGTACAACAAGGGTGAGCCCGAAAAGCGTGGCCCCGAGTTCCGCAATCACCAGATGTACCTGGACCGCGTGGCCGAACTCAAGGCGGGTGTCGAACGTGCGCAGAGCGATGTCGATGGCATCAAGCGCGAACTGGGTCGCCTGCCCGCGCCCGCCTCGCGCTGACCTGCGGTCCCATGATCGTCGGCCTCAAGAAAAAACCCCCGCCCGCCCAGCGCTTCCAGTCGCTGGACCTGCTGGCCACGCTGGTGGCCGTGGTCGACGGCCAAGGCCATGTGCTGTTTGCCAACGCGGCACTTGAAGACGCCTTGGGCATCTCGCGGCGAGCCATCACCGGCACGCTGCTGCCCGACTGCTTCACCGAACCTCACCTGCTGCACAGTGCCCTGCAGGGCGCGCGTGGCAACGAGTTTGCCGCGCTGCGTTACGACGCCCGTCTCAAACGCCTGAACCACGAGGCCTTGCCCGTGCATGTGGTGGTGGCGCAGACCGACACCTGGGGCGAGGTCATCGTGGAACTGCTGCCGCTGGAGCAGCAGGCGCGCCAGGAGCGCGAGGAGCGGCTGATCGACCAGGCGCAGGCCAACAAGGAGCTGATCCGCAACCTGGCACACGAGATCAAGAACCCGCTGGGCGGCATACGCGGTGCGGCCCAGCTGCTGCAGATGGAGCTGCCGTCGCGGGAGCTGGTCGAGTACACCCAGGTCATCATCCACGAGGCCGATCGCCTGCAGTCGCTGGTCGACCGGTTGCTGGCGCCACACCGGCGCCCGCACGTGGTGGGTGATGTCAACATCCACGAGGTCTGCGAGCGCGTGCGTTCGCTGATACTGGCCGAGTTCCCCAAAGGCTTGCGTGTGGTGCGTGACTACGACACCTCCATCCCCGAGTTCCGCGGCGACCGCGAGCAGCTCATCCAGGCCGTGCTCAACATCGCGCACAACGCGGCGCAGGCGCTGGCCGAGCGCATTGCTGCGGGCGATGCGCAGATCACTTTCAAGTCCCGCGTGGGGCGGCAGGTCACATTTGGCAAGCAGAGATATCGGTTGGCATTGGAATTGCATGTGATCGACAACGGGCCCGGCGTGCCGGACTCGATCAAGGACCGCATCTTTTTCCCGCTCGTGTCGGGCAGGGATGGCGGATCCGGCCTGGGGCTGACGTTGGCGCAAACCTTCGTGCAGCAGCACCATGGCCTGATCGAGTGCGACAGCCAGCCAGGCCGTACCGACTTCAAGCTGCTGATTCCCTTGCCTTGAAGCCGGTGTCATCACACAAGAGGCGACTGAAAGGCAGGACATCAGCACATGAAACCCATCTGGATCGTTGACGACGACCAATCCATCCGTTTTGTGCTGGAAAAGGCCCTGCTGCGGGAAGACCTGCCGACACGCAGCTTCACCCACGCCCAGGAGGTGCTGAGCGCCCTGGACGACGCCGGCGAGGGCGACGGCCCCCAGGTGCTGGTCAGTGACATCCGCATGCCCGGTGGCAGCGGCCTCGAACTGCTGGAGCAGGTGAAGAAGCGTCTGCCCGGACTGCCCGTCATCATCATGACCGCGTTCTCCGACCTCGACAGCGCCGTCTCGGCCTTCCAGGGTGGGGCCTTCGAATACCTGCCCAAACCGTTCGACCTGCCCAAGGCGGTGGAACTCATCCGCCGCGCGGTCGAAGAGAGCCAGCGCGAGGAGGTGGCCGAGGAGCGCGTTGGCGCGATGCCCGAGATGCTGGGGCAGGCCCCCGCGATGCAGGACGTGTTCCGCGCCATTGGCCGTCTGAGCCAGAGCAACGTCACGGTCATGATCACGGGCGAGTCCGGCTCGGGCAAGGAGCTGGTGGCCCGTGCCCTGCACAAGCACTCGCCGCGTGCCAACGGCCCCTTTGTCGCGATCAACACGGCTGCCATCCCCAAGGACCTGCTGGAGTCCGAGCTGTTCGGCCACGAGCGCGGCGCCTTCACGGGCGCGCAGACCATGCGGCGCGGCCGTTTCGAGCAGGCCGAAGGGGGCACGCTGTTCCTCGACGAGATCGGTGACATGCCCTTCGACCTGCAGACCCGTCTGCTGCGCGTGCTGTCCGATGGGCACTTCTACCGCGTGGGTGGCCACAGCGCCGTCAAGGCCAACGTGCGCGTCATCGCCGCCACCCACCAGAACCTGGAGCAGCGCGTCAAGGAAGGTGTGTTCCGCGAGGACCTGTTCCACCGACTCAACGTCATCCGGCTGCGCCTGCCTGCGCTGCGCGAGCGCCGCGAGGACGTGGCCATGCTCACGCGCTACTTCCTGCAGCAGAGTGCCAAGCAGCTGGGCGTGGAGCCCAAGCGCATATCCGATGCCGCCCTGCAACTGTTGAGTGCGTTCGATTTCCCGGGCAATGTGCGCCAGCTGGAGAACATCTGCCACTGGCTCACCGTGATGGCTCCGGCCCAGGTGATCGACGTCAAGGACCTGCCGCCCGAGGTGTTCCAGGGAACGCCTGTGGCGGTGGCGGCGCCGGAGCCGGTGACACCCGCCGCGATGCCCGTGGTCCCGGTGCCTGCCAGCGACAGCCCCGTCATCGGTTCACGCGGGTGGGAGCAGGATCTCGAGGTCGAAGCCCAGACGCTGCTGGCGCAGGGCCGCACCGACGTCTGGGATGTGCTCACCCGCCGGTTCGAGACCCGGCTGATCCAGACGGCCCTCGCCACCACGCGGGGCCGCCGCATCGAGGCCGCGCACAAGCTGGGCATAGGCCGCAACACCATCACGCGCAAAATTCAGGAACTTCATCTGGAATAAGGGGTTTGCGCATGGGTTGGTTCTCCAAGGCAACCGACGGTTTTTTTCTCAGCACCACCAGCCTCGAAGGTCTCAGGACCGATCAGGTTCTGGGTGTGGTGCATGGTGAAGCGATCATCGGGGCTAACATTTTTCGCGACATGTTTTCCTCCATTCGCGATGTCGTCGGAGGGCGCGCCGGTGGCTACGAGCGCGCGCTTTCCGGTGCCCGTGACGCTGCGGTGGAAGATCTCATCGAGGCCGCCCGTGAACGGGGCGCCAACGGTGTGGTGGGTGTGGACTTCGACTACGAGGTGCTGGGCGAGGCCAACGGCATGATGATGGTGGCTGTCAGCGGTACCGCCATCAAGCTGGATCGCTGAAGCGCGCGCCGTTTTCGGCCAGCAGCTCGCGCAACACCGAGCGGTGGCAGCGCGACGCGTCCTCGCAGTAGCAACCCACAGAAAGGTTGGCCTGTTGTGACAGCGTGGCCAGCAGGGCCAGCGCCTGGCTGGCTTCGGGTGCTTTCATTTCGGCGCGGTACCTCTTCATGAACGCCGCCCACTGGGCCGGCGTCTGGGCGGCCTGACCCATCTTCATGGTCTCCACGCTGGGTGCCAGCAGGGGGAACCACACGTCGTACCAGTTGCCGGAAGCAAATTCGCTCTTGGGCACACCACGAGGTGGGCGGCGCACCGTGCCAATGCGTGTGCCCTCGTCGGGCGCACGCGGGGTGCCAAGGCGGACGATGCGAAGCGCCATGGTTGCGACTCCTTCAGACGGTGTCACACCGGCCAGGTGCTGCCGTGCTCAGGCACCAGGGCGGGCCAGCCGAGTTCGTGCTCGATGCGGCGGCGCAGGCTGTCCGAAGCTTCCAGGTCTCCGTGCACGACGTGAACCTGCCGGGGTTTTGCGGGCATGGCGCGCAGCCAGTCCATCAGCTGCGACGCATCTGCATGGGCGGAGGCTGACGCCAACTGGACCACCTCTGCCCGTACCGGCAGGTCTTGTCCATGCAGGCGCAACGATAAGCCGCCAGACGCCAGCGTGGCGCCCCGTGTGCCGGGCGCCTGGTAGCCGGTCAGTATGACCATGTGTGTGTGGCCGCCCAGGTACTGCGCCAGATGGTGCAGCACACGTCCGCCGGTGGCCATGCCACTGGCGGCCAGGATCACCTTGGGGCCGTGCTGTTGCGCAATGGCTCTTGACTGGTCGGGTGTGCCCGTGAAAGTGGCTGCGTGGGCCATGTCGCGGCATTCCGCGGCGTTCAGGCGGTGCTCACCCAGGTGGCGAGCGAAAAGGCCGGTGGTCTGTATGGCCATGGGGCTGTCCAGGTAGACCGGCAGCGCCCTGGGGATCGTCCCTGCGGCCTTGAGCCGGGCGATGGCGTGCAGCAGGGCCTGGGCCCGGCCGACGGCAAACACCGGTACCACGGCTGTGCCGCCCCGTGCGGCTACACGGGACAGTGCTCTCCCCAGTTCGGCTTGCAGGTCGTCGCCGGGGTGCTCGCGATCGCCGTAGGTCGACTCGACCAGCACCACGTCAGCGGCAGGGGGTGCTTCGGGCGGGTTCATCAGGCTGTCATCGGGTCGGCCCAGGTCACCCGAGAACAGGATGCGCTTGCCGCCCACTTCCAGCAACAGGCTGGCCGCACCCAGGATATGACCCGCGCCGCTGAACCGGCAGGCCCAGCCCGGCACCGGTTCGAAGGGTTCGTTCATGCGCACCGGGGCGAGCAGTCTGAGGCTGCGACGCGCGTCTTCCTCGGTGTAGAGCGGCAGGGCGGGATGGTGTTTGGCAAAGCCGTGCCGGTTGGCGAAGGCGGCGTCTTCCTCCTGGATGTGGCCGCTGTCGGGCAGCAACACCTCCAGCAGGTCGCGTGTGGCCGGTGTGACCCAGGTCTTGCCGTGGAACCCTTGCTTGCACAGCAGAGGCAGGTGTCCGCTGTGGTCCAGGTGGGCGTGTGTCAGCACCACCGCACCCAGCTGGCGCGCCGCGAAGGGCAGTGGGTGCCAGTTGCGCAGCCGCAGCTGCTTGTAGCCCTGGAACAGGCCGCAATCGACCAGCAGGCGCTGGTCGCCGTGCTCTACCAGGTACTTGGAGCCGGTGACCGTGCCGGTGCCACCGAGAAAGGTGATGTTCACGCTCATGCGGCATGGTAGCCGCACCCGCAGTGCGTGTGGAGAACATCAGCCGGGGATGCGGCGGATCTGGCTCTGCCAGTCCGCTCGCATCGCCCCCTGGGGGGTGACGCCGCAGGCGGCGCGGGGGGAGCCCGTTCTAGCTGAAGAAGTCCTTGGCCTTCTCGAACCAGCCCTTGTCGTTCGGGCTGTGCTTGTGGCCGCCTTTTCTGAACGACTCGTCGAGTTCCTTGATCAGCTTGCGCTGGTGTTCGGTGAGCTTGACGGGCGTCTCGACCACGATGTGGCAGTACAGGTCGCCGGGGTAGCTGGCCCGCACGCCCTTGATGCCGCGACCGCGCAGGCGGAAGGTCTTGCCGTGCTGCGTGCCTTCGGGGATGTCGATGGTGGCCTTGCCCGAGAGTGTGGGCACATCGATCTCACCGCCCAGCGCAGCAGTGGGCATGCTGACCGGCACCTGGCAGTGCAGGTCGTCGCCGTCGCGCTCGAAGATGTCGTGCTTGCGGATGCGGATCTCGATGTACAGATCGCCCGAGGGGCCACCGTTGCGCCCGGGCTCGCCGTTGCCGGCGCTGCGGATGCGCATGCCGTCGTCGATGCCGGCGGGAATCTTGACTTCCAGTGTCTTGTGTTTCTTGAGCTTGCCCTGGCCGTTGCAGGTGGTGCAGGGCTCGGGGATGATCTTGCCGCTGCCGTGGCAGTGCGGGCAGCTCTGCTGCACGCTGAAGAAGCCCTGGCGCATCTGCACCACGCCCGAACCCTGGCAGCTCGGGCAGGTCTTGACGCTGGTGCCCGGCTTGGCGCCGTTGCCGTGGCAGGTGTCGCAGTTCTCCCAGGAGGGGATGCGGATCTGTGCCTCCTTGCCATTGGCGGCCTCCTCGAGGCTGATTTCCATGGCGTAGGAGAGGTCGTTGCCCCGGTAGACCTGGCGGCCACCGGCGCCCCGTCCGCCGCGGGCGCCACCGAAGATGTCGCCAAAGATGTCGCCAAAGGCCTCGGAGAAGCCACCGAAGCCGTCGGCGCCACCACCTGCGCCACCGCGCATGTTGGGGTCGACGCCGGCGTGGCCGTACTGGTCGTAGGCGGCGCGCTTTTGCGCGTCGCTGAGCATCTCGTAGGCCTCTTTGGCTTCCTTGAACTTCTCCTCGGCATTCTTGGCCGCATCACCCTGGTTGCGGTCAGGGTGGTGCTTCATCGCGAGCTTGCGATAAGCCTTCTTGATCTCGTCGTCGCTGGCGTTTTTCGGCACGCCGAGGATTTCGTAAAAGTCGCGTTTGGCCATGGTCTGTCGCTGATCCTGTTAACACGAACGCCGCGTCAGGCCACCTTGCAGTGTCCGGACGCGGCGGCGGTGGCTACCGCTCGGGCTCTCAGCCCTTCTTGACTTCCTTCACTTCGGCGTCGACCACGTTGTCGTCAGCCGGTGCCGAGGCCGCCTGCTGCGCATTGGTGTCGCCACCTGCGGCGCCCGCAGCGGCCTGCTGGGCCTGCATGTCGGCGTACATCTTCTCGCCCAGCTTCTGGCTGGCCGTCATCAGGGCGTTGGTCTTCTCCTCGATCGCGGCCTTGTCCTCGCCCTTGGCGGTTTCTTCCAGATCCTTGATCGCGGCTTCGATACCGTCCTTCTCGCCCGACTCGAGCTTGTCACCGTAGTCGGTCAGGCTCTTCTTGACGCTGTTGACCAGGGCTTCGGCCTGGTTGCGCGCCTGCACCAGCTCGACCTTCTTCTTGTCTTCGGCGGCGTTGAGCTCGGCGTCCTTCACCATCTTCTGGATCTCGTCCTCGGTCAGGCCCGAGTTCGCCTTGATGGTGATCTTGTTTTCCTTGCCCGTGCCCTTGTCCTTGGCGCTCACGTGCAGGATGCCGTTGGCGTCGATGTCGAAGGTCACCTCGATCTGGGGCGTGCCACGCAGTGCCGGGGGGATGCCTTCGAGGTTGAATTCGCCCAGCAGCTTGTTGCCCACGGCCACTTCACGCTCGCCCTGGAACACCTTGATGGTCACCGCCGGCTGGTTGTCCTCGGCGGTGGAGAACACCTGCGAGAACTTGGTCGGGATGGTGGTGTTCTTGGTGATCATCTTGGTCATCACGCCACCCATGGTCTCGATGCCCAGCGACAGCGGGGTCACGTCGAGCAGCAGCACGTCCTTGCGGTCACCCGAGAGCACCTGGCCCTGGATGGCGGCGCCCACGGCCACGGCTTCGTCGGGGTTGACGTCCTTGCGCGGGTCCTTGCCGAAGAACTCCTTGACCTTGTCCTGCACCTTGGGCATGCGGGTCATGCCGCCGACCAGGATCACGTCATGGATGTCGGAGACGCTCACGCCGGCGTCCTTGATGGCCATGCGGCAGGGCGCGATGGTGCGCTCGATGAGTTCCTCCACCAGGCTTTCCAGCTTGGCGCGGGTCATCTTGATGTTCAGGTGCTTGGGGCCAGTGGCGTCCGCCGTGATGTAGGGCAGGTTGATGTCGGTAGAGGCCGAGCTGGACAGCTCGATCTTGGCCTTCTCGGCGGCTTCCTTGAGGCGCTGCAGGGCCAGCACGTCCTTGGACAGGTCGACGCCCTGTTCCTTTTTGAACTCGCCGATGATGTAGTCGATGATGCGCTGGTCGAAGTCTTCGCCGCCCAGGAAGGTGTCGCCGTTGGTGGAGAGCACCTCGAACTGTTTCTCGCCATCCACGTCGGCGATCTCGATGATGGAGATGTCGAAGGTGCCGCCGCCGAGGTCGTACACGGCGATCTTGCGGTCACCCTTTTCCTGCTTGTCCAGGCCGAAGGCCAGTGCCGCAGCGGTGGGCTCGTTGATGATGCGCTTGACTTCCAGGCCGGCGATGCGGCCGGCGTCCTTGGTAGCCTGGCGCTGGCTGTCGTTGAAGTAGGCCGGCACCGTGATGACGGCTTCGGTCACGGGTTCGCCCAGGTAGTCCTCGGCGGTCTTCTTCATCTTGCGCAGGATGTCGGCCGACACCTGCTGGGCCGACAGCTTCTTGCCCCGCACTTCCACCCAGGCGTCGCCGTTGTCGGCGGCCACGATGGAGTAGGGCATCAGGCTGATGTCCTTCTGCACTTCCTTCTCGGTGAATTTGCGACCGATCAGGCGCTTGATGGCGTACAGCGTGTTCTTGGGGTTGGTGACGGCCTGGCGCTTGGCGCTGGCGCCGACCAGCACTTCACCGTCTTCCTGGTAGGCCACGATGGACGGCGTGGTGCGCGCACCCTCGCTGTTCTCGATCACGCGGGTGGTGTTGCCTTCCATGATGGACACGCAGCTGTTGGTGGTGCCCAGGTCGATACCGATGATTTTTCCCATGGTGTGCTCCGAAATTCGAAAAAGAGTTAAAGCTGTGTGGAATCTGTGGATAAGTGGCTGGATTTCAAGTGGGCAGCTTGTGCATCACTTGGGGGCAGCCACCGTGACCAGGGCAGGGCGCAGCACGCGCTCGGCGATCAGGTAGCCCTTTTGCAGGGTGGTCACCACGGTGTTTGCCTCCTGCTCGGCCGGCACCACGCTGATTGCCTGGTGCTGGTGGGGGTCGAACTTGTCGCCGGCGGCCGGGGCGATGGGCAGCACCTTGTGGCGGGACAGCGCGCTCATCAGCTGCTTGAGGGTGGCGTCCGCGCCTTCGCGGATCTGCTCGGGTGTGGCGTCCTTGATGGCCAGACCCGCCTCCAGGCTGTCGGCCACGGCCAGCAGGCTCTCTGCAAAACTTTCCACCGCGAACTTGCGGGCCTTGCTGACCTCGTCGTCGGCGCGGCGGCGGGCGTTTTCTGCCTCGGCCTTGGCGCGCAGGTACTGGTCGGCCAGGTCGGCGTTCTGGGCCTTGAGCGTGGCCAGCTCACTGGCGGCGGCCTGCTCGGCTTCGGCCTGGTTGGCTGCCTGGGCGGCTTCGGCCTCTTCGGGGCTGACCGGGGTGGCCTGGGGGTCGTGGGCGCTGGAAGTCATGGTTTCACGAAAAATCGAAAAAGGTCGAAAAACAAACTGCCCCTGACATGGGGGCGGAAAAAAGGGCTTCAAGGGCGGCGTGTCAAAATTTCCGCCATTACAGGAGACCCAACGATGAAACTGTTCCGACATGGGCCCCAGGGCCAGGAAAAGCCCGGGCTGGTGGACGCCGGTGGCGGCCTGCGCGACCTCTCGGGCGTGATCGCCGACCTGACGCCGGCGACACTGGGCCCCGACAGCCTGGCGCGGCTGGCCGCACTGGACACGGACACACTGCCGCAGCTGCCGCCCGGCGTGCGCCTGGGCGCCTGCGTCGGTCAGGTCGGCAACGTGGTGTGCATCGGCCTCAATTATGCCGACCACGCAGCCGAGGCCGGCCTCAAGGCGCCGGGACAGCCGATCGTCTTCAACAAGCACAACGGCGCCATCAGCGGCCCCAACGACGACATCTGGCTGGCGCCCGGCTCCGAAAAGCTGGACTGGGAGGTGGAGCTGGGCATCGTGATCGGGCGACCCACCTGGCACGTGAGCGAGGAGCAGGCCCTGCAGCACGTGGCCGGCTTCTGCCTGGTCAACGATGTGTCCGAGCGCGCCTACCAGATCGAATACGAGGGCCAGTGGGCCAAGGGCAAGAGCTACCCCACCCATTGTCCGATAGGCCCCTGGCTGGTGACACCCGACGAAGTGGGCGACGTGCAGGCCCTGGACCTGTGGCTGGACGTCAACGGCCAGCGCCGCCAGACCGGCAACACGCGCACCATGATCTTCGGTGCCGCGTTCATCGTGAGCTACCTCAGCCGCTTCATGGCGCTGCAGCCGGGCGACGTGATTCCCACTGGCACACCACCGGGCGTGGGCATGGGCCACAAGCCGCCGCTGTATCTGAAAGCGGGCGATGTGGTGGAGCTGGACGGCGGTGTGCTGGGCCGCCAGCGATAGCGCGTGGTGAACGCGCCGGTCTGAGCGGGCTTTCAGCGCGGCCCTGGTGACAGTGTCAGCTGTCGCCGCCCAGGCGTTTGCGCCGTTTCCACAGCGTGGTGCGCGAGACGCCCAGGCGCTGGGCCGCTTCGGCGAGCCTGCCGCCCGACAGCTCCAGCGCCCGCTCGATCTGCGCCAGCTCGGCCTGCCCGCGTGCATCGGACAGCGTCTGGGCCGGCAAGGGCTCGTCGAGTGACCGTTCCGGAAACAGGGCCGCGACATCCAGCGTGCTCTCGTCGGTCAGCGCCACCGCACGCTCCATGCGGTTGCGCAGTTCGCGCACGTTGCCGGGCCACTGGTGCGCCAGCAGTGCCGCGCGGGCCGGCTCGGTCAGGAGCGGGGTGTCCAGCCCCTGGCGTTGGGCGGCCTCGCCGAGAAAGCCTGTTGCCAGCGGCAGGATGTCCTCGACGCGGTCGCGCAGCGGCGGCACCACCAGTTCGACGACCGCGAGCCGGTAGTAAAGGTCGTCGCGGAACTGGCGCGACGCGATCCGCTCCTGCAGGTCGGCGTTGGTGGCTGCGACGATGCGGCCCTTGAAGCGCAGATCCTGTCGGGCGCCGATCCGGCGGAACTGGCCGTCTTGCAGAACCCGCAGCAAGGCGGTCTGCAACCGCGGGTCCAATTCGCCGATCTCGTCCAGAAACAGGGTGCCGCCCGCGGCCTCCTCGAAAAAACCGATGTGGGTGCCGTGCGCTCCGGTGAAGGCCCCGCGCTCGTGGCCAAAAAACTGGCTCTCCATCAGTTCGCGCGGCACCGCACCGCAGTTCACGGCAACGAACGGCTCATGGGCGCGGGGGGATTGCTGGTGCAGCCACCGCGCGGCCACCTCCTTGCCGACACCGGTTTCACCCCTCAGCAGCACCGGCACATCGCGGGCGGCCAGCTTTTGCAGGTCGGTTTGCAAGCGCGCTGCAGCGGTCGAGAGCATGGGGACGTCACCGCCGGGGGGCGAACTGGCTGCGGTCTGCGCCAACGCGCGGATGCGCTGCACCAGCGTGTCCACGTCGTAGGGTTTGGTGAGGTAGTCGTCGGCGCCTGCTCGCACCAGTCGCACCGCCTGGCCCAGGTCTGCAAAGGCCGTGGCGAACACGATGGGGGTGCGTCCCAGGAAAGGCAGGGCCTGCCGGTACAGGTCCTCGCCGGAGCCGTCGGGCAGGCGGATATCCGACAGGACAAAATCCGGCCGCGCCTGGCGCAGCGCGTGCAGGGCATCGGCACAGGTGGTGGCAAGGGTCACCGCCAATCCTTCGAGCCTCAGGCGCTGCACCATGGCGCCGCCCAGCACCGCGTCGTCCTCGATCAGCAGCACATGGATGGGCGGGGTGGCGGTCGTGTTCATGAGGAAGCGTTCCGGGTGGGCTGACGCAACGGTAGATCGAGTGCGATGAGGGTGCCCCGCTCAGGGTGGGCGTCCACGTTCACACGGCCTTGCAGCTGCTGCACCAGCCGCACCACCACCGCGACGCCGAGTCCCGCTTCGCCAGCAGGCTCTCGGCCGGCCTCCAGGCTGCTGGCCAGGTGGCCGGGCAGGCCCACCCCCTGATCCTGCACCTCCAGAGCCAGCCGGTCCGTCAGCACCCGGCAACGCAAGGTGACCTGACCGCCAGGCCGCGAGGCCTTGACCGCGTTGAGCAGCAGGTTGAGCAGCACCTGGCGCAGTTCGTGACCTGCAACGGGGACGGGGCCGGACAGTTCGGTCTCGATCTGCAGCGTGACGCCTGCCCGCCTGGCTTGAGGCTCCACCAGCCGCTGCACGTCCTGCAGGTCGGTGGGGCCGAACAGCTGGGACTCGCGGGGGGGGCGGTGGGTGGCCAGGGTCGCGTCGGTCACGTCGGCCAAGGCTCGCATGCCCCGCTCCATGAAGTCGAGTGCGTCGGTTCGTGCCTGCGGCTGGTCGCCGAACTTGCGCAGCGTCTCGATCGCGGTGAGGACACCGGCAAGCGGGTTGCGCACCTCATGGGCGATGGTGGCGGCCAGGCGTCCCAGCACGGCGTCGCGCTCCTGCTCGGCCAGCTGTGTCAGCAACCGCTCGCGGTCCACGGCGGCACTGGCCATGCGGTTGTAGGCCTGCAACAGCTGGGCGGTTTCACCCTCGCGTGCGGCGGTCCCGTCCACCGGCACAGGGTGCAGCGTGCCCTTGCCACTCTGTTGAAGGTGCCGAGTCAGCAGGGTCACCGGCCTGAGCCAGCGGCGCATCAGCGTCAGCCCCAGCAGCGCGCAGGCCAGCCCCAGCAGCACATTGAAGGCCACCAGCCGCCACCACAGCTGACGGCGCTCGCTCACGTAATCCACGACATCCAGATTGGCGATGACCGTGAAGCCGGATACCGTATCACCCGACAGGCGGTCATCGGTCAGGGGGCGCCAGACCCAGTAGCTGCCCTCGTCGTCATCCAGCCACTCGCCGCGCGCCTGTTGCACGGCCACTTCGGGCAGCACTTTCGGCGGCAGACCGGCGCGGTCGGCCCTCGCGACGATCTGTCCCTGGCCATTCACCAGCATCAGGCGGCGGTCCACCAGGCCCTGGTGGATGCGAAGGGCTTCATCCAGCGCCCGCGAGATGCCTTCGCTGTCGTTGCGGATGACCGGGGGCAGCAAGGCGGCAGCCAGGCCATCCAGGTAAATCTGGCCCATGCGGTCGAGCTGACGCTCCACCTGGCGTGTCAGGCCCTGGAGGGCAATCTGCGTGGTACCCGCCGCAGTGACCAGCACCATGGCCACCATCACCAGGGGCAGGCGGGCGGTCATGGGCAGGCGGTGAGGTAGCCGGTTCAACATGGGGCGGTGTGGGCGTGTCTTGGGCGATCTTATGCCGCCCGGGCCGACCTCACCGCAACAGGCGCAATGGGTGGTGGCCCACCCAGGCGAGTCTGCGGACCACGTTCACGCGCAGGCCCAGCACGCCCTGGTCGAACCAGCTGTCGGCAGCCGCCAGCGGCAGGTCGCTGGTGGTACAGTGCTGGCGCAACACATCGCGCGGCCGGCCCTCGGCCAGGTGGCTGGACCACCTCACGCCGGCGCCACGCGCTGCGGCTTCGAAGCGTTGCAGCACATCGGCAGCCACGCCGCGGGCCTGGGCGATGCGTCGTTCGCGCATCTGCTGCGCGTGCCAGCCGGCACCAATGGGAATGGGGCCCACGTTCTGCAGGCGCGGCACATCGATGATGGCCACCCCGAGCAGTTCCGCTCCCCGCCCGCGGGCCAGGTCGATCGCCTGGGCGATGGCGCGGTCGGTGTGCGGGCCCTCGGCCAGTGCCAGCACCACGCGCTGGCCCGCAGCGTGGCGCGGCAGCACACCGGCCAAGTCGTCGTGGTGGGTGCCGGCCCACAGCGGCTGCCCCGCCAGGTAACCGGCCCGGCCGATCAGGTGGCCGGCAATGGGTGTGGTCAGCAGCAGGAACAACACCGCCAGCAGCGCCTTGATCCAGGTGGCCAGACTGCCATCCAGTGCAGCCACACCCAGCAGCACCAGGCCACTGCCGGCCACGCCGGCCTTGGTGGCTGCATGCATGCGCATGAAAAAGTCGGGCAGCCGCAGCACCCCGATGGACGCCAGCAGGCACAGCAGTGCGCCGGCTAGCAGCAAGACCGCTCCCAGCCACGCGCTCATGGCCGCTGCTCCGGTGTCTCGCGCCGCTCGGGCAGGGCGCCGCGCGCGATGAAGCCGGCGAACGCGACGGTGGTCAGAAAGCCCACCAGCGCCACGCCCAGGGCCACATCCACAAAAGCCATTGAACCCGACACCAGCGCCGCGAGGCCAGCCCCTGCAACACCCAGCAGCCCCAGCATGTCCAGCCCGATCACCCGGTCGGCAGCACCCGGGCCGCGCACGATGCGCACGCTGGCGGCCAGCGCGGAGGCCGCCAGCAGCACCGCCGTCACCCACAGCACGCCGTGAAAAACGGTATCGCTCATCGCATCACCTCCTGTATGCGGCGCTCAAAGCCGCTCTTGATCTGCGTCACGGTGTCATCCGACAGGCTCATCACGTGAACGAACAGCACGCGCCTGTCGTCGGAGACGTGCAGGCTGGTGGTGCCCGGCGTGAGCGTCACGAGATTGGCCAGCAAGGAGATCGCCGCGTCGCTGCGCAGTGCCAGTGGCACCGCCACGATGCCGCTGCGTTGCAGCCGGCCCGGGCGCAGCACGGCATGCACGACGTCGCGCACGGAGCGTGCGAGTTCGAGCCCGAACAGGCCTGCCAGCCGCAGCCAGCCCAGGGTGGTTTTCCAGGGGTTCATGGGAGTCCTCCTGCCAGTGGTGCCGCGCCAAGCACGGCGTCGATGTAGGCGTGGCGGTCCAGCATCTGCTCGGCCGCACGCAGCGAAAAATCGACAAAGGGTTCGGCCCACAGACCGATGGTCAGCGTGACGCCGGCCAGCAGCGCAATCGGGGCCAGCAGCGTGAGGCGGGCAATGGGTTCGGCCTTCCATCGGTCGCAGGCCTGTTGCGAGAGCGGGCTGGCGGCCTTCCAGAACGCCTCGTTCCATATCTTGAGCATGGAGTAGAGCGTGAGCACGCCCACCACCAGCGCCACCACGGCCAGCGCCACGTGGCCGGCCTCCAGACTCGAACGGATCACCACGAACTTGGCCCAGAAGCCCGACAGCGGGGGCAAGCCGGCCAGCGACAGCGCCGGCACGGCGAACAGCAGCGCCAGCAAGGGCGCGTTGCGGTGCAGGCCACCGATGCGCTTGAGGTCGTAGGAGCCGCCGGCCATGCGCACCGCGCCGGCAATCAGGAACAGGTTGGCCTTGACCACGATGTGGTGCAGCACATAGAGGATGGACCCGGCGAGCGCCAGTGGGGTGGCCACCGCCAGCCCGACCAGCATGTAGCCGATCTGGCTGATGATGTGAAAGGACAGGATGCGCCTGATGTCGAAGTGCGCGGCCGCGCCCAGCACGCCGGTGACCATGGTCAGCGCCGCCAGCACGCCGACGATGGGACCGATCAGGTCCATCTCGCTGCCAAACAGCAGCGTGAAGCAGCGCAGGATGGCGTAGACCCCCACCTTGGTCAGCAGGGCTGCAAAGATAGCCACCACCGGTGCGCTGGCGGTGTGGTAAGCGGCAGGGAGCCAGAAGAACAGCGGGAACACGGCCGCCTTGGCACCAAATGCCAGCAGGAAAAGCACGGCCAGCGTGCTCACCAGCCCCTGGTTCTCCACGCGGGGCAGCGCAAGCGCCAGGTCCGCCATGTTGAGCGTGCCGGTCAGGCCGTAGAGCAAACCCACACCCAGCAGGAACAGCGTGGTCACCAGCAGATTCAGCACCACGTACTTGACGCCGGCGTCCAGTTGCGCGCGGGTGCCGCCTTGCACCAGCAGGCCGAACGACGCGATCAGCATCACCTCGAACCAGACGTAGAGGTTGAATATGTCGCCAGTGAGGAAGGCGCCCGTGACGCCCAGCAGCAGCCCGTGGTAGAGCGGGTGAAACCAGGCTCCTTCGCGTGCCTGGGCGTCACCCGCCAGCGCATAGACCGAGACGGCAACAGCCATCAGGCCGGTGATCACGACCAGTGCCGCACTGAGGCGGTCAGCCACGAAGCTGATGCCAAAGGGGGCAGCCCAGTTGCCGAACTGGGTCGCGAGAACGGTGCCATCGAATACGCCGGCTAGCAGCGCCAGACTGGCGGCCAGCAGTCCGACACTGCCCGTCAGGCTGGCCAGGCGCTGCGCGCCGGCATGGCGGTGCAGCAGCGTGCACAGTGCCAGCGTCGCCAGAGGCACTGCAATGGGCAAGGTCAGCAGCAGGTGGGGGTTCATGGTTGGCGGGCCCTGCGCTTGGGGTCGGTTTCAGCCTCGCCTTCCGCAACACGCATGGCATCGGGGTCCAGTGTGTGCAGGGCGTGGTGGGTCCGCTCGAACAGCACCACGGCAAAGGCGACCAGGGAGAAAGAGATGACGATGGCGGTCAGGATCAGGGCCTGGGGCAGCGGGTTGGCGCTGATGGCGAGTGTCAGGTTGCCCTCGGGCACCAGCGGCGGGATGGCCGAGGACAGCCGTCCACCGACGAAGATGGCCAGGTTGACCGCGTTGCCCAACAGCAGCAGACCCAGCACCATGCGCAGCAGGTTGCGCGACATCAGCAGGTAGAGCGCGGCCGCCAGCAGGGCACCAAAACTCAAGGCGTACAGTGTTTCCATTTCAGACCTCCCCGGTGTCCAGGTAGTAGCCAACGAAAGCGCAGACAGAGCCCAGCACCGCCAGGTAGACGCCCACGTCGAACAGCAGCGCCGTTCCGATGGCCAGGCCGCTTTCCGAGATGTGCCACTGGTGGGTGAGATAAGGGGCGGCGCCCAGCAGGGCAGGCACGCCCGACAGCAGGGCCAGCAAGAGCCCGGTGCCCGCCAGCGAGGTGGGTGACCAGTGCAGGGCCGACAGCAGTGCGACACGCCCCCGCGGCAGTGCGTGAACGGTGAAGCCGGCAGCGGCGATCAGGCCACCGACAAAGCCGCCGCCGGGTTCGTTGTGACCGCGCCAGAGCAGGTACAGCGAGAACAGCAGCGCGATCGGCAGCAGCAGCCGTCCGGCGGTCAGAAGGATGGTGGAATTCATGGCGTGTCTTTCTGGGCGTTGGGGCGGCGGCCCGGTCGGGTGCCGGCCAGCACAGCGGCCGCTGCCAGGGCGGCCAGCGCCAGCACCGTGATCTCGCCCAGCGTGTCCAGGGCTCGGAAGTCCACGATGATCACGTTGACCAGGTTGCGGCCATGCGCTTCGGGCACGCTGGTGGCGCGAAAGAACTCGGATAGCCGGCCGTCGAAGGGCGAGGCCAGCACCGCCAGCAGCAGGGCGCTGGCCACGACCCCGAAGCCGATGGCAATCACCGCGTCCACCGCTCGTTGTGCCGGTGTGCGGAGGTCACCTTCGCGAAAAGGCAGGCGCCCCACGATGGCCAGCAGCACGACGATGGCCACCGCCTCGACCGAGAACTGCGTGAACGCGAGATCGGGTGCACCGTGGAACAGGAAAACCAGTGCCAGCCCGAAGCCCACCATGCCTGCAGCGACGATGCCTGCCATGAACCCGCGTGCCCGCAGCACCGCCCAGGTGGCCAGCAGCAGCAGCAGGGGGAGCAAGGCCCTGAGCGTCCAGCTGGTACCGATGCCAGGCCAGGCCAGGGCGTCGCGCGCCACCAGGGTTGCGCCCAGCGCGATGCCTACAACCGCCAGCGTTGCCCCTGTGTAGCGGCGCAGGCTGCCGGACTGGATCTGCCGCGTCTGCCAGCGGGCCAGCCACTGCAGCCGCTCGAGCAGGCGGTCGTAGCCGGCATCCGGGCCCCAGCGCGCCATGGCTTCACGCGCGGCCAGCAGCCGGTGCATGCCGTCCCAGTAACGGTAGATGAGCAGACCGAGCGCCAGCGTGACCAGGCTCAGCGCCAGCATGGGCGTGAGGCCGTGCCAGAGCGCGAGCCGGGTGTCGGTGGCGCGGCCTGCCACGGCATCGGCGGCGGCGTTCACGATGGCCCCGGCCAACCCGGGCGCCAGGCCCAGCAGCAAGCCCGCCACCGCCAGCAGGGCCGGGCCAGCCCACAGGGCCGCAGGCGGATCGTGCGGTGCCTGGGGTGTTGGGCGCACCGGGCCCCAGAAGGCGCGAACGGTGACCACGCCCGCCACCGCCACCATGACCGCATTGGCGGTGATGGCGATGACCACGGGCAGCCACGACGCCGTGGCTTCCAGGTTGGCCTCGTACACCAGCTCCTTGGCGACAAAACCCACAAAGGGCGGCAGACCCGCCATCGATAGCCCGGCCAGCAGGGCGATGGCTGCGGTCAGCGGCATGCGCCGTGCCAGACCGCCCAGCTGTGTGGTGTCCCGCGTGCCAGCTTCATGGTCCACGATGCCCGCCACCATGAACAGGCAGGCCTTGTAGAGTGCGTGCACGATCAGGAAAGTCACCATGGCGGTGGCCGCCAGCGGATGAGGCAGGGCCAGCAGCACCACCAGCGTGCCGAGCGACACCACGGTGGAGTAGGCCAGCACGCGTTTGAGATCGGTCTGGCGCAGCGCCAGCACCGCCCCGGTCAGCATGGTGGCCAGCCCGGCCGTCAGCAGCAACCCGGTCCACAGCGCGTGCTCGCCGTACACCGGGTTCAGGCGCGCGAGCAGGTAGACACCCAGCTTGACCATGGTGGCCGAGTGCAGGTAGGCCGACACCGGCGTGGGGGCCACCATGGCGTTGGGCAGCCAGGCGTGCAGCGGCACCTGGGCCGACTTGGCGAACGCGCCCGCCGCCACCAGCACGATGACCCAGGGCGCGCTTGGGTGTAGGGCCAGCTCGGGCGCGAGAGCGATGATCTCTGCGATGCGGTAGGTGCTGGCGGCCGACCCCAGCACGATGGCGCCGGCCAGCAAGGCCAGTCCACCCCCCACGGTGATCAGCAGGCCCTGCTGGGCCGAGCGCCGAGAAGCTGTCTTTTCCGGCTCGAAACCGATCAGCAGAAAAGAGGCCAGACTGGTCATTTCCCAGAACACCAGCAGCGTGATCAGGTCATCGGCGAGCACGGCACCCAGCATGGCGGCCATGAACAGCGTGAGGCGTGCGAAGAACCGGGGCAGGTCGGCGTGTCCTGCCAGGTAGCGGGTGGCATACAGAAAGACGAAGCTGCCAATGCCCGTGATCAGCAGCGCGAAAAGCAGCGAGAGGCCGTCGGCACGCAAGGCCAGGGCGATGTCCAGGCTGGGGATCCAATGCCAGACCTCTACCTGGGGCTGCCCGGCCAGCACGGGCGGCAGCAGGCTGGCGAATGCCGTGAACGCTGCCACGGGAATGGCAACGGCTGGCAGCGTTGACCAGAGGCCAGGGCTCGTGCCGGCCGCACGCAGCAGCAGCCAGAGCACGGGCGCGGCCAGCAGGGGCAAAAAGACGGCGAATGTCAGCAGCATGGGCGCGTTCGGGTGTTGAACCCTTGCTGCGCAAGTCGCATGCCACCGCTACCGGTGAGAATTTCCTTTGAAAATCAACAGCTTGCCGTTTCCGATCCGGCGTGGATGTTCACCTTTGGCAACGCCGGTTCGGCGCGGCGTTCAGCCACGTGAACAGGGCATGAACGCCCCCGGTGCAGGCGAGGCCCAGGCGCTCATGCCGGCGTTTTGCCGGGCTTGCGGGCGGTGCTGTAGACCTTGCGCAGCAGCTGGTTGAGCGTGGCCTGCTCAGCCGGTGTCAGGCCGGCCACGGCGTCTATCTCCAGCTCGCGCGCGGTCTTTTGCGCCTGAGCCTGCAGGGCCAGGCCGGCGGGCGTGAGGTGAAGGCCCTGCGCGCGCTTGTCGCGGGGGTGTTCGCGCTTCTCGATCAGGTCGCGTTTTTCCAGGCCTTTGAGCAGGCCCACCAGGTTGGGCGGCAGGATGTCCAGTGCGCTGCAGAGCTGGCGCGAGGTGATGCCCGGGTTGTGGGCCACCAGCGTGAGCACGGAAAAATCCACCGGGCGCAACCCATAGGGCGCCATGCGCTCCATGAACAGCGACACGATGGTCAGCGAGGCCCGGCGCGCGTTGTAGCCGGCCAGCGTCTCCAGGAAGCTGGTATCGACTTTCAACTGCAGAGCGCCTTGATGTCTTCGGGAACGGGGATGGACTTGAGCCGCTCTGGCGCCTCTGGCGGGTGGACCACGAAGGCACGCGTCTCACGGCCCTCGCACAGCACGGTGTCGCCCCGGCGCACCACGTGTTTCTGGATGAAGACCTTGGCGCGCCATTCTTCCACCGAGGTCTCGATCACCAGCGTCTCGCCGTAGGTGGCGGGCACCATGAAACGGGTGTGGATTTCCAGCAGCGGCGTGCCCACGATGCCGCGGGTCTTGACCAGCTCGCGCCAGGGCGGCACGCCGCATTGCATGAAGAAGCTCAGCGAGGCCGCGTCCATCCAGCGCGAGAAATTGGGGAAAAAGACGATGCCGGCGGGGTCGCAGTCGCCGAAGTGGACCTTGACTTCGTGGAAGGTGCTCTTGCTCATGCCGCGAGTATGCCGCAGGCCTCCTTGAGCTTGCCCAGGCGCAGCGCGAACTCGGGCATCACGTGGCGCTGCAGCGCGGCCAACGGGCCTTGCCAGCGTGCATCGTCGACCGGTGTGGCGCGGGCGATGCGGCACCAGGCCCAGGCCAGCAGCACCAGCGCGGTGGCGCGCAGGAAGTCGTCGGCCACTTCATGGGGCAGCGCCGGCTGGTCGCGTGCGGCGTGCACCAGGCGGGTGGTGGCAAAGCGCAGCTCGGCCAGCTGGCGCAGCACGGCAGCATCGGCAGCGCGGCTGGCGTCCAGGTCGGTACGCAGCGAGAGCAGCAGCGCCTCGAAGGCCTGGCCACCATCGGGCACCACCTTGCGCACCAGCAGATCGATGGCCTGTATCTCGTTGGTGCCCTCGTAGATCATGGCCACGCGGGCGTCGCGCACGGTCTGCTCCACGCTCCATTCGCGCACGTAGCCGTGGCCGCCCAGGACCTGAAGGCAGTCGCTCGCACCCAGAAAACCCTGCTGGGTGAAGGCGGCCTTGAACACCGGCGTGGCCAGGCTGCACCAGCGTTCGGCGGCGGCGCGTTGTGCGGCGTCGGGGTGGTGGCGGGCGAGGTCGAGCTGGATCGCGGTTTCGTAGGCCAGCACACGGCCACCATCCACCCAGGCGCGCTGGGTGTCGAGCAGGCGGCGCACGGCGGGGTGCCGGTCGATGGAGTCTGCCGAGCCTGCGGGGCTGGTGCTGCCGGGCGCGCGCATCTGGCGTCGCTCCGCGGCGTAGGCACTGGCCTTCTGCCACGCGGCGTCCAGCAGGCCCAGGCCCTGCAAGGCCACATGCAGCCGGGCCGCGTTCATCATCACGAACATGGCATTCAGCCCCCGCCCGGGTTCGCCCACCGGCCAGCCGGTGGCGGCGTCGAAGCGCATCACGCAGGTGGGGCTGCCGTGCAGGCCCATCTTCTCCTCGATGCGTTCACAGGCCACCGCATTGGGGCTGCCATCGGGCAAGCGCTTGGGCACGAGGTAGAGCGACAGGCCCTTGGGGCCGGCAGGGGCACCGGGCTCGCGGCCCAGCACCAGATGGACGATGTTGTCGGTGAGGTCGTGTTCGCCGCCCGAGATGAAAATCTTGCTGCCGCTCACGCGCACGCTGCCGTCAGGCTGTCGCACACCCTGTGTGCGCACCAGGCCCAGGTCGCTGCCGGCGTGGGCTTCGGTCAGGCACATGGTGGCCAGCCACTCGCCGCTGGCAACCTTGTCCAGGTAGCGCGCCTGCAGCTCGGGTGTGGCGTGGTGGCTCAGGCATTCGTAGGCGCCCTGCAGCAGACCGGGCGCCATGGTCCAGCCGTGGTTGGCACCGGCCAGCCACTCGTAGAGCACCGCTTCCAGCACCTCGGGCAGACCCTGGCCGCCGTGTTCGGGCGCGCGTGCCAGGGCCGGCCAGCCGGCCTGCCAGTAGGCCTGGTAGGCCTCGCGGAAACCGGGCGGTGTGGTGACGCGGCCGGCATCGAAGCGGCACCCCACCTCGTCACCCACGCGCTGCAGCGGCGCCACCACCTCGCCCACGAACTTGCCAGCCTCTTCCAGCACCTGCCCGATCAGCCCGTCGTCCACCTCGGCATACGGTGCCAAGGCCCGCAGCCGGGGGCCGGCGTCGAGGACGGTGTGCAGGATGAAGAGGGCGTCTTGCGGGCGGGGCTGGTAGTTCATCGCGCGATCAGGACTCCGAGGTGAAGCCGATCTGCTTGACCAGCGGACCCCAGCGCTCGAACTCGGCCTTCTGGTCCGCGGCCATGGCCTGCGGCGTGGTGCCGTTGGCCACCAGGCCCACGGTGGCGAGGGCGTCCACCACCGATTTGTCCTTGAGCGCGGCGGTGATGGCGGCGTTGGCACTGGCGATCACGTTGGCCGGAGTCTTGGCCGGGGCGTAGAAGCCGAACCACTCCTCGCAGGTCACATCGGGGAAACCCAGCTCGATGAAGGTCGGCACCTCGGGCTGGTAGGGCGAACGCTTGTTGCCCGACAGCGCCAGCACGCGCACGCGCCCGCTCTTGACGTGCTGGATGTAGTCGCCGCTGGGGTTCATGGCGGCGGCGATCTGGCCGCCCACCAGGTCGGTCACGCTGGGCACGGTGCCACGGTAAGGCACGTGCTTGAGTTCGACGCCCGAGCGCAGCGACAGCAGCGCGCCCAGCAGATGGGGCATGGAGCCCGCGCCCGGCGAGCCGTAGCTGGCCTGGCCGGGGTTGGCCTTGGCCCAGGCCAGGAAGTCCTTGAGCGTCTTCACCTCGGCCGGCACAGCCGGGCCCACGGCCAGACCGTGGAACATGACGGCGGCGATGGAGACCTGCGTCACATCGGCCGGCGTGTAGGTCAGCTTGGGGTAGATGTGGGGGTACACCGACAGCGCCGACACCGGAGCCAGCGCGAGGGTGGAGCCGTCGGCGGGCGAGTTCTTCAGCGTCTCGATGGCGATGCGCCCGCCCGCGCCGGGCTTGTTCTCGACGATGCCGGCGTTCTTGGTGAAGGCCGAACCGGCCAGCTTCTCGGCCACGCGACGGGCCACGCTGTCGCCCGCGCTGCCGGCGGGAAAGCCGTAGAGGATCTTGACCAGGTCGACCGCCTGGGCCTGCGCGGCCAGCGGTGACAGCGCGCCCAGTGCGGCGGCGCCGCCCATGCCCAATGCGAATTGACGTCGGTTCATGCTCATGTGAAGTCTCCTGTGGTTGTGGTGAAAGGTGCGGTGAAAGGCGGCTCAGCGGCAAACGAAGCTGGCGGCTTCTTCGGGATCTCCGCTGCCCTTGTAGTGGGCGACGGTGGGGTAGGCGCACAGCGGGCGGCTGCGCTGGGCGGACCAGCCGGCGGGCAGCTCGGCGTTCACGCCGCCGGGGTTGCCGGCGCCGCGCACGCTGGCCTTCACGGCCTGGGGGGCCACACCCTGTTCAACCCAGGCCACCAGCGGCGAGAGCAGGTCAAACTGGTCGGCGGTGGGGCCGCCGCTGCAGTGGTTCATGCCGGGCACGGGGAAGTAGCGGGCGAAGTCGGCGGCACGGCCCTTCTGGCTGGTGTTGACGCGCTCGACCCAGCGGCGCGTGTCTTCGGCCGAGAAGATGGCATCGCTCACGCCGTGGTAGAGCACCACCTTGGCGCCGCGTGCGCGCAGGGGCAGCAGGTTGTCGGGTTGCTCATGGCCGGGAGGCGACATCAGCGACACGCCGGACTCGCGGTACACCTCGCTGGTGGCATGCACGCCGGCAAACAGCGCGCTGATGTCGGCCGTGGCGGCGTTGACCGGCATGGGCGGTGCGGTGAACACGGTGCTCACCGAGAGCGGGTCGAGAGCAATGGAGTTGGCGAACTTCCACTGCGCCCAGTTGTTGCCGGCCACACCCGGGTCGTACGGGAAGGCGCTGTAGATGGCCTGGCCGCTCGCGGTCTTGCCGCCCGCGAAGGTCTCGGCCACCACGGTTTTCTGTGCCGGGCTCAGGCAGCTGCCGTCACGTGCGCCGCTGCAGGTGGGCACGTCGCGCGCCACGTCGAACGCGGCCTGGCAGGCCTGCGTGGCCTGCACCAGGCCGTCGCTCAGGCCGTCCAGCGCGTCGCAGCGGTTGAGCACGGCGCGGGCCACGGTCTGGCGTTCGGCGGCGGTGAAGGCGGTGCCCAGATCGGGGATGGTGGCGTTGGGGTTGAGCGGGTGGCGCGTGGTGGCGCCCGGGGTGGCCAGCGGGCTCCAGCGTTGGGCGCCCCACAGCTGGGCCAGCGCCGCGTTGGGCAGGCGGTAGCCGGGTGCACCCACCAGGTAGCCGTCGTACTGGTCGCCCACGCGGCTGGCGGCAACCAGGGCGTGGCGTCCGCCGTTGGAGCAGCCACCGATGTAGGAGCGGTCGGGCGCCTTGCCGTAGGCCGCGCGGATCAGATCCTTGGCCATGGGCGTGAGCTTGACCACAGCCTGGTAGCCGTAGTCCAGCCGCGCCTGAGGTTCCAGACCGAAGTAGGGCGTCTGCGCGCCGGTGTGGCCGGCGTCGGAGCTGATGACCGCAAAGCCCTGCGCCAGCGCGCCCGTCAGCGGGCCGCCACCCAGCGCACCCTGCGCCGGGTGCACGGTGCCGTCCAGGCCGCCGTTGCCCTGGTAGTAGAAACGGCCGTTCCAGGCCTGCGGCATGCGCATCTCGAAGCCGATGGCGTAGTCACGCCCGTCGCTGCCCTTGCGCTCGAACATGCGGCCCTTGATCAGGCAGTGTTCGCCGATGGGCTTGCCGCCCAGCTGCAGACCGCCCGCAGCCACGGCCTCGGCCGAGGTGATGCGGGTGTTGGCGTGCTGGAACTGCGCGGCCAGCGCCGCGCACTGCTGCAGCGCCGCGCCGGTGGCGGCGCTCAGGCGCGCAGGCGGTGCATCGGCGCGCGGAGCACCGGGCCCGCTGCCGCAGGCGGCCAGCAGGGTGGCCGCACCCAGGGCCAGGCTGCCCTTCAGGATCGATGGGTTCATGGTTGTCTCCTCTTGTGGTGGAACGGAACTCAGCGCGGCGCCATGCGCAGGGCGCCATCGAGACGGATCACCTCACCGTTGAGGTGGGTGTTGGTGACGGTGTGGGCCGCCAGGGCCGCGAATTCCTCGGGCTTGCCCAGGCGCGACGGGAACGGAATGCTGGCCGCGAGCGACTGCTGCACCGGCTCGGGCAGCTGCTTCATGAGGGGCGTGCTGAACAGGCCGGGCGCGATGGTGTTGACGCGGATGCCGTGCTGCGCCAGGTCGCGCGCCATCGGCAGCGTCATGCCCACCAGACCGCCCTTGGAAGCGCTGTAGGCCTGCTGGCCCACCTGGCCATCGAACGCGGCCACGCTGGCGGTGAAGAGCATCACGCCGCGTTCGCCGTCTTCCAGCGGTTCGAGCCTGGCGCAGGCGGCAGCAAACAGGCGTGCCGCGTTGTAGGTGCCGATCAGGTTGACGTTGATGACCCTGGCGAAGTCTTCCAGAGGCGCGGCCGAGCCGTCCTTCTGCACCACCCGCTTGGCGGTGCCGATGCCGGCGATGTTCATCAGGATGCGGGCCGGGCCATGCGCGGCGACGGCCTGGTCGAGCGCGGCCTGCAGGCTCGCGGTGTCGGTGATGTCGCAGCGGCACGCGACACCGCCAATATCAGCCGCCACCTTCTGTGCGGCCTCCAGGTTCACATCGAGCACCGCCACCCGGGCGCCCAGGCGGGCCAGCTCGCGTGCCGTGGCCTCACCGAGGCCGGAGCCGCCGCCGGTGACCAGGGCTGCGTGTCCTTGAATCTGCATGAGCGTCTCCTTACTGGGGTTTGAGGGTGTGGGGCAGGCGGTCCTCGTGCAGGGCCTGCACCAGGGCGTCGCGGTGCTTGAGCACGGCGCGCTGGTTGATGGAGCCCTTGTCGGTGACCTCGCCCTTGTCGATGGAAGGCGGCTCGTCCATCAGCGCCAGGCGGGCGATGCGGTTGGCACTGCCGGTGGCCTGCGCAGCGAGTTCGTTCACCACGCGCTGGAAGTGGGCGAGCACCGGTGCGCTGTCCAGCACCTCGCGCATCGAAGCCGTGGCTGGCAGACCAGCAAGCTGGCGAACCGACTGGGTGGGGAACACCAGGGCGCCCACCTCTTTCAGGTTGATGCCGGTGAGAACCACGTCCTGCACATGGGGCGCGGCCGCTGCAATCACCTTGGCGCGCATGGGCCCCACGCTCACGAAGGTGCCGGTGGCGAGCTTGAAGTCCTCGGCGATGCGGCCGTCAAAGCGCAGGCCCAGGTGGATGTTGTCCGGGTCTATCCAGGTGACGGCGTCGCCGGTGCAGAAGAAGCCCTCGTCGTCGAAGGCCTCGCGTGTGGCATCGGGCAGGCGCCAGTAGCCCGGGGTGATATTGGGGCCGCTGTAGCGGATCTCGGTCTTGCCATCCACCGGCACCAGCTTGATCTCCATGCCGGCGGTGGGCAGACCCAGGTCACCCGTGGTCACCTCGGGACGGGTGATGTAGAGCGCGAACGGGCTCGACTCCGTCATGCCCAGACCGGTGCCCATCACCAGCCGCTCGCCGATCTCGGCCTCCTGGATGCGGTGCAGCTTGTCCCACACGGCCTGAGGCAGCGCGGCGCCGGCGTAGAAGAACATGCGGCAGCGCGCCAGCAGCGTGCGGCGCAGCACCTCATCGGTTTCCATCGCGTTGGCAATGGCCTCGAAGCCAGTGGGCACGTTGAAATACACCGTGGGCGAGATCTCGCGCAGGTTGCGCAGCGTCTCGGCCATGCCAGCGGGTGTGGGCTTGCCGTCGTCGATGTAGAGCGTGCCACCGTTGTCGAGCACGATGCCGACGTTGTGGTTGCCACCGAAGGTGTGGTTCCAGGGCAGCCAGTCCACCAGCAGCGGCGGCTCGTCGGCCAGCGAGGGAATCGACTGGCGCAGCTGCTGCTGGTTCGCGCACCACATGCGGTGCGTGTTGATGACGGCCTTGGGGTTCTTGGTGGAGCCCGAGGTGAAGAGGAACTTGGTGATGGTCCCGGGGTGCGTGGCGTGCATGGCCGCGTCCACGGCGGGCGTGGGGGCAGTGGCCAGCAGCTCGGCCAGCGGCGTGACGGGGCGGCCTTCGAGCACACCGTCGGCGAGCACCACCTCCACATCGGCTGGCACCACGGCTGCGATGGCGGCGGCGTAGCGCGGGTCGGCGGCGAACACCAGACCCGGTGTCAGCGTGGCCATCACGTGGCGCAGCTTGTCGTAGTCCTTGCTGACCAGCGAGTAGGGTGGAGACACCGGGCAGTGCGGAACGCCGGCGTACAGGCAGCCCAGCGCCAGCAGCGCGTGCTCGATGCTGTTCTCGCTCAGGATGGCCACCGGTCGCTCATCGCTCAGGCCGCGCTGCAGCAGGGCCTGGCCGATGGCACGTGCGTGCTGCAGGGCGTCGCGGTAGCTCACGCGGATCCAGTCGCCGGTGGAGCCATCGGCCAGCCGCGCGCGGCGGGCGATGAAGGTGCGATCGGGTGCGGCCTCGGCCCAGTGCACCAGGCGGTCCGTCATGCGGTGGGCGTGAGGCTCCAGGGGCGAGGAGCTCAGGTAGCGGATGCCGTCCTGGCCCTCGCGCAACTGGGCGCGCGTGATGCCAAAGGCCAGGTCGCGGTAGCGTGTGGTCATGCTCGTGGTCTCCTCGGCCGGGGTCAGTCTTTGCTGACCTTGGGGGCCTTGCCTTCGAGGAAGGCGCGCACACGGGCCTTGGCTTCCGGCGCACTCTGGGCGATGCCGGCCATCATGGCCTCGGTCACGAAACCGTGGTCGGCCGGCTGCTCGGCAATGCGCGGCAGCACGTGGGTGAGGGCGTAGTTGGTGAGCGGGGCGTTGGTGGCGATGCGTTCGGCCAGCGCCAGGGCTTTCTCTTGCGCGGTACCTGCGGGCACGAGGTACTGGGCGAAGCCGGCGCGTTCGCCTTCGTCGGCCTTGTAGACGCGACCGGTCAGCATCATGTCGGTCATGCGTGCCACGCCGATCAGCTTGGGGATGCGCACCGCGCCGCCGCCGCCCACGAAGATGCCACGCGTGCCTTCGGGCAAGGCATAGAAGGTGGTTTCGTCGGCCACGCGGATGTGGCAGGCGCTGGCCAGCTCCAGGCCGCCACCCACCACCGCGCCGTGCAGCGAGGCAATCACCGGCACCGGGCCGTACTGGATGGCGTCGAGTGCGCCGTGCCACATGCGCGAATGGTGCAAGCCCTGGCCGGCGTCGCGCTCCTTGAGTTCCGACAGGTCCAGGCCGGCGCAGAAATGCTCGCCTTCGCCGTCGATCACGGCCGCCTTCACCGTCTCGGGCAGGTTCAGGAAGGTGTCGCGCAGGGCGATGATGAGCCCGTCGTTGAGCGCGTTGCGTTTAGCGCCGCGCGTGAGGCGCACCAAGGCCACCTGGCCTTGATCCCCATGCAGGGAGAGTTGCAGATCGGGTGTGTTCGTGTCCATGATCGTCCTTGCCAAGTTGAGGGATTATGGTTATAAAGAATAACCAAATCCCATCAGTACAAACCCTAGGAGACCTTGTGGACCACGCCAACCTCATCGCCATCGACATCCACACTCATGCCGAGGTGAGCTGCTGGAACCCGTTCGACAACTACGGCGAGGAATACGACCGCGCCGCCGACAAATACTTCGGCAGCAACCGCCGCCCCACGATTGCCGAGACCATTGCCTACTACCGCGAAAGAAAGATCGGGCTGGTGATGTTCACGGTGGACAGCGAGAGCAAGCTGGGCCGCCGCCGCATCCCCAACGAGGAGATCGCCCAGGCGGCGCGCGAGAACAGCGACATGATGATCGCCTTCGCCAGCATCGACCCGCACAAAGGCAAGATGGGCGCGCGCGAGGCTGAGCGTCTGATCACGGAAGAGGGCGTGCGCGGCTTCAAGTTCCACCCCACGGTGCAGGGCTACCACCCCTACGACAAGATGGCCTGGCCCATCTACGAGGTGATCAACGCGCACAAGCTGCCGGCCATCTTCCACACCGGCCACAGCGGCATCGGCTCGGGCATGCGCTGCGGCGGCGGGCTGCGGCTGGAGTACAGCAACCCCATGCACCTGGACGACGTGGCCATCGACTTCCCCGACATGCAGATCGTGATGGCCCACCCCAGCTTCCCCTGGCAGGACGAGGCCCTGAGCGTGGCCACGCACAAGCCCAACGTGTGGATCGACCTCTCGGGCTGGAGTCCCAAGTACTTTCCCAAGCAGCTGGTGCAGTACGCCAACACGCTGCTGAAAGACCGCGTGCTGTTCGGCAGCGACTACCCGCTGATCACGCCCGAGCGCTGGATGAAGGACTTCGAGGTGGCCGGCTTCAAGCCCGAGGTGATGCCCGGCATCCTCAAGGGCAACGCGGTGCGGCTGCTCGGATTGGGGTAAGTACGTATGAGTCGGGACTGAAAAAAGTTTACTGAAAAACGTATAGTGCGAGTAATAATTTTTTACTCGCATGACCAACTCCCGCGCCTCCGCCAGGGCTGCTGCTGCAGCCGGCACCACCTTTCCCCGCATCGGGGACACGCTGCGCCAGCGCCGGCGCCAGCTGGGCCTGAGCATGGCCGAGGTGGCGCAGCGCAGCGATCTCAGCGTCGGCTACATCTCGCTGCTTGAGCGCGACCTGGCCAACCCGTCCATCACGGCGCTGATGCGCGTGAGCGAGGTGCTAGACCTGTCCATGGACTACTTCATGCAGGTGCGCGAGGTCAGCGGCTACCACTTTCCCCGTCGCGAACGCGAACCCTTCCAGCTGCAAAAGGGCGGGCCGGTCTACGACCGCATCAGCGGCCAGTTCCCCAACAGCGTCATGAACGCCGTGCTGGTGACCCTGCCGCCGCACCACACGGCTGCGCCGGTCAAGCATGCGGGCGAGGAAATGCTCTACGTCATCAGCGGCCGCGTCGAGTTCATCCTCGGTGAAGAGCTGCTGGTGCTGGCCACGGGCGACTCCGCGCACCTGCCGTCCACCACGCTGCACGGCCTGGCCAACCCTTACGACAAACCGGCCACGGTGCTGTGGGCCGGCACGGCGCCGCTGTTTGCCAGCGGCGTGGACCACGTGCTGGCGCACCAGGGCCCTATCCAATCCTGAGCTTTTTCATGTCCCTTCCCGAACATTCCTCCGACTACCACGCCGTGTTCCAGGCCGTGTGCGACCGCCTGCAGGCGCGTGTGGGCCACCGGCTGTTCACGGTCAGCCACATCGTGCCCGATGCCGGTTCGGCCGAACGCATCTTCACCACCGACCCGGCGGTCTACCCGCTCAGCGGCACCAAGGCCGTGACCGACACCGACTGGACGCGCCAGATGCGCCAGGGCATCGCGTTCGTGGCGAACCGGCCGCAGGACTTCGGTCCGCATTTTTTCGATCTCGAGACCATCGTCGGCCTGGGCCTGGGGGCGGTGGTCAATGTGCCCGTGATGCGTGAGGGCGTGCAGATCGGTTCGCTCAACCTGCTGGACCGCGAGGGCGCCTACCAGGGCCCCGTGCTGGCCGAGTGCGAAGCGGTCATGCCCGACGTGCTGCACGGGTTCGCGCTCTATGAGCAGCACCTGTTGCGCCAGGCCCCGTCACGCTGAATTTCCGTTCCACCCACCAAGGAGTTGTCATGAAAGTCCGTCCCAACCGTCTGAGCGTCGCCCTGCTGGGTGCGCTCGCCTCCCTGTCGCTCTGGGCCGCCACGCCACGAGATACCCTGGTGGTGGCCAAGAACATCGAGGACATCGTGAGCCTGGACCCGGCCGAGGCGTTCGAGTTCTCGGGTGGTGAAGCCCTGGCCAACATCTACGAAGGCCTGGTGCGCTACGACCCCAAGGATCCGACCCGCATCGTGCCCGGCCTGGCTGCGAGCTGGAAACCGTCCGAACAGGGCAAGTCCATCGAGTTCACGCTGCGCAAGGGCGCCATGTTCGACAGCGGCAACCCGGTCCGCCCCGAAGACGTGATCTTCACCTTCAAGCGCGTGATCGTGCTCAAGAAGTCGCCCGCGTCCATCCTGGGCCAGCTGGGCTGGAACCCCGAGAACATCGAGCAGATGGTGCGCAAGACCGGCCCCGACACGGTGAGCGTGGCCTGGAGCGGCGAGTTCGGTGCCACCTACGTGCTCAACGTGCTGGGTGCACGCCCCGGCAACATCGTCGACGAAAAACTGGTGATGCAGAACGAGAAGGCCGGCGACCTGGGCAACCAGTGGCTCAAGACCAACTCGGCCGGTACCGGCCCGTACAAGCTCAAGCTGTACAAGCCCAAGGAGGTGCTGCTGCTCGAAGCCAACAGGCGCGCGGCCGATGCCCCCAAGACCCCCAACGTGCTGATCAAGAACGTGACCGAACCGGCCACGCAGCGCCTGCTGATCGAATCCGGTGACGCCGACATCGTGCGCGACCTGGGCCCGGACCAGATCGATGCGCTCAAGTCGCGCAACGACGTGCGGGTGGAAGACATCCCCAGCGCCGCGGTGCACTTCCTGGCGCTCAACCAGAAGAGCGAGAAGCTGCGCAACCCGGCTGTGTGGGAGGCCATGCGCTACCTGGTCGACTACGAGGGCATTTCCAGCCAGCTGCTCAAGGGCAAGATGCGTGTGCACCAGGGCTTCCTGCCGGTGGGTTTTGCCGGTGCGCTGACCACCACGCCCTACAAGCTCGACACCGAGCGCGCCAAGTCCATCCTGAGCAAGGCCGGCGTGAACAACCTCGAGATCGAGCTCGACGTGATCAACAGCCCCATGTTCATGGACATGGCGCAGTCGGTGCAGGCCAGCATGGCCAAGGCCGGTGTGAAGGTCACGCTGCAGCCGGGCACCGGCGCACAGGTCATCACCCGCTACCGTGCCCGCAAGCACGACGCCATCCTGCTGTACTGGGCGCCTGACTTCTTCGATCCGCACTCCAACGCCAAGGCCTTCGCCTACAACGTGGACAACAGCGACGCCGCCTACCAGGCCACCACCACCTGGCGCAACGGCTGGGCCGTGCCGGAGATGTCGGTCAAGACCATGGCCGCGCTCAAGGAAACGGCACCCGCCAAACGGGCAGCGATGTACAGCGACCTGCAGAAGGAAATCCAGGCCAAGTCGCCCATCATCATGACCTTCCAGGAGCAGAACCGCATCGCGCTGCGTGCCAACGTCAAGGGCTACATCCAGGGCCCGATGTCCGACCTGGTCCGCTACGACGAAGTCACCAAGTAAGTTGCCGATGCAAGTCCTGTCCCGTCTCGCCCCGCTGGCGCGCGCCCTCGCGTCGCTGGCGGGCATGTTGATCGCGCTGCTGCTGGTGACCTTTCTCATCGGCAAGGCCTCGCCCATCGACCCCGTGCTTCAGGTGGTGGGTGACCGGGCCGACCAGGAGACCTACCAGCGCGTGTACCGCGAGATGGGGCTGGACCAGCCCTTGCCGCAACAGTTCGTCTTCTACGTGGGGCGCGTGGTGCGGGGTGACCTCGGCCAGTCCACCACCACCGGTCGCACCGTGGTGGAGGACCTGAGCCGCTACTTCCCGGCCACGCTGGAGCTGGCCACCTTCGGCATCGTGCTGGGCGTGCTGTTCGGCGTGCCGCTGGGCATGCTGGCCGCACACCACCACAACCGCTGGATCGATCAGGTGCTGCGCATGGTGGGCCTGCTGGGCTACTCGGTGCCGGTGTTCTGGCTGGCGCTCATCGGCCTTCTGGTGTTCTACGCCAAGCTCGGCTGGGTGGCCGGCCCCGGGCGGCTGGACGACGTCTACCAGTACACGGTGGAGAGCTGGAGCCACCTGGTGCTGGTGGACACGCTGCGCGCCGGCAACTGGGAGGCCTTTCGCAACGGCCTGGCCCACCTCGTGCTGCCCGCTTCGCTGCTGGGCTATTTCTCCATGGCCTACATCTCGCGCATGACGCGTGCCTTCTTCCTCGAAGAGCTGGGCAAGGAATACGTGCTCACCGCACGCGTCAAAGGCGCCTCCGAATGGCGCGTGCTGGTGCACCACGTGCTGCCCAACGTCGCCGCGCCGCTGGTCACCGTGGTCGGCCTGTCCTACGCGCTGCTGCTGGAAGGCGCCGTGCTGACCGAAACCGTCTTTTCCTGGCCCGGCATCGGGCTGTACATCACCAACGCCCTGTTCAGCGCCGATCTGGCAGCCGTGCTGGGCGGCACCCTGTGGGTCGGCATCTGCTTCGTCGCCCTGAACACCGGCACCGACGCCTTGGGCCGGGCCCTTGACCCGAGGATGCGCGCATGAGCCCCCGCCCGGCCGTTCCGAAGGAGGCTCGCACCGCAGTGCGCAGCACGGAGGTTACCCAATGAGTGCCATGACCTACGACGACCAGGCCCCGGCTTCCGCCTGGCAGGCCCGCCGCGCCCGCTGGGGTGCCGGCCTGCAACGCGCCACCCGCAGCCCGGCCATGCTGTTCGGCCTCGCCATCCTCGCGCTGATGGTTCTGTGCGCCCTGCTTGCGCCCTGGCTGGCGCCATTCGACCCCAACGCGCAGGACGCCACCCAGCGGCTGCTGCCACCCGGAGCCACCCACTGGCTGGGCACCGACCAGCTGGGCCGCGATCTGCTCAGCCGCCTGATCTACGGCACCCAGCCCACGCTGCTGATCGTCACCCTGGTGGCCGTCATCGCTGCGCCGCTGGGTCTGCTGGTGGGCATGTGCGCCGGCTACTTCGGTGGCTGGCTGGACACCGTGCTGATGCGTCTGACCGACGTGGTGATGGCCTTCCCACGCCTGGTGCTGGCGCTGGCGCTGGTGGCCGTGATGGGACCGGGCATCGTCAACGCCGTGATCGCCATCGCCATCACCGCCTGGCCGCCCTATGCACGCCTGGCCCGCACCGAAACGCAGACCTGCAAACGCGCCGACCACATCCAGGCCGCCCGCGTGCAAGGGCTGTCCAGCGCGCGCATCCTGTGGGGGCATGTGCTACCCATCTGCCTGCCGTCGTCCGTGGTCCGCGTCACGCTGGACATGGCCGGCATCATTCTCACCGCTGCCGGCCTGGGCTTCCTGGGCCTGGGGGCACAGCCGCCGCTGTCGGAGTGGGGCGCGATGATCGCCTCCGGCCGCTCGTTCATCTTCGACCAGTGGTGGGTGGCGGCCGTGCCCGGTGTGGCCATCCTGCTGGGCAGCCTGGCTTTCAACCTGGTGGGCGACGGCCTGCGCGACGTGCTGGATCCCAAACATGGCTGAGCTGCTGATCGACGACCTGAGCGTCACCTACCCCTCGCCCGACGGACCTTTGCCCGTGGTGAAGTCGCTGTCCCTCACCATGGGGGCCGAGCGCATCGGCATTGTGGGCGAATCGGGTTCCGGCAAGTCCATGACGGCGCGTGCCATCCTGGGTCTGGTGCGGCGTCCCGGCGTGGTGCAGGCGCGCGCGCTGCGCTACGACGGCATCGACCTGCTGTCGCAGGACGCCGCAGGCTGGCGCGCCATCCGTGGCCGGCGCATCGGCATGGTGCTGCAGGACCCCAAGTTTTCCCTCAATCCGGTGCTGCGGGTGGGCGGGCAGATTGCCGAGGCTGCGCTGCTGCACGGCGTGTTTCCCAAGGCCCAGGCGCGTGAGCGCGTGATGGAGATGCTGCACACGGTGGGCATCGCGGCGCCTGAGCGCGTCTACCAGTCCTACCCCCACGAACTCTCGGGGGGTATTGGCCAGCGCGTGATGATCGCGGCCATGATGATCGCGTCGCCCACCCTGCTGATCGCTGACGAGCCCACTTCCGCGCTGGACGTGATGGTGCGCAACCAGGTGCTGGAGCTCATGGATGGCGAGATCCGCAAGCGCGGCATGGGCCTGCTGATGATCAGCCACGACCTCAACATGGTGGCCCAGTTCTGCGACCGCGTGCTGGTCATGTACCGCGGCCAGGTGGTGGAGAGCTGCGCCGCGCGCGACCTCTACCACTCCCGCCACCCCTATACACGTGGCCTGCTGCATTGCCTGCCCACCGGGCGCCAGGCCGGGCAGCCGCTGCCGGCCATGGACCGCACCGCCATCGAGGAGGCCTTGCATGGCCAATGACGCACAGCCCCTGCTGTCCTGCCAAGGGCTGGACGTGTTTTACGGCGAGGGCGCCCGCCGCCACCAGGCGGTGCATGGCGTGAGCTTTGATGTGCCTGCCGGCGCCAGCTTTGGCCTGGTGGGGGGCTCGGGCTGTGGCAAGTCGACCGTGCTTCGCGTGCTGGCCGGGCTGGACGGCGAGTGGCGGGGCCGCCTGAGCGTGGCCGGGCAGGCCCGCAAGGCCGGCCAGCCGCTGCGGCGCGAGGAGCGTCGCCACGTGCAGATGGTGTTCCAGGATCCGTTCGGTTCGCTGCACCCGCGCCACACCGTGGACCGAGCCCTGGGCGAGGCCTTGCACGTGCATGGGTTTGACCGCATCGATGCGCGCGTGCTCGCGGTACTCGACCGCGTGGGCCTGGGCAAGGGTTTTCGTTTTCGCTACCCGCACCAGCTGTCGGGCGGTCAGCGCCAACGCGTGGCCATCGCCCGTGCGCTGGTGCTGGAGCCCGAACTGCTGCTGCTGGACGAGCCCACCTCCGCGCTCGACGCCTCGGTGCAGGCCGAGGTGCTGAACCTGCTCCTGGAGGTACGGCGCGACCTCGGCACCACCTTCGTCATGGTCAGCCACGACCTCGGCGTGATCGCCCACATGTGCGAGCGTGTGGCGGTGATGAACCAGGGGCACATCGTCGAAACCCTGGACGCCATCCGCATCGTCAGCGGCGAGGTGGAGCACCCCTACACCCGCGAACTCCTGGCCAACGGCTACCACGCACCCGAGATGGCAGCATGAACACCGAACGCACCCAACTTTTGCCCACCCCCTTCGAACGCGGCAACGGCAACCAGACCACCACCTGGGCCGAATGCATCGCCTTCTATGAGCAGCTGGCGCGGGACTTCCCGCAGGCGCTGCGCCTGTTCACCATAGGCACGTCGGACGGTGGCCTGCCCATGCACGCCGGCGTGGTCACCGCCGACGGCGTGTTCGAGCGCGAGACCCTGCAGGCGCAAGGCCGCCCGGTGTTCTTCAACAACAACGGCATACACCCCGGCGAGCCAGAGGGCATAGACGCCTGCATGGCGCTGGTGCGCGACCTGTGCACCCAGCCCGAGCGCCGCGCCGCGCTGGGCCGCACGGTGTTCCTGTTCATTCCGGTCTACAACGTGGACGGCTGCCGCAACCGCGCCGACACCTCGCGTGCCAACCAGGTGGGGCCCGAGACCTTCGGTTTTCGGGGCAACGACCGCCACCTCGACCTCAACCGCGACTTCATCAAGTGCGACAGCCTCGCGGCCCAGGCCTTCAACCGCTTCTTTGCGGCCTGGAGTCCTGACCTCATGGTGGACACCCACACCTCCAACGGTGCGGACTACAGCTACACCATGACGCTGATTCCCACCCAGCCCGACAAGCTGGGCGGCGCCCTGGGCGGCTACCTGCGCGACACGCTGCTGCCCGCCATCTACGGCGGCATGCGCGAGCGCGGCTGGCCCACCTGCCCGTACGTGAACCCCGTGGCCGAAACGCCGGACGACGGCATCGCCGACTTCCTGGAGACGCCGCGTTTTTCCACCGGCTACGCGGCGCTGCACCACACACTGGGCTTCATGCCCGAGAGCCACATGCTCAAGCCCTATGCCGACCGCTACGCCGCCATGCGCACGCTGGTGGAGGTCTGCCTGGACTGGCTGGTGGCGCACGGTGACGGGATCCGCGCGTTGCGCCAGCAGGCCCGTGCCGCACGACCGGCCTCGTGGCCCCTGCGCTGGGCCATCGACACCACCCGTCCCACGCCGCTGCGCTTCGCCGGCTACGAGGCCGTGCGCTCGCCCAGCCGCATCGGCCGCTACCAACGCCTGAGCTACGACCGCAGCCGCCCCTGGGAACGCGACATCGCCCACTTCCACCACGCGGTGGTCACCGACAGCGTGTTGGCCGTGGCCGGCTACCTGATTCCCCAGGCGTGGCGCGAAGCCATCGAACGCCTCGAATGGAACGGTGTGCAGCTGCACCGCTTGAAAGCCGACGAAGTGGTGAAGGCCCGTGCGTACCGCATCGGCCATGCCACCACCCGCGCCGTGCCGTATGAGGGCCGCAACTTCCACGATGAGGTCGAGCTCACCTCCCATGAGGAAACCGTGACCGCCCGCGCGGGCGACGTGTGGGTGTCACTCGACCAGCCCCAAGCCCGCTACGTGGTGGAGACCCTGGAGCCGCTGGCACACGACAGCTGGTTCCGCTGGGGCTTCTTCGACGGTGTGCTCGAGCGCAAGGAGCACTACTCGGACTACGTGTTCGAGGACACCGCCGAGGCCATGCTGCGCGACGAGCCCGGCCTGCGCGAGCGCTTAGACGCCTGGGCTGCTGAAGACCCGGCACGGCTGGGCGATGCCACCCAGGTGCTCGATTTCATTTTTGACCACGGCCAGCGCCACGCCGAACCCGAATGGCGGCGCTACCCGGTGTTCGGCCTGCAGCAGGCGCCTCAGGGGATCTGACGTGGGCACGCCGCCGCTGTTGCGCATGGAGGCTGGCGTCGCCACGGTCACACTCAGCCGCCCCGAGCACCGCAACCGGCTGCACGACGAAGACCTGCAGACGCTGCTCGCCCATTTCGATACCGTGCGTGGCACACCTGCCGTGCACGCGCTGGTGCTCACCGCCGAGCCCAACCAGCCCAACCCGGTCTTCAGCGCCGGCTACAACGTGGGCGAATTCGATGCCGGGGGCAACACCGGCGCCATGCCGTTCGAGGTGGTGCCCGACGCACTGGCCGCCTTGCCCGTACCCACCCTGTGCGCGCTGACCGGCAGCGTGTTCGGCGGTGCCACCGACCTGGCCTTGGCCTGCGATTTCCGCTTCGGCGTCACCGGCATGCAGCTGCGCATGCCCGCCGCTGCGCTGGGCCTGCACTACTACCCCAGCGGCATGAAACGCTACGTGGCCCGCCTGGGCCTGGGCGCCGCCCGCCGGCTGTTCCTCAGCGCACAGCCCGTGGACGGCGCCGAGCTGCTCGCCATGGGTTTTCTCGACCGGCTGATGCCCGCCATCGACCTGCCCGAGGCGGTGGCCGACTGGGCTGCCAACGTCGCTGCACTCGCGCCGCTGGCGGTGCAGGGCATGAAGCAGACGCTCAACGAGATCGCGCTGGGCGAGGGCAGTGAGGCGCTGTGGCGCGAGCGCGAGGCCCGCACCAAGGCCAGCCGCGATTTTGCAGAGGGGCGGGCGGCATTTGCCGAGCGCCGCCCCTCCCGGTTCACTGGTACCTGATCAGGCCGTGCCCCACACCTCGTGGGCCGTTTCCACCACCAGCTGCAGCTTCTTGCGCTGGTCTTCCACGGCGATGTTGTTGCCGTGCACGGTGCTGGAGAAGCCGCACTGCGGCGACAGGCACAGCTGCTCCAGCGGAACGTGCCGCGCGGCCTCGTCGATGCGGCGCTTGAGGTCGTCCTTGGTTTCGAGCTGGCCAAACTTGGTGGTGACCAGACCCAGCACCACGATCTTGCCCTTGGGCAGGAATCGCAGCGGGCGGAAGTCGCCGCTGCGGTCGTCGTCGTACTCGAGGAAATAGGCGTCCAGGTCCATTTCCTTGAGCAGCGCTTCGGCCACCGGCTCGTAGTTGCCGGCAGCGGCGTGGGTGCTCTTGAAGTTGCCGCGGCACAGGTGCATGGCCAGTGTCATGCCGGCGGGCTTGTGCTTGACCACCTTGTTGATGAACTGGGCGTAGCGGTGGGGCAGCTCGTTGGGGTCGTCGCCACGCTGGCGGGCGGCCTCGCGCATCTTCTCGTCGCACAGGTAGGCCATGTTGGTGTCGTCCATCTGCACGTAGGTGCAGCCGGCGTCGGCCAGCGACTGCAGCTCATCACCGTAGGCCCTGGCCACGTCGTCGTAGAACACCGGGTCGAGTTCGGGGTAGGCCTCGCGGCTGATGCCGGCGCGCCCGCCACGGAAGTGCAGCATGGTGGGCGAGGGGATGGTGACCTTGGGCGTGTTGCCGGCGGCCACCTGGCTCTTGAGGTACTCGAAATCGGCGAGCTGGATGTTCTTCGCGTGGCGAACCTTGTCGATCACGCGGATCACGGGCGGAGCCAGCTCTTCGGTGCCGTCGGGCTTGCGTATGGTGACCGGGATGTCGGTCTTCACGCCGCCGAGCTGTTCCAGGAAGTCGATGTGGAAGTAGGTGCGGCGGAACTCGCCGTCGGTCACGCTCTGCAGGCCCACGTCCTGCTGGAACTTCACGATCTCGGTGATGGCCTTGTCTTCCACCGCGCGCAGCTGCTCGGCGGTGATCTCGCCGCGCGCCTTCTGTTCGCGCGCCTGCAGCAGGTAGGCCGGGCGCAGGAAACTACCGACGTGGTCGGCGCGGAAGGGCGGGGTGGTTCGCAGACTCATGAACGATCTCCTCGGGTTGTTGTGTCAAAGACCGGCTGCATCTTAGTGGGAAACAATCTGGCCTGCCATTGGATACATGAACCCCCAAGACGGCCACACTAGGGCTTTGCCTAAGGCGTTTTTGGGTGTTTATGTATACATTGAGTATCCATGAATGCCAAACGTGGGGGCGTACCCCCTAGCGACACGCCCGATGATCTGGCCGTGCTCGACGCCCCCGCCCTGGTGGCGGGCGAGAGCGCCCAGGTGCGGGCCTTGCTCCAGCTGCGCGAGCTCATCCTCTCGGGGGAGCTGCCTGGCGGCTCGCGGATTGCGGAGCTGGCGCTGGTCGAGCGCCTGGGGGTGTCGCGCACACCGATACGTGCGGCGCTGATGCGGCTGGAGCAGGAGGGCCTGCTCGAACCCCTGCCGGGCGGGGGCTATGGCATCAAGACCTTTTCCGAGCGCGACGTGGCCGATGCCATCGAGCTGCGCGGCACGCTCGAAGGGTTGCTGGCCCGTCTGGCGGCAGAGAGGGGCGCGCCCGGCGTGGTGCTCGCCGAGGCCAGGGCCTGTCTGGACCGCATCGATGGCGTATTGGCCACGGCCGCACTCGACGAGAACGGGTTCTCGTCCTACGTGGGCCTCAACGAGGCCTTTCACGCGCTGCTCTACGAAATGGCCGACAGCCCCACGGTGAGCCGCCAGCTCGAACGCGTGGTGAGCCTGCCTTTTGCCTCACCCTCCGGTTTCGTGGTCGTTCAAGCCCATTCGGCCCGGGCGCGCGACATGCTGGTGGTCGCGCAGGACCAGCACCGCCAGGTGCTGGACGCCATCGAGCGCCGGGAAGGCACCCGTGCCGAAGCCATCATGCGCGAGCACTCGCGCCTGGCGCAGCGCAACCTGCGCGAGGTGCTGGAAGGGCGCCCGTTGGCACACGATCCGCCGGCGCTGTCGGCCATCCGGCTGATACGCCGCAAGCGTTGAGCCCACCCACCAGGAGGTTGTCGAGTCATAGAAAATCGCTATATCAAAGTGAGTGAAATTGCACTTGCGCTGGTAGTCAGGGCGTTGCATAGTGCCCCCGCTGGCGTATTCGAGGTCGATCAAGACCCCATCCCACACAGGAGACAAGCATGAAATTTGTGACCCGTCGCACCGTGGCCTGGAGCCTGGCCGCCATGGCCACTCTGGCCGCCACCGGCGTTGCCGCCCAGAACGTGACCCTGCGCCTGCACCAGATGCTGCCGCAGCAGGCCACCATTCCCGCCAAGGCCCTCATCCCCTGGGCCCAGAAGGTGGAGGCCGAATCGGGTGGCCGCATCAAGGTCCAGCTGTTCCACGCCATGCAGCTGGGTGGCGCGCCCCCGCAGCTGTTCGACCAGGCCAAGGACGGCGTGGTGGACCTGACCTGGACGGTGCTGGGTTACACCCCGGGCCGTTTCCCCAAGACCGAAGTGTTCGAACTGCCGTTCATGAGCGGCTCCGCCGAAGCGTCCTCCCGCGCAATCCAGGAGTACGTCGAGAAGTACGCCGCGGACGAATTCAAGGATGTCAAGCTGATTGCCGTGCACACGCACGGCCCTGGCCTGTTCCACACCAAGACGCCGGTGACCGGCCTGGAGGCCCTGCGTGGCATGAAAGTGCGTGGCGGTTCGCGCATCATCAACAACATGCTGGTCAAGCTGGGTGCCACGCCCGTGGGCATGCCGGTGCCGGCCGTGACCGACGCGCTGTCCAAGGGCACCATCGACGGCACCACCATTCCCTGGGAAGTGACGCCCTCGCTGAAGGTGACCGAGCTGGTGAAGAACCACACCACCTTCGCCGGCAAGGAAGGCCTGTACACCCAGACTTTCGCGTTCTCGATGAACAAGGCGGCCTATGACAAGCTGCCGGCCGACCTCAAGGCGGTCATCGACAAGAACTCGGGCATCGAGACGGCGGCCATGTTCGGCCGGGCCATGGATGCGGGCGACAAGGAAGGCCGCGACATTGCGGTCAAGGCCAAGAACAACATCGTGGCCCTCGACATTGCCGAGACCCAGCGCTGGCGCCGTACCGCCAGCACGGTGGAAACCGACTGGATTGCCGAGATGAAGACCAAGAACATCGACGGCGCCAAGCTGGCGTCGGAGGCCCGTGCGCTGATCGCGAAGCATTCGCGATAATCGCCGTGCCCGGGTGGCCGCGCCCTGCGCCGGCCGCCGCACCTGCCGATCCTCCCCGGCAGCCTTGGGGAGGATCGGCTTCTTTTTTGGATGGGAGAAGTCTTGAAAGTTCTGTCGTTCCTGGCCAAGGCCTGTGCCATCCTGGCCGGCGTGCTGCTCACGGGGGTCACGCTGGTCACCTGTGTCAGCCTGATCGGCCGCAACACCACGGGCACCACGCTGCTGGGTGATTACGAACTGACCGCGGTGGCGGCCGGGGCCGCCGTCGCGCTGTTCCTGCCCTTGTGCCAGTTGCGCCAGGAAAACATCATCGTGGACTTCTTCACCAGCCGCATGCCGGCACGCATCAACGCCGGGTTCGACCGCTTCGGGGCCTTGCTGCTGGCGGCCATGCTGGCGCTGCTGGCCTGGCGCACCGGTGTGGGCGCACTCAATGCCTACCAGTCGCAGACCACCACGATGATGCTGGGCTTCCCAGAGTGGATCGTCTACGCCGCCATGGTGCCGCCCCTGGTGCTCACCGCCGTGATCGGCGTGGCGCAATTCGTGTTGGGCTTCTCCAAGGAGGAGCGGGCATGAGTTCACTGTCTACTGCCATGGTGATCTTCGGCATCATGCTCGCGCTGATGGTGGTGCGTGTGCCCATCGCCGTGGCCATGTTTGCCGCCGGTGTCTGGGGTTACCTCTACCAGGTCGGCCTGCCGCCTTTCCTCAACAACCTCAACGGCCTGGCCTACGCCCGTTTTGCCAGCTATGACCTGTCGGTGATCCCGCTGTTCATCCTGATGGGCAACTTCGCCACCCAGGGCGGCATCTCCAAGGCGCTGTTCCAGTTTGCCAGCGTGCTCACCGCACGCTTCAAGGGCGGTCTGGCCATGGCGGCCGTGATGGCCAGTGCCGGCTTCGGCGCCATCTGTGGTTCCTCCATCGCCACGGCGGCGACCATCACATCCGTGGCCTTGCCCGAGATGAAACGTCATGGTTACTCCGGCCGCCTGTCCACCGGCACGCTGGCCGCCGGCGGCACGCTGGGCATCCTGATTCCGCCTTCGGTGCCGCTGGTGATCTACGCCATCCTGACCGAGCAGAACATCGCCAAACTGTTCGCGGCCGCCACCATTCCCGGCATCATCGCCATGGTGGGCTACATGATCGCCATCGCGGTCTACGTGCGTCTGGTGCCCGGCCATGCGCCCGATCACGACGACCAGGACCTGCCCAAGCTCTCGCTGCAGGCGCTGATGGGCGTGCTGCCCATCGCCGTGGTGTTCCTGGTGGTGTTCGGCGGGATCTACGGTGGCCTGTTCACGCCCACCGAAGGTGCTGGCGTGGGCGCAGCGGCCACCTTCGTGGCGGCGCTGCTCAAGCGCGAGCTCACGCTGGAGAAGGTCAAGAACTGCTTCCTGTCCACCGCCGCCACCAGCGCCATGATCTTCATGATCTTCATCGGTGCCGACATGATGAACGTGGCCCTGGCGCTGACCCAGGTGCCCGCGCAGCTGGCCGAGGTGATCAAGGCCTGGAACGTGGCCCCTGTGATGGTGGTGGCCGGCATCCTGCTTTTCTACGTGGTGCTGGGCGCGGTGATGGACGAGCTGTCCATGATCCTGCTGACCATTCCCATCTTCTTCCCGGTCATCATGGGCCTGGACTTCGGCATGTCCCAGGAGGCCACCGCCATCTGGTTCGGCATCATGGTGCTCATGACGGTCGGCTTCGGTCTGCTGGCGCCGCCCGTGGGCCTCAACGTCTACGTGGTCAACGGCATGGCCAAGGATGTGCCGATTGCCGAGAGCTACCGGGGTGTCATGCCTTTCCTGGCCGCAGACGTGCTCCGCACCACACTGCTGCTGATGTTCCCGCCCATTTCCCTGTGGCTTGTTCAATTTGTGGGGTAATCCAATGAAACTGCTCAACCTTCACCGCCGTCACCTCATCACCGCCGCGCTGGCCCTGGCTGCGCTGCCCCTGGCGGCCCAGGCCCAGAACTACCCCACCAAGGCCGTGCGTGTGGTCGTGCCTTTCGGCCCGGGCGGCGTGGGCGACCTGACCGCCCGTGCCGTGGCGGCCGAGCTGGCCAAGACGCTGGGCCAGCCCTTCGTGATCGAGAACCGCCCTGGCGCCGGTGGCGTGGTGGCCGCCGAGACGGTGGCCAAGGCCGAACCCGACGGCCACACCCTGTTCCTGATCTCCAGCGGCACGGCGGTCTCCGCCACGCTGATGAAATCGCTGCCCTACGACACGCTCAAGGACTTCGCGTCCGTCTCCACCGTCGGCAACTTCGACATCGGGCTGCTGGTTCCGGCCGACTCGCCTTTCAAGACCCTGGGCGAACTGCTGGCCTGGTCCAAGGCCAACCCTGGCAAGCTCAACATCGGCAGCATCAACATCGGCAGCACCCAGCATCTGGCGGCCGAGCTGTTCAAGAGCACTGCTGGCGTGCAGGGGCAGGTGGTGCCCTTCAACGGCACGCCCGCCCTCGTGACCGCGCTGCGCGGCAAGCAGGTGGACGTGGCGGTGGAAATCCTCGGCCCCGTGATGCCGCAGATCACCAGCAACGCCGTGCGCGCGCTGGCCGTGACGGGCAAGAAGCGTTCGCCGATGCTGCCCAGTGTGCCCACGGCTGAAGAGAGCGGCGTCAAGGACCTGATCGCCTCCTCGTGGAACGGTTTTGCCGCGCCAGCCAAAACGCCGCGCGACGTGGTCGTCAAGCTCAACAAGGCCATGGTCTCCGTCCTGGCGATGCCCGAGTTGCAAAAGCGCCTGCGCGACATGAACGTGGAGCCGGATGCCAGCACGCCTGAGGAAGCGAGCGCCATTCTCGCTGCCGACGTCAAGCGCTGGGGTGAAGTGATCGAGAAAGCCAACATCCCGCGCCAGTAACGCAGGCGCCTGCTAACGTCCTCGCGGCACAATCGCCGCATGGAACACGTGGACGTTGTGGTGGTGGGGGCCGGCGTGGTCGGGCTCGCGGTGGCGCGGGCCCTGGCCCTGGCCGGTCGGGAGGTGCTGGTGCTGGAGCGCGAGACCGCGATCGGCACCGGCGTGAGCTCGCGCAACAGCGAGGTGATCCATGCGGGGCTGTACTACACGCCCGGCTCGCTCAAGGCCCGGTTGTGCGTGCGCGGCAAAGAGCTGCTCTACGCGTTCTGCGACAGCCACGGCGTGGCCCACAGCCGCTGCGGCAAGCTGGTGGTGGCCACCGATGCCGCCCAGCTCGATGGCCTGCAGGCCATCGCCCGCCGCGCCGACGCCAACGGCGTGCCGCTGCAATGGCTCGACGGTGCCGCAGCCAGGGCGCTGGAGCCCGCGCTGTCGTGCCAGGCAGCGCTGCTGTCTCCCAGCACCGGCATCGTGGACAGCCACGGCCTGATGCTGGCGCTGCAAGGCGACCTGGAGCGTGCGGGCGGCATGGTGGCGCTGGCCTCGTGTGTTGAAACCATCGAGGTGCGCCCCGAGGGCCTGCGCGTGGCAGTGGTGTCGGAGGGCGAGACCACCGAGCTGCTGGCGCGTACCGTCATCAACGCCGCTGGCCTGTACGCGTGCGAGGTCGCTGCCAACACCCTCGGGCTGGCCCGCCACCGGGTGCCGCAGGCACGCTATGCCAAGGGCAGCTATTTCTCGCTGGCAGGCCGGGCGCCTTTCAGCCGGCTGATCTACCCCGCACCCCAGGACGCCTGGCTGGGCGTGCACCTCACCCTGGACCTGGGCGGCCAGGCCAAGTTCGGACCCGACCTGCAGTGGTTGGAAGACACGGACCCGCAGACCATCGACTACGCGGTCGACCCCCGGCGTGCAGACGGTTTTTACGCCGAGGTGCGGCGCTACTGGCCCGACCTGCCCGATGGCGCGCTGCTGCCCAGCTACAGCGGTGTGCGGCCCAAGATCCACGGGCCCGACCAGCCCGCACCCGACTTCCGCATCGACGGCCCGGCCCAGCATGGAGTGGCGGGGCTGGTCAACCTGCTGGGCATCGAGTCACCGGGCCTGACCAGCGCACTGGCGATCGCCGAGCACGTCACCGGGCACGTCACCGGGCACGTCACCGGGCACCTCTAGCCGGCACCCTAGGCCGGCCTCAGTCGGACCAGTTTCCGGCCTGCAGCGCATCGACGATGGCCTGGCCGGTGCGCACCAGCGCAGGGGCGAAATCCCCATGCAGCAGGGGGCCCTGCAGCCGTGCGCTCGGCCCACCCACGGTCAGTGCCAGCGGTTCGCGGCCATCGCCCAGGTCCAGCCCCACGCCAATGGCCGAGATGTCGCTTTCCCACTCCGACTCGGAGCTGACGTAGCCCCGTTGGGCGTGCTCTTCGAGCGCGCGCTGCAGCGCGGCCTCGCGGCGAGGCCAGGCGGGCGGGTCCTGCATCCCGATCAGCCGCGCCACCCGCACGCGCGTGCCGGGCGGGGCCACGCACCACATGGCACGGCCCATGGCGGTCTCGGCCAGCGGCAGCCGCGTGCCTACGTCCAACCCCAGGATCAGCCGGGCTGTGCTGCGGCAGTGCGCCACATACACCATGGACGTGTCGTGCCGTGTACCCAGCGAGATGGCGGCCTGGGTGTGTTCGGCCAGCGCCTCCATGTGGGGGCGTGCGATACGACCGATCTCGAAGTTGGACAACATGCTGAAACCCAGCGACAGCACGCCGGCTCCCAGCGCGTATTCACCGCTGGCGGCCCGGTGGCGCAGGTAACCCAGGCGGGTCAGCGTGAAGGCCAGCCGCGACACCGTGGCCTGCGGCAGCCCGGTGCGGCGCGCCAGCTCCTGGTGGGGCAGCCAGCGGTCCTTGGGACGAAAGCAGCGCAGCAGCGACAGGCCGCGCGCGAGCGCGCTCACAAAACGCCGGTCGTCTTGTGGTGGGGCCTCGTCGGGCAGGGCGGAGGTGCTGCGCTTGCGTCCCATGGTGTCCTTTTTTCCGATGCGCGGAATAACAGTGTGTCGTGAGATGACGGGTTCAAGCGTATTCCGCAGATCAAAATAAATGCGTCATCGCTTTCCCTGAGACCGGTTTACAGGCCGCGCACGTACTGCCTAAATCGGGTGTTGGATTCCCGTTTTCCGTGCAGCGGAATGCGCGGCACGACCCCTACAACACCCGGAGACACGCGCCATGAAAAAACCGGCCCCCGCCCCCGCCACCTCTGCACGCCGCCGCGCGTTGCTGCTGGCCACACCGGCCCTCATTGCCGCGCCCTGGAGCGTAGCGCGGGCCCAGGCTTTTCCCAGCAAGCCCATCACGCTGATCGTGCCCTGGCCGCCTGGCGGCTCCACCGACCGCCACCTGCGCACGCTGGCCGAGATCGCGAGCCAGTTCCTGGGGCAGTCCATCGTCATCGACAACAAGCCTGGCGCCGGCGGCACGCTGGGGCCCGCCACCATGGCGGCCACCGCACGGCCCGATGGCTACACCATCTCGCAGTTGCCGCTGGGCATGCTGCGCATGCCCCACATGCAGAAAGTGGCCTGGGACCCGCTGGCCGACTTCACCTACATCATCGGTGTCTCGGGCTACACCTTCGGCTTCACCGTGCGCGCCGATTCGCCGCACAAGACCTTCAAGGACTACATCGAGGCCGCTCGCCGCCAGCCGGGCGCTATCGACTACGGTTCCACCGGCACCGGCACCAGCCCGCACCTGCTCATGGAAGAGGTGGCTGCCAAGGCGGGTGTGAAACTCACCCACGTGCCGTTCAAGGGCAATGCCGACCTGCAGGCCGCCGTGCTGGGCGGCCACGTGATGGCGCAGAGCGATGCCTCCGGCTGGGACAAGTTTGTAGACGGCGGCCAGATGCGTCTGCTGGTGACCTTCGGCGACGAGCGCACCAAACGATGGCCCGATGTCCCCACCGCCAAGGACCTGGGCTATGGCATCGTGTCCAGCTCGCCCTATGGCCTGGTGGGGCCCAAGGGCATGGACCCGGCTGTGGTCAAGGCCCTGCACGACGCGTTCAAGAAGGCCATGGAGACGCCGCGCCACCAGGAGCTGCTCGACCAGCTCAACCAGGCCATGTGGTACCGCAGTGGCCCAGACTACCGCGCGTGGGCGGCCGATACCTATGCGAAAGACAAGGCGCTGATCGAACGCCTGGGCCTGGCTGCCAAGTAGCGCCTGCCCTCAGCCCCGGGCCTTGAGGGCCAGCGCGGCGTCGCGCACCAGCGCCGGGCCCTGGTAGATCAGGCCGGTGTAGATCTGCACGAGGTTGGCGCCGGCATCCAGCTTGGATACCGCATCGGCCGCGCTCATCACGCCGCCCACGCCGATGATGGGGTAGGTGGGCCCCAGGGCCGCACGCAGCTGGCGGATCACCGAGTTGCTGGCCCGCAGCACCGGCGCGCCCGACAGGCCACCGGCCTCCTCGGCATGGGGCAGGCCTTTGACGGCATCGCGCGAGAGCGTGGTGTTGGTGGCGATCACGCCGTCCATGCCATGGCGCAACAGCGTGGCGGCGATCACGCCCACCTGGTTTTCGTCGAGGTCCGGAGCGATCTTCACGAACAGCGGCACGCGCCGCCCTTGTGCCTGCGCCAGCTGCTCGCGCCGCGCGGCCAGGGCCGAGAGCAGGGCGTCCAGTGCTTCGTCGCTCTGCAGGGCGCGCAGGTTCTTGGTGTTGGGGCTGGAGATGTTGACGGTGACGTAGTCTGCATGCGGGTACACGCCCTCCAGGCCCTTGAGGTAATCGTCGGTCGCCTGCTCGATGGGTGTGGCCGCGTTCTTGCCGATGTTCAGACCGAGGACGCCGCCGTTCTGGCGAAACCGCGCGCGCTGCACGTTGGCCACGAACGCGTCCAGACCTTCGTTGTTGAACCCCAGGCGGTTGATGAGGGCATTGGCCTTGGGCAGGCGGAACATGCGCGGCTTGGGGTTGCCGGGCTGGGGCAGAGGCGTGACGGTACCCACTTCCACGAAGCCGAAACCCATGGCACCGAGCGCGTCGATCACGCGGGCGTTCTTGTCCAGGCCAGCGGCCATGCCCACGCGGTTGGGAAAGCGCAGGCCGGCCACGGTCACCGGATCGTCCACGCGGGTGCTGCCGAACACGCAGTCCAGCGGCGTGCGCTGGGTGCGGGCCAGCGCCTCCATGGTGAGTTCGTGGGCGGTCTCGGCGTCCAGGCCGAAGAGGAAGGGGCGGGCGAGGGCGTAGGGCAGCAGGGGCATCGGATAATCCAGCGATCAACTCTGCGGATTGTCTCAAATGACCCAAGACGAACTCAAAACCCTGGTGGGCCAGGCCGCGCTGCGCTATGTGGTGCCCGGCGCCATCATCGGTGTCGGCACCGGCTCCACGGTCAACAAATTCATCGACGCGCTGGCCACCATCAAAGACAAGGTGCCGGGTGCCGTGTCCAGCTCGGAGGCTTCCACCCAGCGTCTGCTGGCCCTGGGCATACGCGTGTTCGACGCCAACGATGTCGAAGGCCTGGGGGTCTATGTCGACGGTGCCGACGAGATTGACGGCGAGGGCTACATGGTCAAGGGCGGCGGCGCGGCACTCACGCGCGAGAAGATCGTGGCCTCGCTGGCGCGGCGCTTCGTGTGCATCGCCGATGCCTCCAAGAAGGTGAAGACGCTGGGCGCCTTCCCGCTGCCCGTCGAGGTGATTCCGATGGCGGCTGCCCAGATTGCGCGCCGTTTCCAGGCACTGGGCGGCGAGGCGACGCTGCGCCTCAAGGACGGCGTGCCGCTGGTCACCGACAACGGCCAGCACATCCTGGACGTGCGCGGCCTGCAGATCCGAGAGCCGCTGGCGTTCGAGAGCGGCGTGAACCAGTGGCCGGGCGTGGTGACGGTGGGCGTGTTCGCCCACCAGAAGGCCGATATCTGCCTGCTGGGTACCGAGCAGGGCGTGCAGACGCTGGAGTACTGAGCCTTGAGCCGGCGCTCAGAAGCGGATGCCCGCCGGGTTCTGCGGCGAAGGTCCGCTGGGCTGCACGGGTAGGGGGGCAGGCGCCGGGGCGGCGGCAGCGGGCTGTGCCGGCGCCGGTTCGGTTGGCGGCGCCACCGGCACCAGCGCCGTGGGCGCAGGGGCGCGGTAGTTGCGCGGCAGTGCCGACGCCTTGGGGTAACCGGCCGCATCCAGGTACTGCGCCCACTGTTCGGGCGAATAGCCACGCAGGGGCTGCGTGCCGATGGTCAGGTGGGGCAGCTGGCTGCCGCCTGACAGCTTCTGGAAAGCCTCCAGGTCTTCGTTGCTGCCTACGGTTTTCTCCCGGAAGGGGATGCCCCGGGTGCGCAGCATCTCGCGGCCCTGGTCACAGGGGGCGCAGACGGTGGTGGTGTAGAGCGTGACCGGGTAACGCTGCGCCACCTGCCGCAGGGCGAACGGGAGTTCGGTGCCCGAGGCGCCAGACGCCGGTGCCGCGCCGGGGGCCGCCGGCACAGCGGGCGTGGTGCTGGCGGGCGGCTGGTCGCTGAAGGTGACACGGCCATCGGGTCCGACGTGCCGGTAGACCCCCTGGGCCAGCACCGAACCGGCACCCAGTGCCAGGCAGATCAGCGGGTAACGAACGGGAAAACGCATGCCGGAACTCCTTTGACCGTTCAAGCGTAACGCAATCCGCCGGCTTCAGGCCATGCCCTGGTGGCGCAGCAGTGCGTCGATCGTGGGCTCGCGGCCACGGAAGGCCTTGAAGGACTCCATGGCCGGGCGGCTGCCACCGGCCTCCAGGATGGCTTCACGGTAGCGCCGACCGATGTCAGGGCGCACCGGGCTGCCACCTTGGGCGGCTTCCTCGAAGGCGGCATAGGCGTCGGCGCTCAGCACCTCGGCCCATTTGTAGCTGTAGTAGCCGGCCGCGTAGCCGCCCGCGAAGATGTGGCCGAAGGTGTGCGGCATGCGGTTGTAGGCCGGAGGCTTGAGGACCGACACCTCATCGCGCACGGCATCGAGCAGCTCGAGGAAATCGCCGTCGGCCGCGTCACCCTGGTGCAGGCGCAGATCGAACAGCGAAAACTCCACCTGGCGCAGGGTCTGCAGGCCGCTCTGGTAGTTCTTGGCGGCCAGCATCTTGTCGAACAGCGCGCGCGGCAGCGCCTCGCCGGTGTCCACGTGAGCCGTCATGTGCCTGAGCACCTCCCACTCCCAGCAGAAGTTCTCCATGAACTGGCTGGGCAGTTCCACCGCGTCCCATTCCACCCCGCTGATGCCCGACACATCGCGCTCGCTCACCTGGGTGAGCATGTGGTGCAGGCCATGGCCGAACTCGTGGAACAGGGTGATGACGTCGTCGTGGGTGAGCAGGGGTGGCTGCCCGTTCACACCCTCGGCAAAGTTGCAGACCAGATGGGCCACCGGTGTCTGCAGCACGCCGGTGTCGGGGCGCAGCCAGCGGGTGCGCACGTCGTCCATCCAGGCGCCGCCGCGTTTGCCGGTGCGCGCACCGGGGTCAAGGTAGAACTGGCCGATCAGCTGCGTGCCCCGCTCGATGCGGTAGAACTCGACCGAGGGGTGCCACACGGGTGCGGTGTCGCGGCGGATGGCCACCTCGAACAGCGTCTCGACGATCTGGAACAGCCCGGCCAGCACCTTGGGTGCGGTGAAGTAGGGTTTGACCTCCTGCTCGCTGAAGGCGTAGCGGGCTTCCTTGAGCTTTTCGCCGATGTAGGGCCAGTCCCAGGCCTGGGGTTCCTTGAGGCCCAGATCGCTGGCGGCAAAGGCGCGCAGGTCGGCCAGGTCCTGTTCGGCATAGGGGCGGGCCTTGTGGGCCAGGTCGCGCAGGAAGGTGACGACCTGCTCGGGCGAGTCGGCCATCTTGGGCACCAGCGACAGCGCGGCAAAGTGCGGGTAGCCCAGCAGAGCGGCCTCTTCCTGGCGCAGCGCAAGCAGCTCGCGCATGATCGCGGTGTTGTCGAACTTCACAGCCTCGCCCTCGGCCTGGTCGCTGGCGCGGGTGACGTAGGCGCGGTACAGGCGCTCGCGCAGCGTGCTGCTGTGGGCGAACTGCATCACGGGCAGGTAGCAGGGCAGCTTGAGCGTGAGCTTGTGGCCGTCCTTGCCTTCGGTCTCGGCCGCTGCACGGGTGGCGGCCAGCACGTCGGGGGGCACGCCGCCCAGTTCTTCGGCGCTGGCGTAGTACGCATAGGCGTCGGTCGCGTCCAGCGAGTTCTCGCTGAACTTCTGGCCCAGCTCGGCCTGGCGCTCCTGGATGGCGGCAAAACGTTCTTTGGCCGCCCCCTCCAGTTCGGCGCCGCCAAGCACGAAGCCGCGCATCGCGTTCTTGTGGGCCTGGCGCTGCTCGGGCGTGAGTGCGGCCGGATCCATCTGCTTGTACTTGGCGTACAGGCGCTCATCAGCGCCCAGGCGGGTCCAGAACTCGGTGACCTGGGGCAGGGCGGCGTTGTAGGCCGCACGCAGTTCGGGGGTGTCGGCCACGCTGTTGAGGTGGCTCACCGCACCCCAGGCCAGACCCAGCCGCTCGGTGGCCACATCCAGCGTGCGGGCCATCGCGTTCCAGTCGGCGGGGAAGGCGGGTGCGGTCACCGTTTCGAGCGCGGTGTTGGCGTCCGCCAGCAGGGCCTCGATGGCGGGCGTCACGTGCGCAGGAGCGATGGCATCGAAACGGGGCAGGCCGGAAAGATCCAGCAGGGGGTTGGCGGAGGCGTTCATGCGGTCAGGGTGCGGGCCGGACAGGCCGATTTCAAGAGGATTGCGACTTCTTCACGCTTTTCTGCTTGGGCTGGATGCGCTTGATGTTGCCGCCCGGGGTCAGGCGCTGGTTGCCCAGCAGCTTGACCGTCTTGACCTCGGGGCGCTGGCCACCTTTCTTGCTGTACTTGAGCACCTTGATCTCACGCGGGCCGGGCTTGCGGTCCTCGTCGACGGCCTTTTCCTTGGGTGGCATGGGGCGCCAGAGCACCAGCAGCTTGCCGATGTGCTGGATGGGCGCGGCGTTCAGCTCGTCGGCGAGGGTGGCCAAAATGGTCTCGCGCTCGGTGCGGTCGTCCGAGAACACCCGCACCTTGATCAGCCCATGGGCCTTGAGGGCGGCATCCACCTCTTTCTTGACGGTGGCGGTGAGGCCATCGCCGCCGATCAGGACGACGGGGTCGAGGTGGTGTGCTTCGGCCCGGTGGACCTTGCGCTGGGCGGGGGTGAGTTGTATCTGGGGCATGGGACAATTATCCCCGTGAAAGTCAAAACCAACAGCAAGAAGGTCAACAAGGCGTGGCTCAACGAGCACGTCAACGATCCCTATGTCCGCGCGGCTCAGAAGGACGGCTACCGTGCGCGCGCCGCGTACAAGCTCAAGGAGATCGACGAGACCCTGCAGCTGATCCGCCCCGGCGACACCGTGGTGGACCTGGGTTCGGCCCCCGGCGCCTGGAGCCAGTATGTGCGCCGCCGCCTGTCGCCAGGCGGCGCAGCGACCGGCGCGCTCAATGGCCGCATCGTCGCGCTGGACCTGTTGCCCATGGAGGCCATCGAGGGCGTGCATTTCATCCAGGGCGATTTCCGCGAGGCCGAGCCGCTGGCACAGCTGGAGGCGTTGCTCGAGGGGCGCCCGGTGGACGTGGTGGTGTCCGACATGGCGCCCAACCTCTCGGGCATCGCCCAGACGGACGGCGCCCGCGTGGCCCACCTGATCGAGCTCGCCGTGGACTTTGCCCGCACCCACCTCAAGCCGGACGGCGCGCTGGTGGCCAAGGTGTTCCACGGCGGGGAGTACGAAGAGCTGGTGCGCCTGTTCAAGGCGAACTTCAAGGTGGCCAAGCCCTTCAAACCCAAAGCCAGCCGCGACAAATCGTCTGAAACCTTTCTCGTCGGCATCGGTCTGAAGTAAGTTCCTATCCACGCGATAGCCGTGGGCATGGTCGGGAATCCCCGACCGCTTGGTTGAAAAGCCTAAAATGCCCCCATCTGTCAAGCACCTTGACCTGTTCCCGCCTCAGGAGCCCCTCTTGAACAACCCCTGGTTTTCGAAAATTGCCGTCTGGATGGTCATCGCGATGGTGCTGTTCACGGTGTTCAAGCAGTTCGATGGCCGCGCCGTCGCCGGCTCCGGCACCGTGGGCTATTCCGACTTCCTGGAGGAGGTGAAAGCCCAGCGCATCAAGAGCGCCACCATCCAGGAAGGCCCGGGTGGCACCGAAATCGTGGCCATCACCACCGATGACCGCCGTGTGCGCACCACCGCCACCTACCTCGACCGAGGTCTGGTCGGCGACCTGATCGCCAACGACGTCAAGTTCGATGTCAAGCCGCGCGAAGAAGGCTCCCTGCTCATGACCCTGCTGGTCAGCTGGGGCCCCATGCTCCTGCTGATCGGCGTCTGGGTGTATTTCATGCGGCAGATGCAGGGCGGCGGCAAGGGCGGTGCCTTCAGCTTCGGCAAGAGCAAGGCCCGCATGCTCGATGAGAACAACAACACCGTCACCTTCGCCGATGTCGCCGGGTGCGACGAGGCCAAGGAAGAGGTGAAGGAGGTCGTCGACTTCCTCAAGGACCCGCAGAAATTCCAGAAACTGGGCGGCCGCATACCGCGTGGTCTGCTGCTGGTGGGCCCCCCGGGCACCGGCAAGACGCTGCTGGCCAAGTCCATCGCCGGTGAAGCCAAGGTGCCGTTCTTCAGCATCTCGGGTTCCGACTTCGTGGAGATGTTCGTGGGTGTGGGCGCCGCCCGCGTGCGCGACATGTTCGAAAACGCCAAGAAAAACGCCCCCTGCATCATCTTCATCGACGAAATCGATGCGGTGGGCCGCCAGCGTGGTGCCGGTCTGGGTGGCGGCAACGACGAGCGCGAACAGACGCTGAACCAGATGCTGGTCGAGATGGACGGTTTCGAGACCAACCTGGGCGTGATCGTGGTCGCGGCCACCAACCGCCCCGACATTCTGGATGCCGCGCTGCTGCGCCCGGGCCGCTTTGACCGCCAGGTCTACGTCACGCTGCCCGACATCCGCGGGCGCGAGCAGATCCTCAACGTGCACATGCGCAAGATCCCGCTGGGCACCGATGTCAACGCCAACGTGATCGCACGTGGCACGCCAGGCATGAGCGGCGCCGATCTGGCCAACCTCTGCAACGAAGCCGCCCTGATGGCTGCACGCCGCAACGCGCGTACGGTGGAGATGCAGGACTTCGAGAAGGCCAAGGACAAGATCTTCATGGGCCCCGAGCGCAAGAGCATGGTCATGCCCGAGGAAGAGCGCCGCAACACCGCCTACCACGAGTCGGGCCACGCCCTGATCGGCAAGCTGCTGCCCAAGTGCGACCCGGTGCACAAGGTCACCATCATTCCGCGTGGCCGTGCGCTGGGCGTGACCATGAGCCTGCCCGAGCAGGACCGCTACAGCTACGACAAGGAGTACATGCTCAACCAGATCGCCATGCTGTTCGGCGGGCGCATCGCGGAAGAGGTGTTCATGAACCAGATGACCACGGGTGCCAGCAACGACTTCGAACGTGCCACCCACATCGCCCGCGACATGGTGATGCGCTATGGCATGACCGACGCGCTGGGCCCCATGGTCTACGCCGAAAACGAGGGCGAGGTGTTCCTGGGCCGCTCGGTCACCAAGACCACCAACATCTCGGAGCAGACCATGCAGAAGGTCGACGCCGAGGTGCGCCGCATCATCGACGAGCAGTACAAGCTGGCGCGCAACCTGATCGAGGAGCACAGCGACAAGATGCACGCCATGGCCAAGGCGCTGCTCGAATGGGAAACCATCGACGGCGAACAGCTCGACGACATCATGGGTGGCAAGCCGCCGCGCCCGCCCAAGGACTTCGTGCCGCGCAACCCCAATGTGGGTGGCGGTGGCGGCTCCGGTGCGGTCACGGCCGACCCCGCGCCCAACGCGGCCTGAAGCGGTCACAGATCCATCACGGGGCTTTCGGGCCCCGTTTTTCATTGCAGTCCCATGTTCTGGCAAACCTCGCGCTTCCGCATAGACCTGACCCGCCCGCAGGTGATGGGCATCGTCAACGTCACGCCCGACTCTTTCTCCGACGGCGGCACCCACGCCGATGCGGTCACGGCGCTGCGCCATTGCGAGCAGCTGGTGGCCGATGGTGCAGACATCCTGGACATCGGGGGTGAGTCGACCCGCCCGGGCGCGCCGCCGCTGCCCCTTGAAGACGAACTGGCGCGGGTGCTGCCGGTGGTGCAAGGGGCGGTGGAGCTGGGCGTGCCGGTGTCGGTGGACACCTACAAGCCCGCGCTGATGCGTGCCGTGCTCGACGCCGGTGCGGACATCGTCAACGATGTCTGGGCCTTGCGGCGTGGCGACGCCAGCGGGGATGGCGTGGCCGCCGTGGCCGCACACCCCTCTTGCGGTGTCTGCCTGATGCACATGCACCTCGAGCCCCAGACCATGCAGATCGCCCCCATGGACGGCGACGTGGTGGACCAGGTACGCACCTTCCTGCGAGAGCGCGTGGCCGTGCTGGAGACTGCCGGTGTGGCGCGCGAGCGCATCGCACTCGATGTGGGCACGGGGTTTGGCAAGACGGTGGCGCAGAACTTCGCCCTGCTGGCTGCGCAGACCGCGTTGCTGGCCGAAGGGCTGCCCTGGCTGGCCGGCTGGTCGCGCAAGTCGTCGCTGGGCGCGGTCACCGGGCGGGCGGTGCCCGCCGAACGGGTGGCCGCCAGTGTGGCCGCTGCGCTGCTGGCGGCAGACCGGGGTGCCCGCATCGTGCGGGTGCACGACGTTCGTGAGACCGTGGACGCGCTCAAGGTCTGGGCGGCCATGCAGGCGCAGGCCGGTGGTGCCACGCCCGGATGACAGGCGGATAATAGCGCCCACCACAATAAGCATTTCGTCCGCATGACACGCCAGTATTTCGGCACCGACGGCATCCGAGGAACCGTCGGCCATCCCCCCATCACCCCCGATTTCGTCCTGCGCCTGGCCCACGCCGTGGGCCGTGTGCTCAAGCGCACCGAGGCCCACCCCACGGTGCTCATTGGCAAAGACACACGCATCTCGGGCTACATGCTCGAATCCGCGCTCGAGTCCGGTTTCAACTCGGCCGGTGTCGATGTGGTGCTGCTGGGCCCTGTGCCCACGCCCGCCGTCGCCTACCTCACGCGGGCGCAGCGCGCCAGCCTGGGCGTGGTCATCAGCGCCAGCCACAACCCCTTCGCCGACAACGGCATCAAGTTCTTCAACGCCCAGGGGGCCAAGCTGCCCGATGAGTGGGAGCTGGCCGTGGAAGCCGCGCTGCTGGAGCCCCCGGTCTGGGTGGATTCCGCCGCGCTGGGCAAGGCCCGCCGGCTGGACGACGCGGCCGGCCGCTACATCGAGTTCTGCAAGAGCACCTTCGACAAGGACCTGAGCCTCAGGGGCGTCAAGGTCGTGATCGATGCCGCCCATGGCGCGGCCTACCAGATTGCGCCCAAGGTGTTCCACGAGCTGGGTGCCGAGGTCGTGGCCATCGGCGTCACACCCGATGGTCTCAACATCAACCAGGGTGTGGGCGCGACCCACCCCGAGGCGCTGGTGGAGGCCGTCAAGGCCCACCGCGCCGACATCGGTTTTGCGCTGGATGGCGATGCCGACCGCCTGCAGGTGGTGGACGCAGCCGGCCGCCTCTACAACGGCGACGAGCTGATCTACCTGCTGGCCGATGAGCGCCTGGGTCGTGACGAGGTGGTGCCCGGCGTGGTCGGCACGCTGATGACCAACATGGCGGTGGAACTCGCCCTGAAGGCCAAAGGCGTACCACTGGTACGCGCCAAGGTGGGTGACCGCTACGTGCTCGAGGAGCTGCTCCAGCGCGGCTGGCTGCTGGGCGGTGAGGGCTCGGGCCACCTGCTGGTGCTGGACCGCCAGACCACCGGTGACGGCCTGGTGTCGGCGCTGCAGGTGCTGCAGGCCTGTGTGCGCAGCGGTCGCAACCTGGCCGACCTGCTGGGCAGCCTGCAGCTGTTCCCGCAGACGCTCATCAACGTGCGCATCGCGCCCGGCACCGACTGGAAGAACCACGCCGCCCTGCAGACCGCACAGCGCGCCGTCGAGGCCGAGCTGGACGGGCAGGGGCGGGTGCTGATACGTGCCAGCGGCACCGAGCCACTGCTGCGCGTGATGGTGGAGGCTCGCGATGCCGCTTTGGCGCAGCGCTGTGCCGAGCGCCTGGCGGCGACCCTCTCATGATCACGGCCCGCCTGGCCGACTACGGCAACCCGGCCGACGCAGCCGCGCTGGTGCTGCTGCTCGATGCCTACGCCAGCGATCCGGCTGGCGGTGGCCACCCGCTAAGCGGGTTCGCCAAGGCCCACCTCGCCACCGAGCTGGCGCGCCGTCCCCAGGCCTTCAGCGTCCTGGCCTTCGATGGCGACGAGCCCGTGGGCCTCGTCAACTGCATCGAAGGTTTCTCCACCTTCGCCTGCCGACCGCTGGTCAATGTGCACGACGTCGCCGTGCTGGCCTCGCACCGGGGGCAGCGCATCGCCGAGCGGATGTTCGAGGTGGCCCAAGCCGAGGCGCTGCGGCGCGGCGCGGTCAAGCTCACGCTGGAGGTGCTGTCGGGCAACGCCTCCGCGCTGCGCCTGTACCAGCGCCTGGGCTTCGCGGGCTACCAGCTTGACCCGGCCATGGGTGAGGCGCGTTTCCTGCAGAAATGGCTGGACTGAGGCTGTCCCGGCCCGCCATACTGCCCCGCATCACGACAAGGGGGAGACAACCCATGCCTTGGAACGTCATCCGGTGCCTGCTGGTGGTGGGCTGCATCGGCGGGACCGTGGCTGCCCTGGCCCAGCCCCCGCTGTCGCCTCTCAGACCCCGTCTCGTGGTGCCCTCGGTCGCGGCAGGGCCGCAGGCCTTCGTGCCGCCGGGTGCGGAGGTGCTGCAGCGCGTGCGCCTGCCGGTGTCTGCCAGTCAGCCCGAGGCGCAGGCCGATGTCTGGCTGCTGCGCCAGGGTGACCGTCACGCGCTGCTGATGGGCGCGCGCACCGGGCAGGGGCAGTTCGCGGCCTGGGAATGGGCCACCTTCATGAACTGCCAGCTGTGCCGCGACGACCCCACCTCCAGCTGGAGCGTGCGCCTGGTGACCCGGGGTGCGGTGCTGACGGTGCACGGCGAAACGGCCTCGGTGTCCGAACTCACCAGCCACGAGGCCACCTGGCGCCTGCGCGGCCTGCCACCCACCGATGCCCGTCACCCGGGTTTCGAGCTGATCGGCCAGGACGTGCGCACCGAGGCCCGCGCGCAGGGAACCGGCTCGCGCGAGAGCCACAACCTCATCACCGGCGCCTATGAACGTGTGGAGGGCAGTGTGGACAGGGAAGGGCGCTTTCGCCCCATGAGCACCACCCGCCGTCAGGACGGTGCAGGGCCCAAGCCGCTGGCGTCCACCTTGCTGCCGGCCTTTTGAGCCGGCGTCACCGAAGTTTCATGTGACCGCCATGGAGCGGTCACGTGCGGTTTCCAGAATGTCTGGCAAGACAACCCGGAGCCGCCATGAAAGAACTGCCGACGCCCACCCTGGACCTCTCGCCCATCCAGCTGCCACGGGGGTCGCTTCACCCGCAAGGCGATGCCATCGCGTCGGCCACACGCCTTCCAGCCGGGCTCGAAGTGGGCTGGGCTCGCCACCTGGATGAGGTCCGTGAAGCGCAGCGGCTGAGGTTCGAGGTCTTTGCCGGCGAAATGGGTGCGCGCCTGCCCAACACCCTGCCGGGCCACGACGTCGACCTGTTCGACGACTACTGCGAACACCTGCTGGTGCGCCAGGCCGAGACCGGTCAGGTGATCGGCACCTACCGCGTGCTGACCCCGGCCCAGGCCCGACGCGCGGGCAGCACCTACAGCGACACCGAGTTCGACCTGACCCGCCTGCGCAGCCTGCGCGAGCGCATGGTGGAGCTGGGCCGAAGCTGCGTGCACCACGACCACCGCCACGGCGGCGTCATCATGGCGCTGTGGGGTGCGTTGGCCGAGTTCATGGTGCGCAACCGGCTGGACGTGATGATCGGCTGCGCCAGCATCCCCATGCAGCACGAGGGCCCGCACGGCATGGTGGGGGGCGGTCATGCGGCGGCCAGCATCTGGCGCCAGGTGCGCGAAACCCACCTCGCCTCCATCGAGTACCACGTACGGCCCCGCCTGCCGCTGCCGGTCGACCGGCTGGATGACTCCCTCGCGGTGGAGCCGCCCGCGCTCATCAAGGGCTATCTGCGCCTGGGTGCCAAGGTGCTGGGCGCGCCGGCCTGGGACCCGGACTTCAACGCTGCCGACCTGCCGATGATGATGCGCATCCAGGACATGCCGGCGCGTTACCGCAAACACTTCCTGGGGAACTGATGCGCCCGCCGCTCGAAGCATTCAAGGCCTGGAGCGGCACCCCACCGCCCCCGGACGAGGACGACGCGACCGCACGCGAAGACCGGCCGCGCCACCGGGCCGTCTTCATCTCCGACCTGCACCTGGGCACGCCCGGCTGCCAGGCCGACGCGCTGCTGGCCTTCCTCAAGGCCCACCCCAGCGAACACCTCTACCTGGTGGGCGACATCATCGATGGCTGGCAGCTGCGCCGGCGCTGGTACTGGCCGCAAAGCCACAACGACGTGGTGCAGAAACTGCTCAAGCGCGCGCGCAAGGGCTGTCGTGTGGTGTTCGTGCCGGGCAACCACGACGAATTTGCGCGCCATTTCGTGGGCCACCATTTCGGCGGGGTGGAGGTGGTGCCCGAGGCGGTGCACACCACGGCAGATGGCCGGCGGCTGTGGGTGGTGCACGGCGACCACTTCGACGGCGTGATCCAGTGCGCCAAGTGGCTGGCCTACGTGGGTGACAACCTCTACGAGTTCACCCTGCGCATGAACCGCCACCTGAACTCGCTGCGTGCGCGCCTGGGGCTGCCGTACTGGTCGCTCTCGCAGTACCTCAAGCACAAGGTCAAGACCGCGCTCAACTACGTGATGCAGTTCGAAACCGCCGTGGCCGCCGAGGCGCGCCGGCGCGGCCACGACGGGGTGGTCTGCGGCCACATCCACCGCCCCGAGATGCGCACCATAGACGGCACCCTGTACTGCAACGATGGCGACTGGGTGGAAAGCCTCTCGGCCCTGGTGGAGCACGCCGACGGGCGGCTGGAACTCGTGCACTGGACGCCGCCCTGGCAGCGCGAACCGCAGGACGCGCGCGACACCGCCGTGGCCACGGCCTGAGCTGCCCATGAAGATCGTTCTCGTCACCGACGCCTGGCTGCCGCAGGTCAATGGCGTGGTGACCACACTGGTGGAACTGGTGCGTGAGCTGCAGGCCAGTGGCCACGTGGTGGAGGTGGTGCACCCCGGCCTGTTCCGCACCTGGGCCTGCCCCGGCTACGCGGGCATTGACCTCGCGCTGCTGCCCGGCCGCGCCCTGCGCGAGCGGCTGGACCGCGCCCGCGCCGATGCCATCCACCTCGCCACCGAAGGGCCGCTGGGCTGGGCCGCGCGGCGCCACTGCCTGCGCCGGGGCTGGGCCTTCACCACCGCCTTCCACACCAAGTTCCCCGAGATCCTGAATGCCGCGTTGCGGGTGCCTGTGGGCTGGGGTTATGCGCTCATGCGCCGCTTCCACGCGCCCTCGGCCGGTGTGATGGTGCCCACCGATGGCGTGCTGCGCATGTTGCGCGAGCGGGGCCTGCGCAACCTGCGGCCCTGGACCCACGGCGTGGACACCCAGCTGTTCGCCTTCGCCCCACAGGCCACGCCACACGAGCCGCTGGGCCCGCTGGCGCACCCGGTCAGCCTCTACGTGGGGCGGGTGTCCTACGAAAAATCGGTCGAGGATTTCTTGGCGCTGGATGTGCCCGGAAGCAAGGTGGTCTGCGGCGTCGGGCCGCTGCTGGACGACTACCGCCAGCGCTACCCCAACGTGCACTGGCTGGGCCTGCTGCCGCGCCGCGAACTGGCGCGGGTGTATGCCGCAGCCGACGTGTTCGTGCACCCCAGCCGGCACGAGACCGTTGGACTGGTGCTTCTGGAGGCCATGGCCGCCGGTGTGCCGGTGGCCGCACGCCCGGTCGATGGGCCGCTGGAGGGGCTGGGCGACAGCGGCGCGGGCGCGCTGCACGAAGACCTGGCCCAGGCCTGGCAGCAGGCCCTGGGTGTGCCACGGCAACGCGCACGCGCACGCGCTGAGGCCTTTGGCTGGCCCGCTGCGGCCCGGCGGTTCGTGGATCACCTGGTGCCCACAGGCTCTGTGACAGTGGCGGGTCTGTCACGAAAAGGTCATATTCGGTTCGAATAATCGGACCGCGATGAACAAACCCGCCGCTCCAGCTCCGCTCGCCTTTCTTGACCGCGACCACAGCATCCTGGCCTTCAACGAACGCGTGCTGGACTGGGCACGTCGACCCGAAGTCCCGCTGCTGGAGCGACTGCGCTACCTCTGCATCGTCTCTTCCAACCTCGACGAGTTTTTCGAGGTCCGCGCCGCTCCCCACCTGAGCGCCCACAAGAACCACGACCAGCGTGGGCTCTATACCGAGCGGTCCTACGAATTGCTGTCACAGAAAGTGCACGAACTCGTGGGGCGGCAATACGCCATCTACAACGAGGCCCTGCTGCCACAGCTGGAAAAGCGCGGCATCAAGATCGTCTCGCACGGCGAGCGCAACGCTCGCCAACGGCGCTGGGTCAAGGACTTCTTCGCACGCGAGGTGCAGCCGCTGCTGGTGCCCGTGGGGCTGGACCCGTCGCACCCCTTCCCGCAGGTGGCCAACAAGTCGCTCAACTTCATCGTGCGCCTGAGCGGCAAGGACGCCTTCGGCCGCGAGAACGAGGTCGCCATCGTCAAGGTGCCCCGCAGCCTGCCGCGCTTCTTCCGCATGCCGCCGGTCAAGGGGTCCAGGCAGATCCACTTTGTCTCCATATCGAGCGTCGTGCGCTCTCACCTGGCCGAGCTGTTCCCCGGCCGGCAGGTGACCGAGTTCGCGCAGTTCCGTGTCACCCGCCACTCCGACCTCGCGGTGGACGAGGAAGAGGTCAAGAACCTGCGCACCGCCCTGCGCAAAGGCCTGCAGCACCGCCACTATGGCCAGGCATTGCGGCTGGAGGTGTCGGCCGGCTGTTCCGAGTTCCTGTCCGACTTTCTGCTGGGCCAGTTCGATCTCCCGGCGCAGGCGCTTTACCGCGTACCCGGGCCAGTCAACCTGGTGCGGCTCAACCAGCTGATCGACCTGGTGGATGCGCCCGCGTTGCGTTTTCCGCGCTACACACCCGGCTGGCCGGCGCAACTGGTGCCAGGGCAGTCCTTCTTCGAGCGGCTGCAGCAGGGCGACGTGATGATCCACCAGCCCTACGAAAGCTTCGACGCCGTGCTGGCCTTCCTGCGCGAGGCGGTGGAAGACCCCCACGTGCTCGCCATCAAGCAGACCATCTACCGGACCGGCAGCCAGTCCGAGCTGATGGAGCTGCTGCGCGAGGCGGTTCGCCGGGGCAAGGAGGTGACGGCCGTGGTGGAGCTCAAGGCCCGCTTCGACGAGGAGGCCAACATCGACTATGCCGAACGGCTTGAATCGGTGGGCGCACAGGTGGTGTACGGCGTGGTCGGCCTCAAGACCCACGCCAAGATGCTGCTCGTGACGCGCCGCGAAAGCACGGGCGAAGGCACGCGCAGCCGCATACGCCGCTACGCCCACCTGTCCACCGGCAACTACAACCCCGGCACCGCGCGCCTCTATACCGACCTGAGCCACCTCACGGCCGATGAGGCGCTCACGGCCGACCTCGACCACATCTTCCTGCACCTGGCCAGCCAGAACCGTCTGCCCCGGCTCAACCGCGCACTGATCGCTCCCTTTCACCTGCACCGCGTGCTGCTCGACAAGATCGAGGCCGCGGCTGCCGCAGCGGCCAGGGGCGTGCCGGCACGCATCATCGCCAAGATGAATGCGCTGACCGACGAGCCGCTGGCGCGCGCGCTGGCCCATGCCTCGCAGCAGGGCGCCTCCATCGACCTCATCGTGCGCGGGGCCTGCATACTGCCCGCGCAGTTGCCCGGCGTCACCGACAACGTGCGCGTGCGCTCGGTCATCGGACGTTTCCTCGAACACTCGCGGGTGTTTTATTTCCGCACCGGTGACGCCGAAGAACTCTGGCTCTCCAGCGCCGACTGGATGAACCGCAACATGCTGCGCCGCGTGGAGCTGGCCTGGCCGGTGACCGACCCCGTTCTGCGCCAGCGCGTGATCGACGAATGCCTCAGCGCCTACCTGCACGACGGCCGGGACGCCTGGCTGCTTCAGCCCGATGGCAGCTACCACCACAACAGCGGTCATGGACATTCCGCCCAGCAGGCGCTGATGCACCGCTACGGACGCAAGGCATGAAAGGAGAGGGAGCATGGACCTGATCCTGTGGCGCCACGCCGAGGCCGAGGAAGACGCCGAGATCGGTGGCGACCTGGCCCGCCGGCTCACCCCCAAGGGCGAAAAGCAGGCCGCCCGCATGGCCGCCTGGCTGGACCGCCAGTTGCCCGAGGGCACGCGCGTCTACGCCAGCCCGGCGGTGCGCACCGAACAGACCGTGCTGGCCCTGGGGCGCAAATACCGGTTGCGCGACGAGCTCGCGCCCGAATCCGATGCCGACGCGCTGCTGGCCCTGGTCCAATGGCCCGACGCACGCAATGCCACGCTGGTGGTGGGCCACCAGCCCACGCTGGGCCGTGTGGTGGCGCGCCTGCTGGGCCTGGCCGAGCCCGAATGCGCGGTGCGCAAGGGCGCGGTTTGGTGGCTGCGCCAGCGTGAGCGCGATGGTCAGGCGCAGACCGTGCTTCTCACGGTGCAGTCACCCGATCTGTTGTGAAGGGTTTTCTCCGGGCTGCCGGCACAGTGCCTACTGCCGATCCTTGTAAGGGGCATCGGCGAATCGCTCGCGCATCACGGTGCGACCGTGCGTTTCAAGAGTGCGGGTATCTCCGCTGAAAGCTTATTCATTGCGCGCTGAGCTTGTGCTGAGCTCTTTCGCCAGATCAAAGCCACCGGTACGGGCTCCTGGCTGATGTCGATGGGCAGAATGGTGGTTTCGTGGCTGTAGGCCAGTGCGGCTGAACGCACGCAACAGCTCAGCATGTCGGTTCGCGCCACCAAAGACAAACTGTAGAAAAACGACGGCGACTCCACTGCGGGTAGAGGTGGAGGCAAACCTTGCCTGAGGAAAGCATCCACCACGGCGACCCGTGTCGTGGAATGGGTGCTCGGCAAAACCCACGGCCAGTCCAGCAGCGTCTCCAGGGACAGTTCGGATTCCCCTGCCAGCGGGTGGCGTTTGCGCGCTACCAGTGACAGCTCGCTCTGGTACAGCACCTGTTGCGCCAGATCGTCCACGGGGGCGGCGCTGCCGACATGGCTGGGCAGACGCCCCAGAAGCACATCGATTCTTCCCTCCAGCAGCAGTTGCAGCAAATGGTCTGCGCTGTGGTGATACAGGTGCACACGCCAGGCGGGCGCCTGAGAAGTCAGGCATCGGACGATCTCGGGCAGCACGGTGGTGGTGGTGTGGGGAAACGCACCCAGGCGCAGCAAAGGTTGCCGGGCTTCGACCAGCGAAGCGCCCATCGCATCCACCTCGCCCAGCACGGTCTGGCAACGCGGCAGCAGCGCCAAGCCTTGTTCTGTAGGCACCATGCCCCGGCCGACCCGCCGAAACAACTTGGCTCCGAAGATGCCTTCAATTTCCTTGAGCATCATGCTCGCGGCGGATGGCGTCATGGACAGGTGCTCAGCTGTGGCAGCCAAGGACCCCAGAGACGCAATCAGTCCCAAGAATTTGAGTTGACGAACCCGGAGTTGATCCAGTCTGGGCATGGGTACCACCCCAAAGTAAGTTCAGTAAAAACTGATGCCATCTTAAAAACAATTGCTAATTGACTGAATTCGCGTCGATAGACTTTCCGTATTTCCACGACGGAGCACCTCAAATGCATACCCAGGTAGACAGTCAGTCAAGGCGCCAGGCCATTGTGGTTTCGCTGAGCGCGTCGCTGGCGTTCATATGGCCGACGCAGAGCGCGAACGCCCAGGATTGGCCGGTCAAATCTCTGAGTTTTGTGGTGCCTTTCCCACCGGGCGGCTCCAACGACGTTGCCGCCCGCGTCGTGGCTGAGGGGGTGCGCAAACGCCTCGGTCAGTCGGTGGTGGTCGAAAACAAGGCAGGCGCCAACGGTGCGTTGGGCGTTGAGGCCGTGCTGCGGGCGCCCAAAGACCAGCACACGTTCTTGCTGGCATCAGATTCGGTGTCGCTGCTGCCGTTGTTCCGCACAACACCCTGGGACCTGAGCAAGACTTTTGTGCCGGTCGCTCCGCTATCGACCCAACCCATTGTGTTGGTCACCGCGCCATCCTCAGGCCTAAAGACCATCAAAGACCTTCAGGCATTGGGCAAAGCCAAACCCAACCAGGTGTCCTACGCGACTTCCGGGCAAGGGTCGATCCAACATCTGGTCGGTGAGCTTTTCTCCCAGCAGATGGGTATCGACTTGCTGCATGTGCCGTACAAAGGCGGCGGCCAGGCGGTGAATGACGTTTTGGCGGGGCAGGTGACCGTCGCGGTGTTGGGCGCAGCTGCCGTTCTGCCGCACATCAAGGCCGGTCGGCTGGTCGCGCTGGCGGTGAGCACGCGCAAGCGCTCGCCGATGCTGCCCGACACCCCCACTCTGGCAGAAAGCGGGGCGCCTGACGTGGATGTCGCCCAGTGGTCCGCCCTGTTTGCTCCGGAGGGGACATCCGCGTCTGTTCTGGCCAAAGCGAGGGCCAGCGTGCTCGACACCTTGGCTGAACCTGAGGTCAAGCAGAAATTGGCGGCGGCCGCGATGGATATCAGCACCGCCACGCCCGAAGCCTTTCAGCAACGCATCCTCGAAGAGCGTGAACGCTGGGCCAAGCTCATCAAAGAACGCAAGATTTCGTTGGAGTGAACATGAACAGCGCGGCAAAGCCCTGCAACATCGTTTTGGTACTGGCTGACAACCTGGGTTGGGGCGAGCTCGGTTGCTATGGAGGTGGCTCGCTGCGGGGCGCCCCGACCCCCCGCATCGACGCTCTGGCCCAAGAGGGGATGCGGTTTCTGAATTTCAATGTGGAGAGCGACTGTGTGCCTACCCGCTCGGCCCTCATGACCGGTCGCCACCCCATCCGCACAGGTGCGTTGCAGTCCGTACCAGCCGGGCTTCCGCAGGGCATTCATCCCTGGGAGCGCACCTTGCCCCAGCTTTTGAAAGATGCGGGTTATGCCACAGGCATGTTTGGCAAGTGGCACCTGGGTGACCGGGAGGGGCGGTTCCCCCATCAGCGGGGATTTGACGAGTGGTACGGCATACCGCGGACCACCAACGAAACTTTGTTCACCAGTTCGCCGGGCTTTGACTCCACCGTGGTTGACGTGCCCTACGTCATGGAAGGCTTCGCTGGGCAAGCTGCAAAAAACGTGGCTGTCTATGATCTGGCCAAGCGGCGGCTGATCGACAGCGAGCTGACCGACAGGACGATCAACTTCATGCGTCGCCAGCAGGCGGCGGAACAACCGTTCTTCGCCTACGTGCCGCTCACGCACTTGCACTTCCCGACCCTGCCGCACCCAGATTTCTGCGGGCGCAGCGCGGTTGGCGATTTCGCCGATGCCATGATTGAAATGGACCACCGCGTCGGACAGATCCTGGATGCCATCGATGAGCTCGGGCTGCGCGACGACACGTTGTTCATTTTTGCCAGCGACAACGGTCCCGAGTTCAGGCGGCCCTGGCGGGGCACCGCAGGTCCCTGGAGCGGCACCTATCACACCGCCATGGAGGGGGGGCTGCGGGTTCCCCTGATCGTGCGCTGGCCTGGGCGGGTCAAGGCTGGCCAGGTGAGCGACGACGTCGTTCACGTCACCGACCTGTATGCCACCATCGCCAGTGCAGGGCAGGCGCTGCTTCCCACTGACCGTCCCATCGACGGTGTCAACCAACTGGACTGGTGGACGGGGCAGACCGACAAATCCGCCCGTGAAGGCTTTCTTTTCTACATCAAGAGCGAGCTGCGAGCGGTGAAGTGGCGCCACTGGAAGCTTCATTTCGTTTTTGAGAGCGAGCCTAATCAAGGCACCCGGCATCTGGAAACACCGTGGCTGTTCAACATCAAGCGTGACCCCAAGGAGGAGACGGATGTTGCGATGGAGGATGGTTGGGTTCGCGGCCCCATGCGGAAAATGATCATGAGTTTTGATCAAACCCTGCGTGAGCATCCACCTATCCCCCCGGGCATCGGGGATGAATACGACCCCGCAGTAACGCAGCGCCAGTTGCAGGAGGCTGTCGACAAGGCCCTGAGCGTCGGCGACGAATGAGATTGGGGCAGGTGCTTCTGGCGCCATAGGCAAGTGCCGCACTTCGGTTGCTGAGCAGACCTCAGCCGGGTATGTAGGGGTTTAGGCAGGCATGGGGCTATCGAGTCCGTAAAATCGATTGCCTATGTCCTTTCCCCTGGTCACGCTCATCGCCCTGCCGTTTCTGGGCAGCCTGCTTGCGGCGCTGCTGCCCGCGAACGCGCGCAACACCGAATCGACCCTGGCCGGTGCGATTGCGCTGTTCTGCGCGGTGCAGGTGGCGATGTACTTCCCCGAGGTGTCGGCCGGCGCCGTGCTGCGCCAGGAGATCGCATGGCTGCCTTCGTTGGGCGTGAACCTGGTGCTGCGCCTCGACGGCTTCTCGTGGATGTTCGCGATGCTGGTGCTGGGCATCGGCTCGCTGGTGGTGCTGTACGCGCGCTACTACATGTCGCCGGCCGATCCGGTACCCCGCTTCTTTGCTTTCCTGCTGGCCTTCATGGGGGCCATGACCGGCGTGGTGCTCTCGGGCAACCTGGTACAGCTGGTGGTGTTCTGGGAACTCACCAGCGTGTTCTCGTTCCTGCTGATCGGCTACTGGCACCACCGCAAGGACGCACGGCGTGGCGCCCGCATGGCGCTGACCGTGACCGGGGCAGGGGGGCTGGCGCTACTGGCCGGTGTGCTGGTGCTGGGTCACATCGTCGGCAGCTACGACCTGGACGTGGTGCTCAAGGCCGGCGATCTCATCCGCGCCCACCCGCTCTACAGCGTTGCGCTGGTGCTGGTGCTGCTGGGGGCGCTGACCAAGAGTGCGCAGTTTCCCTTCCACTTCTGGCTGCCCCATGCCATGGCCGCTCCCACGCCGGTGTCGGCCTACCTGCACTCGGCCACCATGGTCAAGGCGGGTGTGTTCCTGCTGGCGCGGCTGTGGCCGGCGCTGGCCGGCAGCGACCAGTGGTTCTGGGTCGTCTCGGGCACCGGCCTGGCCACGCTGCTCATCTGCGGCTTCATCGCCATCTTCCAGCACGACCTCAAGGGCCTGCTGGCGTACTCGACGCTTTCGCACCTGGGGTTGATCACCACACTGCTGGGACTCAACAGCCCGCTGGCGGCGGTGGCGGCGGTGTTTCACATCATCAACCACGCCACCTTCAAGGCGTCGCTGTTCATGGCGGTCGGCATCATCGACCACGAGAGCGGCACGCGCGACATCCGGCGCCTGTCGGGCCTGCGCCGCTACATGCCCATCACCGCCACGCTGGCGATGGTGGCCAGCGCGGCCATGGCGGGGGTGCCGCTGCTCAACGGCTTCATCTCCAAGGAGATGTTCTTCTCCGAGGCGGTGTTCGTCACGGCCGCACCCTGGTTCGAGCGCGTGCTGCCGGTGGCTGCCGTGGTGGCCGGCATGTTCAGCGTGGCCTACTCGCTGCGCTTCACGGTGGACGTGTTCTTCGGCCCTGACGAATGCAACGGCCTGCCGCGTGTGCCCCACGAGCCTCCCCACTGGATGCGCGTGCCGGTGGAACTGCTGGTGCTCGCCTGCCTCGTGGTCGGGGTGCTGCCACACTGGTCCATCCAGGCCATCCTGTCGACGGCGGCGGCGCCGGTGGTGGGTGGCCAGCTGCCCGAATTCAGCCTCGCGGTCTGGCATGGTTTCAACACCCCGCTGGTGATGAGCCTGGTGGCGCTGGCCGGTGGTATTGCGCTGTACCTGCTGCTGCGTGGCCCGCTGGGCCGCGGGCGCATCACCCGAGCCCCGTTGCTCGGGCGCTTGAGCGGCAAGCGGGTGTTCGAGGCCGTGCTGGCTTTCGTGAGCGGACTCAGCCGCTGGGTGCTGCGTCGCCTGGGCACCCGCCGGTTGCAGCCCCAGCTGCTGCTGCTGGTGCTGGCCACGCTGGTGTTGGCCGCGGTGCCGCTGTGGCTGGCGGGCACCAGCCTGTCGCGGGGCGACAGGCCGCCGCTGACTTTCTCGCCCATGTTCGCGCTGCTGTGGCTAGTGGGTGTGGGGGCGGCCATCGGTGCGGCCTGGCAGGCCAAGTACCACCGCCTGACCGCACTGGCCCTGATGAGCGTGGCCGGTCTCGCCACCGTGATCACCTTCGCCTGGTTCTCCGCGCCCGACCTGGCGCTCACCCAGCTGTCGGTCGAGACCGTGACCACGGTGCTGATCCTGCTGGGGCTGCGCTGGCTGCCCAAGCGCATTGAAGAGGCGGATGAACGCGCGCCGCTGGGCGAGCGCCTGCGCGCCAAGGGACGCCGCACGCGCGACCTGGTGCTGGCCCTGGTGGCCGGCGGGGGCATGGCCGTGTTGTCCTACGCGCTGATGACGCGCAACTTCCCGCAAAGCCTGTCGCCGTTTTTCCTGGAGCGTGCGTTGCCCGAGGGCGGTGGCACCAACGTGGTCAACGTGATGCTGGTGGACTTCCGCGGCTTCGACACGCTGGGCGAAATCACGGTGCTGGGTGTGGTGGCGCTGACGGTCTATGCCCTGTTGCGGCGTTTCCGTCCGGCACCGGAAAGCGCCGAGCTGACGCCGCAGCAGCGCGCCGTGCCGGCCGACCTGGACACCGATCTGGTGAACCCCCAGCTGGCCGAGGACACCGCCGTGGGCTACCTCATGGTGCCGGCCGTGCTGGTGCGCCTGGTGCTGCCCATTGCGGCGGTGATCGCGGTCTACCTCTTCATGCGCGGGCACAACGAGCCGGGTGGCGGTTTTGTGGCCGGCCTCGTGCTGTCCACCGCCTTCATCCTGCAGTACATCGTGTCGGGCACGCAGTGGGTGGAAGCCAACATGCGCCTCATGCCACAGCGCTGGATTGCTACCGGCCTGCTGCTGGCCACGGCCACGGGCCTGGGCGCGCTGGGCTTTGGCTACCCCTTCCTCACGACCCACACTGCCCACCTGCACCTGCCGCTGATCGGCGAGCTGCACGTGGCCAGCGCGCTGTTCTACGACATCGGCGTGTTCGCGCTGGTGCTGGGCGCGACCATGCTCATCCTGACGGCGCTGGGCCACCAGTCGGTGCGTGGCCACCGCAAGCCGTTGCGCGCCCGCCAACCGGGGGAGGACACCTGATGGAAACCGTTCTGGCTGCGGCCATTGGCGTGCTGGTGGCGTGTGGCGTCTGGCTGCTGCTGCGCCCACGCACCTTCCAGGTCATCATGGGGCTTTGCCTGCTGTCCTACGGCGTCAACCTGTTCATCTTCAGCATGGGGCGCCTCGCGGTCGACAGCGAACCGGTGCTGGCCGCCGGCGTGCCCACCGACCTGGCGCACTACGCCGACCCGATGCCGCAGGCGCTGGTGCTCACCGCGATCGTGATCGGCTTTGCCATGACGGCGCTGTTCCTGGTGGTGCTGCTGGCGCAACGCGGTTTCTCCGGCAACGACCACGTGGACGGGCAGGGGGACGCTGAATGACCCTGATGCAATGGGTTCAGGACAACCTGATGCCGCACCTGCTGGCCGCACCGGTGCTGGTGCCGCTGGTGGCCGCCTGCGCCATGCTGCTGTGGGGTGAGCGCCGGCGCAACCTCAAGGCCACGCTGGGCCTGACGGCCACACTGGTCAACGTGGCGGTGGCGGTGCTGCTGGTGCTGTGGGCCAAGGACGACGCGCTCGCCGGCGCCTTCAGCGTCTATCTGGTGGGCAACTGGGAGGCGCCGTTCGGCATCGTGCTGGTGCTCGACCGCCTCTCCGCCCTGATGCTGCTGGTGGCGGCGGTGGTGGCCCTGATGGCGTTGCTGTTTGCCGTGGCGCGCTGGCACAAGGCGGGTGCGCATTTCCACCCGCTGTTCCAGTTTCAGCTGATGGGCATCAACGGGGCCTTTCTCACCGGCGACCTGTTCAACCTGTTCGTGTTCTTCGAGGTCATGCTGGCCGCCTCCTATGGCCTGCTGCTGCATGGCTCGGGCCCGGCACGTGTGAAGGCGGGCCTGCACTACCTGGCCATCAACCTTGTGGCCTCGTCGCTGTTCCTGGTGGGCGCCGCCATGATCTACGGCGTCACCGGCACCCTCAACATGGCCGACCTCGCAGCCCGCATGCCCGGCGTGGCCGAGGCCGACCGCGCGCTGCTGCACGCAGGGTGCGCCATCCTGGCGGTGGCCTTCCTGGCCAAGGCGGCGGTGTGGCCGCTCAATTTCTGGCTGGTGCCCGCGTATTCGAGTGCCAGCGCACCCTCGGGCGCCATCTTTGCGCTGCTGACCAAGGTCGGGCTGTATGTGCTGCTGCGCCTGTCCACGCTGGTGTTCTCTTCAGATGCGGGGCCCTCCGCCGGGTTCGGCTCCGATTGGCTGCTCTGGGGCGGGTTGGCCACGCTGGCGTTTGGTGCGTTCGGCATGCTGGCTTCGCAGCGGCCGGCACGGCTGGCCGGTTTCGCGGTCATCGTCTCGTCGGGCACGCTGATGGCAGCCTTTGGCCTGGCCCGGCCCGACGTCACGGCCGGTGCGCTGTACTACCTGCCCACTTCCACCTTTGCGGTGGCGGCGTTTTTCCTGCTGGCCGAGCTGATGGACCGTTCGCGCGCGGCAGACCCCAATTCCCTGCGGGCGCCGGAAGACGAGGAAGACCACCTGCCGTTTCCCCTGGCCGCGCTGGAGCTTGCCGAAGGCGCGAACCTGGATGACGATGAGGAACTGCTCATCGGGCGCGCCATGCCGGCCTCCACCGTGTTGCTGGGTCTGGCGTTCATGGGCTGTGTGCTGCTGCTGGCGGGGTTGCCGCCGCTGTCGGGCTTCATCGGCAAGTTCGCCATGCTGTCGGCCCTGCTGGTGGCGCCGGGGGCGGTGGCGCCTATGGCCTGGCTGGTGCTGGGTGTGGTGATCGTTTCGGGTCTGTTTTCGCTGGTGGCGCTGTCGCGCGCCGGCATGCGTTTCTTCTGGTCGCCGCAGGGGCGCATCCCGCCGCTGCTGCGGGTGGCCGAGTACCTGCCCATCGCGCTGCTGATCGGGTTGTGCGTGCTGTTCACCGTGCGCGCCGAGCCGCTGCTGCGCTACACCCGCGAGGCCGCCGTGCGCCTTTACGAACCGCAGAACTACGTGAACGCGGTGATGTCCACCCGACCCCGCACAGCCCCCACCAACACCGAACGGCTGGAGGCCCGACCATGATCAGGCGCCTGTTTCCCGCACCGCTGCTGTCGCTGGCGCTGATCGCGCTGTGGCTGGTGCTCAACAGCTCCTACGGGCTGGGACAGTGGCTCATGGCCATTTTGCTGGGCGTGGGCGTGCCGCTGTTCACGCAGTCGCTGCGGCCGACGCCGGTGCGGTTTCAAAGGCCGTGGGTGGCTCTCAGGCTGTTCGTCGTGGTGGGGCGCGACGTGATCGTGTGGAACGTGCGCGTGCTGCTGGGCACGCTGGCGCGCGGCGACCGCATCCCCCAGGGCGGTTTTGTCACCGTGCCCCTTGATCTGCGAGACCCCAATGGTCTGGCGGTGCTGGCGGCCATCATGTGCGTGATACCGGGCACCATCTGGTCCGAGATCGCGCTGGACCGCAGCCGTCTGCTGGTTCACATCTTCGACATGCACGACGCCGAGGCCGAGGTCGCGCTGATCAAGGCGCGCTACGAACAACCCCTGATGGAGATCTTCGAATGAGCACGCTGCTGTTCGCTGCCATCGTGTTTGCGCTGGCCTGTTACGTGCTGGCCATGGCGCTGTCGCTGCTGCGTCTGCTGCGCGGGCCCACAGCCCAGGACCGGGTGCTGGCCATGGACCTGGTCTGCACCATAGCCATGCTGATCCTGATGGTGCTGGCCATCCGCTACCGCAGCAGCATGTACTTCGAGGCCGCGTTGCTGATCGCCATCTTCGGTTTCATCAGCTCGGCGGCCATGGCCAAGTTCCTGCTGCGCGGGGAGGTGATCGAATGAACGAGCCCTTGTCGTTGTGGATCGAGGTGCCGGTGGCGCTGCTGCTGGTGCTCAGTGGCATCTTCACGCTTGCGGCCGCCGTGGGTGTGGTGCGTTTCAAGAGCTTTTTCCAGCGCATGCACCCGCCTGCGCTGGCGTTCAGTTTCTCGGCCTGGTGCGTCACGCTGGCCAGCATCCTGTACTTTTCGTTCCAGGAGCAGCGGCTGTCGCTGCATGCCTGGCTGATCATCATCTTCCTGTCGCTCACGGTGCCGGTGACCACCATTCTGCTGGCCCGCACCGACCTGTTCCGCCGCCGCATTGCGGGGCAGGGTGACGTACCCGCTCCCTTGAGCCATGTGAAGCCTGCGGACGAAGCCCGTCCGGTCCGCGCAGCGTCTGAGGCTCAGTCCAGCGTGACCGACAGGCGCCAGGGCGACTTCTGCCAGGCCAGTGCTTCTTCCTGCAGCAGCAGGGCCGACTGCGGGTAACGCGCCGCCCAGCCGGGCGACGCCGTGAGGTGGAAGTCGGGTGCACGGAAAGTGAGGCCCAGCCCGGCGTCTTCCGGGTCACGGCGGGCGTGGCACAGCAGCACCGCCAGGCGCAGGCAGACCAGCTGCTTGGCGAACAGTTCGTCGTCCAGCACGTTGTCCAGCTTGCGCAGCTTGCCGCGCTGCCCCAGCACCAGCTGGCTCATGCGGTGCAGCTCGGGCAGGGAAAAGCCGGGTGCGTCCACATGGTCGAGGATGTAGGCGCCGTGGCGGTGGGCGTTGTCGTGCGAGATGCTGGCGCCGATCTCGTGCAGCCGCGCCGCCCAGTCCAGCTTCTGCGAGTAACGACCGGCCAGGGGGTCCGGCGTGGCGATCTGGGCAAACAGCCGGGTGGCGACCCGGCCTACACGTGCCGCCTGGTTGGCGTCGACACCAAAGCGGCCGGCCAGCCAGCCCACGGTGCGGGCGCGCACGTCGGCGCCGTCGTGTTCACGGGCGATCAGGTCGTACAGCGCGCCGTGGCGCAAGGCACCGGCGGTGGGGTGCATCTGATCGATGCCGAACAGGTCGAACAGCGCGCGCAGCACGCTTACGCCGCCACCGATGACGGGGCGGCGGTCGTCCTTGATGCCATCCATCTTGAGCGCAGCGGCGCTGCCGGCGCGCAGCAGCCGGCCCAGCAGCCAGTCCAGCCCATCGCGGGTGACCACGCCGGCGGGCCAGCCGTTGGCTTCCAGCGCGTCGGCCACCGCACCCACCGTGCCGGAGGATCCGTAGGCCGTGTCCCAGGCGTCGCGCGGGAACAGCTCCAGGGCTTCGTCCAGCACGGCCTGTGCCGCCACCTCGGCGGTGCGGAACGCCGCTGGCGTGAACACGCCATCGCCACCGAAAAAGCGGGTGGACCACGAAACGCTGCCCAGGTGGTAGGACTCCATGCGCCGGGCTTCATAGCCCTGGCCCAGGATCATCTCGGTGGACCTCCCGCCGATGTCGACCACCAGCCGGCGCTCGTCGGACTGCGGCAGCAGCCGGGTGACGCCCTGGTAGATCAGCCGGGCTTCCTCATGGCCCGAGACCACGTCGATGGGAAAACCCAGCAGCTCGCAGCCCCGGGCCAGGAAGGCGTCGCGGTTGCCGGCCTCGCGCAGCGTCTGGGTGGCCACGGCCCGCACCTGCTGCCGCCGGAACCCCCGAAGCCGCTCGCCAAAACGGGCCAGGCAGGCCCAGCCGCGCTCCATGGCCTGGGTGCTGAGGTTTTTGGTGTCGTCCAGGCCGGCGCCCTGGCGCACGGTTTCCTTGAGGTATTCGACGCGTTCGATGTGACCGGAGTGGTAGCGGCCGATTTCGAGGCGGAAGCTGTTCGAACCGAGGTCGACAGCGGCGAGCAGGGTGCCGTTTTGCATGCTGGAATGCGGGGAAGCTGAGCGGCGATTGTGGCGCATCCCAGGCGCCGGAACCGGGTCAGACCGGGGATTTGTAGCGTCTCGATGACTGTCACATGGCTGTCACAGAGGCTGCCTACAGTCCGTCGTGTTCTTCCGTTGTCACCCATTGAAAGGGTTTTGCCATGTCGACCAAACGTACCTTCCTCAAGTCTGTTGCCGCTGCTGCCCTGGCCACCGTGGCCATGGGTTCTGCCCTGGCAGCCGACATCACCGGCGCTGGCGCCACCTTCCCGTTCCCGATCTACGCGAAGTGGGCCGAGCTGTACAAGGCCCAGACCGGCACCGGCCTGAACTACCAGTCCATCGGCTCGTCCGGCGGCATCCGCCAGATCCGCGCCAAGACGGTCGCTTTTGGTGCGACCGATGCCCCCGTGGCCGGCGCCGAGCTCGACAAGGACGGCATGGTGCAGTTCCCCGCCATCATCGGCGGCACCGTGCCGGTGTTCAACCTCGAGGGTTTCAAGCCCGGTGATGTCCGCATCAACGGCACCGTGCTGGCCGAGATGTTCATGGGCAAGATCGCCAACTGGAACGATCCCAAGATCGCCGCACTGAACCCGGGCAAGACCTTCCCCAGCCAGGCCATCACCGTGGTGCACCGCGCCGACGGCTCTGGCACGACCTTCAACTTCACCGACTACCTGAGCGCCGTCAGCAAGGACTGGGCCGACACGGTGGGCAAGGGTGCTGCTGTCAAGTGGCCAGCCTCCACCTCGGTGGGTGGCCGTGGCAACGAAGGCGTCGCTGCCAACGTGAGCCGCGTCAAGGGCTCCATCGGCTACGTGGAGTACGCCTACGCCAAGAAAAACAACATCCCCCACATGGCCCTGCAGAACGCCGATGGCAACTTCGTCTCCCCCGACGACAAGACCTTTGCCGCCGCTGCCGCAGGCGTGAACTGGTTCAGCGTGCCCGGCATGGGCGTGTCCATGGTCAACGCCAAGGGCAAGGACAGCTGGCCCATCAGCACCGCCTCGTTCATCCTGATGTACAAGGACCCGTCCAACAAGGCCGAGTCCGCCGAGGTCCTCAAGTTCTTCGAATGGGCCTTCAAGAACGGCAAGCAGGCCGCCGTGGATCTGGACTACGTGCCCATGCCCGACAGCGTGGCCGCCGACATCCGTACCAAGGTGTGGTCCGCCATCAAAACCAAGTAAGGGCCGTTTGAACCCTTCGGACACCCCCGGGTCGGCTTCGAGGCCGCCGGTGGGTGTCTTTTCATGACATTGCGGTTACAAATACGGAGTCGGGGGAACCCCTCATGAGTACCGAGACCACCATGACAAGCATGGACAACACCGGCCTGACCGCACCGGCCGAGCGCAGCGGCAGCGACATGCAGGCCATTGCACGTCGCCAGCACTGGCAGGACATCTTTTTCCACCGTGTCACGCAGGCGTTCTCGCTGCTGGTGCTGGTGGCCCTGCTGGGCATCATCGCCTCGCTGTTCTACAACGCCTGGCCCACCTTCAAGACCTTTGGCCTGAAGTTCCTCTGGCATGTCGAATGGGACATCGTCAACGAGGATTTCGGCGCCGCCATCGCCATCGTCGGTACGCTGGCCAGCGCGGGCATTGCCATGCTGATCGCGGTGCCGCTGGCTTTCGGCATCGCGCTGTTCCTCACTGAAACCTGCCCGGTCTGGCTGCGTCGCCCGCTGGGCACCGCCATCGAGCTGCTGGCGGCCGTGCCGTCCATCATCTACGGCATGTTCGGCCTGTTCATCTTTGCCCCCCTGTTCGCCGATTACCTGCAGGTGCCCCTGCAGGCCATGCTGGGTGGCATGCCGCTGGTGGGCTGGCTGTTTGGCGGTGCGCCCAACGGCCTGGGCATCATGGCGGCCGGCATCATCCTGGCCTTCATGGTGCTGCCTTTCATTGCGGCGGTGATGCGCGACGTGTTCGAGATCACGCCCGCCATCCTGCGCGAATCGGCCTATGGCCTGGGCTGCACCACCTGGGAGGTGGTGCGCAAGGTGGTGCTGCCGTACACCCAGAAGGGCGTGATCGGCGGCGTCATGCTGGGCCTGGGGCGTGCCCTGGGCGAAACCATGGCCGTGACCTTCGTGATCGGCAACGCCAACCGCATGCCCGGCTCGCTGTTCTCGCCGGGAACCTCCATCGCCTCCGCGCTGGCCAACGAGTTCGGCGAGGCCGAGGGACTGCACTTCTCCACGCTGTTCGCGCTCGGCCTGGTGCTGTTCGTCATCACCTTCGTGGTGCTGGCGCTGGCCAAGTGGATGATCGTTCGCGCCGAGCGCGCCAAAGGCCTGTAAACGGAGCGCCGAGATGGAATTCAACCGCAAACTCTACGCCGGCCGCCGCCGCTCCAACGCCATCGGTCTCACGCTGTCCATGCTGGCCATGGCGCTGGGTCTGACGGTGCTGCTGTGGATCCTCTACGTGCTCTTCTCCAACGGCCTGTCGGCCCTGGACTGGAACCTGTTCACCAAAGACACGCCTGCGCCCGGCTCGGAAGGCGGTGGTCTGCGCAATGCCCTGGTCGGCAGCGCCATGATCGTAGGCCTGTCGGTGCTGGTGGCCACGCCCATTGGCATCCTGGCCGGCGTCTACCTGGCCGAATACGGCGACACCAGCAAGACCGCCGAGTTCACCCGCATGGTGACCGACATCATGCTGTCGGCACCCTCCATCGTGCTGGGCCTGTTCGTCTACGCGATTGCTGTGGCCACCTTCGGCAACTTCTCGGGTTATGCCGGCAGCCTGGCGCTGGCGCTGATCGCCATCCCTGTGGTGGTGCGCACCACCGAGAACATGCTGCGCCTGGTGCCCGGCAGCCTGCGCGAGGCCGCGTTCGCGCTGGGCGCGCCACGCTGGAAGGTGGCCACCATGGTCACGCTGCGCGCGGCCAAGAGCGGTGTGATCACGGGCCTGCTGCTGGCCGTGGCCCGCATCAGCGGCGAGACCGCTCCGCTGCTGTTCACGGCGCTCAACAACCAGTTCTTCAGCACCGACATGGGCAAGCCCATGGCGAACCTGCCCGTGGTGATCTTCCAGTTCGCCATGAGCCCCTATGACAACTGGATACGTCTGGCCTGGGGCGGCGCGCTCATCATCACCATGACCGTGCTGGTGCTCAACATCGTTGCCCGCGTGTTCTTCCGCGACAAGGCGAACGGCTGATTCCCGCGACCCGATACCCGTTTCTGGAGCCCTCACATGACCGCTACCGCCATCGAGACCCGCAACGCCATCGAGGTGCGCAACCTCAATTTCTTCTACGGCAAGTTCCAGGGTCTGAAGAACGTCAGCATGGACATCGCCGAAAAGCGCGTGACTGCCTTCATCGGCCCGTCGGGCTGTGGCAAGTCCACGCTGCTGCGCACGCTCAACCGCATGTACAGCCTATATCCGGGCCAGCGTGCGGAAGGGCAGATCAACTTCTACGGCCAGAACATCCTGGATGCCAGGCAGGACCTGAACCTGCTGCGCGCTCGCATCGGCATGGTGTTCCAGAAGCCGACGCCGTTTCCCATGTCCATCTACGACAACATCGCCTTCGGCGTGAAGCTCTATGAAAACCTGAGCAAGAGCGACATGGACGACCGCGTGGAATGGGCGCTGACCAAGGCGGCGCTGTGGAACGAGGTCAAGGACAAGCTGGGCCAGAGCGGCCTGTCGCTCTCCGGCGGCCAGCAGCAGCGTCTGTGCATTGCCCGCAGCGTGGCGGTCAAGCCCTCGGTGCTGCTGCTGGACGAGCCCACCTCGGCGCTCGACCCGATCTCCACCGGCAAGGTGGAAGAGCTGGTGCATGAGCTGAAAAGCGACTACTCCATCGCCATCGTGACCCACAACATGCAGCAGGCGGCCCGCTGCAGCGACTACACCGCCTACATGTACCTGGGCGAGCTGATCGAGTTCGGCGACACCGAGCAGATCTTCTTCAAGCCCCAGCGCACCGAGACCGAAGACTACATCACCGGCCGTTTCGGCTGACCCGACAACAGGCCAGGAGGCAGACCATGACCGACAAGCACCTTTCCAGCCAGTTCGACGCCGAGCTCAACGACATCTCCTCGCGGGTGATGGAGATGGGTGGCCTGGTGGAGTCCCAGCTGCGCAGCGCGCTCTATGCGCTCACCGAGTTCAACGCCGAAGTGGCCGACCAGGTCATCGAGGCCGAGAACCGCGTCAACCAGATGGAAGTCCAGATCGACCACGACATCTCGTCGGTGATCGGCCGGCGCCAGCCCACCGCGCGCGACCTGCGCCTGCTGATCGCGGTTTCCAAGACCACGGCCAACCTCGAGCGTGCCGGTGACGAGATCACCAAGATGGCCCGCATGGTCAAGTCCATCGTCGCCAGCGGTGCCCACCGCGCGCTGCCGGCCTCGGAGCTGCGGGTGGCGGCCAACCTGGTGTCGGCCGTGCTGCGCAAGTCGCTCGATGCCTTCGCCCGGCTGGACACCCAGGCCGCGCTGGCCATCATCAAGCAGGACCACGAGATCGACGACGAGTACGACGGTTTCCTGCGCAAGCTGATCACCTACATCATGGAGGACCCGCGCACCATCTCGCCCAGCCTGGACCTGCTGTTCCTGGCCAAGGCGATCGAGCGCGTCGGCGACCACGCCAAGAACATTGCCGAGGTCATCATCTACATCGTCAAGGGCGAAGACGTGCGCCACGTCGCAATCGAGAAGCTGGAGTCGACCGTCAAATGAGGAAGCTGCCCCGCGTGCTCGTGGTCGAGGACGAACCGGCGATCGCCGAGCTGATCGCCGTCAACCTGCGCCACAACGGCTTCGCCCCCACGGTCGTGTTCGACGGCGTGGCGGCGCAGCGCGAGGTGGATGCGGTCCTGCCCGACGTGATCCTGCTCGACTGGATGCTGCCGGGAGAAAGCGGGGCCTCGCTGGCGCGTGGCTGGCGGCGCAACGAGCGCACCAAAGGCATTCCCATCCTGATGCTGACCGCGCGCAGCGACGAGTCCGACAAGGTGCAGGGCCTGGATGCCGGGGCCGACGACTACGTCACCAAGCCGTTCTCCACGCAGGAGCTGCTGGCCCGCATCCGCGCCGTGCTGCGCCGCCGCGCACCCGAGATCGTGAACGACTCGGTGCAGGTCGGTGCGCTGCAGCTCGATGCCGCCACCTACCGTGTGACCCACGAAGGCCGCGAACTCAAGGTCGGACCGACCGAGTTCAAGCTGCTGCACTACCTCATGAAACACGCGGAACGGGTGCACACCCGTGCGTCGCTGCTCGACAAGATCTGGGGCGACCACGTGTTCATCGAGGAGCGCACCGTGGATGTCCACATCAAGCGCCTGCGCGAGTCGCTGGGTGCGGCAGGCGGCATGATCGAGACCGTGCGGGGTGCCGGCTACCGCCTGACCGCGCAGGCTGCGGCGGCCGCAACCAAGCCCCGTGGGCCGGAGCCGGCATCGGCATGATCCGCCGCACGTTCGAACTGCTGCTGCTGGTGCTGCTCGGAGCGGCCCCCGGCTGGGATGCGGATTCGGCGCTCGGTGCGGTGGTGGGGGCCCTGGGGGGCGCCTTGCTGTGGATGGTCATCGACGGGTTGCGCACGGCCCGTCTGATGCGCTGGCTGGAGGTGGCCGCCGACGGCCGGCCCGCACCGCGCCTACCGCTGGTCTGGGGCGACATTGCCGACCAGATGCGGCGCAACATCAAGAAGCTGCAGCGGCATGCACAGGCCAGCGAAGCGCGGCTGGAGGAGTTTCTCGCCGCCATACAGGCCTCGCCCAATGGCGTGATCCTGCTGGACCAGCGCAACGCCATCGAGTGGTGCAACCTCACGGCGGCCCAGCACCTGGGCGTGGACCCACAAAAGGATGTGCACCAGTACATCAAGAACCTGGTGCGAGACCCCGGCTTCGCCGATTACCTCAGCAAGGGCGACTTCGGCAAGGAGTTCGACGTCATCGGCCGGCGCGTGGTGGGCAGCGCGATCCAGCGCATCTCCATACAGATTCACCCGTATGCCAAGGGCCGCAAGCTGCTGCTCACGCGCGACGTGACGGCGGTGCAGCTGGCCGAGGCGATGCGGCGCGATTTCGTGGCCAACGTCTCTCACGAGATCCGCACGCCGCTGACGGTGCTCAGCGGCTTTGTCGAGACCATGCAGACACTGGACCTCAACGACGACGAGCGCCGCCGCTACCTGGGCCTGATGGCCGAGCAGGGGCGCCGCATGCTGACGGTGGTGAGCGACCTGCTGACGCTCTCCCGCCTGGAGGGCAGCCCCATACCCGGCCACCAGGACACCGTGACCGCGCGCGAGCTGCTGGGCCAGGTGGTTCACGAGGCCCGTGCGCTGTCCGAGGTGCTGGCACAGGGGCAACACGAGATCGTGGCGCTGGACTGCCCCGACTTCACCATCAGCGGCAACCGCAGCGAGTGGCTGAGCGCCATGTCCAACCTGATGAGCAATGCGGTGCGCTACACGCCACCGGGCGGACGCATCGAGGCCGGCTGGCGGCTCAAGGCCGACGGGGGGGCCGAGTTCCTGGTGAGCGACACCGGCCCCGGCATCGCGGCCGAACACCTGCCACGGCTCACCGAACGGTTTTACCGGGTCGACCGCAGCCGCTCCCGCGAGACCGGTGGCACCGGCCTGGGGTTGGCCATCGTCAAGCACGTGGCCCAACGGCACGGTGGGCAGATGGCGGTGCGCAGCGAGGTGGGCAAAGGGTCGACTTTCAGCATCGATGTGCCACCCAGCCGGGTGCGGGCGCAACAGTCCGAAGTGGTTCCGGCCTGACTTGGTTGTCGTGCAACGGGACCGGCCGGGGACGCGGTGGCGCCCATGGCGGCACGGGGGTGGTCAATGCCTGCGGCGGTAGAGCAGCAGGGTCTCGCGTCGGTCGGTCAGCCTGGGTACCGTGAGGTCAAACTCCCAGTCGCTCAGCGTCACCTGCTCGCTCAGGTTGCCCAGGCCTTCGGGTGTGACCAGCATCGCGTTGCAGCCGCGTGCATCGCGGGCGTCGCGCGTGAGGGTGAGGTTGCCATGTATCTGCAGGCCAGTGATCTGCGCCTGTGTGAGACCTTGCACCAGCACACACGGTGCATCGGTCGTGAGGGCCGCGATCTGGCGCGAGATCGGCCCGTAGCTGCGGGCGTGGTCCAGCAGCGGCAGCCACAGCGTCATCAGCAGCAGCCAGCACAACGTGGCACCACCGGCCGGAAGCACCAGGCTTTTCCAGATGGCCGCGCGGTGGCGGCCCACACGCCAGGCCAGCAGCCAGGCCCAGGCAGCGGTGGCCAGCAGGGCGGGTATCAGCAGCGGCAAGGAAAACTCGGCCACGAAAGCCGGCGCCAGCTTGGCCACGTTGGCTGCAGGCTTGGCCGGCACGCCGGTCATCATGGCCACATAGATGACCCAGATGACGATGGCGCAACCGCTGAAGAACAGCAGGGTGAACCAGTCGATCAGCGATGAGACGCTGCGCCGCAGCGTGGGCAGGGCGAACGCCGCGAGGCAGGCCAGGCCTGGCAGCGCCAGCATCAGCGCCCGGTCACTGCCATCCTGGGCCCAAGACGACACCACACCCACCAGCACGCTCCACAGCGGCAGTCCCACGTGCGGGCTTTGCCACTGGGCGCGCCAGCGCCACAGCGTCCACAGCGCGAGCGGCCAGGCGGGCCAGGTGAACCACAGCAGCAGCCGGGCGAAGCTGCGTGCCCCGTCGGCCTGGACGACAGGATCCAGTGCGACCGGGGGTGTGGGCCAGGCCAGCAGGGGCAGGGCGATCAGCAGGGCCAGCGCGGCCCAGGGAATCAGGCGCCTGGCCTGGGAGCGGTGGGCCCAGCCTATCCAGGCCAGACTGCCCAGCGCCAGCACCAGGGCCTGGCGTGGCGCGGCACTCAGGGCCAGGCCGAGCACGGCTGCGCCCCAGGGCAGCAGGTGGCGCCAGGGCAGGCCGTCGGTGGGCGAGGCCAGGCGCGCGCAGGTGTAGAGCAGCAGCGCGGCAAAGCCCAGCCGGGCCAGATCGGGCGTGGCCTCGTGCGAGAGCTGCGCCAGTCCCAGGCAGGCCAGCAGCGCGAGCAGGCCGGCGTCGGCCAGTGCGCGGGCGTAATCGGTGGGTTGTGCCTCGCCGCCAAAGGCAAATGACACCGGTTGCGCCTGTGGCAGACGGGCCAGGTGGTAGACGCCGTACCAGGTGGCCGCCAGCGTCACGCCCAGCAGCAGCGCAAACGGTATGCGCGAGGCGATTTCGGGTGACAGAAAGGGCAGCAGCCGTATCGCCAGCGCGCCCAGCCAGAACGGCAGCAGGGCAATGCCGTCGACCACCTCGCCGAGCACCTGGGGCCAGAACCAGTCGGTGGTGCCACGGGCCATGCCCAGCATCACGCCGTAGGCGGTGACGTCTTCGTTCTTCCAGGGCTCACGACCGAGAAACCCCGGCAGCACGTAGGCGAGGCAGAACAGCCAGATGGCCGCACGGGGCAGGCGGCGCACGGCCGACTGCGCAACGATGGCGGGGGTGGGGGGATTCACGGAAAGCAACTATAGGACAGCGCGGGCACAAAAAAAGCCGGATGTCTCCGGCTTTTTTGTGGGGCAAGAAGCGTTCTGGAGGCGCTTACTTGGCGGTACGGGCGTAGCGGTTGCGGAACTTCTCCACGCGGCCACCCATGTTGTCCACCGACTTTTGCGTGCCGGTGTAGAAGGGGTGCGATTCGCTGGAGGTGTCC
>CALRLO020000004.1:0-119075 GCA_943368755.1 Synechococcus sp. UW140 | reverse complement strand
GGGCACGCGGCACCAGCATGCGCGTGGGCGACTGGCAGTTCTGCCCGGCGTTGGTGTTGCAGGCGTGCACGCCTGCGATCACCGCCGCACGGATGTCGGCATCGGGCAGGATGATGTTGGCGGACTTGCCCCCCAGCTCCTGCGCCACGCGCTTGACGGTGTCGGCCGCGAGCTTGGCCACCTGTATGCCCGCCGTGGTGGAGCCGGTGAACGAGACCAGGTCGATGCCCGGGTGCGCGGCGATGGCCTGGCCCACCGTGGGGCCGTCGCCGTTGACGAGGTTGAACACGCCGGGTGGCAGGCCCGCCTCGTGCACGATCTGGGCGAACAGCAGGGCGCTCAGCGGCGCGATCTCGCTGGGCTTGAGCACCACGGTACAGCCCGTGGCCAGCGCGGGCGCCACCTTGGAGGCCACCTGGTTGAGTGGCCAGTTCCAAGGCGTGATGAGGCCACACACCCCGATGGGCTCACGCCGCACGATGCCCACACCCAGGCGCTCCTCGAACGGGTAATCGGCCAGCACGCGCACGGCTTCCTCGAAGTGGAACAGGGCCACCGTGGCCTGGCGTTCGGTCGAGAAGGTGATGGGCGAGCCCATCTCCAGCGTCATGGTGCGGGCCAGCTCGGGCAGGCGCGCACGGAATCCTTCGACGATGCGGCGCAGCCACTGCAGCCTTTGCTCGCGGGTCGTTTCCGAATACGTCACAAACGCGCGGCGCGCGGCCCGCACGGCGCGGTCCACGTCCTGGGTCGAACCCAGGCTGATGGTGGCGAACGTCTCCTCGGTCGCCGGGTTGAGCACCCCCAGCCTGGACGGCACGGCCGGGTCCACCCAGGCACCATCGATATAGAACTTCAGCGGGTCCATCGTGTCGGTTGTCATCGGGGTCATGAGGCGGTCATTCGATCGAGATCTTGGCCGACTCGACCACACGTTTCCACTTGGCCGCCTCGGTGGCCATCTGTTCGCTGAGCTGCGCGGGCGTGCCGGGCAGCGGCACCAGCCCCAGCGAGGCCATCTTGGCCTTGCCTTCGGCGGAGCTGATGTACTTGTTGATCTCCTGGTTCAGCGAGGTCACGACATTGCGCGGCAGGCCGGCGGGACCCACCACCGCGCTCCACACCGTGGCCTCCAGGTTCACGCCCTGCTCGTTGGCGGTGGGCACGTTGGGCAGGCCAGGGAAGCGGGTCTTGGCGGTGACGGCCAGAGCACGCAGCTTGTTGGCCTGGATGTTGGGCACCAGCGAGGTCACGGGCGCTGAGACCGCGTTGACGGTGCCGCTCATCGCATCCGCCATGGCCGGTGTGTCGCCGCGGTAGGGCACGGACTGCAGCTTGGCGCTGGCGGTCATGCGCAGGTACTCGGTGGCCAGGTGGCCGATGGTGCCGTTGCCGGGGTTGGCCACCGACAGCGCGGCCGGTGCCGCCTTGCTCAGCGCCACGAACTCGGCCAGGGTGTTGGCCTTCACGTCGGGGTTGATGGCGATCACCAGCGGGATCTCGCCCACCAGCGCGATGGGCGTGAGGTCCTTCTCGGGGTCGTAAGGCATGGCCTTGTAGAGCGACTTGTTGTTGGCCAGCGGGCCCGAGGTCGCCAGGCCCAGCGTGTAGCCATCGGGTGCGGCCTTGGCCACGGCGTCCACGCCGATGTTGCCGCCCGCACCGGCGCGGTTCTCGACGATGAACTGCTGGCCGTAGTGGGTGCTGAGGTGCTGGGCCAGCTGGCGCGCCACGAGGTCGGAGCTGCCGCCGGGCGCGAAGGACGCGATGATGCGCACGGGCTTGTTGGGCCAGTCGCTCTGGGCGAGGGCGGCGCCTTGCAACACAAGGCCAAGCCCCGCAGCGCTGGCCAGTGCGCGGACGAACGAGGCGATCTTCATGCGTGTCTCCAGGTTGTTGTGCGCACAGTCTCGCCCTGGCGCCTCCCGTGTTCAACCTGAATTTTCGAAGTTTTCAGCACATGAAAACCTCGGACGCCCCAAAGAAAAACGCCCCGAAGGGCGTCTTTTGCGGATGGGTGGCCGGCCTTACCGGGCCACCACGCGCACCATTTCCAGGCACTTGTTGGAGTAGCCCCACTCGTTGTCGTACCAGCTCACCAGCTTGATGAAGGTGCCGTCCAGCGCGATGCCGGCGTCGGCATCAAAGATGGAGGTGCGGGTATCGCCACGGAAGTCGGTGGCCACCACCTTGTCTTCGGTGTAGCCCAGCACGCCCTTGAGCGCGCCTTCGGACTGCGCCTTCATCTCGGCCTTGATCTCGTCGTAGGTGGCGGCTTTCTCCAGCTCCACCGTGAGGTCGACCACCGACACGTCGGAGGTGGGCACGCGAAAGGACATGCCGGTCAGCTTCTTGTTGAGCGAGGGGATCACCACGCCCACAGCCTTGGCAGCACCGGTGCTGCTGGGGATGATGTTTTCCAGGATGCCACGGCCACCGCGCCAGTCCTTGTTGGAGGGGCCATCCACGGTCTTCTGGGTGGCGGTGGCGGCGTGCACGGTGGTCATCAGGCCGCGCTTGATGCCCCACTTGTCGTGCAGCACCTTGGCCAGCGGGGCCAGGCAGTTGGTGGTGCACGAGGCGTTGGAGATGATGGCCTCGCCCTTGTAGGTGGTGTGGTTCACACCGAACACGAACATGGGCGTGTCGTCCTTGGAGGGGGCCGACAGGATGACCTTCTTCGCGCCAGCGTCCAGGTGTTTCTGGGCAGTGACCTTGTCGAGGAACAGGCCGGTGGACTCGATGACGACATCGGCGCCGACTTCGTTCCACTTCAGGTTGGCGGGATCGCGCTCCTGCGTGAGGCGGATCTTCTTGCCGTTGACGATCAGGGTGTTGCCTTCGACCGAGACGGTGCCCTTGAAGCGACCGTGCACGCTGTCGTACTGCAGCATGTACGCCAGGTAGTCGGGCTCGAGCAGGTCGTTGATGGCCACGATCTCGATGTCCGAGAAGTTCTGGATGGCGCTGCGCAGCACGTTGCGGCCGATGCGGCCGAAGCCGTTGATGCCCACTTTGATCGTCATGAGGTTGCTCCTGAAGGTTTCCTGAAAAAACTTAAGCTGCCAGCACGGCACGAACCGTGTCGGTCACATTCTCGGGCGTGAAGCCGAAGTGCTTGAACAGCACCGGTGCGGGCGCGGACTCGCCGTAGGTGTCGATGCCGACCACGGCGGACACGCCGTACTTCCACCAGCCGTCGGTGGACCCCATCTCCACTGCCACGCGCGGCAGGCCGGCCGGCAGCACGGCGGCCTTGTAGGCCTTGTCCTGACGGTCGAAGGTGGTGGTGCTGGGCATGGAGACCACGCGCACCGCGATCTTGTGTTCCTTGGCCAGCAGCTCCTGCGCCTTGAGCGCGAGCTGCACCTCGGAGCCGGTGGCGATGATCACGGCCTGGGCCTTCTTCTTCAGGCCCACCTCGCTGGGCTCGGCCAGCACATAGGCGCCCTTGCTGATGTCCTCCAGGCCGGCCTTGGGCAGGTAGGGCAGGTTCTGGCGGCTCAGCAGCAGCGCGGTGGGCTTGCTGGCATTGCCCAGTGCCACGGCCCAGGCGACGGCGGTTTCGGCGGTGTCGGCGGGGCGCCAGACGTCCAGGTTGGGGATCAGGCGCAGGCTGGCCGCGTGTTCGATGGACTGGTGGGTGGGCCCGTCTTCGCCCAGACCGATGGAGTCGTGGGTGAACACGTGCACCACGCGCTGCTTCATCAGCGCGGCCATGCGGATGGCGTTGCGGCTGTAGTCGCTGAACGTGAGGAAGGTGCCGCCGTAGGGGATGTAGCCACCGTGCAGGGCCACGCCGTTCATGATGGCGGCCATGCCGAACTCGCGCACGCCGTAGTTGATGTGGCGGCCGGTCTGGCCTTCGGCCGTGCGAACGACGTCGCCGGCCTGGTCGATGCGCAGCGCGGGCGTGGCCTTGGTGTTGGTGAGGTTGGAGCCGGTCAGGTCGGCACTGCCACCCAGCATCTCGGGCAGCGCGGCGGTGAAGGCTTCCAGCGCGATCTGGCTGGCCTTGCGGCTGGCCACGGTCTCGCCCTTGGTGTGGGCCGCCACGACGGCGTCCACCGCCACCTGGGCAAACCGCTTGGGCAGCTCGCCCTTCATGCGGCGCACGAATTCCTTGGCCAGCTCGGGGAAGGCGGCCTTGTAGGCGGCGAAGGTGTCCTTCCAGGCGGCTTCGGCGGCCTTGCCGGCGGCCTTGGCGTTCCAGGCGGCGTAGACGTCCTTGGGGATCACGAAGGGCTCGTGGGTCCAGCCCAGTGCTTCGCGGGTCAGCCTGATCTCTTCACCACCCAGCGGCTCGCCGTGGGCCTTGGCGGTGTTCGCGCGGTTGGGACTGCCTTTGCCGATGTGGGTCTTGCAGATGATCAGCGTGGGCGCGTCGACCTTGTTCTTGGCGTCGGCGATGGCGCGGTCCACGGCGTCGGCGTCGTGGCCATCGATGGGGCCGATCACGTTCCAGCCGTAGGCGGCGAAGCGCAGGCCGGTGTTGTCCACGAACCAGGGCTGCACCTGGCCGTCGATGGAGATGCCGTTGTCGTCGTACAGGGCGATCAGCTTGTTGAGCTTCCAGGCGCCGGCCAGGGCGCAGGCCTCGTGGCTGATGCCTTCCATCAGGCAGCCGTCACCCAGGAACACGTAGGTGTGGTGGTCGACGATGGTGTGGCCGTCGCGGTTGAACTCGGCCGCCAGCAGCTTTTCGGCCAGCGCCATGCCCACCGCGTTGGTGACGCCCTGGCCCAGCGGGCCGGTGGTGGTTTCCACGCCGGGGGTGATACCCACCTCGGGGTGGCCGGCGGTCTTGCTGTGGAGCTGGCGGAAGTTGCGCAGCTCGCCGATGGGCAGGTCATACCCCGTGAGGTGCAGCAGCGAGTAGATCAGCATGGAGCCGTGACCGTTGGACAGCACGAAGCGGTCGCGGTTGGCCCAGGCAGGGTTGGCGGGGTTGTGGCGCAGGTGGCGGCCCCACAGGGCGACCGCGATGTCGGCCATGCCCATGGGCGCGCCGGGGTGGCCGGAGTTGGCCTGCTGCACGGCGTCCATGGACAGCGCGCGGATGGCGTTGGCCATGACCAGGGGAGAAACGGAAGGGGCGACGGCGGCGGTGTCGGTCATGAAAACCTCGTGGATGCCTCGTGGTTGGGGCGCGGTGCGGGGACATCCCCGGCTTGGGACAAACCCTGAATTTTAGCCGCTGGGGCCGCCACACGCGGCGGCGGCGGGCAGCCGTGGCCGGAGCCCGCGATGCCAGAATGAAGGCATGACCACCCCCGCCCCCCGCGCACAGGCGCTGATACTGGCCGCCGGACGCGGCGAGCGCATGCGCCCGCTGACCGACGCCACCCCCAAACCGCTGCTGGCCGTGCACGGCCGACCGCTGATGCAGTACCCGCTGGACGCACTGAACGCGGCCGGCATCAGCCGCGTGGCGACCAACACCGCCTGGCTGGGCGAGCAGATCGAGGCGCAGTTTGGCCAGCGGCTGGTCTACTCGCACGAAGGCCGCGATTTCGGCGGAGCCCTCGAGACCGCTGGCGGCATCGTGCGTGCGCTGCCGCTGCTCGACGACGTGTTCTGGGTGGTGGCCGGCGACGTTTACGCGCCCGGCTTCGGCTTCGACCCCGCCGAGCTGGCGCGCTTTCGCGCCGGCAGCGCCCTGGCCCACCTGTGGCTGGTGCCCAACCCAGCGCACAACCCCAAGGGCGATTTCGGCCTGTCGCCCGAAGGCCTGGCCCTCAACGGCGATGGCCCCGGTGGCCTGCGCCATACCTACAGCACCCTGGGCCTGTACCGAAAAGCCCTGTTCGAGCCGCCCTGGTGCGACATTCCCCCTGGCAACCCGCAGGGGATCAAGGCAGCGCTGGCCCCGCTGCTGCGCCGGGCAATGGACAATGGCCGCATCAGCGCCTCGCTCTACACCGGCCCCTGGACCGACGTGGGCACCCCCGAGCGGCTGGCGCAACTGAACCGTGAGACACCATGAGCGACACCTCCCTCTACGCCCAGCGCCGTGCACGTGTGGCCCAGGCCATCGGCCCCGATGGCATCGCCCTCATCCCCACGGCGCCCGAGCACGCCCGCAACCGCGACACCGGCTACCTCTACCGGCACGACAGCTACTTCTACTACCTCACCGGCTTCACCGAGCCCAACGCCTGGCTGGCCATCACCGGCGACGGCCGCAGCACGCTGCTGTGCCAGCCCAAGGACATGGAACGCGAGATCTGGGACGGCTACCGCCTCGGTCCTGAGGCCGCGCCCGCCGCACTGGGCGTGGACGCCGCCCACGCCGTCACCGAGCTGGACACCCTCGCTCCCCGGCTGATGGAAAACCACGACGCCGTCTGGTTCCCTTTCGGCATACACGCCGGGCTGGACGCCCGTGTGGCCGGCTGGCTGGAGCGCGTGCGCGCCCGCTCGCGCGCCGGCGTGCTGTGCCCCGAGCAGACACGCGACCTCTGCACCGTGCTCGACGAGATGCGCCTGATCAAGGACGCGCACGAAATCGCGCTGATGCACCGCGCCGGCCAGATCAGCGCCCGCGCCCACGTGCGCGCCATGCAGCGCAGCGCCGCCATGCTGCGCGCCGGGCAGGACGCCCGCGAATACCACCTGGACGCCGAGCTGCTGCACGAATTCCGCCAGGGCGGCTCGCAGTACCCGGCCTACGGCAGCATCGTGGCCGCCGGCGCCAACGCGTGCGTGCTGCACTACGCCGCCGCCGATGCGCCGCTGCGCGACGGCGAGCTGGTGCTGATCGACGCCGGCTGCGAACTCGACGGCTATGCCGCCGACATCACCCGCACCTTCCCCGCCGGCGGGCGTTTCACCGGCCCGCAGCGCACGCTCTACGACATCGTGCTGGCCAGCCAGGAAGCTGCCGTGGCGGCAACCAAGCCCGGAGCCCGTTTCAACGACCCGCACGACGCCGCCGTGCGCGTGCTGACCCAGGGCCTGCTCGACGTGGGCCTGCTCGACCGCAACACCGTGGGCACACTGGACGACGCGATCGACAAGCGCGCCTACTTCCCCTACTACATGCACCGCACCGGCCACTGGCTGGGCATGGACGTGCACGACTGCGGCAGCTACGTGGAGCCCACCGAGCGCGACACCGTGACCGAGCGGCGCGACCCGCTCACGGGCGACGTGGTGAAAAGCCGCCCCAGCCGCCTGCTGCGCCCGGGCATGGTGCTCACCATCGAGCCTGGCCTCTACGTGCGCCCCAGCCCCCAGGCGCCCGAGGCGTTCTGGAACATCGGCATCCGCATCGAGGACGACGCGGTCATCACCGAAAGCGGCTGCCAGCTCCTCACGCGCGACGCGCCGGTGAGGCCGGACGAGATCGAGGCGCTGATGGCCGCCTGATCCCGCCCACCCTACCCCACCCTGCCCCGCCATGGACCGCCAGCCCCCGATCGCGATCGAACAGCTGCTGGGCCTGATGGACCTGTCGGAGCAGGGGCTGGCACTGTTCGACGAGACCGACACGCTGCGCTACGCCAACGCGATGTTCCAGCAGGCCATCGGCTGCCAGCCGGACGAAGCCATCAGCTGGGCCGACCTGATGCGCCGCGCCCACGCCCACAAACGGGGTGTGCACGTGGAGGCCCAGGACATCAAGGCCTGGCTCACCTCCACCCAGTCGCGCCGGGGCAAGCAGGTCTACCGCGCGTTCGAGTCCGACCTGATCGACGGGCGCTGGCTGATGGTCAGCGAGACCACCGACCGCGCTGGCTGGATGTTGTGCATCCTGACCGACATCACCTCGCTCAACACCGACGGCCTGAGCCTGCGCCGTGCCCGCGACACCGCCTTGCGTGCCGCCATGACCGACGAGCTCACCCACCTGAGCAACCGCCGCTCCGTGCTCGACCGCGTGGGCCAGCTGCTGGCGCGCCAGCCGCCACAGCCCATGGCGGTGGCCATGATCGACCTCGACCACTTCAAGCGCATCAACGACACGTGGGGCCATGAAGTGGGCGACCTGGCGCTGTGCCACTTTGCCGCAAGGCTGCAGGCCGTCACCCGGCGTGGCGACATCGCCGGTCGCGTGGGCGGCGAGGAATTCCTGCTGGTGCTGCCCGATGCCGACCTGCGCATCGCCTGCGCCGTGCTGGACAGACTGTTCCACGAGGTGCGCCTGGGCGAGCCCGACCCGAGACGGCCCGAGGTGCGCTACACCTGCTCGGCCGGCCTGGTGAGCGCCGCCCCCAACGAGGCCGTGAGCTCGCTGCTGCGCCGTGCCGACGCCGTGCTCTACCAGGCCAAATCCCTGGGCCGCGACCGGTACTGTCTGGGCGACTGACGCGGCCTGGCTGCAGAGTGCCGTTCATCGGCCCGGCCTCAAGCGCCGCGCGCGCGAGGCCGAAACGCCTAAGACCATGAAGGTCGAATCCGCTTCCATCGCCCTGGCCAGCCAGTCGCTGCGGGTGGAATCGCACAGCGTCTCGGAGCGCCTGCGCACCTGGGTGGGTGAGCGACGGCCCGACTTTGAACGCCTGGAAGCGAGCGACCGCTTCGCATCGGCTGTTGTGTCGCTCTCGGCAGCCGCGCAACAGGCCCTGGCGGCCAGTGTGCCCCCCACCGGGACGACCGAAGTGGCCGAGGTCGAACCCGACGCCGACACGCTGGACGACGACCCGCGCCTGCAGCTGCTCTCGCGCATGATCGAACTCATGACCGGCGAACGCCCCCGTGGCGTGCGCGCGGATGACCTCAAGCGCCGCCCCGACCGCGCCGCCGACCAGGCCCTGCGCGAACTCAAAGACCCGCGCACCGCCGGCACCGAAACCCCGCCGCAGCGTGTCGGCTGGGGCCTGGAGTACGACCGCCACGAGATGCGCTTCGAGGCCGAGACCACACGTTTCGCGGCACAAGGTGAGATCCGCACCGCCGACGGCCAGACCATCCAGTTTGCGGTGGAGCTGGAAATGACGCGCACCTACTACGAGGAAAGCCACGTCTCGCTGCGCGCGGGCGACGCCGTCTTCAAGGACCCGCTGGTCATCAACTTCAACGGCAACGCGGCCGACCTCTCCGGCCTGCGCTTCGGTTTCGATCTCGACGCCGACGGCCAGCAGGAAAACATCGCCTTCGTAGGCGCGGGCAGCGGCCTGCTGGCGATCGACCGCAACGGCAACGGCCGGGTGGACGACGGGCGCGAGCTGTTCGGCGCACTCAGCGGTGACGGCTTTGCCGACCTTGAAGCGCTTGATGACGACCACAACGGCTGGATCGACGACAACGACGCCACCTTCGAGCGGCTGATGGCCTGGATCAGGGACACGCAGGGCAACGACCGGCTGGTGAGCCTGGCCGATGCCGGCGTGGGTGCGCTCTACCTGGGTCGGGTGGACACGCCCTTTGCACTGAGAGACAACACCAACACGCCGCTGGGTCAGGTGCGCGCCACGGGCCTCTACGCCAAGGAAAGCGGCAGCATCGGCACCCTGCAGCAGATCGACATCGCTGTGTGAACGGGAGCCCCCACGCTCCGCCGCTGCGCGGGTCGCTGCCCCCCAAGGGGGCGCGGATTCCGCTTGGGGCGGCCCTGTGCTGAATCCCCGACTGCCACGCAACGTCTCGGGGGTATCCCTTTCTTTCAGGCCTTGAGCGCGAACGACTCGGCCTGAGCCGCACCCCAGTACATCTTGAACACGTTGTGCAGATCAGCGGTGCCGTGCAGCAACGCACCCGCCGGCACCGAGGGCAGAAGCTTGGCCAGCAGCTTCACCTCGTTCTCGTTCACACGGCGCACGATGTGGTGCGAGGTGATCTCGCTCGGGTGACGCAGGCCGGCCGCCTGCACGAGCTCCTGCAGCGCCTTGAGCGTGTTCTGGTGGAAGTTGTAGACCCGCGTGGTCTTGTCGGGCACGACCAGCGCCTGCTGGCGCACCGGGTCTTGTGTGGTCACGCCCGTGGGGCAGTGGCCCGTGTGGCAGGACTGGGCCTGTATGCAGCCCAACGCGAACATGAAGCCGCGGGCGCTGTTGCACCAGTCGGCCCCCATTGCAAAGGCCCGCGCGATGTCGAAGCCACTCACCACCTTGCCCGCGCAACCCAGCTTGATGCGGTCGCGCAGGTTCACGCCCACCAGCGTGTTGTGCACCAGGCGCAAGCCCTCTTGTAGCGGCGCGCCCACGTGGTCGGTGAACTCCAGCGGCGCGGCACCCGTGCCGCCCTCGGCGCCGTCCACCACGATGAAGTCGGGCGTGATGCCGGTGGCCAGCATGGCCTTGACCAGCGCAAACCACTCCCACGGGTGGCCCACGCAGAACTTGAAACCCACCGGCTTGCCGCCCGAGAGCTCGCGCAGCCGCGCGATGAACTGCATCATCTCGATGGGCGTGGAGAACGCGCTGTGCGCCGCTGGCGAGACACAGTCCACCCCTTCGGGCACCCCACGTGCGGCTGCTATCTCGGCCGACACCTTGGGACCGGGCAGCACGCCACCATGGCCCGGCTTGGCACCCTGGCTCAGCTTGAGCTCGACCATCTTGACCTGCGGATCCGATGCGTTGGCCTTGAACTTGTCGGCGTTGAAGCTGCCGTCTTCGTTGCGGCAACCAAAATAGCCCGAGCCGATCTCCCAGATGAGGTCGCCCCCGTGCACCCGGTGCCACACCGAGATGGAGCCTTCACCCGTGTCGTGCGCGAACCGGCCCCGGTGCGCGCCCGCGTTGAGCGCCTGGATGGCGTTGGCGCTGAGGGCACCAAAGCTCATGGCCGAGATGTTGAACACGCTGGCGTCGTAGGGCTGGGTGCACTGCGGCCCGCCAATGACGGTGCGGAAATCGTGCGTGTCCACGCGCGTGGGCACCATGGCGTGGTTGATCCACTCGTAGCCCTCGGCCGCCACGTCGAGCTGGGTGCCGAAAGGGCGCTTGTCGATCTGGCCCTTGGCACGCTGGTAGGCCAGGCTGCGCTGCGAACGCGAGAACGGTGTCGCGTCGGTATCGTTCTCCAGGAAGTACTGCCGGATCTCGGGACGGATCTTCTCCAGCATGAAGCGCAGGTTGCCGATGACGGGGTAGTTGCGCCGCACCGCGCTGTGGGTCTGTCGCAGGTCGCGCACACCCACCACGGTGAGTGCCAGACAGAGCAGGAACGCCAGCCAGCCCACGCCGAAGGCGATCAGCGTGAACAGGCTCAGCAGCACGCCCACCACCACCAGGGCCATGACGGTGTAGCGCACCGGATAGATCGCGTTCAGGCGGTCCAGCAGCATCGTGGGTCTCCGGCTTGTTTTCGGTTGGCGGCCATCATAGACCGGTCTACACTCGGCTCCCCCTCTTCCGCATCCCGACCTGCGCAGGCCCGCCATGTCCGACCACTCCACCCTCACCCACGACGAGTTCGACGAACTCGACGCCATCCTCGACGACCTGCGCGAACGCCACGACGAGGCCCCGCAGTGGGAGTTCTGCGAAGGCTTCATGGCCGCGCTGATCTGCTGCCGCCGCACCCTGCTGCCCAGCGAGTATTTCCCGCTGCTGCTGGGCGACATCGAGATCGACAGCCACAGCGGCGACGTGACCGCCAGCCTCTTTCGGGACCAGGCCCAGTTCGACCGCTTCATGGCCCTGTGGACCCGCCGCTGGAACGAGGTGGCCGAGCAGCTGGCCGCGCCGGTGGAGTCTCTGGACGACGAGCGCGCCTATTCGCCCGAGGTGGTGGATGTGCGCGGCGCCGTGGCCGCGCTGAGCGACGAGGAGCGCGCCCAGATGGGCGACGAACCCCTGCCCTCCTTCGGCCAGGTGTGGGCCCTGGGCTTCATGTACGCGGTGGAAAGCTGGCCCGACGAGTGGGAATCCCCACGCGACCGCGACGCCGCCAAGTGGCTCGACGAATCACTGGAAGTGATGGTGGCCCTGACCGAAGACGACAACGACCCGCCCGAGATCAGCATGTTCGAGGAAAACGGCCCGCCCAGCGTGAGCCAGAACCGCCTCAACCTGTTCGGCGAAGGCATCTGGGCCGTGTACGACCTGCACGAACTCTGGGCCAGCCTCGGCCCGCGCGTGGAGACCGTACGCAAGGAACCCGCGCCCGGCCGCAACGACCTGTGCCCCTGCGGCAGCGGCAAGAAGTACAAGAAGTGCCACGGCGCCAACTGAGCGCTGCACCACCACGAAGGGACCGACCGGCTGTCGGTCCCTTCTTTTTATTTGCGTTCAAACCGGCACGGTATGAGGAACACGCGTACCATCGGCCCGTTGATATGTGCGAGACCATCAGTTCATAGGTCTTTTTCTGCTGCTCGCCGGCTCCGCGCCGACGGTTGTGTCGAACCTCCCTTGATGATTTTCTTGGCGTCTCTTCGCCAGACGCGTTTTTGCGCCTGGCCATTCCTGAAGGAAATCACCATGACGACACAAACCGGAACCGTGAAATGGTTCAACGACAGCAAAGGCTTCGGCTTCATCGCGCCGGATGACGGCGGCAAAGACCTGTTTGCCCACTTCCGCGACATGCAGGCCGGCGGCTTTCGCACCCTCACCGAAAACCAGCGCGTGGAGTTCGAGGTGACACAAAGCGTCAAAGGCCCCCACGCCTCCAACATCCGCTCCGTGAGCTGAACGTGCAGGGCTGCGGCCCTGCTGCGTTTGCCACGTACGGCTCTGAAGCGCGGTTCGTCCGCGCTTTTTCTTTTGTCTGAAAGGTGCTGCTCATGAAAAACCTGCAGGAAGCCACCGAGCGCATCTGCGAACTCAAGGGAAGCCTGATTGCGATGGACGCACTGATGCCCGCGCTGCTGGAGACCCTGCCCCCCGCCGCCCACGGCAGGCTGGTGCGCTCCTTCGAGGCCCATGCGGAGGCCGCGCGCACGGTCATGCTCAACACCGCCATTTCCGACCACGTCCTGGCCTCGTTCGAACGCGACGTGACGCGCACGCGTGCGGTGCTGACCGGCATGGCGCCCTCCGACCACGCACCCGAGCGGCACACCAGGGCCGAAGCGGTGCTGCTGACCACCACGCGCGTGACCACTTTCATAGGCCCGCGCGTGCTGACCGGTGCCAGCGGTTTTTTCTTTCGCCGCGACGAACGCCTGTTTCTGGTGACCAACAGCCACGTGCTGGCAGACGCCTCCACCCAACACCACCCCGACCGCATCGAGATCGAGCTGCACACCGACGCAAAGGACCTCACCCGGTGCGTGACCTACTCCATCCCGCTCTACGAAAACGGTCTGGGCTTGTGGCGTGAAGCCACCGACAGCGGCGGTGCTGTGGACGTTGCCGTGATCGAGATCGACAGCAGCCGGCTACCCCCCGACGCGGTGATGCACGCCTTTGACGCCACCCACCTCGACCCGCGCGGTGAAGACGTGGCCGTGGGCGATGCGCTCACCGTGATCGGCTTTCCGCTGGGCTTTCACGACACCGTGCACCACCTGGCTGTGGCACGCAGCGCCTCACTGGCATCGGCCTACGGCGTGCGGTTTCAGCAGCAGGGCTATTTCCTGACCGATGCCCGAACCCACCGCGGCAGCAGCGGCGCACCGGTGCTGCGGCGGCGGGCCGGCCACGCCAGCGGCGGCTCACCCCAGGCCTGGCAACTGCTGGGCGTGCACTCCACCCGCATGGACATGCGCTCACGCAACCTCGCTGAAGACGAATCGCTGGGCCTGAACTGCGTCTGGTACGCCGATGTGCTGATGACACTGACCCACACTGGCCGATCAGCCGAGGGCCTCCCGCGATAGCCGCGCCAGCACCTGCTCGTTGGCCTGGGCCAGAAAGCCGGCCAGCGGCTGGTAGTCCTCAGCCGTGTCAAAGGTCTGTTGCCAGTCCACCCGCGTGCCGGTGCCCTGCGGCGTCAATGCCACCGTCAGGATGAAATGGTGGGTGTCGCTGGGATGGTCCAGCTCCAGCAGGCGGTCGCCTTCCACGCGCAGCACCCGGTATTCGTTGGGGTAGTCCACCCCATCCGGTCCGTGCAGCGTCAGCCGCCAGGTGCCGCCCACATGAAACGCGAAGGTGTGGATGGTGCTGGTGAACCCGTCAGGCCCCCACCAGCGCGCCACACGGGCCGGGTCACGCAGGGCAGCGAACACAGCCGCAGGGCTGGCAGCCACCGTGCAGGTTCTGATGTCCGAGCGGGGTTCAATGGGTGCCATGGTTCACCGCCTCAAAGGTTTCATCACGCGCCCGGTGCGCGCCGGTAGTGCATGGCCATGGCGCCGTTGCTCAGAGGTCGGGCCGAGACGAGCACCAGCCGCCGGGTACGGGGCAGCCCGCTCGCATGCAGCGTCGGGCCATGGCCGGCGATTCTGGGGTGTACAAGGAAACGGTACTCGTCGATCAGATCGAGCCGGTCCAGCGCGGCGGCGAGCCGGCCGCTGCCCAGCAGCACGCCGTCCGGTGTCACGTCCTTGAGCCGCTGTATGCCCGCGCGCAGGTCGCCGGTGACGAGGTGACTGTTGGTCCAGGGCAACTCCTTGCGCACCGAAGAGACCACGTACTTCGGCTTGGTCTCCAGCTTGAGCGCCCACTCGCGCACCGCCGCTGGCACCTCCCCCTCGCCTCGGGCGACGGCCGGCCAGTAACTCTCCATCATCTCGTAGGTGAGGCGGCCCCACAGCATGGCGCCGCTGTCGTCCATGAGCCGGGTGAAGTAGGCATGGGTCTCGTCGTCGGCAATGCCTTCCTGGTGGTCGACGCAGCCGTCCAGGGTGAGGTTGAGGCTGAAGGTCAGGAGTCCCATGGTGTCAACCCAGGATGGTGGGGTTGAGCCGCCAGAGCGTGTGGTTGAGCGCCGCCGCGAACGTGACCCACCCCAGATACGGCACCAGGAGCAGGCCCGCGAGCGGCTTGATGCGCCAGAAGAGCGCGAGCGTGCACGCGATGAGGAGCCAGAGAACCAGAACCTCCGCCAACGCGGCACCACCCAGGCGCCAGGCAAAAAAGAGCCAGCTCCACAAGGCGTTGGCACCGAGCTGGACGACGAACAGGCCCAGTGCGATCGACCTGGAAGGGCTTGCCGTGGGAATGCGCCAGATCAGCCAGGCGGCCGCCGCCATGGCGAGAAACAGCGCGGACCACACCGGTCCGAAGAGCCAACCCGGCGGCGCCCAAGCGGGGCGAACCAGATCGGCATAGAACGAACGGGCGTTGACCGAAGCGAGGGCTCCGATCGCGCTGGTGGCGATGCAAAGCGCCAGCCACGCGACAAAACCAAGCAACTGTTTGGGACGGGACACGAGGGGTGGCATCACGGGTGGCCTGATGACGGGTGGGGCATGTTTGCCATGAACACGGTGAGCCGTTGCGGGTTGTAGCCTCGTGACGCCCCGAAAGGCAGCTCGATCGCTCCTCAACCCCTGCGGCTCACCCCAGAATCTGAAACGGCCCGCCCTTTTCCAGCGCGGTCTTGTAAGCCGGCCGCGCGTGGATGCGCTCCAGCCAGTCCATCAGCCGGGGCCGGCGGTGGTCCAACCCCGCGCGTGCAGCGGCAGCTTCCAGCGGAAAGCTCATCTGTATGTCGGCGGCGCTGAAGGCGTCGCCCGCAAACCAGGGGGACTGGGCGAGTTCGGCTTCGAGGAAGTCGAGGTGGGTCTTGAGGTTGGGGCGGATGAAGGCGGCGTTGACCTTGGCGGAGATGGCCTTGGCGACGGGGCGCACGATGAGGGGGGCTTTCTCCACCTGGTCGAACACCAGCTTCATGAGCAGCGGCGGCATGAACGAGCCTTCGGCGTAGTGCAGCCAGTAGCGCCAGCGCTGGCGCTCGGGCGTGCCCGGCGCGGGTGCCAGGCGGCCCTCGCCGTAGCGCTCGACCAGGGTTTCGATGATGTTGCCGGATTCGGCGAGCACGAGGTCGCCATCCACCACCACGGGTGATTTGCCCAGCGGGTGCACCTGGCGCAGGGCGGGTGGCGCGAGCAGCGTCTTGGGGTTGCGCTCGTAGAACTCGATGCGGTAGGGCAGGCCCAGCTCTTCGAGCAGCCAGAGCACACGCTGCGAGCGCGAGTGGTTGAGGTGGTGGACAACGATCATGGGAGGTCTTTCAGAGCATGAAGTCGCGCAGCGCGCGGGCGGTGGCTTCGGGCGCCTCTTCGGGGATGAAGTGGCCAGCGTCCAGGGCCTGGCCGCTCACACGGGCGGCGCATTGGGCCTGCCACAGGGCCAGGGGGTCGAACAGTTTGTGCACCACGCCTTTGGCTCCCCACAGCACCAGGGTGTCGCAGGCCAGCTGGTCGCCACGCGCGCGGCTGTCGCGGTCGTGCTCGAGGTCCAGGCCGGCGCTGGCGCGGTAGTCTTCGCAGGCGCTGTGTATGGCTTCGGGACGGCAGAAGCAGCGCTCGTATTCGGCCAGCGCATCGGGCTCGACGTGTGCCAGACCGGCCGCGCCCCAGCCGCCCAGCTTGGTGTGCAGGTAGGGCCGGGGGTTGGCGCCGATCATGGTTTCGGGCAGCGGTGCGGGCTGTATGAGGTGGAACCAGTGGTAGTAGGCGCGGGCAAAGGTCATGTCGGTGGCGTTGTACATGTCCAGCGTGGGCGCGATGTCGATGACACACAGCCGGCGCACACGCGTGGGGTGGTCCAGCGCCAGGCGGTGGGCCACGCGGCCGCCACGGTCGTGGCCGCAGAGGAAGAAGGTGGAGACGCCGAGTGCGTCCATCAGGGCCACCACGTCTTGCGCCATGGCGCGTTTGCTGGCCTGGGCGTGGTGCGGCGCGTCGGCTGGCGCGGGTGAATCGCCATAGCCGCGCAGATCGGGCAGCACCAGGTGGTAGTGCGGCGCCAGCTGCTGGGCCACGCGCCGCCACAGCACATGTGTCTGCGGAAAGCCGTGCAGCAGCACGAGGGCGGGTTTGTCACCGGCGGGCCCGTCACTCACACGGGCGCAGACTGTGGTGCCGTTGACGGCGAAGGTGCTCAGGGTGAATCCGGTCCAGTCCATGGCGGCTTTCTCAGCGGTAGCGTGCGGCGGTGATGAACTGGCTGAAAGTCTCGCACCAGACGATCACGGCCACGTGTTGTGAGGGGTCCACGCCGGGTGCCATGGGTACCACGAAGTTGTCGAAGGTGCGCACGTCGCCCACGCGCACCATGCGGGGTTTGAGGCGAATGAAATCGGCCTCGGTCTCGACGAACTCGGGCGAGAGGTAGAGCTTGTAATCGGGCCCGGGTGCGAGGCGTCCGGCCAGCGTGATGTGGTCTCGGCCGATGAACACCTGGCCCTCGCCCCAGTGCAAGGCATCGCTGTCTTTCAGATCACGCCTGAAGCTGCCCTGGAAAAGGGCGCCGCTGGCGGCGGCCTGGACCTCGGCCGTTGCAGGCCCCTCGGGCGCGATCAGCAGGGGCAGTGTGTAAATGCCCCCGGCAAACCCCGCGGCCAGGGCCAGCAGGTGGGTGGCGGTCAGCAGCAGGGTGTGGCGGCGTTTCATGGGGGTGTGCGGACGGTTGTGAGAGCGGTGGGTGGCTCAGAGTGCCCGGGGCACGGACTGGGCGAGGAAATCGTACACGGCGCGTATGCGTGCGTTGGTGCGGATCTCGCGGTGCACGGTGAGCCAGATGGGCAGCGTAGGCAGCTTGAGCTGGGGCAGCACCGGCAGCACCTGGGGGTCGGTGCGCCCGAGGTAGGTGGACACGAAACCGATGCCCAGGCCGGCCCGCAGGGCCTCCCAGTAGGCGTTGAGGTCATCGGTGCGCAGCGCGAAATGCTCCGGCGTGACCGTCAGGCCCATGGCTGCAAAGCCTTTGACGATGTCGCCCTGGCGGTCGTCGCCAATCATGTCGTGCGACAGCAGTTCGGCCGGCTGGCGCGGGGTGCCCCGGCGTCGCAGGTAGTCGGCATGGGCGTAGGCGCCCAGGCTCACGGTGCCGATGCGCCGTGTGACGAGCGAGGCCTGCTCGGGCCGCACCATGCGCAGCGCGATGTCGGCCTCGCGGCGCAGCAGGTTGCTCACGGCATTGCTGGCCACCAGCTCCACCTGCACGTCGGGCAGTGCGTGGCGCATCTGCGCCAGCAACGGCGGCAGCAGGTGGCAGGCCACCGGCTGGCTGGCCGACAGCCGCACCGTGCCGGCCACACCGCGCTGCCCGCCCGAAACGCCACGCGCCAGCGCGTCGGCGCCGGACTGCATGGCGCGTGCGGCCTCGGCCAGGCGCAACGCGGCGTCGGACGGCAGCAGGCCACGGCCGGTGCGCTCGAACAGCACCACGCCCAGCTGGCGCTCCAGCTCCACGATGTGCCGGCCCACCGTGGGCTGGCTGGTGCCCAGCGCGCGGGCGGCACCGAGCAGGCTGCCGCGCTCCAGTGCCGCCAGAAAGGTGCGCACCAGCGTCCAGTCGAACGACAAGGTATTCATTTGTGCATAGCTGATCAACAGATCCAGGCAATTGTGTTGCAGCAACCGGCTTTCGACAATGACCCCACCCAGCGAACCGGAGCCCTTCATGAACCCACCCGACACCGTTCTTGTCCTCGGCGCACGCGGCCGTTTTGGCCGCGCCGCCGTGGCCGCCTTTGCCCAGGCCGGCTGGCGCGTGCTGGCGCAGGCCCGACCCGGTGCGGCGCTGGACCTGCCCGAAGGCGCCCAGGCGCTGTACGCCCCACTGGACGACACCGCCACCCTCACCCACGCTGCAGCCGGAGCCACCGTAGTGGTGCACGCACTGAACCCGGTGAGCTACACGCGTCGGGCCTGGGCACGCGAGGTGCCCGCGCTGGCCGACGCGGCACTGGGCATCGCGCAACGCCTGGGCGCGACGCTCATGGTGCCGGGCAACGTCTACAACTTCGGCCGCAAGCTGCCCGCACGCCTGACGGAAGACACGCCACAACCCGGCGACACCCACCACGGCCACCTGCGTGTGGCGCTGGAGCAGCGCCTGCAACGCGCCGCCGAGGGAGGTGGCCCGCGCTGTGTGGTGCTGCGCGCCGGCGACTTCTACGGCGCCGGCCAGGGCTCGTGGCTGGACCAGGCGCTGCTGAAAGACGCCAGCCGCGGGCGCCTGACGCTGCCGGGCGACCTGGACACGCCCCACGCCTGGGCCTACCTGCCCGATCTGGCCGAAACCTTCACCCGCGTGGCGCGTGTGCGCGAGCACCTGGGCGCCTTTGCCACGCTGCACGTCAAGGGCCACACCGTGACCGGCCGCGACTGGGTGAACGCGCTGGATCCACACGGCACGCTGCGCGTGGGCCACCTTCCCTGGCCCCTGCTGCGCACGCTGGCGCTGGTGTCGCCCACGCTGGCTGCGCTATGCGAGATGCGCTACCTGTGGCAGCGCCCGCACGCGCTGGACAACACACGGCTGTCCGCGCTCATAGGCCCCGAGCCGCGCACACCCTTTGAGCAGGCCGCCCGTCTCGCGGCCGCCCAGCTGGACTGGCAACCCCGCACCACCCTGCAACCGGCCTGAAAGGACACACCATGGACCGCCGACGCTTCATTCACCTCGCCGGGGGCGGCATCGCCCTGGCCGCCACCACCGGCCTGAGCGGCTGCAGCACGGCCTACCCACCCGAGGCCGTGGCCGCCTGGCAGGGCCCGGGCAACGAACCCGACCCACGCCTGTGGGCACTGGGCTTCGCCATCCTGGCGCCCAACTCGCACAACCGCCAGCCCTGGCGGGTGGACCTGCGCGAGCCCAACGCCATCACGCTGCATGTGGACACCGAGCGCACGCTGCCCATGACGGACCCGTGGTTCCGCCAGATCGTGGTGAGCCAGGGCACCTTCATCGAATCGCTGGTGGTGGCGCTGCGCGAGCGCGGCCTGGACCCGCAGGTGACGCTGTTTCCCATGGGCGCCTTCGCCCCGCGCCAGGTCGATGACCGCCCCGTGGCCCGCGTTCACTGGACACCGGGCGCGCCGGCGCCCGCCAAAGACCCCCTGTTTGCGCAGCTGCTGCACCGCCACACCGCCAAGGTGGACTACGACACCAGCCGGCCGGTGGATGCAGACACCCTGGCGGCGCTGGCCCGTGCGGCACAGATGCCCGGCGTGCGCTACGGTGCCACGGTGGAGCCTGGGCGCGTGGCCACCCTGCGCTCGCTGTGCCGCGAATCGGCCCGCGTGGAGCTGTCCACCCCCCGCACCGTGATGGAGAGCCTGCAACTCACGCGGGTGGGGCCGGATGCGATCGCCCGCCACCGCGACGGCATCAGCCTCAACGGCTGGATGCCCCGCCTGGCCGCGGCGGTGGGTGCACTGGACCTGAGCACACCACCGCCCGAAGGCAGCACGGCCTGGCAGCAGATGATCCAACGCTTCGACGGCCACAGCGCCACGGCCATGGGCTTTCTGTGGCTGAGCACACCGTTTGCGCAGGACAGCGCAGCCGGCACCACGCGCCATGCCGAGGTGAACGCCGGACGCGCCTACCTGCGGGTGCAGCTCATGGCCACCGGGTTGGGGCTGCAGGTGCACCCCATGAGCCAAGCGCCTCAGGAGTTCGCCGAGATGAAGCCGCATTACGACGCGCTGCACCAGCAGCTGCTGGGCCGCCCCGCGAGCGAGGAGGTGGTGCAGCTGTTCTGCCGCGTGGGCTACTGCGCAAAGCAGGCGCACACGCCGCGCCGGCCGCTGAGCGACTTCGTGCGCTCCGCGCCGTCCAAGGCGTGATGTGGCCAGCGGCCTCAGGTTTGCACGGCCGCCGAACGCAGCGTCTGCAGCGCCGCTTCGAAATCGAAGTCGTTCGCAGCGGCCAGCATCGCCTCGTAGGTCGAGGCCCCCAGCAGGGCTTGCCAACCTGCCCGGTGCTGCACCAGCAGGTCCTGGGCCTCGACATCGTCCAGTGCCAGCAGGCTCTCCAGTCGCCGCACCAGGGCCGGTGAGGCCGGCTCATCGGCGGGGGCTGGTGTTGCCGCAGCGGGCGCTGCCTCGCCGGACGACGGCGCCGCGATCAGGGCCGCGATCAGGGCGTCGAGCAGCGACGACGTGGCCGACAGCGCCGGGGCGACCTGCGCCGCTTCGGCAGCTCCGCGCAGCAGCTGCTCCAGCTCATCGGCCTGGTGCTGCAGGGCGGTGGCGCCAATGCTGCCCGCCACCGCCTTGAGCGTGTGGGCCAGCCGCTCGGCGGTGGCGTGGTCGCGGGCCTGCAGCGCCCGCGCGATCTCGCGCCCGGCCTCGCGCTGGCTGCTCACGAACTGGTTCAGCAGGCTCTGGTACAGGGCCTGTTTGCCCATCACACGCCGCAAGCCCAGGGCCGTGTCCAGACCGGCGATGCCGGTGGGCACTGGCGCATCGGGCTCATCGGGCGCGGCCGCCTCCATGGGCGGGGCCACACCCAGGCCCTGGCGCGGTGCGATCCAGCGCGCCAGCGCCCGCCACAGGTCGTCGGGGTCGATGGGCTTGGCCACGAAATCCTGCATGCCCGCCTCGCGGCAGCGCTGGCGGTCCATCGCCATGGCGTTGGCGGTCATCGCCAGGATGGGCAGGCTGGCGTGGCGCAGGTCCTGCCGGATCTCGCGCGTGGCGCTGACGCCATCGAGCACGGGCATCTGCATGTCCATCAGCACCACGTCGTAGCAGGTGCCGCCGGGCAGGGCCGATTGCGTGATGCGATCGATGGCCTGGCGCCCGTTCACCGCCAGGTCGACGACGAATCCGGCCTCGCGCAGCAGCTCGCTGGCCACCTGCTGGTTCAGTTCGTTGTCCTCCACCAGCAGGATGCGCGCGCCGCGCAGCGGCTCGAGCGCCTGCAGGGCCGACGTGCGGCGTTCGTGGCCGGTGGCAACACCCGGCGTGTTCCCGCCCTGCGTCTCACCGAGCGCCCTCATGAGGGTGTCGGACAGCACCGACGCACTGACGGGCTTGAGCATCAGGTGGTCGATGCCGCATGCCTGCGCGCTGCGGATCACCTCCTCGCGCCCGTAGGCGGTCACGATCACCAGGCGCGGCAGCGGCGCGATGCCCAGGCCGCGGATGTCCGCCGCCGTCTGCGGGCCGTCCATGCCGGCCATCTGCCAGTCGAGCACGACGATGTCGAACGGGGTCTGCGCTTCGATGGCCTCGCGCACCCGGCCCACCGCCTCGACACCGCTGAGCACCGTCTGAACCTCCAGACCCAGTTCCGCCAGCAGCTCGGACAACACCTGCGCGGCATGCAGGTTGTCGTCCACCACCAGCACGCGGCGCCCGCGCAGATCGACCTGGGGCAAAACCGGCCGGCCGCGCCGCTCGCCCAGGCCCAGCCGCGCGGTGAACCAGAAGGTCGAGCCCTGGCCCGGCACGCTGTCCACACCCACCTCGCCGCCCATCAGCGTGGCCAGCCGCTTGCTGATGGCCAGGCCCAGCCCGGTGCCACCGTACTCGCGCGTGATCGAGGTATCGGCCTGCTCGAAGCTGCGGAACAGCCGCTGCTGCTGGGCCTCGGTGAGCCCGATGCCGGTATCGCGCACCTCGAAGCGCAGCTGCACCTCGGGTCCGCCCCCACCCTCGCCGGCCGGGCGGAAGGCCAGCACCCGCACGACCAGCCTGACCTCGCCGGTCTGGGTGAACTTGACCGCGTTGCTCGCGTAGTTGATGAGGATCTGCCCCAGCCGCAGCGGGTCCCCCTTGAGCTGCTGCGGCACCTCGGCTGCCACGTCGCAGACCAGCCTGAGCCCCTTGGCGTTGGCCCGGTCGGCGATCACGCCGGCCACCGTCTCGATCACGCGGTCCAGCTCGAACGGGATGGATTCGACTTCGAGCTTGCCGGCCTCGACCTTGGAGAAGTCCAGGATGTCGTTGAGGATGCCCATCAGGTGCTGGGCCGATTGCTGGATCTTGCTCAGGTAGTCGCGCTGCTGCGGTGTGAGGTCGCCGCGCAGCGCCAGGTGCGACATGCCGATGATGGCGTTCATGGGCGTGCGGATCTCGTGGCTCATGTTGGCCAGGAAGTCGCTCTTGGCCCGGTTGGCCGCATCCGCCGCATCGCGCGCCTGGGCGAGTTCGGTGATGTCGCTGTTCGCGCCGATCACGCGCAGCGGCCGGCCGGCCTCGTCGCGCACGACACGCCCGACCCGCTGTATCGACCGCACGGCTCCATTGGGGCGAACGATGCGGAACTCGTGCCGGAAGGCGCTGACCTGCGGGTCTTCGATCGCGCCATAAAAGGTGCTGATGGTCTCCTCCCGAGAATCCGGGTGAACGAGTTGCTCCCAAAAGAGGTGGGTGCCGTCGTAGCTGCCCGGCTCCAGCCCGTACAGCCGCTCGAGCTGTGGCGACCAGTAGCCGGTCTTGCTGCTCATGTCCAGGTCAAAGATGCCCACGCCCGCTGCGTCTTGCGCCACCTGCAGCCGTTCGTTGGCAGACTGCGCCGCCTGCTGGGCCTCCTTGAGCGGGGTGATGTCGACGATCACCCCCACAAGCCCGGCGCTGCGGCCGTCGGCCAACTGGATCGCGCTGACCGAAAACAGCGTGGTGTGCAGGCGGCCATCGCCGAACGGGAACTGGGCTTCGCGGCTCAGCGTGCCGCCGCTGGCCACCAGCGCCAGCTGTTCCGCATGCAGGGCTTCGCGCTGTGGCACCCGCTCCTGGTCGAGCACCGTCTTGCCGATCACATCGGCAGGCTTGGCGTCGAAGGCCTCGCCGTACGCCACGTTGTAGCCCAGGAAGCGGCCGTTGGCGTCCTTGTAGAAGATCGGCGTCGGGATCCGGTCCATCAGCGCCTGCAGGAAGGCGGCGTGATCGGCCGACAGCCGGAACTCCTGGCGGCGGTGCTGCACGATCTGCGCGATCAGCCGACCGACCACGAGGATCAGCACCATGCCCAGCACGGCCACCGCAGCCGCAACCGCCAGGTGCTGGCGGCGCTCCGGCGCCAGGACATCCAGGCTTGTCAGCGTGAAGAGCTCGTACTGCGGATCGGCCAGCGCCTGACGGTGCAGCAGGTAGGGCTCACCAGCGATCAGCCAGTGCTCGGCACGCAGCGGGTCGGCCGGTGCGCGAACCTCCAGGGGCTCGCCCGCCGGCTCGCCACCCTCGGCGGGGCGCACCGTCCCCGCCGGCAGCAATGCGGCCAGGTTGCGCAGCATGAAAGCGGGTTCCGATGTGGCCACCACGCGCCCCTGGCGGTTCACGATCAGCGACAGGTTGCGCCCCTCCAGGTAGGGCGCCACATCCACCGCGTCGAACTTGACCGCCACCACACCCAGGGGAACATTCTTCGCATTGCCGATGCGGCTGGAAGCAAAGAAACCCGGCGCCAGGCCACTGCCTCGCCCAACGGCAAACTGGCTCGCCCGCCCGTCGCGCAGGGCATCGGACAGGTAGATGCGATCCTGGTAGTTGGCGCCCAGGGCACCGCCGCCATCGGCCCAGGTGTTGGACGCGATCACGGTGCCGTCCAGGTTCATGACGTTGATGCGGCCGTACTGCAGATCGCCCACCACCCCCTGCAGGTAGTCACCCACCTCGCGCACCTGCGGATCGAGGGTGAGCTTGGCCACGCGTTGCTCCCGCGGCCGCTGCGCATCGCCGGGCGCATCGTTGCGGTGCCGGGCGGCGACCTCGATCACCAGGCTCTGGCGCGCCACCATGCTGGAGACGCTGACCATCTCGGCAAACAGCCGGTCGACGATGCGGGCGGTTGCCCTGGCCTCGTGGGCGCTGCTGCTCACCATGTCGTCAAGCTGACTGGACCGGATGCGCTCGGACGTCCACCACCCCAAGGCGGCCACGAGCGCCAGCCAGGCCAGTGCGAGGGCCAGGGTGGTTCGTTGCACGAAGGGAAGCCGCGCGGGATCCGTACGCGGGGCCACGCCCGAGCGGGCGAGTACCTGTGAGGTGTCTGCTGCGGTGGGCTGGGCGGGTTCGCTCATGCGCCCTCCGCCAGATCGGACGTCTGTGTATGCGTGCCATCGGTTCTCATGGCTCCTCCTTGGTGCTGGCGCAGCCGAAAGGAGCCAGCCCGTGCATCACAGTCGAAATCGGCCCGGGCGTCAATAGACGCGACACCGGATGCAGGCGCCCGCCGTGGCGCCTGCGATCAGAACCGCCCGCCCCGCACGAAGCGGCTGATGCCCTGCACCATCTCGGCCTCCTGCCCGTGAAAGCCGTGGGGGGAGCGGCCCTCGCAGGCGTCCAGCCCCGCCGCGCGCGCCAGCCCGGGGCCCCCGTTGAGCGTGACCACCTGCTGGCGGTCGCTGCGCGTGCGTTCGGCCACGCGGGGCATGAGTGCGGGCGGCGAACGCACACAGCCGCCCTGCGCATGGCCCAGCAGCAACAGGGGCAGGCGCAGGCGCTCCAGCGGGTTGTCGAACACCGATTGCGCCACCCACGCCTTGCGCGCACCCGCCTGGCCCGACATCACGGCGGAGGTGAGCACCACACCCTCGGGCGCGGCATCGCCTTCGAGCCGGCTGGCCGCGTTGGCCGCCGAAATGGCGCCTCGGCTGGTGCCCACCAGCCACACCGCGCCAGCGGTGCGGCGGCGCAGCTCGCTCACCACGCGTCCGATGTCCTGCGCATGGGCTTCGGCGGTGCGAAAACCGCCCAGGCCATCCTCGCCGTGGTGGTCGGAGGGGGCATCCACCACCGCCGTGCCCAGGCCCTCGGCCTGGAACAGGCTCGCCGAACGCACCAGGGAGTTGCCCTGCAGCTGGCGCGCACAGCCGTCGGGCCCGAGGTCCAGATGGCCACCGCCACCCGCCAGCAGCACCAGGGTCACGCGCGGCGTGGCCGTGGCAGCGGGTGGCACCCAGGCCACGCGGGTCTGCGTGCCCTCGTGGGAGGGCAGTGTCAGCACCTCACCACAGCCCTGTGCCCAGGCCGCAGCACCAGCGCCCCACAGCAGCAAGGCCAGGCAGTTCTTGTTCACGCGTGAGGTCTCCTGCGGATGAACGGGTGAGCGGGCCTCATTTTGCGGCTTGTGTGCCGCTTGTGTGCGGCTTGTGTGCGGCCTTTCGGCCGATCACGGTGTGGGAACTCCGGCGCCAACCGGTGTTCCAACCCGCGTCCCTTCACGAACCGGAGCCAAGACCGCCCATGAAATGCCCCGTCTGTCCCGACAAGACCCTGATGATGTCCGACCGCCAAGGCGTGGAGATCGACTACTGCCCCCAGTGCCGCGGTGTCTGGCTCGACCGGGGCGAGCTCGACAAGCTCATCCAGCTGGGCGCCGGTCACGAAGCCGCACCGCCCGCCCGCCCGGCGAATGCGCCGCAGCACCGGCCCGACTTCCAGGATTCGGATTTCGGCAAACAGCGGGGCGGCTATGGCTACCGCCGCAAATCCTGGCTCAGCGAAATCTTCGACTAGCGCCTGCCTCGGCGCGCGATGGTGGCCGCGATGCGTGCCGCCACGCGCGCGGTGAGGTTGTCGCGGTCGAACGCGGGGTTGAGCTCCGCGATGTCGGCCGCCACCAGCTTGCCCGACGCGAACACCGTTTCCATCAGCGCCAGCACGCGGGCCAGTGCCACGCCGAGCGGTGCCGGCGCCGACACGCCGGGCGCCTGACCGCCCGGCAGCACATCCAGGCACACGGTGAGGTAGACCGCGTCGGCCGCGGCGATGTCGCGCTCCAGCGCCTGCCTCGCGGTGTCGGTATCGGTGTCGGTCTGCAGGGCTTCGTCCAGCACGTAGCGCACGCCCAGCGCGTGGGCGCGGTCGAACAGCGCCTGGGTGTTGGCGTAGCGGCTGATGCCGAGCACGTGGTAGTTGAACGGGCGGCCGTTGGCGGCGCTCCACTCGGCGATCTGGCGAAACGGTGTGCCGGAGTTGCCCTGTGCGGCGGTGCGCAGGTCGAAATGGGCGTCGAAATTGACGACGAGCACGCGTTGCAGCTCGGGCCGCGCGCGGGCGATGCCCTGGAAGGTGCCCCAGGCCACCTCGTGCCCACCCCCCAGCACCAGCGGCAGGCAGTGCTGGCGCAGCGCAACGGCCACGCGCCCGGCCAGCGCGTCCTGCGCGGCCTCAAGCGCGCCCGCGTCACAGCTCACGTCGCCCGCGTCCCACACGGCGGGTTCCCCCAGCACGGGCAGACCGGCCAGGGCGCTGCGCAGCGCACGCGGGCCCTCGGCCGCGCCCGGGCGGCCCGCGTTGCGGCGCACGCCCTCGTCCACCGCAAAACCCACCAGCGCCACGCCACCCGAGACAGCCGCGCCGAAGGTTTGCACGTGCTGGTGCCAGCGGGTGGTCACGCCGGGCTCTTCGTTGTCGGTACGGCCTTGCCAGCTGAAGGTGCTCATGGGTGCTCCTGTCCCGCCACCACCACGCGGGTGCAGGGGTTGTCGCCGAACCAGTAGGTCAGCTCGTTGGGGTGTTCGAGGTCCCACGTCGCGAAGTCGGCGCGTTGCCCGGTGGTCAGCGTGCCGCGGTCGCGCAGGCCCAGGGCACGGGCGGCGTGTACGGTGATGCCCCGCACGGCCTCCAGCGGCGTGAGACGGAAGTAGCTGCAGGCCATGTGGGCCATCAGCGGCAGCGACAGGCCCGGCGAGGTGCCGGGGTTGTGGTCGGTGGACACGGCCATGGGCACACCCGCGGCACGCAGTGCGGCGATGGGCGGCAGCTTCGTCTCGCGCAGCATGTAGAAGGCACCCGGCAGCAGCACGGCCACGCTGCCGGCGGCCTTCATGGCGGCGATGCCTTCGGCGCTCAGGTGTTCCAGGTGGTCGCAGGAGAGAGCGCCAAACGACGCGGCCAGTGCAGCACCGCCCTGGTCAGACAGCTGTTCGGCATGCAGCTTGACCGGGAGGCCGAGCGAGCGGGCGGCCTCGAACACGCGGCGTGTCTGGGCGGGTGTGAAGCCAATGGTTTCGCAAAAGGCGTCCACCGCGTCCACCAGGCCTTGCGCATGCAGCGTGGGCAGCCAGCCGCACACGGCGGTGATGTAGTCGTCGGCCCTGCCCTCGAACTCGGGTGGCAGCGCGTGCGCGCCCAGAAAGGTGGTCAACACCGTGAGCGGCAACTCACCCTGCAGACGGCGCGCCACACGCAGGCAGCGGGCCTCGTCCTCTAGCGAAAGGCCGTAGCCCGACTTGACCTCCACCGTGGTCACACCCTGCGCCATCAGCGCGCGGGCGCGGCGTGCGGTGAGCGCGAACAGCAGGTCCTCGCTGGCCTCGCGGGTGGCCCGCACGGTGGAGCGTATGCCACCGCCGGCGCGGGCGATGTCTTCGTAGCTCGCGCCATTGAGCCGCATCTCGGCTTCGTCGGCCCGGTGGCCACCGTAGACCAGGTGGGTGTGGCAGTCCACCAGGCCGGGCGTGACGAGCGCCCCGCCCAGGTCGTGCTCGTGCGCCGCCTGCAGCGATGCGGGCAGGTCGGCCTGCGGGCCGACCCAGGTGATCTGCTTGCCCTCGGTCACCAGGGCGCCCTGCTCGATCAGCCCCCAGCCATCGCCAGCGAGCGTGGCCAGGCGGGCGTTGCGCCACAGGCGGGTGGTGGTGCTCATGGGTTCGTGTCCTCGTGGGAGAACCACCAGCCTGCGTGATCGGCGGCCTGGTGGGGTTGAAAGGTCCAGTGCCCGGCGGCGGTGTCGGTGAACAGCAGCGTGTGGGCGCTCAGCTGGCGGGTTTCGGCGCCCGCACGCCAGGTACCGCCCACCCGCGTGAACAGGCCGGCGCGCGCTCCGCGCGGCGGGTGCCACGGTGTGGCATCCACCGCCAACAGGGCACAACGCCCGCCGCGCGCCATGAGGTTGAGGTCGCGCACCGGACCGTCCAGCAGGCGGCAGCCGGGTGCGGTCTGGCCGTCGAACACCAGCGGTGCATCACCAGGGCGCACCGTGTGGGTGGCGTCTGCGAAGGTCAGCACCACGCCCGCGCCTTGCAGGATGGCGAAGGCCCGCGTCACGCCCGGGTAGGGCGAAAACGGGCCATCCTGCGCCACATCGGCCACGCTCAGGCGCAGGCGCCAGTCGGCGGGCGACGGCCAGGCCAGCAGCTCGCGCGTGAGGCCCCCGCCGTTGCGCCAGGGCACCGGGGGCATGTCGGCCGCGCGCACCAGCCGCATGGCTTCAGGCCGCCCAGAGGGCGGCCAGCGCGTCGGTGTTGCCGTCGGCCGCGTGGCCCTGCAGCACCAGCTGGCGGGCGGTCTCGATGTCGGGCGCGAACAGGCGGTCGCGGTCGTAGAAGGGCACGCGCGCACGCAGCGTGGCGTGGGCCTTGCGCAGCTGCGGCGAGGTGGCCAGCGGGCGGTGGAAGTCCACGCCCTGCGCGGCGGCGAGCCACTCGATGCCGAGGATGGTGGCGGTGTTGTCCGCCATCTCGGCCAGGCGGCGCCCGGCGTAGGTGGCCATGCTCACATGGTCTTCCTGGTTGGCGCTGGTGGGCAGGCTGTCCACACTGGCCGGGTGCGCGTGCGACTTGTTCTCGGAAGCCAGCGCGGCGGCGGTGACGTGCGCGATCATGAAACCGCTGTTGAGGCCGGGGTTGTCCACCAGGAAGGGCGGCAGGCCCGAGAGCGTGCTGTCGATCAGCAGCGCGATGCGGCGTTCGGACAGCGCGCCGATCTCGCTGATGGCCAGTGCCAGGGTGTCGGCCGCGAAGGCCACCGGTTCGGCGTGGAAGTTGCCGCCCGAGATGACCTCGCCCGTGTCGACAAACACCAGCGGGTTGTCGGTGACGGCGTTGGCCTCGGTGAGCAGCGTGCGCGCGGCGTTGGCAATCAGGTCGCGGCAGGCGCCCATCACCTGCGGCTGGCAGCGCAGGCTGTAGGGGTCCTGCACGCGTTCGTCGTTGACCAGGTGCGACTGGCGTATGGCACTGCCCGCGAGCAGCGCGCGCGTGGCGGCGGCCGAGGCGATCTGGCCTGGCTGGCCTCGCACCGCGTGGATGCGCGGATCGAACGGCGCGTCGCTGCCCTTGGCGGCGTCCACACACAGCGCGCCGGTGACGGTGCCGGCCTCCAGCAGGCGTTCGGCCATGAACAGGCCGTGCAGCGCGAGCGCGGTGGAGACCTGCGTGCCATTGATGAGGGCCAGGCCTTCCTTGGCCGCGAGCGTGAGCGGCGCGATGCCGGCGTTCTTGAGGGCCGCGCCCGCGCGCACCCACTCGCCGTTGACGCGCACCTCGCCCTCGCCCATCAGCGCCAGCGTCATGTGCGACAGCGGTGCCAGATCACCCGAGGCACCGACCGAGCCCTTGACCGGGATGCGCGGGACGATGCCGGCATTGAGCACGGCCAGCAGGGTGTCTATGACGATGGGACGCACACCCGAGTAGCCACGCGCCAGGCTGGCGGCCTTCATGACCATGACCAGGCGCACGGTGGCGTCGCTCATGGGCTCGCCGCTGCCCACCGAGTGCGACAGGATGAGGTTGCGCTGCAGCAGCTCCAGCTGGTCGTCGGGGATACGGGTCTTGGCCAGCTTGCCGAAGCCGGTGTTGATGCCGTAGGCCGCATCGCCCTTGTCGACGATGCCCTGGATGGCCGCGGCCGAGGCGCGGATGGCCGCGTGTGCCGATGCGGGCAACGAGGCGCTGACAGGGCCGGCCCAGACGGCGCGCAGGTCGGCCAGGGTCATCTGGCCGGGCTCTAGGGTGAGCGGTGTGGTCATAGGTGACATCATCCGCGCAGCATGGGCAGGTGCAAGCCCTGTTTTTTCGCGGTTGCGATGGCCAGCTCGTAGCCGGCGTCGGCGTGGCGCATCACCCCCGAGCCGCAGTCGTTGACGAGCACACGCGCCAGGCGCTCGGCGGCGGCGTCGGTGCCGTCGGCCACGATGACCATGCCCGAGTGCTGCGAGTAGCCCATGCCCACGCCACCGCCGTGGTGCAGGCTGACCCAGCTGGCGCCACCGGCGGTGTTGAGCAGGGCGTTGAGCAGCGGCCAGTCGCTCACGGCGTCGGTGCCGTCCTTCATGCCTTCGGTCTCGCGGTTGGGGCTGGCCACCGAGCCGGTGTCCAGATGGTCACGGCCGATCACGACCGGGGCCTTGAGCTCGCCGTTTTTCACCATCTCGTTGAACGCGAGGCCGGCGATGTGGCGCTCGCCCAGGCCCAGCCAGCAGATGCGCGCGGGCAGGCCCTGGAAGGCGATGCGCTCGCGCGCCATGTCCAGCCAGCGGTGGGTGTGCCTGTTGCCCGGAAACAGCTCTTTGATCTTGGCATCGGTCTTGTAGATGTCCTCCGGGTCCCCCGACAGGGCCACCCAGCGGAACGGCCCCTTGCCTTCGCAGAACAGCGGGCGGATGTAGGCGGGCACGAAGCCGGGGAAATCGAAGGCGTTCTTCACGCCCTGGTCGAACGCGACCTGGCGGATGTTGTTGCCGTAGTCCACCGTGGGGATGCCCATGGCCTGGAAGTCCAGCATGGCCTGAACGTGTTGCGCGCAGCCTTGTGCGGCTGCTTCGGCCAGCCGTTTGTGCTGCGACGGGTCTTTCTGCGCGGCCTTCCACTGCGCCACCGTCCAGCCCACCGGCAGGTAGCCGTTGATGAGGTCGTGTGCCGAGGTCTGGTCGGTCACCAGATCGGGCTTGATGCTGCCGGCCTTCGCACGTTTCACCAGCTCGGGCAGCACCTCGGCCGCATTGCCCAGCAGGGCGATGGAGACGGCTTCCTTCTTCGCGGTGTGCTCTTTGATCAGCTCCAGCGCGTGGTCGATGTCACGGGCCTGCTTGTCCACGTAGCGGGTGCGCAGGCGAAAGTCGATGCTGCTCTGCTGGCACTCGATATTGAGCGAGCAGGCACCGGCCAGCGTGGCAGCCAGCGGCTGCGCGCCGCCCATGCCGCCCAGGCCGGCGGTGAGGATCCACTTGCCCGACAGATCGTTGTTGTAGTGCTGGCGGCCGGCTTCCACAAACGTTTCAAACGTGCCCTGCACGATGCCCTGGCTGCCGATGTAGATCCAGCTGCCGGCGGTCATCTGGCCGTACATGAACAGGCCCTTGCGGTCGAGCTCGTTGAAGTGTTCCCAGTTGGCCCACTTGGGCACGAGGTTGGAGTTGGCCAGCAGCACGCGAGGCGCGTTGCTGTGGGTCTTGAAAACGCCCACCGGCTTGCCCGACTGGATCAGCAGCGACTCGTCGTCGTTGAGGTCTTTCAGCGAGGCGAGGATCTGGTCGAAGCAGGCCCAGTCGCGCGCGGCGCGGCCAATGCCGCCGTACACCACCAGATGCTGCGGGTTCTCGGCCACCTCGGGGTCGAGGTTGTTCTGGATCATGCGGTAGGCCGCTTCGGCGATCCAGTTCTTGCAGGTCAGCTGGTTGCCACGCGGGGCGCGGATGACGCGGCTGGGGTCGAGGCGGGGGTCGGTGTTGGTGGTCATGGCGGTACTCCTGGAAGCGGCGGGATCAGGCGATCCAGCCTTGGGCAAGGGCGAGGTGGCCGATGGCAGCGGCCATCAGCAGGCTGAGGACGGTGCGCACGAACCAGATGGCAACCATCTGGCGCAGCGACAGCGGGATGCGCGTGGCCAGCACGCACGGGATGGAACCGGAGAAGAACAGCACCGAGCTGACCGAGACCACGGCGGCGACATAGCGAACGACGGGGTCGGCACCCTTGAGCTGGATGGCGGGCAGGAACATTTCGGCCAGGCCCGAGGCCAGGGCCTTGGCGGTGGCCATGGGCTCGGCCAGACCGGCCACCCACACGAAGGGCACCAGCAGCAGGCCCAGCACGTCGAACACCGGCGTGTAGCGCGCCAGCAGCAGGCCGATCAGGCCCACGGCCAGGATGGTGGGCACCACCGCGCTGGCCATGGCGATGCCGTCTCGCAGGTTGTCGCGCAGCACGCGCCACAGCGCGGGTGCACCCTGAGCCTGGGCCAGGCCGGCATCGAGCGCGGCCTGCCAGCGCGTGCGCCCGGCGGGCAGTGCGTCGCTCACGCCACCGCTGTTGTCCATGCGCGAGATGGGCGGCAGCCAGGCGGTGATGGCAGTGACCGCGAAGGCGATGACAAAGGTGGACCAGAAGTAGAAGTTCCAGCTGCCCATCAGGCCCAGCGTCTTGGCCACGATGATCATGAACGCGGCCGACACCGTGGAGAAGCCGGTGGCAATGATGGCGGCCTCGCGCGCCGTGTACTTGCCTTCGAGGTAGACACGGTTGGTGATCAGCAGGCCCACCGAGTAGCTGCCCACGAAGGAGGCCACCGCGTCGATGGCGGAATGCCCGGGCGTACGCCACACCGGCCGCATGATGGGCTGCATCAGCACGCCCACCAGCTCCAGCAGGCCAAAGCCGACCAGAAACGCCAGCGCCATGGCCCCCAGCGGCACGATCAGGCCCACGGTGAGCGCCAGCTTGTCGAACAGGAAAGGCAGCATGTCCTTCTGGAACAGCAGCGCCGGCCCCGTGCCCGTGAGGTACATCAGCGCCAGCACCAGGCCCAGCACCTTGAGTGCGCTGAACACGGTGGCGGTCACGCTGTCGCGCCAGCGGCCGGACACGAACGGCGACACCGCCCCCCACACCATGAGCGCGAGCACGAAGGCGATGGCCAGCGGGCGTTGCTGGGTGGCCAGCCAGGTGGCGGCGTGGTCGAACAGGATGGTGGACTTGCCCGCGATCTCGAGCGGCAGGAAGAACATCACCAGCCCCAGGCTGCTGTAGGCAACCATCCGCAGGAAGGCGGTGGCCGGGCTCGGCGGGTGGGCGGTGGCAAGGCTGGTGGTCATCAGAAGGCTCCTCGGGTGAAATCAGACAGACAAATCTTTTGTTGATCTGCGAATTTGTCTATACAACTTTATGGGCCACAATCCGGCCTGTCAATACCACCGAGCGCCTGACGACCCCGGGAAAACCCTATGTCCAGCCCGCTGCCCGCCTACGAAACCATCAAGCGCCACGTGCTGTCGCGCATCCACGACGGCACCTGGAAAGAAGGCGACGCCATACCCGGCGAGGAGGCCCTGGCGCGGGAATTCGGCGTCTCGCGCATGACGGTCAACCGCGCCATCCGCGAACTCAGCGATGAGCAGATCGTGGAGCGGGTGCAGGGCTCGGGCACCTTCGTGGCACAGCAGAAGTACCAGGCCACGCTGGTGGAGATCCGCAACATCGCCGACGAGATCGCCGCGCGCGGCCACCAGCACCGCAGCGAGCTGCAGCTGCTGGAGCGCACCAGGGCGAGCGAGGCGCTGGCCCGGCGCTTCGGCCTCAAGACCGGCGACGCGCTGTTCCACTCGGTGGTGGTGCACTTCGAGAACGGCCAGCCCATACAGGTGGAAGACCGCCACGTGAACCCGAAGGTGGCGCCCGACTACCTGACGCAGGACTTCACCACCCAGACGCCCAACGCCTACCTGATGCGGGTGGCGCCACTGCAGGGCGTGAGTTTCGAGATCGAGGCCTGTGCCCCCACGCCCTCGGTGGGCGAGCTGCTGCAGATGCCGGCCAGCGAACCCTGCCTGGTGCTGCACCGCCAGACCCACTCGCAGGGCCAGGTGGCGTCGGTGGCGTCGTTGTGGCACCCGGCGTCGCGTTACCGCTTCGCCGGGCGGTTCTGAGCGCTAACGCTGTACCACGACGTGATCGGGCTCGATGAGCGAGCGGAACGCCCACACCGGCACGCCAGGCAGGTGCTCGCGCAGCAGCCGGGTCACGGTGTCCCATTCGGCGACCGACATCTGGACCGGCGGCGGGTTCACGCCAGCCTTTGCTGCAAGCGGTCGCGCAACACCGCGGCTTCGGCCAGGAAATCCGGGATACCCGTCACCACGGCCAGTGCCACGGCCTCGTCGTAGGTGTGACTGGTGCGGGCGCGCATGTCGCGGCAGGTGCGCCACGCCGGCCAGTCTCCTCGCAACAGGCCCTGCTCGTTCCCTTCGCGGATCAGCTCGGCAAAGGGCAGTGCGTCGTAGCGCGCAGGCGAGGCCGACACCGACTCCAGGTACCGCTTGAGCATCTTGTGGCACAGCTCGTCGGTGAACCCGAAGCGCTGGATCAGGCCATCGCGAATCTGCGAGTCGGATTCGTCCAGGCGGTAACGCGCAAGCCTTCGCTCAAACGGGTGACCGCCTTGTCCAGCGACGAAATGTCCAGCTTCATGCCTGTCCTCGTGTGGATTCCAGTTGCTCCAGCAGCCGCGCCAGCGCGTGGCGCACCGTGGCTGCGCGAACGGCCGCGCGGTCGCCCTCGAACCGCCGCAGCTCGGTGTGCAGTTGGCCCGCCACGTTCCAGCCGAACCAGACGGTGCCCACGGGCTTGTCCGCGCTGCCGCCGGTAGGGCCGGCGATGCCGGTCACGGCCACGGCCACCTGGGCACGCGAGCGGGCCACCGCCCCTTCGGCCATGGCACGCGCCACCGGTTCGCTCACCGCGCCGTGGCGGCGGATCAGCACAGCGTCCACACCCAGCAGCTCGGTCTTGGCCTCGTTGGAGTAGCTGACAAAACCGCGCTCGAACCACTCGCTGGAGCCGCTGAGGTCGGTGCAGGCCCCGGCGATCAGGCCGCCGGTGCAGCTCTCCGCCGTGACCAGCATCTGGCCGCGTGCCTTCAGCCGCGTGGCCAGCGCTTCGCAGAGGGCGCGCGTCTCATCCATCAGAACCTCCACAGGGCGATCAGCAGCAGCGTGCAGAACGCGGCCACGAAGTCGTCCCACATGATGCCCCAGGCACCGCGCGGGCCGAAGCCCTTGAACAGCCGGTCGGCCCAGCCCACCGGGCCAGGTTTGGCGGCGTCCAGGCAGCGGAACACCACGAAGGCGACCAGCTGGCCCCAGAAACCCATGGGCATGGCCAGCCAGAGGATGAGCCAGAAGGCGGCGATCTCGTCGATGACGATGGAGCCGGGGTCGGCCACGCCGAGGTGACGCGCCGTGACCTCGCTGGCCCACCAGCCCCCCACGGTGGCCAGGCCGATGAGCCCGGCCCATTGCAGGTCGGCGGGTTGGAGCAGCGCGTCGATGACGAGGAAGGCAGCCCAGGCCCACAGCGTGCCCACGGTGCCGGGCGCCAGACGGCTGAGGCCGGAGCCCGCACCCAGCGCCACGAAATGCGCGGGGTGCGCCAGCAGGAAGCGCAGGCCGGGGCGCTGCGGAGGGGCGGTGTTCATGGGGTCGGATTATCCGGTGCACCACCCAGCCAGCGCGCCCAGTGGTCGATGCAGGCGCGCAGCTTGGGCAGGCGGTGGCGCTCGGGCAGCATGACGGCGTACACCGGCACGCGGCTGTATTCGAACCAGTCCTCCAGGATGGGCACCAGCTCGCCACGGGCGATGTGCTCGCGCGTCAGAACGTCGTTGAGCCGTGCGATGCCGATGCCGGCCAGCGCCAGCGACAGCAGCACGGCCGAGTTGTCGGTGCGGGTCTGGCCACGCGCCAGGTAAACCGCGCCCGCGGGCTGGCCCGCCCGAGGAGCCCACGGCCAGCGGTTGAGTCCCGGGCTGGCGCTGTTGGTGATCAGGTGGTGCTGCGCCAGCTCGTCCGGGTGGGTGGGCGTGCCATGACGCGCCAGGTAGGCCGGAGCCGCGCAGAGCTGGCGGCCGTGCTCGGCGATCTGGCGCGCGACCAGGTTGTCGTTGTGTGGCGAACCGGTGCGGATGGCGATGTCCACACCCTCGCGCGCCATGTCGACGATGCGGTCGTCGGCCAGCACCTCCAGGTGCAGCTGCGGGTGGCGCGCGTACAGCGACGGCAGGCTGGGGACCACCAGCGTCGCGGCCAGCGCCGGGCTCACGCTCACGCGCACCCAGCCGCTGGGGCCGGCGTGTTTGCCGCTGAGCACACCCGCCACCTCGTCGCGGGTGTCGATGAGCCGGCGCGCGTAGACCGCGAAGGTGTCGCCCTCGTCGGTCAGGCTCAGGCCGTGGGTGGTGCGGTGCATCAGCCGGGTGCCGCAGCAGCCCTCCAGACGCACGAGGGCACGCGAGACCGCGCTGACCGGCACGTTGCGCTCGCGTGAGGCGGCCGACAGCGTGCCCAGCTCGGTCACGCGCAGAAACAGGGCCACGTCGTCCAGGTCGAGGTTCATGGCGGCATTGTGGTTTGGCTTTGCACTATTTGCAAAACCAATGTGCATTTGAAGCCGTTTCGGGGCAACGGCTACCTCTCTACAGTCGCGACCACCCCTTCTTATTCCTCACAGGAGCCCGCCATGCACACCGCCCCCGACCTCTACGACCAGGCCCGGCTGGAAGCGGCCCGCCTGCGGCGAGAAGCCGTTGCCGATTTCTGGCGCGGCGCGGCTTCAGCGGCTGAGCAGGGCCAGCGCCTCGCGCGCCAGCTTGCGCGTCAGCTCGCCCGCACCCAGGCCCTGCGCCGTACCGCGCCCTAGCGCGGCGGCCTGGCCCGACCACAGCGACATGAAGTCGCCGCTGCCTTGCGGCTCGGTGGTCGCACGCAGTGGCGCCAGCGCACCACCGGCGGTGGGAAACGCGGGCGCCAGCTCCGACAGCGGCCCCACTTCGCGCATCACGCGGTTCATGAGGCCGCGTGCCGGGCGGCCGGTGAACAGGTTGGTGAGCGCGGTGTCCTCGTCGCGTGCGGCCATGAGCGCGGCGCGGTGGGGGGCGGGCAGCTTCACCTCGGGACAGAACAGGTAGGCGGTACCGATCTGCACCGCGCTCGCGCCCAGCGCAAAGGCCGCGACGATGCCACGCGCATCGGCGATGCCGCCAGCGGCGATCACGGGCACCCGCACCGCGTCCACCACCTGCGGCAGCAGCGCAAACAGGCCGGGCTGGGTGTTCACATCCTCGCCCAGGAAGATGCCCCGGTGGCCACCGGCCTCGGCCCCCTGGGCAATGATGGCATCGCAGCCGTGCTGCTCCAGCCACACCGCTTCGGCGGTGGTGGTGGCGCTGCTGAGCATGCGGGCACCGGTGGCCTTCACGCGCGCCAGCAGTGTGGGCTCGGGCAGGCCGAAGTGGAAGCTCACCACCTGCGGGCGCAGGCGCTCGACCAGCGTGCACAGCGTCTCGTCGAACGGCGCGCGGCTGCTCGCGGTGATGGGCATGTCCGGGTCCAGCCCCAGCTCGCGGTAGTAGGGTGCGAGGCGGGCGCGCCAGGCGGCGTCGCGCGCGGCATCGGGCGCGGGGTTGTGGTGCGCGAAGAAATTCAGGTTGTACGGGCGCTGGCTGGCCGCCCGCATGCGCCCCCACTCGCTCTCCACCTGCTGCGCCGACATCAGCGCGCAGGGCAGCGAGCCCAGCCCGCCCGCCGCCGTGACGGCTATGGCCAGCGTGGCGTCGTTGGGGCCGGCCATGGGAGCCTGGATGATGGGCAGCTCGATGCCGAGCAGGTCGAGGATCCGGCGGTCGTTCCAGCTCATGGGTGGGTCTCCAAAGGGTGGCGGCGGGCCAGCCAGCCGTACATCAGCAGCCCGGCCACCAGCGCACCGGCGGCGATCTGCAGCGAGAGTGTGAAGCCGCGCGCGGCGTCGCCCACGCGGGCCAGCAGCGCGGCCACCATCGGCGGCCCGGCGATCTGGCCCAGCCCATACGATGCGGTGAGCAGGCCGATGAAGCCCGACGCACCCGCCGGGCGCAGGCGGCGCGCCTCCTGCATGGCAAACAGGGTGATGGCGGTGAAGGGCAGGCCCAGCAGCAGGCTGCCCAGCGCGAAGCCGGCCAGGCTGGGCCACCACACGCTCAGGGCCACGCCCAGCGCCTGCATGCCGTAGCAGCCCACCAGCAGGTGGCGGCGGTCCCAGCGCGCGGGCAGGCGCAGCGTGAGCAGCGCACCCGCCGCCACACCCAGCCCGAACAGCGGCCAGAACAGGTCCAGCCAGATGGAGCCGGGCAAGGCCTGGCGTGCGATCACCGGCAGAAAGGTGGCGGTGACGATGTAGCCAAAGCCCGCGAGGCCGTAGGCCAGCACGAACACGCCTTCGGCCACGCGGTCGGCGCCCACCGGCGGGGCACCCGGCGGCGCGGCGGCAGCCACCGGCGCACCGGCCTGCAGCGTGGGCCAGGCGATGGCCGTGAGCCCCACGGCGAGCACCGCAAACACCGCCCAGCCGGTGGCGGCCGTCCAGCCCCCGGCCACCATGGCCGACGCCGCAAGGCCGCTGGCGGCAATGCCCAGCCCCGGCCCGGTGTAGATGACGCCCCCCAGCGATGAGGCCCCCAGCGCGGCCAGCCGCGCCAGGCACCAGCCCGAGACGTAGACGAACACCAGCGCGCTGGCGATGCCCGCCAGAAACCGCCACAGCGGCCAGGCCGCCGCCGTCGGCAGCGCCATGCCCAGCGTGAGCACCACCGTGGCGACCAGCCCCAGCTTCACCGCACGGGTGGGTACCAGGGGCGCGCGACCCAGCCGTTGCCACAGCAGGGGCTGCAGGGTGCACAGCAGCGCGCCCACCAGATAGCCCAGGTAGTTGGCCGTGGCCAGCCAGCTGGCGGTGGGCAGGGTCACCACGCCGTCGCGCAACATCATGGGCAGCAGCGGCGTGAAGGCAAAGCGCCCTATGCCCATGGCCACGGCCAGCGACAGCAGGCCCGCGATGGCGATGGTCCAGGGCCGGGTGTTCACGACGAAAAGTGGTCGAAGCCCCGCGCGGCGAGGGGGCGCGTGTGGCCCGCTTCGTCCAGCCACAGGCCGGGCCCGGTGGTGATGTGGCCGATGCGGGTCACCCGTTCGCCGGTGGCGGCAATCACCGGGGCCGCTGCGGGCGGCGCGGTGAACACCAGCTCGTAGTCGTCGCCGCCATGGAGCACGAAGTCCAGCGGCACGCCCTCGCCAGCCGCACGCTGCAGTGCGGCGGCATCGAGCACCGCGCCCACGCCACTGGCCGCGAGAATGTGACCGAGATCGCCGGCCAGTCCATCGGACACATCGGCCGCCGCGTGCGCCACGCCGCGCAGTGCGCGGCCCAGCGAGAGCCGGGGCGTGGGCCGCTCCAGCCGCAGGCGGCAGCGTGCCAGCGTGGCGGCATCCAGCGGGGTGTGGCCCAGCAGGGCCTCGAGCGCCAGGCGGGCTTCGCCCAGCGCACCGCTCACGTACACGTCGTCTCCCACGCGGGCCGCATCGCGGCGCAGCGCCTGGCCGGCGGGCACCTGGCCCAACACGGTGAGGCACAGGTTGAGCGGCCCACGGGTGGTGTCGCCCCCCACGAGCGCACAGCCGCTTGCATCGGCCAGGGCGAACAGCCCGCGCGCGAACGCCGCGAGCCAGGGTTCGTCCAGCTGCGGCAGTGCCAGCGCCAGGGTGCAGCCCAGCGGCTCGGCACCCATGGCGGCCAGGTCGCTGAGGTTGACGGCCAGCGCCTTGTGGCCGAGGGCCTCGGGGTCGACGTCGGGGAAGAAGTGCCGGCCCTCGACCAGCATGTCGGTGGAAACCGCCAGCTGCCAGCCGGCGCGTGGCGCAAGCAGCGCGCAGTCGTCGCCCACACCCAGCACCACGCCCGGGGCCGTCACCGGGCGCGTGAAGTGGCGGCGGATCAGCTCAAACTCGCCCATCGGAGGTGGCAGCAGCGGGCGGCTCCTCGTCGTCGGCAGCAGGCGACGGACGCGGCCAGAAAAAGCTCAGCGGCGCCACGCGGGCGCGGCGCCAGATGGCGCGGCGGATGTGCTGGCGGTTCACCGCGCTCACGTTCTGCGCCTTGAGCGCCAGGCGGAACGCCAGGTAGAAACTCACGGCCAGATTCAGCGGCCCGATGACCACGACGCCCGCCACCGCCCACCAGAACGCGGGCTCGCCCAGCACGCCCCAGCCCAGCGACGCGGCCGCCGCCGTGACCTGGCCCGCCGACAGCGTGACGTGGCGCACCTCCAGCCCCAGCCCGAAGAAGGCCGCCACCACCGGGATGATGCCCAGCATGAAGCCGAGCGAGATGTTGGAGGCGAAGCCCGAGATGTTGGCGCGCATGAAAGCGGCCCAGCGCCGCGCACGCGCCACGCCCAGCCAGCGGGTGAAACGCGGGTTGTGGGCCATGGCCGAGTCGAGCCGGTGGAACACGAACCAGTTCTCCACCCAGCCGGCGATGATGCTGGAGGCGAACAGCAGCACGCCGGTGAAGGCGGCAAACAGCGCGGTGGGGCCCAGCACGCTGATGTCGCTCAGGGTGTGGCGGGCCTTCTCGGCATCGATCATGTGCGCACCGGTGTAGTGAAACAGCGCCACGCTGATGAGCAGCACCACCGGCACCACCAGCCCCACGTTGCCGATGATGGCCGCCATCTGCGAGCGCAGCAGGTGGGCCACCTCGTCCACGAAGCGGCGCGTGCCGCCCACGGCCTGCAGGTCCTTGAGCTTGGCCACCATGGCGGGCGCGGTCACGGCCGGCTGCTTGGTGGCCACGGTGAGGTGCAGCAATTGCACCAGCACGAACGAGATCGCGTAATTGAGCCCGGCTGCAAAACCGGCCCAGAACGCCGACAGGGTGAGCGCATAGAGCGAGAACTTGACCCAGGTGGTCAGGCCGATGATGGCGCCACCCCCCGCCGCCTTGCGCAGCATGGCTTTGTACTCGCCCATGTCGCGCGTGATGTAGTGCTCACCGCTTTCGGCGCTGCGCTCGGCCACCTTGGCCGCCGTGAGGTGCGAGCTGGTGGCAATCAGCTGGCGCACGCTGCGGTTGTCCAGCCCCACCTGCACCAGGTCGGACAGCAGCGCCACGGTGGCGCGCTCGGGCTGGTCGGACTGCAGGCAGTCCATCAGCTGCTTGATGCGCAGCACCCGCTCGCGCAGCTGGCGCACGCGAAACACGATGCCCACCGACACGCCGTGCGCCTCCAGGTGCGAGTAGACGCTGTAGGCCGCGTGGCGGCAGGCATCGAGCTGGGCGCGCAGGGCATCGGCGGCGGTGCGGGCCTGTTCGCTGCGCGGGCCGAACGACAGCACCGCCGTGCGAAAGGATTCGAGCACCGGCGGCAGCGCGTGGAAGGCCCGCTCGCGCAGCGCGGCGGGCGACATGCGCACGCGGATCTCGGCCGCGAAGCCGGTGGCGCTGACCTGGCTGGCCGCGAACACCACGGCATCGAGCAGGTTGAGCGTCCAGCGCGACGGTCGTGGGCCCTGGGCCTCGCCGGTGGCATCGGGCGCAAACAGCAGCGCGCGGGCGCTGTCCAGCGTGGCGCTGTCGAGCATGCGCAGCCAGCGCACGTCGGCCGGGTCGTTGAACAGCAGGCCGAAAAGCTCGCCCAGGTCGGTGGTTTCGGGCGTGCCGGGCAACAGCTTGCGGCGCAGGCGGTGGCTGAGCTCGCTGGCGAACGAGGTGCGTGGCGCGAAGCCGTGGTCGGCCAGCAGCGGGGTGATGTCCACCGCGGCATTGAAACGCAACCACCACAGGCGCCAGCGCGCCAGCCAGTCGGGGCTGGCCTGCGCGGACTCCAGCAGCTCGCGCACACGCGCCACGCTGGCGGCAGGGTCCTTGCCATCGCCACGCACCCAGGCCAGCACGGCCATCAGCCACAGGTGGCGCTGCACCAGCGTGGCATCGGGGTCCAGCCCGTCCAGCAGCTGGGGCAGGTCGGGGGCTTTCGGCATCTGCGGCCCCTCAGTGCAACACGCGTGCCTGGCCGCCGGCACCGCTCGCGTCCAGCACGAACAGCGGGATCTCGGCCTCGAAACGCTCGCCGTCCTCGGCCACGCAGAAGTAGCTGCCGCGCATGGTGCCGGTGGCCGTGCGCAGGCGCGTGCCGCTGGTGTATTCGAAGGCCTGGCCGGGCTTGAGCAGCGGCTGGTGCCCCACCACGCCCAGACCCTTGACCTCCTCGGTGCGGCCCATGGCGTCCTCGATGATCCAGTGGCGCGCGATCAGCTGCGTGGGCACCTCGCCCGTGTTGACGATGGTGACGGTGTAGGCGAAGGCATAGACACCCTGCGCGGGCTCGGACTGCTCGGGCAGATGGCGCGGCACGACCTGGCAGGTGAGCTGGTACTTGGACATGGCGTGGATGTTACCGCCGGGCACATGCCCCCAGGGAAGGCCGGTGACTGCGACAATCCGGGGCATGAGCACCTTCCGCATCGCCCCCTCCATCCTGTCGGCCGACTTCACCCGCCTGGGCGAAGAGGTCACGGACGTCATCGCCGCCGGCGCCGACTGGATCCATTTCGACGTGATGGACAACCACTACGTGCCCAACCTCACGTTCGGGCCCATGATCTGCCAGGCCCTCAAGCCGCTGGCAAAAACCGCAGCCGGCACGCCCGTACCCATCGACGTGCACCTGATGGTGCAGCCGGTGGACGCCCTGGCCGCCGCTTTCGCCGATGCCGGCGCGGACCTGATCAGCTTCCACCCCGACGCCAGCACCCACGTGCACCGCAGCGTGCAGGCCATCAAGGCCAAAGGCTGCAAGGCCGGCCTCACCTTCAACCCGGCCGCACCGCTGGACGTGCTGGACTGGGTGATCGATGACATCGACCTCATCCTCATCATGAGCGTGAACCCCGGCTTTGGCGGCCAGAGCTTCATCGACTCCGCACTGCGCAAGGTCGAGCAGGCCCGCAAACGCATCGAAGCCTCGGGCAAGGACATCCGCCTGGAGGTGGACGGCGGCATCAAGCCCGACAACATCCGCCGCGTGGCCGATGCCGGTGCCGACACCTTCGTGGCCGGCAGCGCGATCTTCGGCAAGCCGGACTACAAGGCAGTGATCGACCAGATGCGGGTGGCTTTGGGGGGCTGATCAGGGTTTGTGTGGACGGCCCGACCGCGCCCCGGCCGCGCCCGGGCATGCGGTGCGAAACAGAAGCCTGGAACGACATCCAACCATGCCCATCAAGAAATCCGACCTCTATTCCAAACTCTGGGCCTCCTGTGACGAGTTGCGTGGCGGCATGGACGCCAGCCAGTACAAGGACTACTGTCTGACATGGACACTGAAGTATCCGCCCTCGACTTCCGCCTCAACAAAGCCCGCGCCCTGAAGCATGCCATGGCCCAGGCCCTGCTGACGGGCACAATCCGTCTGATCTGAAGTAGGCTGTCGAATCATGAAAATTCACCACATCTCGCTACAGAACTTCCGACGTTACGAGCGGGCTGGGTTTCAGTTTCACCCGCAGTTCACGGTCATGATCGGCAATAACGGCGCGGGCAAAACCACAGTGTTGGATGCCTTGGCGATGCTGCTGAACACCTACTTCCAGGGTGCCCGCCTGCCGACCGGTGGCGGGACGATCAAACCTGAAGACGCCCGGGCGGTCTATACCCAGAAGGAAGGGCAAGTCTTCCGGGAGCAGATGGATGACGTGGCTCTCGAAGCCACGGTGAATCTCGCCTCAAGGCCTTTGACCTGGAGAAGGGAGATAGGAGACCGCGGTGGCAAGGCCAAAAATCTGGTGCAACTGGGCGCACAGGGGCGCGCACGGCTGAAGGCGGGGGAAAGCCCAGACTTGCCTTTGCTGCTGTACTACGGCGCCGGGCGATTGTGGACGCTACACGACAACGTGGAGACCAGCCAGCCTTCCTCGCAGTTGGACGCCTATCGCTATTGTTTGGATCCCAAGTCAGACCAGAAGGCGTTTGAAAAATGGTTCAAAAAACTGACTTTCGCCGCTCTACAAAAAAAGGAAACCAGCCCAGCGATCCAAGTGGTCAAGAACGCTGTACTGGAGTGCATTCCTGGAGCGCAGGATTTTTTTCACGACACGGAGTACGACGAGATCACCATCCGCCTCGAAAAGGAAGGGCTGGTGCCCTTCAACAGCTTGAGTGACGGGTATCGGAATATGGTGGCCATGGTGGCAGACATCGCTCACCGGGCATCCCGTCTCAATCCGCACCACGGCGAAAGCGCCGCGCTGAACACGCAGGGTGTGGTGCTGATCGACGAGATCGATCTCCATTTGCACCCGAAGTGGCAGCGCCGTGTGGTCAAAGACCTCCAGCGCGCATTTCCAGCGCTGCAGTTCATTGCCACCACACACTCGCCTTTCATCCTGCAATCGCTGAACCCGGGCGAGGTCATTGATCTGGACCAGCCGTTGATGGACCTTTCCAGCACTTCCGTGCCTGATGGCATCGCGGCGCCCGGTCCCGGGGCAGCTTTCAGCAATCGGTCCATTGAGGACATTGTTGAAGGGGTCATGGGCATCCAGCTGCCGCAACGAAGCGAGCGGCTTAAAGACATGCATGAGGCCGCGAAGGCTTATTACGCGGAACTGAACGGACCACGACCAACGGACGAACAGGCACTGGAAGCATTGAAAGTTCGTCTGGATGAGCTGTCGGCACCTTTTAGCGAAGAGGTTGCCTATCACGCGTTTCTTGAAATGGAGCGCCTCGCTGCTGGCCTGGGGCCGTCGAGGCCCTTGAAGGGCAGCCAATAATGCGGCCGGTTCAACGAGGTGCCTGCCCGCGGGATCAACAGGGGCAAGAGCTCCAGTTCGCGGCACACCAGCAAGCCCGCAGCGAGTTGATTCAGCGTATGGGGGAGTACTGCTCGTACTGCGAGATGCAACTGGATGCATCGCTGGCTGTCGAACACGTTCAACCCAAAAAACCGCCTGGTGCCGCCGCAGCAATGCCCGAGCGTGAGCTGGATTGGGACAACTTTCTGCTGGCTTGTACCAATTGCAACTCGACCAAAGGCAACACGGATGTGGTTTTGGATGACTACCTCTGGCCAGACAGGGACGACACCTTCCACGGCTTGTGCTACAGCGAAGGCGGGGTCGTGGACAGCGCTCCGGGCGCACATAAGGTTCGAGCCGACCGCCTCATCCAGCTGGTCGGTCTGCACGTCAAACCGGATACCGCTGAAGCATCAGACCGGCGCTGGTTGAACCGGCGAGAGGCGTGGGACATGGCCGTTCGTGCCAAAGATCGACTGGCTCGATGCCCCCCGAACGCCACGCAAGACATGCGAGAGCAGATCATTGAAACCGCTCAGGCGAAGGGTTTTTGGAGTGTGTGGATGACGGTTTTTGCCGATGATCCAGTGATGCGGAATCGGTTGCTCCAAGCCCTTCCCGGCACGAACAACGAGTACTTCTAGCTGCCGCCTGCCGTGCTTTGGCTCAAAACCCGGGATATCGACCCGGGTTGCGCGAAATCTTTGCGCCAAACAGGCGCAGCTGCTCGCTAAGCTGTTGTCGGTATTGAATATTTCTTTGACGGAATGGTCAATGACTGAGCCAAAGCAGCGCGCGCCTGCGTCACGGGCGCACACCGACCGGTTTGTGGCATTGATGGATCAGCACTTGCCCCACTGGCAGCAGTTGAGGCGGATGCTCAACCGGTTGCCTGTGAGGCATGAGGACTGGGACTATTGATCCACCCCACCCGCCTCGGACCAACCGTGGTCGGGTTTAGCGGCGGGGGTGACCTTACTTCGCCGTCGGCATCACGAACTCGGCGCCCTTGCCGATGCTCTCGGGCCAGCGCTGCATGATGGACTTCTGCTTGGTGTAGAAGCGCACGCCCTCTTCGCCGTAGGCGTGCATGTCGCCGAACAGGCTCTTTTTCCAGCCGCCGAAGCCGTGCCAGGCCATGGGCACGGGGATGGGCACGTTGATGCCCACCATGCCGACCTGGATGCGGCGCGAGAACTCGCGGGCCACGTTGCCGTCGCGCGTGAAGCAGCTCACGCCGTTGCCGAACTCGTGGTCGTTGATGAGCTGCACGGCGGTGGCGAAATCGGACACGCGCACACAGCTCAGCACGGGGCCGAAAATTTCTTCCTTGTAGATGCGCATCTGCGGCGTGACGTGGTCGAACAGCGTGCCGCCGAGCCAGAAGCCGTTGGCGCAACCCTCGCCGGCGCGCTGGCCGTCGAAGCCACGGCCGTCCACCAGCAGCTGCGCGCCTTCGTCCACACCGGTGGCGATGTAGCCGGTGATGCGGTCGTGCGCGGCGCGGGTGACGATGGGGCCCATCTCGGCCGCGAGGTTGGTGCCGTTGAGCACCTGCAGGGTTTTCGTGCGCTCGATCAGCTTGGGCATGATCCTGTCGGCCACATCGCCCACCAGCACGGCCACGCTGATGGCCATGCAGCGCTCGCCGGCCGAGCCGTAGGCCGAGCCGATCAGCGCGTCCACCGCCTGGTCGAGGTCGGCGTCGGGCATGACCACCATGTGGTTCTTGGCGCCGCCCAGGGCCTGCACGCGCTTGCCGTGGTGGGCACCGGTCTCGTAGATGTAGTTGGCGATCGGCGTGGAGCCGACGAAGCTGACCGCCTTCACGTCGGGGTGCACCAGCAGCGCATCCACGGCTTCCTTGTCGCCCTGGACCACGTTGTAGACGCCATCGGGCAGACCGGCCTGCTTGAGCAGCTCGCCGATGAACAGCGAGGGCGTGGGGTCGATGGGGCTGGGCTTGAGCACGAACGTGTTGCCCGCTGCAATGGCCACGGGGAACATCCACATGGGCACCATCACCGGGAAATTGAACGGCGTGATGCCAGCCACCACGCCCAGCGGCTGGCGCAGCGTCCAGTTGTCCATGCCGGTGGACACCTGGTCGGTGAAGTCGCCCTTGAGCAGCTGCGGGATGCCGCAGGCGAATTCGATGATGTCGATGCCACGAGAAACCTCGCCCTGCGCGTCGGTGAAGACCTTGCCGTGTTCGGCGGTGATCAGGCGTGCCAGGTCGTCCTTGTGCTGGTTGACCAGTTCCAGGAACTTGAACATGACGCGCGCACGGCGGATGGGTGGCGTGTCGGCCCAGGCCGGGAAAGCGGCCTGGGCGGCGGCCACGGCGGTGGCCACGTCAGCCGCGCTGGCCAGGCTCACGCGCCCGGTGACGGCGCCGGTGGCGGGGTTGAACACGTCCTGCGCGCGTTCGCTGCGGGCCGCGCTGCGCTGGCCGTTGATGAAGTGGACGATGGGTGTGGGCTGGCTCATGGCAAAGGCTCCGGAAAACGGGGGTTCCGGCGCAGTCTAGAAACACCACCTGTTCACTGCAAGACCAAGAAATTGAAATCTTTGTTCGGTTTGGTGAACAATGCCGCCATGAACGAAACCACCGAACCGCTCTGGGGCCACTTGCACTGGCTGGTGGTGCTGGCCCGCCAGGGCAGCTACACGGCGGCGGCGCGGCGCCTGGGCGTGAGCAAGGCCGCCATGAGCCAGCGCATCGCCGAGCTGGAACGCCAGGCCGGCGTGCCCCTGGTCACCCGCACCACGCGCCACGTGCACCTGACCGACGCCGGCCTGCGGCTGGTGGCCGACACCGGCGGCGCCTTCGACGAGATCGCCCAGCGCTTCGCCGCCGTGCGCGACCTGGCCGCCACGCCACGCGGCGTGTTGCGCGTGACCGCGCCCATGGCGCTGGCACGCCAGCACCTCGCGCCCCGGCTGGCCGGCTTCCTGGGCGCCCACCCCGAGGTGCGGCTGGAACTGGACCTGTCGGACCGCATCGTCTCGCTGCCCACCGAAGGGTTTGACCTCGCCATCCGCCACACCGAGGCGCCGCCCGACACCCACGTGGCCTGGCGGCTGGCCAGCACACGCTCCATCCTGGTGGCCAGCCCGGCCTACCTGGCCACCCACGGCACGCCCCGGCACCCGCGCGAACTGGGCGACCACCAGGGCCTGTTCTACCCGCGCGGAACGGACACCCCAGCCTGGGCCTTCGAGCGGCTGGACGGACGCGCCGAGCGCGTGACCGTGCCCATACAGGGCCCGCTGGCCGCCAACAACAGCGAGGTGCTGCGCGACGCCGCACAAAGCGGCCTGGGCATTGCCATGGTGCCCGACTTCAGCGCCCAGGCCGCCCTGCGCGCCGGCCAGCTGGTGCATGTGCTGCCGCGCTGGAAAGCAGCCGGCGCCTTTGCCGAATCCATCTACGCCGTGCGCCCCTACGCGGTGCACGTGCCGCTGTCGGTGCGGCTGTTTGTGGATTACCTCAAGGGCATCTGGGCCGAGGGGTTCGGGGCCTGATCACCCGCGGTGCCGTGGCGGCTGTGGCAGACCGCCCACGCCGGCGGCAGCCAAGGGGCGTTGGGCACAATCAGCCACCTCACCTGCGCCCACTGCCCCCTTGAAACGCCCTGCCCTGCCCCTTCTTGACAACATCCAGGCCGCCGTCCTCGACCTGGACGGCACCCTGGTCCATACCCTGGGCGACTTCCACGCCGCGCTGAACGGGATGCTGGGCGAGCTGGGCCTGCCGGTGGCCAGCGTCGAAGCCGTCTCGGCCTTCGTGGGCAAGGGCTCGGAGCACCTGATCCTCTCGACCCTGCGGCACGTGGGCCTGCCGGATGCCCAGGCGCTCTACCCCGCCGCGTGGGTCAGCTACCAGCGCCACTACCAGGCCATCAATGGCCGGTACAGCGTGGTGTACGACGGGGTGGAGCAGGGCCTTCAGGCCCTGCGTCTGGCCGGGTTGAAACTGGCCTGCCTGACCAACAAGCCGGTGGGCTTCGCGCGCGATCTGCTCGCAGCCAAGGGTCTTGCGCCGCATTTCGAGCAGGTGTTCGGCGGTGACAGCTTCGAGCGCAAGAAACCCGATCCGCTGCCGCTGCTCAAGACCTGCGAGGCCCTGGGCAGCGAACCCGCGCGCACGGTGATGATTGGCGACTCGCAGAACGACGCGCTGGCCGCGCGTGCTGCCGGCTGCCCGGTGTGGCTGGTCACCTACGGCTACAACCACGGCCAGCCGATCGCCGAGGCCCCGCACGACCGCCTGCTGGACTCCCTGGCCGAACTGGCCTGAACCGCGCTTGGCGGACAATACCGGGTTTGCTTTCAGCCCCGATCCGCCCCGTGTCCCTCACCGATTCCCACCGCATGACCGCCGACGAGCGGCGCGCCAGCGCGTCGCTGGCGTCCATCTTCGCGTTGCGCATGCTGGGCCTGTTCCTGGTGCTGCCGGTGTTCGCGCTGGAGGCGGCCAAGTTGCCCGGAGGTGACGACCCGGCGCTGGTGGGCCTGGCCATGGGCCTGTACGGTCTCACGCAGGCCTTTTTGCAGATGCCCCTGGGCATGGCTTCGGACCGCTGGGGCCGCAAGCCGGTGATCCTGGCCGGCCTGGCGGTGTTCGCCCTGGGCAGCACACTGGCGGCCTGGGCGCCCACGGTGCACTGGCTGGCCGCCGGCCGGGCATTGCAGGGCGCAGGGGCCATCTCGGCCGCGGTCACCGCCTTCCTGGCCGATGTCACCCGCGACAGCGTGCGCACCAAGGCCATGGCCGTGGTGGGCGCGAGCATCGCGCTGATGTTTGCGCTGTCGCTGCTGGTCGCCCCGCCGCTAGCGGCGCACATCGGGCTGGGTGGCCTCTTCACGCTGACGGCCGGGCTCGCATTGGCCGGCATGGCCGTGGTGGCCTGGGTGGCGCCGGCCGAACCGGCCCGGCACGCCGCCAGCGCACACGGTGGCCTGGGCCAGGTGCTGCGCGACCCCGGCCTGCTGCGCCTGAACCTGGGCGTGTTCGTGCTGCACGCGGTGCAGCTGGCCATGTGGATGGCGGTGCCGGCGCTGCTGGTCGCTGCCGGCCTGCCAGCGGCGCAGCACTGGCAGGTCTACCTGCCGGCGGTGCTGGTCTCGCTGCTGGTCATGGGCGGGCTGCTGTTCCGGCTGGAGCGCAAGGGCTACCTGCGCGCGGTGTTCCTGTTCGCCATCGGCCTGCTCGGGCTGGTGCAGCTGGGCCTGTGGCTGGCCAGCGGCGCGCCCTCGCTCTGGGCGCTGGCGGCTCTGCTCACGCTGTTCTTCCTCGGCTTCAACACGCTCGAGGCCAGCCAGCCCAGCCTGGCCTCGCGGCTGGCGCCCGCCGCCCACCGGGGTACGGCCATGGGCCTGTACAACACGCTGCAGTCGCTGGGGTTCTTTGCCGGCGGCGCCATCGGCGGCTGGCTGATCAAGACCCACGGCGCAACCGGCATCTTCGCCGCCTGCGCGAGCCTGTGCCTGCTGTGGCTGGCCCTGGCGTGGCCCATGCAGGCCATGAAACGCGGCTAGGTTTTTTCTGGCGGCGGCTCCACCACGCCGCGCAACATCAGCTGCGTGAGGGTGCTGTAGAGCGGACGGCTGACCATGCGGGACACCAGGCTGGCGAGCAGGGCCGCCGCCATCAGGCTCAGCACCATGGCGTGTCCATCGGTCATTTCCATCACGATGATCATGGCGGTGATGGGCGTCTGGGTCACGGCGGCCAGGAATGCCGCCATGCCCAGTGCGATCAACGCCGCGGTGTGGGGCGAGCCGGTGAGCCAGGCGACGTCCACGCCCAGGCCGGCACCCAGCGAGAGGCTCGGCGCGAAAATGCCGCCCGGTACGCCGGACCAGGCCGACAGCCAGGAGGCGGTGAACTTGAGCCACGTGAACAGCAGCGGCACGTGGCCTTCGGTGGAGTCCTGCGCCAGCAGCTCGCGGGTGTGCTGGTGGCCGCCGCCCAGCACGTCACCGCCGCTGGCGAGCCCGATCACGGCCACGGCCAGGCCACAAGCCGCCGCGAAACGCACGGGAAAACGCTGGCGCCAGGTGCAGAAGCGGTCGGGCAGGCCGGTGAAGGACACAATCACCAGCCGGGCCAGCAGCCCACCCAGCAGGCCACAGGCCAACGCCACGAGCACGCCGGGCAGCAGCAGCGACCAGCCCAGCAACGCATCGGCCCGCACGCGCCCAAAGTACGACAGGTTGCCAAACGCCGACACCGCCACCAGGCCAGACACCACGATGGCGGCCAGCATGAGGCCGCTGCTGCGCTGCTCCAGCCGGCGGCTGAGTTCCTCGATGGCAAACACGATGCCGCCCAATGGCGTGTTGAAGGCCGCCGCGATGCCGGCCGCACCGCCAGCCACCAGCAGCTCGCGTTCGTTGATTGCCGTCTTGGGCGAGAGGTAGTGCCTGGCGTGGTGCATCACCCCGGCCGCCACCTGCACCGATGGGCCCTGGCGGCCGATGGACAGTCCCGCCAGCAGCCCCCCCGAGACACCCAGCACCTTGGCCGCGCTGTGCCTGAGCGAGACAAAGCGGCTGCGTTCGGCCGCAGGCACCTCGGGCGCCAGCGCCGCCATCACCTGCGGCACCCCCGAGCCCGCCGCCTGCGGGCACCAGCGCCGCGTGGCCCAGACCACGGCGGCCGTCACGGCGGGTGTCCAGATCAGCGGCGCCCACCAGGCCGCGCTGCGCAGGGCCTCGAAGGCGTCGAAGGCCGCGTCGGCCAGCAGCGTGAAACCCACCACCGCCAGACCGGCCAGCACCGCAAAACCGATCACCACCGCACGGTCCAGCCAGTGCCGGCCGTTGGCAATCTCCTGTCGCAGGTTGTGCAGAAAGTCGGGCTCGCGGTTCATCTAGGGCCTGTTCACACGACTTTTCCCAGTGCGAATGGGGTGAAAACAGCGCCAATCAAGGCGCGCGACGACGGCCAGACTGGGCGTCTGGCCTAGGAGTGCAACGATGAGTGGCGCTGTTTTCACCCCATTCCCTTCGGGTTGCGGCCAAAAAGGCCATGCGCGGCGTTGCGAAGCCTTGCCGGGGGGACACCCCGGCTGCGTTTCGCGCCTTGCGCTTGGCCTTTTTGATCCGCAACGCATCTTGGAAAAGTAGTGTGAACAGGCCCTGGGTCGAGTTTACCGAGCGCACCCCGGCGGTTGGGGATGCGGCACAATCACCGGATCGCCCGGTTTACGGGCGTCTCTCCCAAGGTAGGTATTCCATGGCATCCGTCAACAAAGTCATCCTCGTCGGCAACTGTGGCCGCGACCCCGAAATCCGCTACCTGCCCTCGGGCGGTGCCGTGGCCAACATCAGCATTGCCACCACCAGCCGCCGCAAGGACCGCAACTCCGGCGAGTTCATCGAAGAAACGCAGTGGCACCGTGTCACCTTCTTCGAGCGCCTGGCCGAAATCGTTGGCGAGTACGTGAAGAAGGGCACCCCCGTGTACGTGGAAGGCCGCCTGACCTACCGCAAGTACACCGACAAGGACGGCATCGAGAAAAACGCCACCGACATCATCGCGTCCGAGATGCAACTGCTGGGCGGCCGCCAGGGCATGGGCGGCCCCGGTGGTGAAGAAGGTGGCGGCGGGGGTGGTGCAGGGTATTCGCGCCCTGCGGCAGCCCCGCGTGCGGCCGCGCCCGCGGCACCGCGTCAGGCCCCGGCCCAGCGCCAGGCCCCCGCGCCCAGCAGCGGTTTTGACGACATGGACGACGACATCCCGTTCTGAGCGTTCGCCGCCCCACAAAAAACCCACGCCAGACCGCGTGGGTTTTTTTCATCCGCACTGCATCCGAAACGCCGGCCCGTGTGTAGAGCCTGGTGACGGGGCGAAACCCGTCACCGTTCCAACCTCACACGGAGATTCACCCATGCGACCCGTTTCCACCCTGACCGCCTGCGCCGCCCTCGTGCTGACCGCCTGCTCCGGCATGACCCCCACTGCCAAGCCCTTTGACCAGAGCAGCCTGCCGGCCGCCGTTCAGGTGCCTGCCGGCAACCGCATCGCCATGGAAACCGTGGGTGTTGGCAGCATCACGTACGAATGCCGCGTCAAGGCCAACGCCGCGGGCCAGTTCGAATGGTTCTTTGCGGGCCCGGACGCCCAGCTGATGGACCGCGCCAACAAGACCGTAGGCCGCTACTACGGCCCTCCCGCCACCTGGGAAAGCCAGGACGGCTCGAAGGTGACCGCCACCCAGCTGGCCGTGGCACCCGCAGGTGACGGCAACATTCCGCTGCAACTGGTGAAAGCCAACCCGGCCATGGGCATGGGCGCCCTGCAGGGCGTGACCTTCATCCAGCGCGTGGCCACGCGCGGTGGTGTGGCGCCTGCAGCGGCCTGTGCCGCTGGCAACGTGGGTGAGAAGCGTGTCGTCAACTACCAGGCCGACTACATCATCTGGAAAGCGGCCTGAGAGACGTTGGCCCCCCGCCCCTGACAAGCGGGGTGCTATGCTGGTTTCATGCCCGAACCCACCCCTTTCGACTGCGAACGCGCGCTGGCGGCCTGTGCCCGTGGGGACCAGGCCGCGCTGCGCGCGCTGTACGCCGCGGAGGGGGCACGTCTGCTGGGCGTGGCGCAGCGCATCGTGCGCGACCGGCCGCTGGCCGAGGACATCGTGCACGACACCTTCGTGAAGGTCTGGCAGAAGGCCGCCAGCTTCGACCCCGTGCGGGGCGAGGCCCGCGGCTGGCTCTACAGCATCACCCGACACCTGGCGCTCAATGCCGTGCGTGACCGCCAACACGAGGTGACGGTGGACGACGACACCGCCGAGACCCTGGATGCCGAGGCCGCGCTGCAGGCCTGGCAGGACACTCAGGACAGCTTCGACTGGCGCGCCAGCACCGGCCGTCTGGGTCATTGCCTGGAACGTCTCGATGCGGTACGCCGCAACTGCCTGTTGCATGCCTACGTGGATGGGCTCAGCCACTCACAGATTGCCGAACGCGTGGGCGCCCCACTGGGCACGGTCAAGGCGTGGATACAGCGCAGCCTGGCCGCCCTGAAGGTGTGCATGACATGAGCACGCCACTACCCCCCACCGACCAGCCCGAGGCGCGCGACGCCTGGGCCAGCGAGTACGTGCTGGGCACGCTGCCCGCCGCACAGCGGCGGGCGCTCGAAGCCGCGCTGCCCACCGACGCCGATCTGGCCGCCCGCGTGGCCGCCTGGGAGCAGCGCCTGCAGCCCCTGACGGGCCTGAGCGATCCGGTGGAGCCGCCCGCGCGGCTGTGGCAGCGCATCGAAGACACCCTGGGCTGGGTTGCGCCGGCGGCCCGCTCCGGCAGCTGGTGGCACAGCCTGGCGTTGTGGCGAGGGCTGACCGCCGCGAGCCTGACAGCGGCGGTGGTGATGGCTGCCGTGCTGGTGCAGACGCCGCCGCCTGTGGCACCCAGCCACCTGGTGGTGCTGGTCGCTCCGCAGGACAAGGCACCGGGCTGGGTCATCCAGGCCAGCGGCCAACGGCAGCTGCAGCTGATTCCGCTGGGCGTGTTCGAGGTGCCGGCCGACAAGGCGCTGGAGTTCTGGACCAAGGCCGACGACTGGAGTGGTCCGGTCTCGCTGGGCCTGGTCAAACCCGGCCAGCGGCTGGAGGTGCCACTGGACCGCCTGCCGCCTCTGCAGCCCAACCAGCTGTTCGAACTCACACTGGAGCCTCCCACCGGTTCACCCACGGGCAAACCGACGGGCCCTATCCAGTTCATCGGGCGTGCCGTGCCGGTGATGTGACCCGGCCACGGCCTGTCTCAGCGCTTCTTGCGGTTGTCCTCGACGCCGTGACCAATGACGCCACCGATGGCGGCTCCACCCAGCGTGCCCAGCGTGCTGCCGCCGGTCAATATGGCTCCACCCACAGCACCCACGCCAGCACCCACGGCCGCGTTCTGCTGACGGTGTGAGAGGTTGGAGCAGGCTGCCAGGGCGGGCAGCAGTATGGCCAGGGCCACGGGGCGCGTCCAGCGAGCTGAAAGTTTCATGGGTTTCACCTTTATCGAGTTGCAGGACCCCAGCGGTCCTGGGTGTGGCCATTCTTGAAGGGGCCCGCCAAGTGAATATGTCTGGCGGTGTCTGAACGTTTCGTGGGTTTGCGGCCGTTTTCTGCGACAAAACCCGACAGACTGCAAGACAGGCGTCATGCTCGCGTGTGACAATTGCGAACAGTTTGGGCGCGGCCCTTACCACTCCACTGCCGCCTGGGGACCGGTTGCCATGCTGTACACCGAATCGAAAGACAAAAGCGCCGAACTGCTGCGGGCCACTCTGGCGTTGATGAGCCAGCACGAAGCCGCCTTCACCCCCGTCACCTACACCGTCTGGTACGAATACGCGGCCGGCATCAACGCCCGGCTCAACCAGGCCATCGAACACTTCATGCGCACCGAGCCCAAGCTGGGCGACGACACCATTGCGCGGCTGTACCGCGAGCACATCGCGGGCATCGACGAAAAGACCATGGAGCGCATCAATGCCGACATGCAGCGCGTGATGGTCGGCATGGCGGAGACGGCTGAGCACACCGGCAACCACGCGGGTGCCTTTGGCGCGCAGCTGGTCGACCTCTCCAAGGCACTGCTGTCCAGTGACACCGAACGCCTGGGTCTGCACCTGGGCCAGGCACTGCAACAGACCGAGGCCATGAAAAACTCGGCGGCGGCGCTCAAGGCGCAGGTTCACGCGAGCCGCACCGAGATCGAACGCCTCAAGGCCGACCTGCAGCGCGCGCGTCAGGACGTGTTCATCGACAGCCTCACCCGCGTGCTCAACCGCAAGGGCCTGGACCAGAAGCTGGACCACCTGATGAAACACGCGCCGGTCAACGGCCACACCCACGCGCTGGTGATGCTGGACATCGACCACTTCAAGAACGTGAACGACACCCATGGCCACCTGATGGGTGACCGGGTGCTGACCGGCATGGGCGAGGTGCTGCGCGCCAGCGTGGGCGAGCCCGGGCATGTGCTGGCGCGCTACGGCGGCGAGGAGTTCGCCATCCTGCTGCCCAATGCCACGCTGGCGCTGGGCAAGGAGGTGGCTGAACGGGTGCGCCTGCGCACCAAGGCGATGAAGGTGCGCCACAAGACCTCGAACGAGGTGGTGCTGAGTGTCACCGTCTCTGCCGGCGTGGCCACGCTCAGGCCTGGCGAGCCGGCACACGACTGGATTGGCCGCGCGGATGCGGCGCTCTACCAGTCCAAGCAGGACGGCCGCGACCGCGTGACGATGGCGAGCTGAGCGGCGTGGCCCTCAGGCCACTGCCACGCCCCCTGACCAGATCTCGTCGAGATCGGCAAACCGCCAGCGCGCCGGGTCCTCACGGGCGACCACCCGCACGGTGACATCGGGCGCCGACAGATCCAGGCTGCTGGGCGGCAGGCGCTCCTGGTGGCGCAGCGAAAAGAACACCGTGACAACCGGCTTGAGCAGCGAACGCGGCGACTGCTCGGTCACCACCGCCAGTTTCTCGTTGCTCAGGCGCACCAGCGAGCCCACGGGGTAAATGCCCAGGCTTCGCACGAAGGCCTGGAAAACGGCTTCGTCCAGGTGGGAACGCGTCCACTGCGCCATGCGGCTGAGCGACTCTGCCGGGTCCCAGCCGGCCTTGTAGGGCCGGTTCGAAGTGATGGCGTCGTAGACATCGCAGACCGCACCCATGCGGGCCATCAGGCTCAGCCCCTCGCCCTGCAGGCGCTCGGGGTAGCCACCGCCGTCCACGCGCTCGTGGTGGTGCAGGCACACGTCCAGCGCTGAGATGTCTTGCACGCCGGCCTGTCGCAGCAGCTCGCAGCCGCGCTGCGGGTGGGTCCTGATGAGCGCGAACTCGGACTCGTCCAGCCGCCCGGGCTTGTTGAGCACATGCGGTGGCACGGCCATCTTGCCGATGTCGTGCAACAGGCCGGCAAAACCCGCCGCACGGGTCTGTTCGGCATCGAGCCCGAGCTGACGGGCCAGCGCGATCATCAGTGCGCAGACCGCGACCGAATGCATGTAGGTGTAGTTGTCGGCGTTCTTGAGCCGGGCCAGACTGATCAGGGCCGAGCCCTGGCGTGTGACGGATTCGGAGATGTCCTCCACCAGCCCTCGCACCACGGTGGTGTCGATGGCGCGGCCCATGCGGGCCTCGGAGAACATGCGGGTCATCTCCTCGCGCGCGGCGAAGCAGACCTTGGCGGCACGCGCGAGTTCGTCCTGGAAGCTGGTTGGCTCGCTGGCCGTTGGCGACGAGCGCGCCGGATCCGCCAAGTCGCTCACCACGGGAGCAGTGGCGGGGGCTGGCGCTGGCGGCGCTTCGACATCCAGCCCGAGCTGCGTGTCTATCCAGACATGGGTGCTGCCGCTGCCAAGGATACGGACCAGGTCCTTGGGGTCTTCAAGCACAAAACGGGAGCGCCAGAACGGGTGGTCCAGCCACGAGCCTTCGAACCGTTCGACGTACATGCCCAGCCGCAACTGGGCCACCGGTACGCGTTTGTGCATCTGGCGCCCCACTGCCCCCTCAAGGGCAGGGTTGACCTCAGCGCACCAGCATCACCGGCACGCTGCAGTTGGCCACCACCTGCGTGGCCACCGAGCCCATGACCAGGTTACCCAGGGCGCCGTTGCCGTGCGAGCCCATGATGACCAGGTCGAACTTGCCACTCTCGGCCGCCTTGGCGATCAGCTCGCCGGCACGGCCGACCTTGGTGATCACCTCGGGCGTGATGTCGTGGCGCTTGAGGAACTTGAGCACCGGTGCGGTGACCTTGGTGGCCTCGTCGTCGTGGTACTGCTTGGCCACGTCGGCGCCGACGGCGGCGCGTGCCCGCGGCGGCAGCGGCGGCTGCGCGTTGATCAGCGCGAACTGGTTCTTGGGCCCGAACATCTCGATGTGGGTAGCCAGGTAGGCCAGCATTTTCTTGGTGTAGGCACTGCCATCAACGGCCAGCAGAATCTTCATGCGTTCGCTCCAGAAGGTGAGGGAATGCCCGCAGTGTAGCGGCCCGGACGGCGCAGACTTTGTGCCACATCAAACCTCTGGCACAGCCCACACGCCGGCGGGCATGAAGGCCGACTGCTCGCCCTTGTCGGCATAGCCCAGCGGGTTGGCCACCACGCGGCAACGCCCCACCCGGTAATCGTGGGGGCAGTGCAGGTGGCCGTGTAGCCAGAGGTCGGCCTGGGGCAGCAGGTCGTCCAGCGCGTTGCAAAAGCCGGCGGTGCCGGCGTTGACGCCGTAGCGCGGATCGGCACTGCGCAGGCTGGGGGCGAAATGGGTGACCGCCACCGTGGGCCCGTCGAACGGCTGCGTCAGCGCATCCCGCAGCCACCGCTGCGATTCGAGTGCCACCTCGCGCATGGCCTCGGCGTCGAACAGCGTGTCACGTCGGCGGGTGTCCATCCGACGCAGGTAGTGGTTGGCGGCACGAAAGGCCTTGTGGCGCAGCAGCAGGGCCTGCGGGGTTTCGCCCAGTTCCGGCTCCCCCAGTGCGTCGTAGTCGCTCCACAGCGTGGTGCCCACGAAACGCACGCCGTGCAGTACACGGCTCTCGCGCTCCAGCCAGGTGATGCCCAGGCGCTCGCAGGCTTCGCGCAGGCCCGCATGGGCTCGGTCGAAGTCGAGTGCGTCGTACTCGTGGTTGCCGGGCACGAACAGCACCGGTACCGGCCAGCCGGCGTGTTCGTCCAGCGGCGAGAAGCGGCGCAGGCCCCAGTCGGGTTCGGCCATGCAGGAGCCATCGCGGCGCAGCTGGTAGGAGCCGATGTCGCCGGCCAGCACCAGCAGGTCGGCATCGGGGGCGGGTGTGGGCACGAAGCCGGGGTTGGCTTCAAGGTGCAGGTCGCTCAGGAGCTGGATCTTCATGGGGTGGTGAGGCTGAGCCGTGCCGTGCGGGTCACGGCGTCGCGCAGCCAGCGGTGGGCGCTGCTGGCCTGGGCCTGGCGGTGCCAGAGCGAATCGACGTGCACGGGGGGCACGTCCAGCGGCAGCTCCCGCAGCACCAGCTCGGCGGCCATGCCGGTGGCGGGTACGAAGTGGCGGGGCAGCACGGTCAGCAGGTCGGACGAAGCCACCACCAGCCCGGCGGTGAAAAACTGGTTGACGGTGAGCACCACACGGCGGCGGCGCGAGGCGGCCGCCAGGGCCTCGTCGACAAAACCCACGGGCCGGCCCGAAAAACTCACCAGCAGGTGGCGCGCCTCGCAGTAGATGTCCAGCGACAGCTCGACCGCGGCCAGCGGGTGGTCGCGGCGCATCACCACCACGTACTCGCCGTCGTAGAGGCGTTCGTGCTGGAACGCGGCGGCCTGCTCCTGCTGGTGCTCGGCGCTCAGCTCGGCCACGACGCCGGGGAAGTGGCCGATGGCCAGATCCACCGCGCCCGATTCGAGCTGGGCGCGCGGGTCGCGCGTGGTGAGGGGCACCACCCGCAGGTTCACGCCGGGCGCTTCGCGGGCCAGGATGTCCACCAGCCCCGGGATCAGCTTGGTCGCGGTTGCATCGGCCATGGTCAGCACGAAGGCGTTCTGGGCCTGTGCCGGATCAAACGCACCGGGCGCCAGGGCCTCGCGCAGCCCCTGCAGCGCATCGCGCACGGCCGGCCACAGCGCCAGCGCGCGCGGGCTGGGCTCGACCCCGTAGCCGGCACGGTGCACCAGCTCGTCGCCCAGCAGCTCACGCAGGCGGCGCAGGGCGTTGCTGACCGCCGGCTGGGTCATGGCCAGGTTGTGGGCGGCCCGGGTCAGGTTGCGTTCGGCCATCACCTCGTCGAAGACGCGCAGCAGGTTCAGGTCGAAGGTGCGGAAGTTCACTTCATTCATAACGATGATGAATATAAGTCATCACAAAAATAAAGTGGATAAAGTTCAGGGTAAACCCTAGTATTCACCCTGTCGTCTCGCTGTGAGGCGTCTACCAAGGAGTTCGTCATGAACAGTTTTGCCACCACCCCCGCTCAGATGGCCGGCGCAGCCCGCTCCGGCACTGCCCCCCGTCAACCGGCTTCGCCCAGCGGCGTCAAGGGTCTGGCAGCCATGTTCCTGGCCGCCGCCGTTGCCGCTCTGGTGATCGTGGCCGACCGTGTCATCAACACCTGGGGCGATGAACACCTGTTCTACGCCTGGGTCGTGCTGTGGGCCGTCGTGTTCGCCGGCATCGCGCTGTTTGCCGGCACCGCCCGCAGCCTGGCGCTGCGCCTGATGCCCACGCTGGACCGCTGGTCGCAGGCCATGGCCGAAACCCGCGCCGAAATGCGCGTGTGGGAAGCCGCCCAGCGCGACCCGCGCCTGATGCAGGAACTGGTGCTGGCCCGCCAGCGCGCCGCCGACGAGGCCGACTTCAGCGAGGCCCTGGCCCCACTGGATGCAACCGCTGCCAAGGACGAGCCGGCTGAAGCCGAATGGATCGTGTCGCCGACGCAGAAGGTCAACGAGCTGCGCGGCCGCGCCTACAAGCTCTACTACATCTGAGCGGGCACCTGCCCCATGAAAAAAGCCACCGCTTGCGGTGGCTTTTTCTTTGTCTGGTGAGGCCGTTCAGGCGGCCAGGCGCTGCTCGATGCGGGCCTTGGTCTCCACCAGAGCCTGCGGCAGGTGGTAGGCCAGCTGCTGGAACAGCTCGCCGTGCAGGGCCATCTCCTGCTGCCAGGCGGCCTTGTCGATGGCGGTCACGGTGTTGAACTGGGCCTGGCTGAAATCCAGCCCGGTCCAGTTGATGTCGGCGTAGTTCGGGCTGACGCCGAACACGTGTTCGCTGCCCTGGCCCGTGCCTTCGATGCGGTCGATCATCCACTTGAGCACGCGCATGTTCTCGCCGAAACCGGGCCAGACGAACTTGCCGCTCTCGTCCTTGCGGAACCAGTTGACGCAGTAGATGGCGGGCAGCCTGGCGCCACCGGCGGCCAGCTTCGCGCCCAGGTCCAGCCAGTGCTGGAAGTAGTCACTCATGTTGTAGCCGGTGAACGGCAGCATGGCGAACGGGTCACGGCGCACCACGCCCTGCGCGCCAAAGGCGGCGGCGGTGGTTTCCGAACCCATGGTCGCGGCCATGTACACGCCCTCGGTCCAGTTGCGGGCCTCGGTCACGAGCGGCACGGTGGTGCTGCGGCGGCCGCCGAAGATGAAAGCGTCGATGGCCACACCCTTGGGGTCGTCCCAGGCCGCGTCCAGCGCGGGGTTGTTGGTGGCGGCCACGGTGAAGCGGGCGTTGGGGTGGGCGGCCTTGGCGCCGGTTTCCTTGGCGATCTGGGGCGTCCAGTCCTTGCCTTGCCAGTCGATGGCGTGCGCGGGCGCGTCGCCCATGCCTTCCCACCAGACGTCACCGTCGTCGGTCAGCGCGACGTTGGTGAAGATCACGTTCCTGTCCAGGCTGGCCATGCAGTTGGGGTTGGTCAGCGTATTGGTGCCGGGGGCCACGCCGAAGTAGCCGGCTTCCGGGTTGATGGCGTAGAGCTTGCCGTCGGCACCGGGCTTGATCCAGGCGATGTCGTCGCCGATGGTGGTGACCTGCCAGCCTTCGAAACCCTTGGGCGGGATCAGCATGGCGAAGTTGGTCTTGCCGCAGGCGCTGGGGAAGGCGGCGGCCACGTGGTATTTCTTGCCCTGGGGGTTGGTCACGCCCAGGATCAGCATGTGCTCGGCCAGCCAGCCCTGGTCACGGCCCATGGTGGAGGCGATGCGCAGCGCGAAGCACTTCTTGCCCAGCAGCGCGTTGCCGCCGTAACCCGAGCCATAGGACCAGATCTCGCGCGTCTCGGGGTAGTGGACGATGTACTTGGTGGTGGGGTTGCAGGGCCAGGCCACGTCTGGCTGACCGGCGGCCAGGGGGGCGCCCACGGTGTGCACGCAGGGCACGAACTCGCCGTCCACCCCCAGCACGTCATACACCTCTTTGCCCATGCGGGTCATCAGCTTCATGTTGACCGCCACGTACGGGCTGTCGGAAAGCTCGATACCGATGTGGGCGATGGGGCTGCCCAGCGGGCCCATGCTGAACGGCACCACGTACAGGGTGCGGCCTTTCATGGAGCCCTCGAACAGCGGGCGCAGCGTGGCGCGCATCTCGGCCGGGGCAACCCAGTTGTTGGTGGGGCCGGCATCTTCCTGCTTTTCAGAGCAGATGAAGGTGCGGTCTTCCACCCGGGCCACATCGGACGGGTCGGACCAGGCCAGGTAGCTGCCCGGGCGCTTGGCCGGGTTCAGGCGCTTCAAGGTGCCGGCGGCCACCATCTGGTCGCACAGCGCGTCGTACTCGGCCTGGCTGCCATCGCACCAGTGGATCTGATCGGGCTGGCACAGCGCGGCCACTTCAGCCACCCAGGCGATCAGGCGGGCGTTCTTGACAAAAGCAGGGGCCTGAAGGTTCAAGCCTTGCATCACGGGTGAGTTCATGGGAGCAGCTCCAAGGTTCAAAAAGCGGAATGTTGAAAAACGTCGCTGTCGAACCGGAGCGGGCGCACGGTGGCTTGAGACGTCTTTCAATATCCCCTTCTGTGGTCGAGGGACTGCGTCTCGGTCGGCGCCCGGGGCTGCACGCGGGTGGCGTGTGCAGCGCGAAAAACCAAAACCCGGGTGGATGTACCCGGGTTTTGGGCCGCGTGTCGGCCAAGGTGAAGCTATTTTATGAAAGCGTGTTGACGGTTACCGCCGAGTTACATGCAAAACTTGCATGGGTTCATGCCGGCAAATTAGGGGTCTTGCGGCAACCAACGTGCAGCGAGACATCAGCACTGTGACAAATCGCTTTGCAGGCGAGAGGAACCAAAAACTCTGGCCCCACCCGGTGCTGAGGCCAATCTACACGCGCTGTACAAAACTCATGAACGTCTCGTCGTTCTCGACTTCGACACCACCCGCATGTCGCCCACGTATGGCAGCCTGCTCACAAAGCCTGTTGGTTACTTCAACCGGTACAGCTGTGCCGGTCGATGTGCCCCACTGCGCCTGAATTCCTCGATCGAAGTCAGCACATCCGCGACGGCTACCCGACGCCGAAACGTGACTTTGTCCAATGCGTATCCGAGCACGCTCTCGCTCAAGGCCTGTAGCTCCGGCAGTGTGACGGGGCCCTCGACCCAGGTAGCCGGGAACTTGAGTTCAGCTATCTCCTGGCGAACCTGTTTCGACGCACGCGCTACCAGTTCTGCGTGATCGAACGCCACGTCCCCGGAGGCGCACAAGGAGTCGACAGAGTGCCATACAAACAAGTCGATGCGTTTGCCGGGCGTTGCCTCGAAATTGGGCGATACCAGGCTTCGATAGACGACACTTAAGGCCCAGGGCGCACGGGGATCCCGCGTGGCTCCCCCCACAGACATCACCTGGTCTAGGTTGAGCAATTTCAACTGCAGGCGCTCCTGCGCCACCCGCGCCGCACATGCCGCCAGAGACTCATCCAGATCGATGCGCAGCACACCACCCGGAAGCCCCCACTTGCCCTTGAAAGGAGCCTCCGTACGCCGCCCCAACAAAGCGCTCAAGGCCCCGTTCTGCACCGATAAAAGCACCAGTTCCACCCTCACAAAGGGCATGGGGTAGGACTTTGACGGCACCAAAGTGCCCGGCGTTGTGGTCGTCATAGAACAAGATTTTCTCACATAGTTGCGCGATGCAATAAAGATGGATATACTTAGTTGCATGACGCAACTTATATCGACGCTCTATCAGTTTCTGGCCCTGGATCTGATAGGTGATGTACACGGCCAGGATGGCAAGCTCGAGGGCCTGCTCCGTCACCTGGGCTATCGGCCTGCGGGCCGTGGCTTCAAGGCGCCGGCCGGGCGTCAGGCCGTGTTCGTGGGTGATCTGGTCGACCGGGGACCAGGTCAGCTGCGTGTGCTGGAGGTCGTGCGCGCCATGGTGGAGTCGGGTGATGCCCGCGCCGTCATGGGCAACCACGAGTTCAACGCCATCGGGTACGTGACGCCCGATGAGGACAGGCCGGGCGAGTTTCTGCGCCCCAACCGCGGCGACTCGGCAACCTGCCTCAAGAACCGGGCACAGCACGCTGCGTTCCTTGCTCAGGTGGGTGAAGGGTCGGCAGCTCACCGGGCCTGGGTCGAGTGGTTCAAGACCCTGCCGGTCTGGTTCGACCAGGGTGGGGTGCGGGTGGTTCACGCCTGCTGGGACGACGCGGCGGTTGCGACGCTCAGCGCCGCTGGCTGGGGTGACAACCACCGGCTGGACGATGCCATGCTGGCAGAGGCGCACCGGGACGGCTCGGTGGTGAGGGACGCTCGCAAGCTGCTGACGTCTGGGCTGGAGATGCCGCTGCCGTCGGGTCGGTACATCGAGGACAAACAGGGGCACCGCCATGCGGCGGTCCGGATCGCCAACTGGCGCCATAGGGCCACGGAACTGGCCCAGGTGGCCCTGGTGCCCCCGGGACAGGAGGAACAGCTCAAGGGCATTGCGTGGCCCGAAGGGCTGGCGCTGACGGAACCCCAGGGCTCACCGGTGTTCATCGGCCATCACTGGTTCACCGGCACGCCGAAGATCGAACACGCCAAGCTGTGCTGCCTCGACTGGTCGGCCGCCAGCCAAGGGCCGTTGGTGGCCTACCGGTGGGATGGCGAGCAGGAACTCGCCGACCACAAATTGACCTGGGTGGGCTGAACGGGGAGGTATGGGCCGCAACCAGAAAGGACGCCACCTGGCGATCTACGACGTCTATGTCAGCGACAACTACAGCGGCCCCGACCCCCGAAACATCAGTCGGGGGCTAACGTTCTCGGATCTGAACGACGCCTTGCGGTATTGCCAGCAGATTGTCCACAGCTTTTTGCAGGAGGAGATTCGGAGCACCCCGGACATCGGCTCGGCAGCACTTTGGGAGCGATACGCGGACTGTGGAGAAGACCCGTACATCGTCGCGCGTGACGGCACACCGGTGTCGTTCAACGGGTGGTACTACGCGAAAACGCTCTGCAAGGAACTGACAGCCGACGCCCAAGAAATGACTGACGGACCGTCAAAGATTTCGGATCCACCACAGTCTTTTCAACGTTCATCATGACCCGTCGAAACAAATACAAACCAGTCACACACGAAGCCTACTTTTTCCATGACGATGAGTTTGATCGCATCGGCCTGCGGTTGACCATCCCCGGCGAGATCGTCCACTTGGACAGACATACGGATGCAACCTGCCGACCCCGCGTGCGTCAACGCGGTGATGGGGTGGTGGCATGTGTCTACTTTTCGTCCGTTTTTTGCCCATTCAAGTGCCTCATGGGCTTTCTGGAGTCTGTGTCGGAAAACCAGGCGAACTGCCACTTCAGCTGGGATGCCGAGGGGCCGGATGGTTTCATGTCCTGGAAGCCGCTGGTTCAGTCGATGGGGCGGTTCAAGCTGGAGTGGAGCAGTAGAAGTTGCAGTTACGAGGTAATTTCAGTACTTGGCAACCAGACATTGGTTGCGACGTTGTATGGCGGCTTTCGACAGTTTGTGGAGTCGGATCGCTACAACCCGTGGCGGTATGAAAGGCTGCCGATCGACTCCCTGGCCTCCTGGCTACTGCCAGACTTTGACGCAGCGCAGGCCATCCAGGCGCTCACCGCCCTGGATCAACAGGCGGTTCGTTCAGCCTTTGACCAGCTGCTGATGGTGGTCTCCGACCAGACACGGCGGCCTGGAGCGGCCCTGTTCCGGGACATGCTGGTCCAGGCCGTCACCCAGCCCGCGGAAAAAATCACATGTGGTTTTGTTCCGGATCCGTTTGATGACTGGAGCAGCCTGTCGGCTGTGGCGCGTGCCGAACGCATCGTGCAACTGTTTGCTTGCGAAGCAGGTCGTTGGCACGGACGCGACCTGCGGGCCATGAAGTCGCCCCATCTGGCCGCCGCGGCCATCCCGTTCGCGCACACCTGAGCCGATAGCGGCGCCACAGCGCCACTTTTTTTGAGGATCCAGATGATGGAGCACAACGGAACCCGCACCTTGGCCAATGCCGGCAAGGTTTGGCCACCTGATCCCGTCATGGATCACCTCCTCACCTCGTTGCCCGCCGAGATTCCGGCGCTCATGTGCCGGTTCGGGCGCGCCGCTGCAGAGCTGGGGTCTCGGCCTGCCATGCCCGACAGACTTCGCGCGCCCCAAGGCATCCACGACACCATGGCCCGTCGGAGACGGACAGCGCGAGCCCAGGAGCCGGCCTGGGTCAGGGTGGAAGAAGACCTTGTCGAGTGGTTCTGGATGCGTCTGGAGGGTGTGCTCGCTGATCCGGTGCAGGAGCATGCCTGGCGTGGTGGCGTTCGGGTCGTTCAAGTGCTGGGATTGCTGGTGCTGGTGATACAGCCCAATGGCTACATCAGGGCGCTGCACTGGAGCGGAGAAGCCAACGGTGAATACCAGCTGCTTGAGCTACCAGGTCATGAAGTCACGCTGGTCGATTTGCCACGAAACATGAACTGGTTGTCCGCTGCAGTTCTGCCCTTGAAGCAAGCCGTATCAGGCCTCGCTAATGCTGCTGGCCTGAACGAAACGGCTGAAAATGCAGCGGCCTTGATTTCGGTGCTTGTTGCGGCGATCAAAGACCACCTGGCAGGGAGCGCATGGATGCGCAACGCTCGCCAGCGGATTGCCAAGGCGCTGGCCTTGAACCCCGAGGTGCTCCAGACCGCGAGACGCACCTACACGCTGCACCGCCCTGCGCAGGCACGCGGCATCACGGTCAGCGTCTACAACCAGGCCCGCTACCTCTTGCCCAAGCTGGAAATGTTGGGGACAGATCGTGAACAGCTGTCTCCCATTCTGGCGCTGGCCGTGTTTCATGGTGGCGAACTGCAGCTGACCGACTCCCCCCTGGTCGATCTGTGCACCGCTGTCTATGAAGGACCGGGGCCAGTCGGATGGGACCTTCTATTAAGCCATGGAAGGCGTTTGCTGTTGCCGTTGTTTGATTTTTACGGGGCCGTCGACTACGACTGTGCGAAAGACCTCATCGAACTGCACGTGCTGATCGGTGGCAAGGAAGAGCCCATACCAGCCACCTTGCTGCACCTGTTGCTGCAGGTCCACGCTCAGCCGGGACGAAAACGCTGGAGCTACGTCACCATTTTCCGGCGCAAGACGCGCTTCTGGCGTCATCTGGTGCAACTGTTCCGGGATCACGACCCGAAAACGCTCAACCTGAGCGATTGGACCTTGGTGATCCAATGGGTGGCCGATTCTCCATGGGGCGATTGGCATATTGCAGATGGGGACCCAGACTGGCCTTGGCTCGTTGATGCTGCAAGGCATGCCCGGGAGGACTCACAGCGACCGAAAAAGGGGAGGCCAAACCACGCTGCCCCCGTATGGCACAAACCCATCGAACACGAAAGTGTGCGGTTAGTGTTCCTCCGCGACGATTGGGAGGTTTACGACGAGGGCACATCGATGGGACACAACTTCGGCCGAGGCAACCTGTATGTGACCGCAGATCACCGCCTGCTTGCGCGTGTGTTCATCGGTCAAGAGCACGTGGCATCAGCCGTCTGGGAGGTTTTCGAAAACAAGTGGAGACTGTTCGAGTCCCCTCGGCGCTTGGGCATCTTCAGATGGCTTGATCTCTCCGATCGGATCAACTTGATGACAGATCTGATCACTGAGCCACGTTGGCTTCCTGGCAGGGCGGTGCACACGTCTAGGCGGAATGCCCCGATCGAAGCACCAAGCCACCTCAGCCATGCTTGGTGGTGCGACGTTTTGAGTGATGCCATACCTCCGAGTTTGACTGAGTTTGCAGACTTCCAAGGACTGCGAATATCCTCGCTTTTTGACTATCCCGGTGACCGCCTCTGCATCGATTTTCAGCGCCCTTTAGAGTGGGAGAACGATGTTTGACAATAGGCCAACCGACCGATCGTCGGATTCGATGCATCACTTCACCGGCCAACGTCTTGAATACCTTTTCTGATTCCGCTTTAAGCGGCGATACGGTTCAAAGCCTACTGATTGGCTGCACTGTCAGTCGTCGATTCTCTGAATCAATGGTTTGAAATGATGAGACCTTCGAAAGTCAGCGCGACAGGTACATCGTGGCTTCCACTTCCACAAGCACATCGTCGCCCGGCAGGAAGCGCGACACCTCCACGACCGTGCTCACCGGCGGCTCGACCGGGTAGAACAGGCCGCGCACGCGGTTGTAGTGCGCGTAGTGCGGCAGCTGGCGGAAGTACTGCACCAGCTTGACCACGTCGGACATCTGCCCGCCATGCTCTTGGGCCAGCTGGCGGATGCGCTCCAGCACGACCCAGCTCTGCGCCACGATGGGTGCCTCGAACACATCCACCGACATCTGGCCCGTGACATAGCCCAGCTTGCGCAAGTTGGCCCGCGCCTCGTCGGGGAGGTCTTCGTAGGTGTTCACGCCGCGGCGCGTGAGCGGGTCCATCGCCACCACGCCGCTCATGAACACGAAGTCGCCCACACGCCGTGCCGCGGCGTAGTGGGCCATGGGTTGGCCGGTACTCATGGATGGTCTCCGTGTTGAGGGCGGACTAGCTGGGCAAACCCCAGGCACGCATCTTCCCGGGATTGAGCAGGCCGGCGGGATCAAAGCGCTGCTTCATGTCGATCACGTTCTGCGGCAGGTCACCACCGACCTTGCCTTCTTCGATGATGAAAGTGTGCGGGTTGTTCACGCGGATGCCGTTGTCGCGGAAGATCTGGATGATCTCGTTGAGCCGTTCTTCGGTGGTGAAGCGCACCAGTGGCAGCGACGTGCAGGTGGTAAAGCCGTCCATGCTGCGCAGGAACTCCACGTGCATGAGCACCTCGTCGCCAAACAGCTCGCGGATGCGGCGCACCTGGGCCAGGTGCTGGCCGGGCGTGAAGGTGGTCTGCAGGTAGGTCAGGCCCTTGTCCACCTTCAAGGCATTCAGGGTGGTGTGGTTCCAGCAGTACTCCACCAGCGTGTGGTGTTCGGCCTTGGCCTCTTCGGCCGTTTTCCGGTAAGTCACTTGCCCGCCGTGCGCGGCGGCCACCTGCAAGGCGGCGGCCTCGGAGAACTCGGCCACCAGCACCAGCGCAGCGTGGCAACCGGGCGGCAGGTAGGCGGCCAGCGCGGTCAGGTAACCCGGGATCGGGTCAGCCAGCACAGCGATGTTTTTCTTCATGATGCCCGGTGCGTGCGCCAGGGCGTTGCCAAAATTCAGCGCGCGGTCGGCGTCGTTGAAGGTGACGACCATTTCCAGCCAGGGGTGCGCGGGCGCCAGCGCCATTTCCACTTCTAGCACGATGCCGTTGGTGCCCCACAGGTGGTGCATCAACAGGGCTTCAGGGCCACGCAGCTCCACCACCTGCGGGTCGGTGCCGACCGTCATGGCGCGAATGCCGAGGATGTTGCCGGCCGCGCCGATGGGACCGTAGTTGATGGAGCCCGCGCCACCAAAGCCGCCACTGAAAAGGCCCCCCAGCGAGGCGCTGCGGAAGGTGGACGGAATGCAGCGCAGCTCCCAGCCCATGGGGCGCGTGGCGTTGTCGAACTCGGCCAGGCGAATGCCGGCCTGTGCGCGACCCACACCGGGGCGCGACCACAAAAAGGCGTTGTAGCCGCTCATGTCCAGGATCACACCCCCGTGCAGCGGGGTGGACTGGCCGTAATTGCCGGTGCCGCTGCCGCGCAGGGTGAGTGGGATGCGATGGCGCGCGCAGGCCGCGGCCAGGCGGGCGATTTCATCCTCGGTGCGCGGCTTCACCGCGATGTCGCCGCGCTTGCCGAGCAACTGGCGCTTGAGCACCGGGCTGAACCACGAGAAGTCTTGAGAGAGGCGACCAATCTTGATAGGGTCGGTGATCCAGTCGAGATCAGGCAGCTCGTGCTGCAGTTGTTCAATGGGCGTTGTCATGTGAAAAGGCCTCTGTCAGTCTTGTGCCATTTCGCTGGCATGCCAGGAACCCAGCGACACCTTGGTGAGCCAGGCCATGAGCACGAACAGGAAAACGCCCGCCAGCGAAATCAGCAGCAGCGCGGCGAACATGCGGGGAATGTCGAGCTGGTAACCGGCCATGAGGATCTGGTAGGCCAGGCCGGTGTTGGTGCCGCCGGTGCCGGCCACGAACTCGGCCACCACCGCACCGATCAGCGCCAGCCCGGAGGAGATGCGAAGGCCGCCAAAAAAGTACGGCAGCGCGCTGGGGATGCGCAGGCGCCACAGCATCTGGCCACGCGAGGCGCGGTTCATCTTGAAGTAGCTCTGCAGGTCGGGGTCCACACTGCGCAGACCCAGCGTGGTGTTGGAGATGATGGGAAAGAGCGCCACCAGTGCGGCACACACCACCAGTGAGGCCGTGGGTTGCTTGACCCAGATGATGATCAGCGGGGCAATCGCCACGATGGGCGTCACCTGCAGCAGCACGGCATAGGGGAACAGCGCGGTCTCAATGAGGCGGCTCTGCACAAACAGGAACGAGATCAGCACGCCGACAACCACCGCGACCGCGAAAGACAGCACCGTGATCTTCATGGTGATCAGCAGCGAGCCGAACAGCGTGGACCAGTCCTTGATGAGCGTTTCCATCATCAGGCCCGGCGAGGGCACAAGGTAGGGTGGCAGCTCCAGACCCACCACCAGGCCGTGCCAGAGCAACACCAGGGCAATCGCCACCACTGCGGGGTACAGCACGCGCTGCACTTGCGGCTGGCGCAGAAAAGGGGTGTTCGTGCTCATGCGTTCGCGTCCTCGGTGGTGTCGCGGCTGGCGCGCAGCAGGCTGTCCTGCAGCTGCTTGGCGTGTCGGCTGAATTCGGTGGAGACCATGAAGTCGGGTGTGCGCGGGTAGGGCTGATCGATCGGGAACGCCTCCACGATGCGCCCGGGCCGGGCGGCCATCATGACGACGCGGCTGGAGAGGAACACCGACTCGTGAATGGAGTGCGTCACGAAGACCACGGTGAGGTTCTTCTTCTGCCACAGCTCCAGCAGGTCGGCATCGAGTTTGTGGCGGGTGATTTCGTCCAGCGCACCAAAAGGCTCGTCCATCAGCAGCAGCGTGGGTTCAACCACCAGGCCCCGTGCAATCGACACGCGCATCTGCATGCCGCCCGAGAGCGCGCGCGGCAAGGCCTTGGCGAACTTCGACAGACCCACCAAGGCCAGCGCATCGGCCACGCGGGCGTCGGCTTCGGCGCGTGGCACACCGGCCAGGTCCAGTGGCAGACGCACGTTGGTCTGCACGCTGGCCCAGGGCATCAGCGTGGGCGCCTGGAACACGAAGGCCAAGCGGTGGCCGGAGTGCTCCAGCTGGTTTACGCCCTGGCCCCACAGCTTGAGCGCGCCCCCAGTGGGCTCCAGCAGACCCGCCACCATCTTCAGCAGCGTGCTCTTGCCACAGCCCGAAGGGCCGAGCAGCGTGACGAACTCGCCCTCGCGCACGGTGAGGTCCACCGGCTGCAGGGCCACGGTGCCGTTGGGGTAGGTTTTGTGCACACCCCGTATGTCGATGGCGGGAACGGCAGACGCAGGATCAGTCTTCATGGGCAGATCAGAAAGTGAGGGCGGTGGCGATCCGGTGCGCACCGCAAGGGCGCACCGGATCGCTGGGGTCATGCGCTCAGGCGCGGACTGCTCAAGGCAGGACCTTGATGTCCTTGATGATGTCCAGACGGTAGGCCTGGTCGAGGTTGACCTTGGCGGGATCGATCATCTGGTTTTCCACCAGGAAAGCGTGCGTCTTCTCCAGGCGTTCGCGCGTGATGATGCCAATGCCCAGTTTGGCGGCGTCGTTGCCGGTGATGATCCCCATCTCCTTGAGCTTGGTGATGCCGTAGTTCAGCTGCTCGTCGGTCATGTTGGGGTTGTCCTTCTTGATCAGCGCGTTGGCCGGTGCCGGGTCGGCCAGGTAGCTCTTGTAGCCCTCCACGGTGGCCTTCACGAAGGCGGCCACGGTTTTCTCGCGTTCCTTCACCGTCTTGTCCATGCAGGAGATCAGGTTGGCGTAGGGCGGGTAGCCCTGGTCGGCCAGCAGGAAGGTGTTGGCCTTCACGCCGGCTTTCTGGATGGCGAACGGCTCGGACGAGAGGAAGCCCATCTGCACGATGTTCTTGTCGGCCACGAAGGGCTGGATGTTGTAGGTGTACGGGCGGGCCTGCGAATCGGTGTAGCCGTACTTGCCCTTGAGCCACGACCACATGCCGCGCATGGCGGTGGGCGCGATCAGGATGGTCTTGCCCTTCATGTCTTCGAACGACTTCACGTCTTCGTGAGCAATCAGCACCTGCGGGTCTTTCTGGAAGATCGCGGCCACGTTGACGATGGGCAGGCCGTTGCCGCGCGCCACCATCATCTGCGTGTCGGTTGCTCCCATGATGCAGTCGGCCTGGCCGGCCGCCATGATCTGGATGATGTTGACCTGCGGGCCACCCATCTTGATGGACACGTCGAGGCCGTACTTCTTGTAGATGCCGTTGGCCAAGGCCTGGTAGTAGCCGCCGTGCTCGGCCTGCGCATACCAGTTGGTCATGAAGGTGAACTTTTCCTGCGCCTGGGCGGCGGTCAGGGTGAGGGCACCCAAGGCGGTTGCGCCCAGGGCGCGGCACAGTCGGTTCAGGGGGGATGACATGGCAGACCTTTCTGATGAAGCGTGGGGACGTGACGGAGGGACAGGGGTGAAGGGAAACGAAAGCGCCGATCAGTCCAGCGCCTGCTGGATGTGACCGGTGTGGTGGCCACGCTCCCAGGTGGGTTCGTCGCGAACCACCCAGCGCATGGTGTAGAGCTCGGTGATGGCCTTGACCCAGCTGTCGGCCAGGCTGTCAAGGATGGCCTCGCCCTGTTCGCGCGTGGCCTCCGTGGGGTCGCCAATGACGCCGCTGGGGCCGAAGTCGCGCGCCACCCAGGCGCAGGCGGGGCGGCCGTCAGCCGATAGCGTCTTGGACGGAAAGGGCGGCGGGAAATAGGCCGCCGCGCGTTCCATGTGCACGGTGTCGGGCGCCAGCGCGAGCATGAGCGCGGTTTCTGAATGACCGGCGTGCATGGAGAGCTTGCGCTCTTGCTCGCTGATGAACTGGCCCGAGACATTGGGCACGCGCGAGACGCCATAGGGCACCACCACGTAGTCTCCATGGCGCAGGCGCAGCTCGCGTGCGGCCATTTCCAGCACCTGGGGCTGGCCACCGTGGCCGTTGGCGAACACCAGCTTGCGAAAGCCCGAACGGTAGACCGACTCGCCCAGCTCGATCATGGTGGAAAGCAACGTGGTGCCGGTCAGCGTCATGGTTCCGGCGAAGTGCAGGTGCTCTTCGGATTTGCCGTAGGTGATGGGCGGCAGGCCGAACGCACGGATGTCGGCAGGCAGGCGCTCGAAAGCCTTGCCGATCACGCCGGCGGCGATCACGGTATCGACCGAGCAAGGCAAGTGGGGGCCGTGCTGTTCGGTGGCCCCCACGGGCAGCACGATGACGGTGTTTTCGCGGTCGGGCAGCGCGGTGATTTCCGTCCATGCCAGGTAGGGCAGAAAACGATGAGGGGGAAAGTAGCCATGCAGCATGGGTCGTGTTCTCGCAGGAGCTTCAGGAAGTGATGGGGCGGCCGTTGCGCAGCACCACACGGGGTGCGGTGCGCGAGGGCCAGGCGTGAGCGTCTGCCGCGGTGAAGACCACCAGGTCGGCGTTCGCTCCGTCGAGCGCCGGGCGAGCCAGCGGCTGGCGTTGCAGCCAGTCGCTGCGGCACAGCGTGTCGGACCAGGTGTCGAACGGCGTGTCGAGCTGACCGACGAGTGCGGCCGCCTGCATGGCTTCAAGCGGGTCGAAGCTGCCGAAGCGGCAGAACGCGTCCTGTACGTTGTCGCTGGCGAAAAGCAGCGGGATGCCGCGCTCACGCGCTTCTTTTACCAGCATGAGCCCACGCTGGCGCGGCGTACGGCCCGTGGTGGCGTCTTGCAGCAGCAGGTTGGTGATGGGCAGGGAAACGAGCGTGATCGGCTCAAGCGCCACGGCATCGAGCGTGGCCAGTGCGGTGGCTTCTGGCTGGGCAGCGAGCGCACAGTTGTGCCCGCAGACCACACGACCAGCGAATCCCACTTCGCGCAGCAGCCGCGCGACCAGGGCCAGGCCCTGCGCGTGGGGTTCGAGTTCCTCGTCAACGTGCAGGTCGAGATCAAGGTGTGCCTCGTGTGCGGCGAGCACGAGGTGACGCAGCGCGGCGGGATCCCAGTTGCTGGAATGCACCAGCCCGCCGAGCAACGCGTGTTCACCCGTGGCAGCCACGCGCTGTGCCAGGCGGCGCGCTTCCCCCGGACTCTGGAACAGCGCGAGCCGGATCAGGGCCACCTGTTCGAGGCGGATGCGTCCGCGCCACTCGGCGGCGAGTTCGCTCACGACCTCCCAGGCCAGCGGTGGCGTTTGCGGGTCCCACCAGTCGATGTGGGTGCGCAGGTGCGTGGTGCCGGCTTCCCAGGCCCATTGCAGGCCAAGCCTGACGCGCTGGATCAGGTCATCGCGGGTCCAGTTGGCGCGGTCACCGATCGAGGCTTCGATCGCACCCAGCAAGCCCGGTCTGACGGTCCCCATGCGAGGCAGGGTAAAGGCCTTGTCCAGGTGGGTATGGGCATCGACCATACCGGGCAGCACGGGCGCGCCTTGCACATCCCAGCCTTCGCCCGAGGTGGCTGTCTGCACGGTGACGGGCGTGGCACGGCGCACGCGACCGTTCGCGAGCTCGATGAGCGCCAGCGCAGGTGCTTCGCCCCGGTTGGGCCAGTCCGGAGGCAGAAGCCAGCGCGGCAGGCGCGCGTTGGCGATGAAGTCTGGCGTGTCGGGTGGCTGCTGCATGGGTGCGCTCAGATGTCCAGCGTCAACACCGGGGAATGGCTGCGCGCGCAGCAGATCGCGACATGCGTGGCGTGTTCCGCGTCGGTCATGCACAGGTCTTGGTGGTCCGGCTCGCCGTCGAGGTACCGAGTGAGACACGAACCACAGATGCCTTGTTCACACACCGTGTCAACCGGCACGCCAGCGGCCTGCAGTGTGTGGGCAATGCTTTTGCCAGGCGCCACTTGCAGGCGCAGCTGGCGGCGCGCGAGCACCACCTCGAAACCACCCGTTGTGGTCTGTACGGTGCTGGCCTTTGCCGGTGCGCTGAAGTACTCGAAATGCACACGTTCGGTCGCCCAGCCCTGGCTGGCCTCACGCACATGGTTCATGAAGCCCTCGGGGCCACAGAAGTACAGGTGCGCGCCCGCGGGGGCCTGCGCCACCAGGGTCGCCGCGTGGGTGGTCGGGGGCGAGTTGTCGAAATGGAGTTGGACCCTGTCGCGCCAGGGCGCGGTATCCATGACGGTCTTCAGGGCCAGGTGCTGTTCGCTGCGCGCAAACACCGCCAGGGTGAACGACGCACCACGCGCGTGCAACGCATGCGCCATGGACACCAACGGCGTCACGCCAATGCCCCCGCCCAGCAGCAGATGGTGGGGCGCGTGGGGCGCCAAACGGAACTGGTTGCGCGGCGTGCCGATGCGCAGCGTTTCACCCTCGCGCACGGTCGAATGCAGGACGCGTGAACCCCCACGTCCGTTGTCTTCGCGCTTGACCGCGATCTCGTACGACGTCGTCGTGCGGGCGGGATCGCCGCACAGCGAGTAGCTGCGCACCAGGCCGCCGGGCAGGTACACGTCGAGGTGAGCGCCTGCCTCGCAGGCAGGCAGGGGCTGGCCGTCCACGGGCTCCAGGACATAGCTGCTGACCTCATCGGTGTGCCGCACGACACCGGCCACACGCACCCAGAGGTCACCTGGAGACGAGACGGGGTCGCAAGGGCGTGCGGTGACCGCTGACCCGGCCATTGGGGACGTCGAACTCAATTTCTGACCATTCAATTTGACTGTTTGGTCAGTATAAGAACAAACACGCACCGGGCATCCGTAGAAACCCGCAAATTGTTGGGAGAAAGGCCACCCGGCGCGGCCGGCGCCTCCGGGTGCTCAGCCGCGCGTCAAGCCACAGCCGCGCAAGATGAAAGGAATGAGCTGGTTGGCGATGGCCTCACGGTCCAGCGGGCCGCAGATGTGGCGCACCTGCAAGGCAAAGTCGGCGTGGTGTTGCGTCATGGCCCAGATGTGCATGAGCAGCAGATGCGCGTTTGTGGGCTCCATCAGGCCGCGCGCAATCCACCCGTTGATGATGTCAACCTCTTTTTGCACCCAGGCCCGGGCGTTGGGCCAGTAGCGCGCGAGGTTGTGACCCCCGTCGAGGATCTCGCGCGTGAAGATTCGCGAGACAGCCGGCTGATCAAAGGCGTGGTCCAGCTTCTGGCGGACATAGTGCGCCAGGATATCGACCGGCTCGGTCAGGCCGGGCGGTGCGAACTCGATCTTCCACGCCTTCATCACCGAATCGAGCAGTTCGTTGTAGAGCTCTTCCTTGCCGGTGATGTAGTAATGCAGCTGGGGTTTGGTCAGGCCCGCGCGTTCGGCGATGGCCTGGGTCGACGTGCCCTTCAGGCCATGCTGGCTGAACTCTTCCGTGGCGGCCGCACGGATGGCGGACAGGATGCGCTGCCGGCTTTCCCGCACCGCACGTGTGGTGCGCACAGGCGTCGGATCTTCGGCACGGCGTTGGGTCCGCGCCGGGGATTTTGCTGCTCTCATGGTCCGGGAATGCGCTGGGCGGTAGTGGCCACCGCACGCTGAAATGGAGAATTTCATGATAGCAGCCGCGCCATGCTGTGACATTGAACGCGTCGGTTCATCACGTCCGAGCCACGAACTGAAACGCTTAAACTCAAACGACGATGCCATTCCATGGCTGCCTGATTCAACGGTCCGGGGTTTAGAGAATTTCGACAATCGCCGTCATCGACTTCGAGACCACCGGCATGTCGCCCGCCTACGGCGACCGGCCCACCGAGGTCGCCATCGTCATGACCGAGAACGGGCGGGTAGTGGACCACTTCCAGAGCCTGATGAACCCGGGCCGGCCGATACCGGGCTTCATCACCCAGCTCACCGGCATCTCCAACGCCATGGTGCGTTCGGCTCCGCCCGTTGCCACCGTGATGGCCGACGCCGCGCGTTTCGTGGGGAACACGCCCCTGGCCGCCCACAACGCATCGTTTGACCGCAAGTTCTGGCAGGCCGAGCTGGCCCAGCTCGGGCTGGACAACACCCAGCCGTTCGTCTGCACCGTGTTGCTGTCGCGCCGTCTGTACCCGCAGGCGCCCAACCACAAGCTGGGCACGCTGGTGGAGCACCTGGCGCTGTCGCGCGAAGGGCGGGCCCACCGGGCGCTGTCCGATGCCCAGGTGACCGCCGCCCTGCTGGGACGCATACAGAGCGACCTGGCGGCCTCACACGGCCTCGCCGACGTGGGGCACGGCCTGCTGTCAGGGCTGCAACTGTGCTCCCGGGCGGCGGTTGCGGGCTGGCTGCGCCAGCAGGCGCCTGCCGTCAAACGCTGAAACGCCCAGGGGCACCCGGCACCAACAAAAAAGCCGGCCACCCTCTCGGGCGCCGGCTTGATCGCGGCAGTTCTGCCGGCTCAGGCCATGAAGACGGCGATGAAGGCCAGCAGGAACATCAGCACGCCGCCGGCCACGGGCAGGACGATGGGCATCAGCGGCACGATGGCCTCGACGACATCCTGGGTTTCTTCGTGGTGCTCGTGGGCGGGACTGGACATGGTTTTCCTCGGGCGGTTTCGGGTGGGAAAAGCGCGATTCTACTAGAGCAGCGCGTAGGTGGTGCTGGCGCGGCAGACGGTCTTGCCGTCGGTGGCGCCCCGGATGTCGATCTCGCCAAACGCCAGAGTCTTGCCGGCGCGCAGGACCCGTGCCTCCACCAGCGCGTCCTGCCCCGACAGCGGCTTGAGGAAGCTGCTGTTCAGCTGCACCGTGGTCATGGGCCGGAACTCGCCGAACTGCGCCATCAGCGCCAGCACCATCGCTGTGTCGGCCGCCGACATCATGGCCTGGCCACACAACACGCCGCCGCTGCGCACCAGCGCCTCGTTGTGCGGCAGCCGCAGTGTGGCCACACCGGGCTCGAAAGACTCGACCCGCAGACCCAGGGCTTGCACCCAGGGGGCAAAAAGATCGGTCAGGGCCTGCTGCAGCTGTTCTTGGGTCATGGTCGGGGAGCCTTTCAGAGTTCGCGCGCCTTGAAGGTGTCGCAGGCTGGCACGCTGCCGGTTTTCAGGCCGGTCTGGAACCAGCGCTGGCGCTGCGCGCTGGTGCCGTGGGTGAAGCTGTCCGGCACCACCTGGCCCTGGGCCTTGCGCTGCAGGGCGTCATCGCCGATGGCCGCCGCCGCGGTGAGCGCCTCTTCCACGTCACCGGGTTCGATGACGTTGCCGCGCTGGTGGTTGTGGTGGGCCCAGATGCCGGCAAAGCAGTCGGCCTGCAGCTCCAGCCGCACGCTCAGGGCGTTGTACTCGCGCGGGCTCACTCGCCGGCGCATCTGCTCCATCTGGCTGGTGATGCCCAAGAGGTTCTGCACATGGTGGCCCACCTCGTGCGCGATCACATAGGCCTGCGCAAAATCGCCGGGCGCGCCGAGCTGGCGGCGCAGCGTGTCGTAGAAGGAGAGGTCGATGTAGACCTTTCGGTCTCCGGGGCAGTAGAAAGGGCCCATGGCGGCATCGCCCGAACCGCAGGCCGTGGGCGTGCTGCCGCTGAAAAGCACGAGGCGCGGCTTCTCGTACTGCGCACCGCCCGCACGGAAGATGCCGTCCCACGCGTCCTCGGTGCCACCCAGCACGGCGGCGACGAAGCGGCCCATCTCGTCAGCCGGCGCGGGGCCGGGTTCGCTGGTGTGGGCGGGTGCGCTGGCGCCCATGTCGGCGCCACCCAGCATGCCGAGCATGGTCATGGGGTTGATGCCGAACAGCCAGCCGATCAGCAGGGCCACCACGACCGTGCCCAGCCCCAGACCGCGCCCGCCACCCAGGCTGGGGCGCAGGCCGCCACGACCGCCGCCGCCGCGGCGGTCTTCGATCTGGTCCGACGGGCGGTTGTTTTCCCACTTCATGTTGTCGCTCCCTGTGGCCGATCGGTTACAGCAGGTCGGCGTCCAGGCCGGCGCTGCGCAGGTGTGCGAGCACCTGTTCGATGTGCTCGCGCCCGCGTGTCTGCAGCACCAGCTCTACCTCCACGTTCTGCGCCGCCAGCATGGTGAAGGCGCGCTGGTGGTGCACCTCATCGATGTTGGCGCCCGCTTCGGCCACCAGTGCGGTGATCCGGGCCAGTGTGCCCGGCACATCGCGTGCACCCACGCGGATGCGGGCCAGGCGGCCCGCGCGCACCATGCCGCGTTCGATGATGGCGGCCAGCAGCAGCGGGTCGATGTTGCCGCCACACAGCACCAGCCCGACCTTCTTGCCGGCAAAACGTGCCGGGTGTTTGATCAGCGCGGCCAGGCCGGCCGCGCCCGCGCCTTCGACCAGCGTCTTCTCGATCTCCAGCAGCATCACGATGGCCTGCTCGATGTCGCCCTCTTCGACCAGCAGCCAGTCATCCACACGTTCGCGCGCGACGGCCTGGTTGAGCTGGCCCGGGCTGGCCACCGCGATGCCTTCGGCAATGCTGGTGCTGCCCTGCGGGTGGTGGCTGCCGGTCATGGCATTGACCATCGCGGGGAAACGCGCGGTCTGCACACCCACCACCTCGATGCCGGGCCGCAGCGACTTGGCCGCCGTGGCAATGCCACCGATCAGCCCGCCACCGCCCACTGCGATCACGAGCGCGTCGAGGTCGGGTTGCTGGCGCAGCATCTCCAGACCCACCGTGCCCTGGCCAGCCATCACGGCTTCGTCGTCGTAGGGGTGCACGAACGTCAGGCCTTCGCGCTCGGCCAGGGCGTAGGCGTGGGCGCGTGCTTCGTCCAGCGTGTCGCCGTGCAGCACCACCTCGGCACCGAAGCCGCGTGTGCGTTCCACCTTCACGCCGGGTGTGAAACGCGGCATCACGATCACGGCACGCAGCCCCAGGCGCTGCGCGTGGTAGGCCACCCCCTGCGCGTGGTTGCCGGCCGACATGGCCACCACGCCGCGCGCGCGTTCGGTGGCGCTCAGCTGTGCGAGCTTGTTGCACGCACCCCGCTCCTTGAACGAGGCGGTGTACTGCAGGTTCTCGAACTTGAGGAACACCTGCGCACCGGTGATCTGGGAGAGCGTGCGCGATTCGACACACGGTGTCTCCAGCACCTGGCCGTCCAGGCGGGTGGCCGCCTGCTGGATATCTTGTATCTGGATCATGTTGTCTATTTTGACGCGGCGGCGGAACGTGGAGAGTGGGCCCACCCGGCGACGAACGGAAAGCCCGCCACTTCCACGGCGCGCCAAGCTGCGTTATGGTTCGCCCAAAACGCAACCACCCCCGCCGCGCTTCGCGCGACACCGTGACGCAGGAGGTGAATGGGATGAAACGACGGTCTGAGCCGCCGCCTGCGGGCAAAGCGGCTTCGGAATGGCGGCACACGCCGCGCACAGGCAGCGAAACCCGGCTGCAGGGTGCGCGCGTGTTCGTGCCCGTCGAACTGCGCCAGGCGCCGGTGCTGGACCTGATGTGCTCGCATTTCGTGCTGACCCTGGCCGCACGCCAGGGTGCACGCTTCAATGTGCGGCGCGACCTCAACACCCTGCTGGCGCTGGCGGGCCGCCACCTGGTGTGGCCACTGACCGTGCTGAACCGGCTGCGCGCCTTCCTCGAACGGCGCTGCCGCGACAACGAGCTCTGGCATGGCCACCACGACCTGCCCCAGGCCGGCTTCATGGAACGCTTTGGCACCTGGCGTGGCCCTTATGAAGAAGGCACGCTGTTCTTCTACCTCGACGACTACGCCAAGGAATCCCCCAAGGACCTGCTGAGCGTGCTGGGCGCCACCAGCGAGTGGCTGACGCAATCGCTCAAGAAGCAGTCCACGCTGGTGGAAAAAAACATCGACGCGCTGGCCGGCCTGCTGCAGCTCAACCGCGCCGAACGTGCGCTGCTGCTCTATGGCACGCTGGCGCGCTACCAGCGCGACCTGCGCTCCATCCTGGTCGAGTTCAAGGTGAACAACGCGCCCGAGGCCTACGCCGCCATTGCCGAGCTGGCGGGCGTGAGCCCCACCGAGGTGGGCGAGGCGCTGCGCGCGGGTTCGCGACTGGAGCGCATCGGCCTGGTGGAGAACCTGATCTCGGAACACAACATCACCGACCTGGCCGACCTGATGAAGGTCAGCGAGAAACTGCCGCCGGTGCTGATGCGCGAGTACCGCGACCGCAACGAGCTGATGGCCGTGTTCACCCGCCCTGCGCCGCGCAGCGCGCTCGCCACCACCGACTTCGATTTCGTGCGCGACGACGTGGAGGTGCTGTGCCACCTGCTGCGCGAGGCCGTGGCGCGCAAGGAGCCGGGCATCAACGTGCTGCTCTACGGCCCGCCGGGCACCGGCAAGACCGAACTCGCGCGCGTGGCGGCGCAGGCGGCCGGGCTGGAGCTGTTCGAGGTGGAGTACGCCGACCGGGACGGCCACTCGCTCTCGGGCCGAGACCGCTACCGCTCGCTGCAGATCGCCCAGGTGTTCCTCAAGGGCGCGGCCAATGCGGCGCTGCTGTTCGATGAAGTGGAAGATGTTTTCCCGCCGATCTCGCGCGAGGCGGCACAGCTGATGGCGCGCGCCGAGCAGGTCAGCGCGCCGGTGGGCGCCAGCGTGAGCGGCAAGGCCTGGGTCAACCAGATCCTGGAGAACAACCCGGTGCCCACGCTGTGGGTCACCAACCGCATCGAACAGATCGACCCCGCGTTCCGCCGCCGCTTCGCCTACCACCTGGAGCTGACCTCGCCGCCGCCCGGCGCGCGCGAGCAGCTGGTGCGCAAGACGCTGGAGGGCGTGCAGGTGCCCGAGACCCTGGTGGCGCGACTGACCGAGCGAAAAGGCCTCACACCCGCGCAGATTCGTACTGCGCTGCGTTTCGCCCAGCTGGTCTCGCCCGCCGACGGGGCGCAACTCGAAGGGCTGATGGAACGTCAGCTGCGCCACTCCGATCAGGCGCTGGGCCAGCGCAGCCACCTTCCCGAGCGGCCCAGCGTCACGCAATACGACTTGGCCATGCTCAATGTCGAGTCGCGCTTCGAGGTGCCACGCATCGTGGCCGCGCTCAAGGCCCGCGGGCACGGCACTCTGTGTTTCCATGGCCCGCCCGGCACCGGCAAGACGGCACTGGCCGAGCACATCGCACACGCGCTGGAACGGCCGCTGCTGATCAAGCAGGCCAGCGACCTGATGAGCAAGTTTGTGGGCGAGACCGAACAGCAGATGGCGGCCATGTTTGCCGAGGCCGAGGCCGAGCGTGCCGTGCTGCTGCTCGACGAAGCGGACAGCTTCCTGCAAGACCGGCGCAGCGCGCAGCGCACCTACGAGGTGACCGAGGTCAACGAGATGCTGCAGGGCATGGAACGCTACAGGGGCGTGTTCATCTGCACCACCAACCTGCTCGACAGCATCGACCAGGCCGCGCTGCGGCGCTTCACCTTCAAGATCCGCTTCAGGCCCCTCACGCCCGAGCAGCGTGAGCGCATGTTCGTGATCGAGGCGCTGGGCGGCGATGCCAGCGCGCTGGGCGATGCCTGGCGCCAGCGCCTGCTGGCACTGGAGGTGTTGTGCCCCGGGGATTTCGCAGCCGTGAAACGCCAGGCCGAGATACTGGACACCGCACTGCCCCCCGAAGAGTTCCTCGCGCAGCTGGAGGCCGAGCACCGCATCAAGCCCGAGGTGCGCGAATCGCGCCCGGTGGGTTTTCTATGATGGCGCCATGACCGACCCGACCCGCTGCCCGCTCTGTGGCCAGCCCAACACCTGCGCGGTGGAAATGGAAAAAGCCTCAGGCCAGCCACAGCCGCCGTGCTGGTGCACCCAGGTGGATTTCAGCGCCGATCTGCTGGCGCGTGTGCCGCCCGAATCGCAGCGGGTGGCCTGCATCTGCGCGGCCTGCGCGCTCGCCGCACAGGAGGCGGGGTCACATCACCTTTGACAGGGCGAACATCACCGTGGAGCCCAGCGAGGTGTGCACGCTCTCACGCGCCAGCCGCGTGACCGGCTGGGGCTGGGCGCTGGGTGGGGGCACCTCCTGGCCTTCTGCGGCAATCTCCACGATCAGCAGCTGCGGCTGACCGCGTTGCAGCTCTTCCACCCAGGGGCGCACGTTCTCGGGGTGCATGGACATGTCCAGCACCACCAGGTGAGGCGCGCGGTCGCGCAAGGCGGCCTGGGCCTGGAAGGTGTCCTGCACACCGTCCACGGCCACACCCAGGCGCTTGAGGGCCGACACCGCCTCGTTGCGCAGCCAGGCATCGGCCGACAGCACGATCACATACGCGCCCGAGACCGAACGGAAGGCGGACTCAGCGCCTTCGGTGGGCGGCAGGGTGACTTCGGCCGCCACCTGCGCCACCTGCACCGTGCGGCGGAACACCGCCGTCAGCTCCACGCCGTCACCTGGCGCCTGCCGGTCCAGCGAGACGGCACTGTCGGTGGCCGCGATCTGGCGCAACAGCAGCCAGTGGATGTTGTCCTCGAAGACCGCACTGGCGGGCGCCGGCGTGTCGCCCGCATGCACCTTCATCCACAGCCGCGCCTGGACCGGATCCCCGCCAGTCTCCAGCCGCCAGTCGATGCGGTGGCCGTAGCGCATGCCCCAGTCCAGCATCGCGTTGGTGAGAGAGAAGCCCAGCGTGGGGTCGAGCAGCACGTCGACCGCCTTGAGGCGGCGGCGCAGCGTGATGCCCAGCAGGGTCAACTCGTTCTTGCGTTCCTGCAGCACACATTCGAGCAGGTAGGCCAGGTCGATCTTCTCGTGCGACTGGCGCACACGCCCGCTCTGGAAGCGCACGATCTGCTGCGCGCTCACGCTGCAGTGCTTGAGCTTCTCGGCCGGCTGTGCCAGCACCTTGTACTCGTCGGGGGTGATGCGGCCCTTGCCCAGGAGCAGGTCCAGGCCACGCTGCAGCTGGCTGACCGACTGCACCGACTGGTCGGTGAGGGCGACCACCAGCTCGGGCCAGTGCTCGGCCATGCGCCAGGCGTCGGCACGCGTTTGCGAATCGGACCAGGAGGAAGGGGAATCTGCCGGATCGGATGCTGCCATGGCGCGGTGAGTGGGTGGGCGGATTGCGCGAAGCAGTGTAACGCGCACCCGCGCATTTGCCACAATACCGGCATGAGCGCCCACAACCACCCGCTTCTCACCCCGCCCCCCTTTCCCGCCTCGCGCCCGCGCCGGCTGCGCCGCGATGCTTTCACCCGCAACCTGGTGCGCGAACACGCGCTCTCGCCCAACGACCTGATCTACCCGGTGTTCGTGCTCGACGGCCAGAACCGCCGCGAGGCCGTGGCCTCCATGCCCGGCGTGGAACGCCTGAGCCTGGACCTGCTGCTGCCCGTGGCCGAAGAATGTGTGGCACTGGGCATACCGGTGATGGCGCTGTTCCCGGTCATCGACCCCTCACTGAAAACACCGGACGGCCGCGAGGCCCACAACCCCGAGGGCCTGGTGCCGCGCGTGGTGGCCGGCCTGAAAGCACGCTTTCCCGAGCTGGGCGTCATGACCGACGTGGCGCTGGACCCCTACACCAGCCACGGCCAGGACGGCTTGCTGGACGAGCACAACTACATCGTCAACGACGCCACGGTCGAGGTGCTGGTGAAGCAGGCGCTGGTGCAGGCCAACGCAGGTGTCGACATCGTCGCGCCCAGCGACATGATGGACGGCCGCATCGGTGCCATCCGCAACGCGCTGGAGACCGCCGGCCACATCCACACCCGCATCATGGCCTACAGCGCCAAATACGCGTCGGCCTTCTACGGGCCCTTCCGCGACGCCGTGGGCTCGGCGGCCAACCTCGGCAAGGCCGACAAGAAGGTCTACCAGATGGACCCCGGCAACACCGATGAAGCCTTGCGCGAGGTGGCCCTGGACATCGCCGAAGGCGCGGACATGGTGATGGTCAAACCCGGCATGCCCTACCTGGACGTGGTGCGCCGCGTGAAGGACGCATTCCGCATGCCGACCTTCGCCTACCAGGTCAGCGGCGAGTACGCGATGCTCAAGGCCGCCGCCCAGAACGGCTGGCTGGACCACGACGCGGTGATGATGGAAAGCCTGCTGGCCTTCAAGCGCGCCGGCGCCGATGGCGTGCTGACCTACTTCGCGCGCGAAGCCGCGCGGCTGCTCAGGCAACGCTGACATGCGCGTCTTCACCCTGCAGGGGCAAACCGTGTCGGAGGGCGCCGAAGCGCCCGGCGCGTTGCCTGCGCAAGGGTTTGTGTGGCTGGCCCTGTCGCGCGACGAGTTCGAGGCCCAGGTACCCGACGTCCAGCAGACCCTGGCCGCGCTGTGTGGTGTGCAGCTGGTGGACCTGCACGTCTCCGACCTGCTCAACCCGCAGCTGCCTTCGCGCTACGACTACACCGACCAGTACGACCTGCTGGTGATACGCCGGCTGGCGGCCGCGCGCACCGACGCCCAGGCCACCGCACCCCTGCACAAGGGCGGGCCGCCGGTGCTGCACCGCATCGACACCAGCCCGGTCGGTTTCGCGCTGTTTGACCGCGTGCTGCTGAGCGTGCACCCCGGCGACTGCGCGGTGCGCAACGCCTACGCCGCGCGGCTGCTGGCCGCCAACCCGGCCGACAGCCGACCCGCCCTGTCGCGCACCATGCCGGCCAACCCGGCCGACCTGATGCTGCGCATCGCCAGCCTGGTGGCCGACGCCTACCTGGACCTGCGGCGCGACCTGACCCGCCAGCTGGACCACTGGCAGACCGAGCTGCTGCACCCGCGCACCCGCTTCAAGCAGTGGGACCGCCTGCTGCAGGCGCGCCTGGCATTGCACCAGCTCGACGAGATCTGCGAGGACCAGCGCACCGCCATCGCCAACTGGACCGAGACCCTGGACGAGTGGCCCACCGACACCGACGAAACCCGGCGCGCGGTCGACCTGCTCAAGGTGCGCAGCCGTGACGTGCTGGAGCACATCGAACGCGTGGTGCACCACGTGCGCCGGCTGGAGCACAGCGCCGAGACCGCCGTGCAGATCCACTTCAGCCTGCAGGGCAACCGCACCAACGACATCATGCGCACGCTCACGGTGCTGACCGCCGTGTTCCTGCCGCTCAACCTCATCACCGGCATCTTCGGCATGAACTTCGAGTTCATCCCGCTGCTGCACCGCCAGCACGGTTTCTGGTGGGCGCTGGGCAGCATGGGCGTGGTGGCCGTGGGGCTGGTGCTGGTGTTCTGGCGCAAACGCTACCTGGAGCGCACGGGGCGCTGAACACCGCTGAGGGACAATACGGGCCTTATGAAGCACCTGACGCCCACCGAGGCCTGGAACCTGCTCCAGCAGCGCCGCAGCGATCCGCCCGAGACCGCACCGCTGTTCGTGGATGTGCGCATGGAGATCGAGTCGCTCTACGTCGGGCGCCCGCCCGGCGTGGTGCACATCTCGTGGTACGAGTACCCCGACCTGGAAGCCGACCCGCAGCGTTTCGTGCGCGCGGTGGAAGACGAAGCCGGCGGCAAGCAGCGCACCGTGCTGCTGATCTGCCGCAGCGGCAAACGCACCGTGGAAGCCGGCAAGGCACTGGAGGCCGCCGGGTTCACCGACGTGGTCAACGTGCTGCACGGCTTCGAAGGCGAACTCGACGAGAACTTCCACCGCTCCACCCTCACCGGCTGGCGCAAGGAAGGCCTGCCCTGGGAGCAGATGTAGTGCCCAACTGGGGGGAGGCTGCGCAGCAGGTGCTGCGCGAGGTGTTCGGCTACGACGCGTTCCGCGGCCAGCAGCAGGCCATCGTCGGCCACGTGCTCGACGGTGGCGACGCGCTGGTGCTCATGCCCACCGGCGGCGGCAAGAGCCTGTGTTACCAGATTCCGGCCATCGCACGCCACCGCGCCGGCCAGGGCGTGGCCATCGTGGTCTCGCCACTGATTGCGCTGATGCACGACCAGGTGGGTGCGCTGCACGAGGCCGGCGTGGAAGCCGCCTTCCTCAACTCCAGCCTGTCGCTGGAAGAGGCCCAGCAGGTGGAGCGCCGGCTGCTGCGCGGAGACATCGCGCTGCTCTACGCCGCACCCGAACGCCTGACCACGCCACGCTGCCTGGCGCTGCTCGATTCGCTGCATGAGCGCGGGCTGCTCAGCCTGTTTGCCATCGACGAGGCGCACTGCGTGAGCCAGTGGGGCCACGACTTCAGGCCCGAGTACCGCGCGCTGTCGGTGCTGCACGAGCGATTCGCCGGCGTGCCGCGCCTGGCCCTCACCGCCACGGCGGATGCGCTCACCCGCGAGGACATCCTCACCCACCTGGACCTGCAGGACGCGCGCGTTTTCGTCAGCAGCTTCGACCGCCCCAACATCCGCTACAGCATCGTCGAGAAAAAGGATGGCATGGACCAGCTCATGCGCTTCATCGCGCGCGAGCACACCGCCAGCAACGGCAGCCACGACGCGGGCGTGGTGTACTGCCAGTCGCGCAAGCGGGTCGAGGAAGTGGCGCGGCAGCTCGCCGAGGCCGGCCTCAAGGCGCTGCCCTACCACGCCGGCCTGGACGCTGCGGTGCGCCAGCAACACCAGAACCGCTTCCTGCGCGAGGAAGGCGTGATCATGGTCGCCACCATCGCCTTCGGCATGGGCATCGACAAACCCGACGTGCGCTTCGTGGCCCACCTGGACATGCCCAAGAACATCGAAGGCTACTACCAGGAAACCGGCCGCGCCGGTCGCGACGGCGAGCCCGCCAACGCCTGGATGGTCTACGGCCTGCAGGACGTGGTGAACCAGCGCCGAATGATCGACGAGAGCCCGGCGGGCGAAGAGTTCAAGCAGGTGCTGCGCGGCAAGCTCGACGCGCTGCTGACCCTGGCCGAGAGCACGGAATGTCGGCGCGTGCGGCTGCTGGGCTACTTTGGTGAAACCAGCACACCCTGCGGGAATTGCGACAACTGCCTGAACCCGCCCGACACCCACGACGCCACCGAGGCCGCGCGCAAGCTGCTCTCATGCATCTACCGCGTGCAGCAGGCCAGCGGCACCGCCTTTGGCGCCGGCCACATCATGGACATCCTGCGCGGCAAGAGCACCGAGAAAGTGGCCCAGCACGGCCACGCCACCCTGAGCACCTTCGGCATAGGCGCCGACTGGTCGGAGAGCCAGTGGCGCGGCCTGCTGCGCCAGCTGATCGCACGCGGCGCGGTCACCGTGGACGCCGAGCACTACAACACCCTGCGCCTGGCCGATGGTGCGCGCGCCATCCTCAAGGGCGAGTGCAGCGTGTCCATCAAGACGCCCACCGAAGCCAAGGCCCCGCGCCGGCGCGTGCGCACGCCCACGGGCGACGACGGTGCACCGCTCACGCTGGCCGCGCGCGAAACCCTGGCCGCCCTCAAGGCCTGGCGGGGCGAAGTGGCCCGCGAGCACAACCTGCCCGCCTACGTCATCTTCCACGACGCCACCCTGCGCGCGATCGCCGAGCGCCAGCCCCAACGGCTGGGCGACCTCGAAGGCATCAGCGGCCTGGGCGCCAAAAAACTCGAGGCCTACGGCAGCGAGGTGCTGCGGGTGGTGGCGGCGAGCGCCACGGCCTGAAACCCCGGGCCGCGATGCAACCAGGGACCTCAGGTTGACAGTAGTTCACGAGAAATGTCCTCAGAGCGAATGGGCATCAGCATAATTATTGGCAACTCAGAAAACGTCCCTGCCAGTGCCCAAGCTGCCTCTCATCAATACCAACATATTGCTTGGCAGTTGTACTGCCGTATGGGCATGGACTCAGCTGATGTGTTGCGGGCTTAACTCAGGAGGCAGCACATGAAACCGGCTGACGCACCACGGCCATCGGACGTACCGGCAGGCGGGGAGTTTGTACTGTTCCAGACGGAAGATGCACACTCGCGGGTGCAGGTCCGCCTGATTGATGGCTCGTTGTGGCTGACGCAGCGGCAGATGGCTGAGCTCTACCAAAAGGATGTGCGCACAGTCAACGAGCACCTCAAGAACGTCTATGCGGACGGCGAACTGCTCCCGGACGCAACCATCCGGAAATTCCGGATAGTTGCCCGGGAAGGCACGCGGGATGTGGAAAGGCTGGTAGACCACTACAACCTGGACGCCGTGCTGCACGTTGGCTATCGGGTGCGTTCACCACGTGGCGCGCAGTTTCGCCAGTGGGCCACCGAAACGCTCAAAAGCTACTTGGTCAAGGGCTTCGTACTTGACGACGATCGCTTCAAGCGGGGAGCCGATGCGGATTATTTTGAAGAGCTGCTGGCGCGCATCCGCGATATACGCTCTTCAGAAAAGATGTTCTGGCGCAAGGTGCTGGACATCTATGCCACCAGCGTGGACTACGACCCCAGCGCCGAAGCCTCGCAACGCTTTTTTTCCACGGTGCAGAACAAGATGCACTGGGCCACTCACGGCCACACGGCGGCCGAGCTGATTGCATTGCGGGCGGACCCCAGCAAGCCGAATGCGGGCTTGCTCACCTGGGCAGCAGCGCCAACGGGCGGTGCACCGCGCAAAGCCGATGTGTCGGTGGCCAAGAACTACCTGACCGAAGACGAGCTGCAAGTGCTCAACCGCATCGTCAACGCCTACTTGGAGTTCGCCGAGCTGCAGGCGCTGAACCGCCAGCCCATGACCATGGCGCAGTGGATCGGCAAGCTGGACGATTTCTTGCGCCTGTCGGGTCGAGAGATCCTGACACACGCTGGTCGCATCACGGCTGAGGTGGCGCATGACAAGGCGGAGACTGCGTTCGAGGTCTACCGCCAGCAGCAGCGCGCCTTGCCCAGTCGGGCCGAGCAGGATTTCGAGGCGAACTTGCTCAAGCCGGCGAAGGCGCTAGAAACGCAGGTTTCCAAGATCACCCATAAAAAGGGAACGGCATAGCAGTCCTTCCAGACATAAACAGAGAACGGCACCCTGGGTGCCGTTCTCGTTTTCAGATCAGCCCGCAGCCTTCACCTTCAGCCGCCACGCATGCAGCAGCGGCTCGGTGTAGCCGCTGGGCTGGGCCTTGCCCTTGAACACCAGGTCCAGCGCGGCCTGGTAAGCCTTGCTGGTCTTCACGTTGCCGGCCATGGGCTGGTAGAGCTTGTCGCCAGCGTTCTGCTTGTCCACCTTGGCGGCCATGCGCTCGAAGGTGTCGCGGACCTGCTTTTCGGTGACGACGCCGTGGTGCAGCCAGTTGGCCACGTGCTGGCTGGAGATGCGCAGCGTGGCGCGGTCTTCCATCAGGCCCACGTCGTTGATGTCGGGCACCTTGGAGCAGCCCACGCCCTGGTCCACCCAGCGCACCACGTAACCCAGGATGCCCTGGATGTTGTTGTCCAGCTCGGCCTGTTTCTCGGCGGCGCTCCAGTTGGCCTCGGCGGCCACGGGCACGGTCAGCAGGCCGGTGAGCAGTTCGTCGCGCAGCTTGTCGGCGTTCTGTTTTTCCAGGCCCTTCTGCACGTCGGACACCAGCACCTGGTGGTAGTGCAGCGCATGCAGCGTAGCGCCCGTGGGGCTGGGCACCCAGGCGGTGTTGGCACCGGCTTTCGGGTGGCCGATCTTCTGCTTGAGCATCTCGGCCATGAGGTCGGGCATGGCCCACATGCCCTTGCCGATCTGCGCCTTGCCGCGCAGGCCCATGCCCAGACCCACCAGCACGTTGTTGCGTTCGTAGGCCTGGATCCAGGCGCTGGTCTTCATGTCGCCCTTGCGGACCATGGGGCCGGCCAGCATGGCGGTGTGCATCTCGTCGCCGGTGCGGTCAAGGAAGCCGGTGTTGATGAAGGCCACGCGGCTGGCGGCCGCAGCGATGCAGGCCTTGAGGTTGACGGAGGTGCGGCGCTCTTCGTCCATGATGCCCAGCTTGACGGTGCTGTCGGGCAGGCCCAGCAGCTGCTCGACGCGCTCGAACAGCTCGGCGGCAAAGCCGACTTCGGCCGGGCCGTGCATCTTGGGCTTGACGATGTAGACCGAGCCCTTGCGCGAGTTGCGGATGGCGGCGTTCTTGTCGCGCTTGAGGTCGTGCAGGGCGATGGTGGTGGTGACCACCGCGTCCATGATGCCTTCGGGAATCTCCTTGAGCTTGCCGTCGGCGGCCTTGTAGAGGATGGCCGGGTTGGTCATCAGGTGGCCCACGTTGCGCACGAACATGAGCGAGCGGCCGTGCAGGCGCACGGTCTTCTTGCCGTTGGGCGCGGTGTACTCGCGGTCGGGGTTGAGGCCACGGGTCATGACCTTGCCGCCCTTTTCAAAGCTCTCGGTCAGCGTGCCCTGCAGGATGCCCAGCCAGTTCCTGTAGGCCAGCACCTTGTCCTCGGCATCCACCGCGGCCACGGAATCTTCCAGGTCGAGGATGGTAGACAGCGCGGATTCGATCACCAGGTCGCTCACGCCGGCGGCGTCGCTCTTGCCGATGGGCTTGCTGCGGTCGATCTGGATCTCGATGTGCAGGCCGTTGTGCCTGAGCAGCACGGCGCTGGGCGTCTTGGCTTCGCCCTGGTAGCCGACGAGTTGCGACTTGTCGGCCAGCTTGGACGTGCCACCGTCGGCCAGCGCGACGACCAGGTCGCCGTCCTTGTTGATCTTGTAACCGGTGGAACCGACGTGCGAGCCCTTCTTGAGCGGTGCGGTGCGGTCCAGCACGTGGCGGGCGTATTCGATGACCTTGGCACCGCGCTTGGGGTTGTAGCCCTTGGGGCCGACCTTCTCCAGGCCCTTGGTCTCGGCGATGGCGTCGGTGCCGTAGAGCGCGTCGTACAGCGAGCCCCAGCGCGCGTTGGCGGCGTTGAGCGCGTAGCGCGCATTCAGGATAGGCACCACCAGCTGCGGGCCGGCCTGCTTGGCCAGCTCGTCGTCCACGTTTTTCGTGGTGGCCTTGGCCTTCTTGGGCGGCGGCACCAGGTAGCCGATCTTCTCCAGGAAGGCGCGGTAGGCCGACATGTCCCGGATGGGGCCGGGGTTGACCGTGTGCCAGCCGTCCAGCTCGGTCTGCAGGCGGTCGCGCTCGGCCAGCAGGGCGATGTTCTTGGGCGCGAGATCGGCCACGATGGCGTCGAAGCCTTTCCAGAACGTGGCGCTGTCCACGCCCGTGCCAGGCAGAACCTGCGTTTCGATGAACTGGTACAGCTCGGTGGCCACCTGCAGGCGGTGGACGGTGGTGCGTGTGGTCATGAAGGAATCCTCCGTAAAAGATCAGTCGGCAAAAAAGGTCAGCACCTCGCGCAGGCTGGTGCCGGTGCGGGTGGGCGGGGTGTCGAGTTCCTCGAACGGCTGGCCCTGGCGGTCCACCCAGAGCGTGCGAAAACCGTACCAGGTGGCGCCCAGCGCATCCCAGGCGTTGCTGCTCACGAAGACGATCTGATGGCGCGACAGACCCGTGGCCTGCTCGCCCAGTGCGTAGGCGTCGGGGTGGGTCTTGTATTGGCGGATGGCGTCCACGCTGATGGCGTGGTCCAGCAGGCCTTCCAGACCGGCGCTGCGCACCGCGATGCCCAGCATGTCGGGGTCGCCGTTGCTCAGGATGCCGGTGACGATGCCCCGGCTTTTCAGTGCCTGCAGCACCTCGTGGTTCTCGGGGTAGGCCGAGAGGTGGCGGTACTGGTTCATGAGCTGGGCGGCGCGCGCCTCGAAGGCCGGCCAGTCGGTGCGGGCCACGGGCGCCACGCTCTTGATGGCCCAGGTGAGCGCACTGCGGGTCAGGGCCCAGAACGGGCGGTAGTGCGCGCCGTGGTTGCTGGTGGTGACGAGGCGGGTGTATTCGATCTGCTTGTCGCGCCAGAGCTGCGCCAGCCGCTGGCCTTGCCCCGGAAACAGCTGTTCGGCGAGCAGCGCCACGCTGTACACGTCGAACAGCGTGCCATAGGCGTCGACCAGGACCGCGCGGGGTTTATCCATGCCTGCGACTGTATTTCATACCAGTCGCCTTATTGATAGGCAGTTTTGTGATGGATTCGTGACTTTTTTCCATTCAATCAGACCTGCCCACTCAAACGCCGCGCCGCCGCCAGCACGTGGCGCACATGCCGCTCGTCGTAGCGGTGTGCGGGCATGGTCAGTGTGAGCGCGGCGGCCAGGCGGCCATCGGCGTGGAACACCGGCGCCGAGATGCCGGCCACCTCGCTCAGCCGGTCGCCCACGGCAGTGAAGTAACCCTGCGCCCGGATGCGGGCGCGCAGGCGGTGTTCGGCCGTGCCGGGGCGTGGCGCGGGCCCGTCGCCAAACGCCGCCAGCACGCGCGCGCCGGTGCCTTTGTCCATCGGCAGCAGGTCGCCGGCGCGGATGTGCTCGCGCACCGGGTGCGGGGAATCGACACGGAACTGGCACAGCCGCCATTCATCGGGCGGACGGCCCTGGCGCACGTGGTAGGCCGCGCTCTCGCGCGTGGCGGCCACCAGGTCGCGCAGCACCGGCAGCACCACGCGGTCGAGGGAGAAGTCGGCCGCGTAGACGGCGTGCAGGCGCGCGGTTTCGTGACCCAGGGCAAAGCGGCCATCTTCCAGGCGCAGCACCCAGCCTGCATGGGTCAGCGAGGCCAGCAGGCGCAGCGCGGTGCTCTTGTAGAGGCGGGTGCGTACGGCCAGTTCGGCCAGGGTCAGCGGTCCGTCACCGGCACGAAAAGCCGCCAGCAGCGACAGCGCGCGGTCGACCGCGGCCACGCCGCCGGGTGCGGCGTGTTCATCGGCCAGGGATTCGGTCTGGGCTTTTCGGGGCATGGCTTGACAGGTGACGGAGCTTGGGTGAATCTTTCAGAAGAAAGAATATTGTTCTATCTTATGGAATCATCAAACACACCACAAGTGCTGATCAGCGAGGTCGGGCCACGCGACGGCCTGCAGTCGGTCAAGGCCACCATGCCCACGGCCGACAAGCTGCGCTGGATCGATGCGCTGGCCGCGGCCGGCCTGCGCGAGATCGAGGTCGGCTCCTTCGTGTCGGCCCGGCTGCTGCCGCAGATGGCCGACGTGGCCGAGGTGGTGCGCCATGCCTTGACCCGGCCCGGCCTGACCGTGATGGCGCTGGTGCCCAACCTTCAGGGCGCCGAGGCCGCGCTGGCCGCGGGCGTGCACAAGCTCACGCTGCCGGTGTCGGCCAGCGCCGCGCATTCGCAGGCCAACGTGCGCAAGAGCCCCGCCGAGATGGTGGATGAGGTGCAACGCGTGGTCGCGCTGCGCGACGCCCGCGCGCCGGGTGTGAAGGTGGAGGTGGGCCTGTCGACCGCCTTCGGCTGCACGTTGCAGGGCCGGGTGCCGGAAGACGAGGTGATCGCCCTCGCCCGCGCCTGCGCCGGTGTGGGCGTGGACGAAATCGGGTTGTCGGACACCACCGGCATGGCCAACCCCGCACAGGTGCGCCGGCTGTTCCTGCGGCTGCAGGCGGCCGTGGGCGCACGCGCGGGCGCCGCCCACCTGCACAACACGCGCGGCCTGGGGCTGGCCAACTGCCTCGCGGCGTTCGATGTGGGTGTGCGCACCTTCGACGCCTCGCTGGGCGGGCTGGGCGGCTGCCCGTATGCACCCGGCGCCTCGGGCAACGTGGTCACCGAAGACCTGGTCTTCATGTTCGAGGCCATGGGCGTGCCCACGGGCATCGATCTGGAAACACTCCTCGCGGCCCGTGCGCCGCTGGCCGCCGGCCTGCCCGGCGAACCGCTCTATGGCATGACCCCGGAAGCCGGGCTGCCCAAAGGGTTCACTCAGGGGGTCACACCATGACCGGAAAAGCGCTGCCTCTGGCGGGCATCCGCGTCGTCGAGTTCACCCACATGGTGATGGGACCGACCTGCGGGCTGGTGCTGGGCGACCTGGGCGCCGAGGTCATCAAGGTCGAAACCGTGGGCCATGGCCGCGAGGGCGATGCGACGCGCCGCCTGCTGGGTTCGGGCGCGGGCTTCTTCCCGATGTTCAACCGCAACAAGAAAAGCCTGGCGCTGGACCTGCTGACGCCCGAAGGCAAGGAGGCGGCGCTGCGCCTGATCGCCACCGCCGACGTGGTGAGCGAAAACTTCAAATCCGGCACCATGGAAAAGCTGGGCCTGGACTACGCCAGCCTCAAGGCCCTGAACCCGCGCCTCATCTACGTGAGCCACAAGGGTTTCCTGCCCGGCCCCTACGAACACCGCACCGCACTCGACGAGGTGGTGCAGATGATGGGCGGCCTGGCCTACATGACCGGTCGGCCAGGCGACCCGCTGCGCGCCGGCACCAGCGTCAACGACATCATGGGCGGCCTGTTTGGCGCCATTGGCGCCATGGCTGCGCTGCGCGAACGCGAGCGCACCGGCCTTGGCCAGGAGGTCCAGAGCGCCCTGTTCGAGAACAACGTGTTCCTGGTGGCGCAGCACATGATGCAGTTCGCCGTCACCGGCAAGCCCGCCGCGCCCATGCCCGCCCGCATCTCGGCCTGGGCCATCTACGACGTGTTCGAGGTCGCGGGTGGTGAGCAGATCTTCCTCGCCGTGGTCAGCGACACGCAGTGGGCGCTGTTCTGCGACGCCTTCGGTTTCGCCGACCTGAAAACCGACGAACGCCTGCGCAGCAACAACGACCGCGTGCGTGCCCGCGACTGGATGATGCCGCTGCTGCGCGAACGCCTGGCCACCCGCACGGCGGCTGAGCTGGCCGCCGTGTTCGAACACCATGGCCTGCCGTTTGCGCCCATTGCCAGGCCGCAAGACCTCTTTGACGACCCGCACCTCCAGGCCACCGGCACGCTGGCCCCGCTCACCCTGCCCGATGGCCGCGACACCTCCACGGTGCTGCTGCCTGTCACCCTGAACGGCCAGCGCCCGCCGCTGCGGCTGAACCCGCCACGCCTGGGCGAGCACAACGCCGAACTGCTGGCCGGGCTGGGCTACGACGCAGCGGCCATCGCCGCCCTGTCGGCCCCTCAGTCGCACCCGAATGTGGAATAAAGACGACGAAGTCTTAACGTTCTTTGACCTCCATGCACATAATGCCCGTGCATGGACAAGCTCAAGCAGATTGAGACCTTCGTCGCCGTGGCCACCCGCGGCAGCCTGACCGCCGCGGCCAAGGCCGAGGGCGTGGCGCCAGCCATCATCGGCCGCCGGCTCGACGCGCTGGAAGAACGCCTGGGCGTCAAGCTCATGGTGCGCACCACGCGCCGCCTGACCCTCACCCACGAGGGCAGCGCCTTCCTGGAAGACTGCCAGCGCCTGCTGGCCGACCTGGCGAGCGCCGAGGCCAGCGTGAGCGCGGGCGGCGTCAAGGCCAGCGGGCACCTGCGCATCACCGCACCCGCCGGTTTCGGGCGGCGCCATGTGGCGCCGCTGGTGCCGCGTTTTCGCGAGCTGCACCCCGAGGTCACACTCTCGCTCAACCTCAGCGACCGTGTCGTCGACATCGCCGCCGAAGGCTACGACTGCGCCGTGCGCGTGGGCGACCTGCCCGACTCCTCGCTGATCAGCCTGCGCCTGGCCGACAACCGCCGCCTGTGCGTGGCCACGCCGGCCTACCTGCAGCGCCACGGCACGCCGCAGCACCCGGGCGAGCTGTCGCGCTTCGACTGCCTCACGCTGTCGTCCGATGCTTCGCAGACACGCGGCTGGGCGTTTCTGGTGCCGCGCAACGGCGGCGAGCCCGAGCTGCAGCACCTGCGCCCCGGCGGCCCGCTGGACTGTTCGGACGGTCAGGTGCTGCACGAGTGGTGCCTGGCCGGCTACGGCATCGCCTGGCGCAGCACCTGGGAGGTGGAGGCCGACATCGCGGCGGGCCGGCTGGTGCCGGTGCTCGAAGCCTTTGCCGCCGCCCCCAACGGCATCTACGCCGTGTTCCCGCAACGCAAGCACCTGCCGCTGCGGGTGCGGCTGTGGATCGACTTCCTCAAACACCATTACGGCCAGCCCGATTTCTGGCGCCAGACCGGGCGCTGAAAAACCCCGCAACATCCGAGCAACCCGGTAACATGCGCCACGCCAACGCCACCAGGGGACTCCCCGCATGAACGCTCCTGCCACCGTCGCGACCGTGCGCCTGACATGGCTGGCCGACCGCCAGAAGCGGCCACGTGCGCTGTGGCTGGCGCCCGGCCCCGCGCCCCACCAAGCCCTGCCGCTTCTGCTGGCCAGCGACAGCTGGCGCGAGCTGGCCGCCCAGCTGCCCTGCTGGCTCAGCGACACCGACCACGCGACCCTGGACCCCGCCCTGCAGCAGGCCGCCACCGAGGCCGGCCTGCGCGTGCTGCCTTCGGGCCAGCCGCTGCTGGCCGAGGCGACCTTTCCCGCCACGGTGGATGCCAACGACTGGGTGGCCGGCGGCTGGTACCAGCTGCCACCGGGCAAGCCCTCGTCGGGCCAGGCGGCCTCGCGCACCCGCGCGCTGCAGCTGGTGCAACTGGTCAGCACCGACGCCGACACCCGCGACATCGAGGCCGTGCTGCGCCAGGACGCCACGCTGTCCTACCACCTGCTGCGCCTGGTCAACTCGCTGGCCATGGGTGGCGAGCGCGAAGTCACCAGCTTCGCCCAGGCCATCCTCATTCTGGGTCGCCAGCAGCTGCGGCGCTGGCTCAACCTGATGCTGTTCGCCGCGCGCGACGACGACCCACGCAGCGCCATGCTGATGGCACACGTGGCCACCCGCGCCCGCACGCTGGAGCTGCTGGCCCAGGCCTGCGGCCACGAGAAGCTGTTGCAGGAACAGGCCTTCATGGTGGGCATGTTCTCGTTGCTGGGCGTGCTGTTCGGCCTGCCGCTGGCCGAGGTGCTCAAGCCCCTGCCGCTGGGCGAGGCCGTGCATGCCGCCCTGCTGCGCCAGGAGGGCGAGCTGGGTGCGCTGTTGAAAGCGGTTCAGCAGACCGAGGCCGGCGACCACGCGGCGCTGGCCGCCTCGCTCGCGGCGCTGGCGCTGGACGCCGCCAGCTTCAACACGCTGCAGGCCGAGGCGCTGCGCTGGATGCTGGACCTGACCGCCTGACCCATGCCGCAGACGCCCGACGACCTCTCCCAATGGCTGGCCCTGGCCCGCCAGGCACGCCACCTGGGCGGCAAGGCCGCTCGAGAGGCCCTGGAACGGCTGGAAACCCGACTGGACGAGGCCCACCAGGCCGCACTGGCGCAGGTGCCGGTGCTGACCATGGACCTCACCGGCTACCTCACCGGCTGGAACGGCGCGGCCGAGCGCCTGTTCGGCTACCGCGCCGACGAGGTGCTGGGCCAGCATGTGCTGTTCCTCTCGGCCGACGAGGACGAGACGCCGCCGGACTGGCTGCCCGATGGCGAGGACGTGTTCATGGAGGTGCGCCGGCGCAAGAAATCCGGTGAGGTGTTCCGCGCCCAGCTGCAGCTGTCGCTCCTCAAGGACGAAGCCGGCTTTCCGCTCGGGCTGCAGGCCCAGGTCAACGAGTTGCGCGAGGGCATGAGCGACAGCGACCGGCTGCACCTGTACCAGCGAATCATCGAGGACAGCAACCAGGGCGTGCTGATCACCGATGCCGGCGAGCGCATCGTGGTGGTCAACCAGGCCTTCACCCGCATCACCGGCTACAGCGCGGCCGAGGCCATCGGCAAGACGCCCGACCTGCTGCGCTCGGGCCGCCACGACGCGGCCTTTCGCGAACAGGTGCGCAGCGCCATGCAGGGCCAGTATGCGTGGAGCGGCGAGATCGTCGGGCGGCGCAAGAACGGCGAGGTGTTCCCGCAATCGGTCGCCATCAGCGCGGTGCGCAACGACGCGGGCGAAGTCACCCACGCCTTCTCGATCTTCAGCGACATCAGCGAACACAAGGAGACCGAGGCACGGCTGCACCGCCTCGCCAACTTCGACAGCGTCACCGGCGTGCCCAACCGCTCGCTGCTGCAGCAGCTGGTCGCACAGGCGCTGACAGCCGCCCAGCGCAACCGGGCCCACGGCGCGCTGCTGGTGGTGCAGCTGCAGCGCATCGATTTCCTCTACGACAGCCTGGGCCACGAGGCCACCGACAACCTGCTGGTGGAGATCTGCCAGCGGCTGCGCCACGGCCTGCGCGACCAGGACGTGCTGGCGCGCACCGCCCACGACCGCTTCGTCGTCGCGCTGCTCAACATCCAGAAGCGCGAACACGCGGCCATCGTCGCGCACAAGCTGCTGGCCGCACTGGAAGTGCCGGTGCGGGTGGCCGGCAACGACGTCAAGGTCACGGCCCACGTGGGCATATCGGTGTTCCCCGAAGATGGCCTGGACACCACGGTGCTGCTGCGCTGCGCCGAGATGGCGGTGGGCCGCGCACGCGAGCAGGGTGAAAACGCACCCCTGTTCTACAGCGCCGAGATGAACCGGCGTGCGAGCGAGCATTTCCGCATCGAGACCGAACTGCGCCACGCGCTCACCCACGGCGAGCTGCTGCTGCACTACCAGCCCAAGGTCAGCCTGCGCAGCGGACGCATCGCGGGCGCCGAGGCCCTGATCCGCTGGAAACACCCGCTGCACGGCCTGGTGCCGCCGGGCCACTTCATTCCGGTGGCGGAGGAGACCCGCCTGATCCTCGAACTGGGCGAATGGGTGCTGGAAGAGGCCTGCCGGCAGATCCGGGCCTGGAACGACGCCGGGCTGACCATGCCGCCGGTGGCGGTGAACCTGTCGGTGCGGCAGGTGGACGCCCAGCTGCCGCAGCGCATGGAGGCCCTGCTGCAGCGCCACGGCATACGGGCGGCGCAGCTCAAGCTGGAGATCACCGAGAGCGTGGTGATGCGCGGCGCCGAACAGGTGCTGCCCATACTCAACGCCCTGGTCGCCATGGGGCTGTCCATCGCGCTGGACGATTTCGGCACCGGCTACTCCAGCCTGTCGTATCTCAAACGGTTCCCCATCACCACGCTCAAGATCGACCGCGCCTTCGTGGTCGGCGTGCCACAGGAAGCGAACGACTGCGCCATTGCCCAGGCCATCGTCACCATGGGCCAGCAGCTGCGCCAGGAGATCGTGGCCGAAGGCGTGGAAACCCGCGAGCAGATGCGCTTCCTGCGCCAGCTTGGCTGCGACCAGCTGCAAGGCTACCTGTTCAGCCCGCCGCTGGAAGCCCAGGCCTATGAACGCATGGTGACAGAGGACCGGCGGCTGGACCTGGACTGAGGCCGGGGCCCGTCGGGGCTTCCCCTACACTCGGGGCCACTTTTCCCCAGCCCCGCGTCTGCCAAGCCCCTCGTGCTGTTCAACTCCTACGTCTTCCTGTTCATCTACCTGCCGGTCACGTTCGCAGGTTTCATGCTGCTGGGGCGTGTGCACCGGGGTGCCGCCATCGTCTGGCTGCTGGGCGCATCGCTCTCGTTCTACGCCTTCTGGGATGCGCGCTACCTGGCACTGCTGCTGGGCTCCATCACCTTCAACTACCTGATGGGCCGGCTGCTGGTGCGCTGTGGTGCGCTGACCCGCCAGGGCCGCTGGGCGCTGGCCACCGGGGTGGGCATCAACCTGCTGCTGCTGGGCTACTACAAGTACGCCAACTTCTTCGTCGACAGCGTGGTCGCGCTGACCGGCTGGCCCTGGACCTTGCAGACCGTGGTCCTGCCGCTGGGCATCTCTTTCTTCACCTTCACCCAGATCGCCTACCTGGTGGACACCTACCGCGGCGAGGTGCGCGAGTCCAACTACCTGCACTACGGCCTGTTCGTCACCTACTTCCCGCACCTGATCGCGGGGCCGGTGCTGCACCACAAGGAAATGATGCCGCAGTTCGGCGCGGCCGCCACCTACCGCATCGACGCGCGCCACCTCAGCGTGGGCCTGACCGTGTTCGCCATCGGGCTGTTCAAGAAGGTGCTGCTGGCTGACGGCATCGGTCCTTTCGCCGGCCCGGTGTTCGCAGCGGCCGAGCAGGGCCAGGCACTGGGCACGCTGGAGGCCTGGGGCGGCGCGCTGGCCTACACCTTCCAGCTCTATTTCGATTTCTCGGCCTACTCCGACATGGCCATCGGCCTGTCGCTGCTGTTTGGCATACGCCTGCCGCTCAACTTCGACTCGCCCTACAAGGCCACCAGCATCATCGACTTCTGGCGCCGCTGGCACATGACGCTGTCGCGTTTCCTGCGCGACTACCTCTACATCGCCCTGGGCGGCAACCGGCACGGCAAGGCGCGGCGTTACCTCAACCTGTTTCTGACCATGCTGCTGGGCGGCCTGTGGCACGGTGCGGGCTGGACCTTCGTGGTCTGGGGCGCGCTGCACGGCGCCTACCTCATGGTCAACCACGCCTGGCGTTTCCTGGTGCAGCGCCTGGGCCGCGACCCGCTGTTCGCGGGCCTTGCAGGCCGGGTGCTGGGCGTGGGCCTGACCTTTGTGGCCGTGGTGGTGGCGTGGGTGTTCTTCCGCGCACAGACACTGGGCGGCGCCTGGCACATGCTGCAGGCCATGGCGGGTCTGGGCGCCGACGGCAGCCAGTGGGTGGCATTGGCCAACGACCGCCAGGCCAGCAAGCTGCGCGATGCGCTGGTGCTGTGCGCGGTGGTGGTCTGGACCCTGCCCAACGTCCAGCAGCTGCTGCACGATCACCAGCCTGCACTGCAACCCAGCGCACAGCCCGCGCGCTGGCAATGGCGGCCCAACCTGCGCTGGTTCGTGTTCACCGCACTGCTGCTGGGCTGGGCGCTCAAGGAAATGGGAGACGTGAGTGAGTTCCTCTACTTCCAGTTCTGACACCCGCGCCTACCGCTGGTTTGCGGGCGGTCTGCTGGCCCTGGTGCTGCTGCCCAGCGCGCTGCTGTTTGCACGTGCCATACAGCTGGGTCCGATGGATGGTGACCTCACACGGCTGGGCTCGCATGCAGAAAGCGACTACGGCTGGAACGGAGCGCAACTCGTTCACCCCAAGCCGCTGTACGCCTCCGGGGCCTACGACAAGCCCTACGACATGGTGGTGCTCGGAGACTCGTTTTCCATCGCCATGCCTCAGTACCAGTGGCAAAACGCGCTGGTGGAAGCCACCGGGTTGACGGTGCTGACGCGCAGCATCTACAACACCCCGCTCGACACCCTGCTCGAATCCCCCACATTCAGGGACCATCCCCCAGCGTTCCTGGTGGTGGAAATCGTCGAACGCCAGCTGCCCAAACTGCTGGCCCAGCAGACGGCCTGCGACCCGGCAACGGCCACTACCGGGCGCGCTGCAACCGGAGCGTGGCCGCAGCGCCAGCCACCCGCGCCCGCCACCCGCATCCCCGTGACCCGCGTCACCGAGTGGAGCAACTGGGATTACGTCAAGGCCGAGTTCGCCGGCAAGCACCTGCTCTATGGCGCACTGCGGCGCTGGGCCAACATCGACCCGAGCACCGGCCCGGTGTTCGCATTGCGGCGCGACGACCTGTTCACCCATGCCCGCAGCGACTCGCTGCTGATCTACCGCACCGACATCCGGAAGATCGGCGAGTGGGACGCAGCCACCACCGACGGCCTGGCCTGCCTGGCGCGCACCCTGCAGTCGAGGGTGGAGCGCAACGGGCACACGCGCTTCGTGCTGATGGTCGCACCCGACAAGCTGACCACCTACGCCGCGTATGTGCAGGACGAGGGGCTGCGCCGCTCCAGCCGCCTGCCCGCGCTGGCACAGCGCCTGCCGGACCTGGTCCCGCGCCTGGACCTGGCGCTGCAGCAGGCGGCTGAAGCCGGCGTCAAGGACCTCTACCTGCCCAACAACACCCACTGGGGCATTGCAGGGCACGACACGGTGGCCGAGTCCATGCGGCAGTTCCTGGTCGCTCCGCCCGCCGCGCCCTGAGACCGCTTCAGACCAGGCTGACCACCAGCCAGACGGCCGTGCCCCACATCATCAGGGCCACCAGGCCATCAAGCGCGCGCCACACCGCCACCGAGTTGAGGCGCCGGCCCAGCCAGAACACGGCCAGGCCCAGCCCCGCAAACCACAGCAGCGAGCCGGCGGCGGCCCCCAGGCCAAAGACGGCGCTCCCCTGGCCATAGGCCAGCGACGCGGTGCCGATCAGTACGGCCGTGTCGAGCCAGGCGTGCGGGTTGAGCCAGGAAAAGGCCAGGGCGGACAGCACCGCCTGGCGGCGCGTCATCGCGGCCGGCACGGCCGGGGTGTCCAGGCCGGCGGGGCTGGCGGGCTTCAGGAAACGCTGGAAGGCCTGCCAGCCATAGACCGCCAGGAACAGCGCGCCAGCCCCCACCAGGGCGCCGTGCAATTTGTCCGACAGCCCCCCCAGCTGGGCCAGGCCCAGCACACCCAGCCCGATCAGGACGACGTCGGTCAGCACGCACACGGCAAGGGTGAGCCAGACGTGCTGGCGCTGCAGCCCCATGCGGATGACGTGGGCGTTCTGCGGGCCGATGGCCATGATCAGCGACAGGCTCAGCAGCAGGCCGGCCGTGAAGGTGGGGGACAGGGAAAAGACGGGCAGAGCGAAGGCCATGACAGCACCTACAGACGGGATTCGACGGAGATTCGTTGGGTGCCAGTGTGCGGGTTTTCGCCTTTTGATTAAACTCATTTAACTCGTTTTCCCATTGATCAAAAATTTCTTGAGTCATGCTGGACGGCCGACAACTCGACGCCCTGGCCGCCGTGGTCGAACACGGCGGCTTCGGGCCTGCCGCGCGGGCCCTCAACCTCACGCTGGCGGCCGTCTCGCTGCGCATCAAGGGGCTGGAGGCTGAACTGGGCCAACGCCTGCTGGTGCGGGGCAAATCGGTGCGGGCCACCGCCGCCGGCCAGGCCCTGCTGACCCATGTGAAACAGGTGCGCAGCATGGAGGCCGACCTGCTGGCCGGGCTGCACGGCGCCGGCGGTGGCCGCAAGACCTGGCAGACGCTGGGCGTGGCGGTCAACGCCGATTCGGTGGCCACCTGGCTGCTGCCCGGCGTGGCCCCGCTGCTGGCCCGCCACCGGCTGCTGCTGGACATCCTGATCGACGACCAGGACCACACCCACGACGCCCTGAAAAGTGGAGACGTGATGGGCTGTGTGACCACGCTGGCCGAACCCATGCGCGGCTGCCTGGCCGAGCCGCTGGGCGTGATGCGTTACCGCTGCGTGGCCGCGCCCGCGCTGGCGCACAAGTGCCGCGACAGCAGCGGCCGCCTCTCGGTGCACCGGCTGCTGGCCCAGCCGGCCCTGATCTTCAACCGCAAGGATGCGCTGCAGGACGCTTTCCTGGCCCAGCACTTCGGCCTGCAGCAGCCGGCCTATCCGCGCCACTTCGCTCCGGCGGTGGACGCTTTCGAGACGGCCATCGAGCTGGGCATGGGCTGGGGCATGGTGCCCGAGCACACCCTGACAGACCACCCCGGCCGGTTCGAGGAACTTCAGCCCGGCGCCGCCGTGGACGTGGCCCTGTACTGGCAGCACTGGGCACGCGAGGCGCCCTCGGCGCAGCGGCTGACGGCCGCGGTCAAGGCCGCGGCGCGGGAGTACCTGGTGCAGCCCGCCTGAGCCGCGTCAGAGCTTCTCGGTTTCGCCCGCCTTGGGCTGCCACTTCATCAGGCGTTTTTCGATGACACCCACTGCCGCGTCCAGCACCAGCGCGAAGGCCGTGAGCACCAGGATGCCCGCCATCACGGTGTTGATGTCGAAGGCCCCTTCGGCCTGCAGGATGAGGTAGCCCACGCCGCGCGCGGATCCCAGGTACTCGCCCACCACCGCACCCACGAAGGCGAGACCGACCGAGGTGTGCAGCGAGCTGAACACCCAGCTCATGGCGCTGGGCACGTACACGTGGCGCAACAGCTGGCGCTGGCTTGCGCCCAGCATGCGGGCGTTGTTGAGCACGACGGGGCTGACTTCCTTGACACCCTGGTAGACGTTGAAGAAGACGATGAAGAACACCAGCGTCACGCCCAGCGCCACCTTGGATGCGACGCCCAGGCCGAACCAGACCGCGAAGATGGGCGCGAGGATGACGCGCGGCATCGAGTTCATGGCCTTGATGTAGGGATCGAAGATGGCTGCCGCCATGGGGCTGAGCGCCAGCCACAGCCCGCAACCCAGCCCCATGAGCGTGCCGATGCCAAAGGCCAGTGCCGTCTCCAGCAGCGTGATCCAGAGGTGGACATAGATGTCGGCGTTGGTGACGAACCAGGCCCAGATGCGCCCGAACACCTTGATCGGCTCGCCGAAGAAGAACGCCGCCTGCATGTCGTTCTCGAACACGAAGGGCGGGATCAGGCCGGGCTTGGTGAGCACATGCCAGAGGCCGAAGAAGACCACGAGCACGAGGGCCTGCCACCAGCGCAGGGTGGCGGGGCGGGGTTTGATGAGGTTCCACATGGGTGTGTCTGACATCAAGCCGCGAGCTGTTGCTGATAGCCCTTGACCACCTCGTCACGCAGCTGACCCCAGATGGCCTGGTGCAGCTCGACGAAGCGGGGCGTGTTGCGGATCTCGGCCACATCGCGCGGGCGGTCCAGGTCGATGTGGAATTCGCCGATGGGGTGCGAAGCCGGCCCGGCCGAAAGGATCACCACCCGGTCGCTCATGGCAATCGCTTCATCAAGGTCGTGGGTGATGAACAGCACCCCCTTCTTCTTGGCCTGCCACAGCGCCAGCACTTCGTTCTCCATCAGCTGTCGGGTCTGGATATCCAGCGCCGAGAAGGGCTCGTCCATGAGGATGATGTCGGGGTCCAGCACCAGGGTCTGGGCCAGGCTGGTGCGCTTGCGCATGCCGCCCGAGAGCTGGTGCGGGTAGCGGTCGCCGAAACCGCCCAGGCCCACGCGCCGCAGCCAGTCCTCGGCCTGGGCGCTCGCCTCGGCCTCGGGCACGCCGTGGAACTCCAGGCCTGCCATCACGTTCTGGCGCGCGGTGCGCCAGGGCATGAGCGAATCGGCCTGGAACATGTAGCCGGCGCGGCGGTTGGTGCCTTGCAACGGCTCGCCAAACACCTTGACGTCGCCCGTGCTGGGCGCCAGCAGGCCGGCCGCCACGTTGAGCAGCGTGCTCTTGCCGCAGCCCGTGGGGCCCACCACCGAGACGAACTCGCCCGCGCCCACGGTCAGGTCCACCGCCTTCACGGCGGTGTAGCGCTGGCCGGGGTCGTCGCGCGAGATGAAGGTGCAGGAAACGTCGCGCAGTTCCAGCGCGGGCGGGGTGGCGGTCATGTCAGCGCCGCCCGGCCGCCCGAAGGCGCTGACGCGCCCCCCCGGGGGGCAGCGATACGCGAAGCGATGAGCGTGGGGGTCCTGTTCATCCTTTGGGGTACTTGGCGTTGGCGCGTTTGACGAAGTCGTTGGTGTAGACCGCCTGCAGGTTGGGCTTGAAGTCGCGCAGCGCGGGGTCCACCTCCTGCAGGGCGCGCAGCGCCGTGGCCGCACCTGCGTCGGGGATGGTGCCGTCGGGCGAGAGCGCACCCTTGGCGGCCATGAAGGCGTCGATGTAGACCGCACGGTCACCCAGCAGGTAGGCCTCGGGCACCACCTTGATGATGTCGGACGGGCCGGCCGCCTGTATCCACTTGTTGGCCCGCACGATGGCGTTGGTCAGCGCCTGCACCGTGTTGGGGTTCTTGTCGATGAAGGGCTGCGGCGCATAGAAGCAGGCTGCGGGCATGGGGCCGCCGAAGACCTTGTCGGCGTCGGCCACCTTGCGGGTGTCGACCACGATCTTGAGGTCGCCACTGCGCAGCAGCAGGGTGATGACCGGATCGAGGTTGGACATGGCGTCGATCTGGCCCGCCCGCATGGCCGCCACCGCGCCGTTGGCGGTGCCGACACCGACGAAGGACACGTCGGACGGCTTGAGCCCCGCGCCCGCGAGCACGAAGTTGGCCATCACGTTGGTGGACGAACCCGGCGCGCTGACACCGATCTTCTTGCCCTTGAGGTCGGCCACGCCCTTGTAGTTGGGCATGGTCTTGGGGTTGATGCCCAGCACGATCTGCGGCGCGCGGCCCTGCAGCACGAAGGCGCGCATGGCCTGGCCCTTGTGCTGCATGTTGACGGTGTGCTCGAAAGCGCCCGACACGACGTCGGCGCTGCCACCCACCACCGCCTGCAGCGCACGCGAGCCGCCAGCGAAATCGAAGATGGTGGCGTCCAGCCCCTCGGCCTTGAAATAGCCCAGCTGCTCGGCCACGGTGAGCGGCAGGTAGTACAGCAGGTTCTTGCCGCCGACGGCGATGCCGACCTTGGGCTTCTCGATGGTTTGCGCACGCACATGGGCGGGCAAAGCGATGAGGGAGGCGGCGCCGGCTCCGGCGGCCAGCAGTTCACGGCGTTTCATGGCTTGTCTCCGGTGGTTGTAGGTGAATGCTGTGCAAGCTTAGCAAATGGATACAGGGCCGGAAACAGGCTTTACCCGCCCACCTAAAATCGGGGGATGCTCAAGATCAAACAGGAATTGCTGGCGGGCCTGTCGGCGGCGCTGGAAGGCTTGTCGCCCGGCACGGGTGGCCGCGCGGCGTTCGAGTCCCCCAAGGTGGCTGCCCACGGCGATTTCGCCGTCACGGCCGCCATGCAGCTGGCCAAGCCGCTCAGGCTCAACCCGCGCCAGCTCGGCGAACAGCTGCGCGACACGCTGCTGGCCCAGCCGGTGTACCAGCAGTGGGTGGCCGGCATCGAGATCGCCGGCCCCGGCTTTCTCAACATCCGCCTCAGGCCCGAGGCCAAACAGGCCATCGTGCGCGAGGTGCTCGAGGCCGGCCCCGCCTTCGGCCAGCAGCCGGACAACGGCCAGCGCCTGATGGTGGAGTTCGTCTCGGCCAACCCCACCGGCCCGCTGCACGTGGGCCATGGCCGCCAGGCGGCCTTGGGCGACGCCATCTGCAACCTCTACGCCACGCAGGGCTGGAACGTCCACCGCGAGTTCTATTACAACGACGCGGGCGTGCAGATCGGCACCCTGGCCACCAGCACCCAGCTGCGCGCCCAGGGCCTCAAACCCGGCGACGCCGGCTGGCCCGAGGCGGCCTACAACGGCGAGTACATCCAGGACATCGCCAACGATTTCCTCGCCAGGCAGACCGTCAAGGCCGATGACCGCGAATTCACCGCCAGCGGCGACGTGAACGACATCGACGGCATGCGCCAGTTCGCCGTGGCCTACCTGCGCCACGAGCAGGACCTGGACCTGCAGGCCTTCGCGGTCAGGTTCGACCACTACTACCTCGAGTCCAGCCTGTACACCAGCGGCCGCGTCGAGGCCGCCGTCAACAAGCTGGTGGCCAACGGCAAGACCTACGAGAAGGACGGCGCCCTGTGGCTGCGCAGCACCGACTACGGTGACGACAAGGACCGGGTGATGCGCAAGGGCGACGGCTCCTACACCTACTTCGTGCCCGATGTGGCCTACCACATCGCCAAATGGGAGCGGGGCTTCACCAAGGTCATCAACATCCAGGGCACCGACCACCATGGCACCATCGCCCGCGTGCGCGCCGGCCTGCAGGCTGCCGGCGTCGGCATCCCCCAGGGCTACCCCGACTACGTGCTGCACACCATGGTGCGCGTGGTGCGAGGGGGCCAGGAGGTCAAGATCAGCAAGCGCGCGGGCAGTTACGTGACGCTGCGCGACCTGATCGAGTGGACCAGCAAGGACGCCGTGCGCTTTTTCCTGCTCAGCCGCAAGCCCGACACCGAATACACCTTCGACGTCGACCTGGCGGTACAGAAGAACAACGACAACCCGGTCTACTACGTGCAGTACGCCCACGCGCGCATCTGCTCGGTGCTGGCGGCCTGGAACGAGAAAGACGGTGGTGACGAAGCCAGCCTCAAGGACGCCGACCTGTCTGCCCTGCAAGGTCCGCAGGCCCAGGCGCTGATGCTGCTGCTGGCCCGCTACCCCGAGATGCTCACCGCCGCTGCGGCCGACTTCGCCCCGCATGACGTGACCTTCTACCTGCGCGAGCTGGCCGCCGCCTACCACTCCTACTACGACGCCGAGCGCATCCTGGTCGACGACGAAGCGGTCAAGCGGGCCCGCCTGGCGCTGGTCGCCGCCACCGCACAGGTGTTGCACAATGGCCTGGCGGTGCTGGGCGTGAGCGCACCACGGAAGATGTGAACACCATGCAAAAGACACTACGGGGCGGAACCCTGATCGGATTCGTGGTCGGCCTGCTGGTCGGCCTGGGCCTGGCGCTGGCGGTGGCGATCTACGTCACCAAGGTGCCCGTACCCTTCGTGGACCGCGGCATCTCGCGCAAGCCCACGCAGGACGCGATCGAGGCCGAGCGCAACCGCAACTGGAACCCCAACGCCACCATCACCGGCAACAAGCCCGCGGCCCCTGCCGCCGCGCCCGCCAGCGAGGACGCACCGGCCATCAGCGCCCCGGGTGCCGCCACGCCGACCGCCAACGCCCCCGCCACCCCGCCCAAGCCGACCGCCGACCCGCTGGGCGACCTGATGCGCGAGCGCACCCAGCAGGCGCCGGCTGGCAAGGACCCGTTTGTCTACTTCGTGCAGGCCGGCGCCTTTCGCACTCAGGCCGATGCCGACGCCCAGAAAGCCCGCCTGGCCATGCTGGGCCTGGACGCCCGGGTGACCGAGCGCGAACAGGCCGGCCAGACCGTGTTTCGCGTGCGCATGGGTCCGTTCGACGCCAAGACCGATGCCGAGGCCACCCAGGCCAAGCTGATCGCCAACAGCCAGGAAGCCGCGCTGGTGCGCGTGCAAAGATAATGCCTCCACGCTCCGCCGCTGCGCGGGTCGCTGCCCCCCAGGGGGGCGCGTTTCGCATTGAGGCGGCCCGGCGGCGAAAGCTTTGAACTTTCCCGTGCCCGGGCCGCTCCATACCGGGCAAGACGCCAATACTGGCAAGGAGAAACTGAAGATGCGACGTCGCGATTTTTCGCAAGGCCTGCTGATGGCCGGCACCACCGGTGCCCTGAGCCTGCCGGCCGTGACCCAGGCCCAGACCCGACCCTTCCGTGAGGGCACGGACTACCTCAAGCTGGGCCGCACCGCCCCCGTGGATACCCCGGCCGGCAAGATCGAGGTGATCGAGTTCTTCTGGTACAGCTGCCCGCACTGCAACCGCTTCGAGCCCAGCTTCGAGGCCTGGGTCAAGCGCCAGCCGGCCGACGTGGTGGTCAAACGCGTCCCGGTGGGCTTTCGCGACGACTTCGTGCCGCAGCAGCGCCTGTTCTATGCGCTGGAGGCCCTGGGCAAGCTGCCCGAGATGCACGCCAAGGTGTTCCACGCCATCCACGTCGACAAGCTGCGCCTGAACACCCAGGACACCATTGCCGACTGGATCGGCAAGCAGCCGGGCATGGACCGCGCCAAGTTCCTGGAGGCCTACAACGCCTTCGGCGTCGCCGGCAAGGCCCGCCGCGCCACCCAGCTGCAGGACGCCTACCAGGTCGATGGCGTGCCAGCCCTGGGCATCGCCGGGCGCTTCTACACCGACGGCTCGCTCGCGCAGTCGCTGGACCGCGCGCTGAGCATCACCGACTTTCTGCTCTCCGAGGTGCGCAAGGGCGCCTGACCACCGGGTTGCCCACTCCCACCTCACCCCGCTGCGGCGGGGTTTTTTTCGCCCGGGCGGCGGTCATAGGCACGCTTACAATCGTCAACAGCAATTTTCATGCCCTGATGCCATGAGCCTGACCACCCCGTTCCGCTGCCTGCCCGTCGCTGCCCTCTGTCTGGGCCTGGCCCTGGGCGGAACCGCCTGGGCCGAAAAGGCCGACCGCGACAAGCCCATGAACATCGAGTCCGACGCGCTGCGCTACGACGACACGCGCCAGACCAGCGTGTTCACCGGCAACGTGGTCATCACCAAGGGCACCATCGTGATCCGAGGTCACCAGGTCGAGGTGCGCCAGGACACACAGGGCAACCAGTTCGGCATCGCCACCGCCCAGAGCGGCCAGCGCGCCTTCTACCGCCAGAAGCGCGACCTGCTCGACGAGTTCATCGAGGGCGAAGCCCAGCGCATCGAGTACGACAGCCAGGCCGACGTGGTGAAGTTCATCGGCAACGCGGTGCTCAAACGTTTTCGTGGCGCCACCCTGGCCGACGAGACCTCGGGCAGCCAGATCGTCTACAACAACCTCACCGACGTGTTCACCGTGGACGGCAGCGTGCGCAACACCACGGCGGCCAACCCCTCGGGCCGTGTGCGCGCCATGCTGACCCCCGGGCCCAAGCCCGGCGCCCCAGCGGCGCCGGCGCCTGCCGTGCCGGGCGCGCCGCTGCGACCCAGCACCGGCCTGCAGGAGGCCCCCCGGTGACCGGACCCGCCGCCAGCCCCAGCCGCCTCGAAGCGACCGGCCTGCAAAAGGCCTACGGCAGCCGCAAGGTCGTCAAGAACGTCTCGCTGTCGGTGTCCAAAGGCCAGGTGGTCGGCCTGCTGGGCCCCAACGGCGCGGGCAAGACCACCTCGTTCTACATGATCGTGGGCCTGGTGCGGGCCGACAACGGCGCCATCACGCTCGACGGCCAGCCCATCGAGCGCCTGCCCATCCACCGCCGTGCGCGCCTGGGCCTGGGCTACCTGCCGCAGGAAGCCTCGATCTTTCGCAAGCTCAGCGTGGCCGACAACGTGCGCGCCGTGCTGGAGCTGCAGCAGGACGAACGGGGGCGTGCGCTGTCGCGCGCCGAGATCGAAAAGCGCCTGGATGCGCTGCTGCAGGACCTGCGGGTGGAACACCTGCGCGACTCGCCCGCACCGGCGCTTTCGGGTGGCGAGCGCCGCCGTGTCGAGATTGCCCGCGCGCTGGCCACGTCGCCGCGCTTCATCCTGCTGGACGAGCCCTTCGCCGGCATCGACCCCATTGCGGTGATCGAGATCCAGCGCATCATCGGCTTCCTCAAATCGCGAGGCATCGGCGTGCTCATCACGGACCACAACGTGCGTGAGACGCTGGGCATCTGCGACCACGCCTACATCATCAGCGACGGCCAGGTGCTGGCCCAGGGCACACCCGCCGAAATCGTCGAGAACGCCGACGTGCGCCGGGTCTACCTCGGCGAGCACTTCCGGATGTGAACATGGGCCCCCACGCTCCGCACTGCGTGTCGTCGCTGCCCCCCGAGGGGACTGGCCTGCCTTGGGGCGGCCCGGCAGCAGGCCGATGAAACAGAGCCTGTCGCTGCGCGTCTCGCAGCACCTGGCACTGACGCCGCAGCTGCAGCAGTCGATCCGGCTGCTCCAGCTCTCGACGCTGGAGATGGCGCAGGAGGTCGAGCAGATGCTCGACGACAACCCCTTCCTGGAGCGCGCCGACGAGTCCGCCGAACGCGAGGCCTATGGCCTGACCGGCGTCGATACCCCGGTGAGCGAAGGCGATCGTGTCAGCGAGTACAGCGGCGATACCGGCACAGCCGTCACCAGCAGCGACAGCGGCTTTGACGACGAACCCGTGTTTGCCGCCGAACCCGACTGGGACGGCGACGGCAGCGTGTCCTTCACACCCGACGACGGAGAGTGGGGCGGCGAGGCGCCCGCGCGTGGCCGCCTCAACGACGAAGAGGACACCGCCAGCGCGGCCGACCTCGCCAGCGAACACGAGAGCCTGCCGGCCTTCTTGCACCAGCAGTCGCTGGGCCTGCGCCTGTCGCCCGAAGACCGCGCGGCCCTGCACTTCCTGATCGAATCGCTGGACGACGACGGCTACCTTGACGAGCCGCTGGAGTCGCTGGCCGAATCCCTGGCCGGTGACGACCTGCAAGCACGCGAGGAGGTGTTGCAACGCCTGGGCCTGGCGCTGCGCTGGCTGCAGCAGATGGAGCCGGCCGGTGTGGGCGCGCGCGACCTGGGCGAGTGCCTGCGCCTGCAAATCCAGGAGCTGCGCAACACGCCCGAGGCCCGTGCGGCGCTGGCCATCTGCGCCCAGCCGCTGGAGCTGCTGGCACGACGTGACCACAAGCGCCTGGGCGCGGCCTGCGGGCTGGACGAAGCCACGGTGCGCGAAGCGCTGGCGCTGATCGCCCGCCTGGAGCCCAAGCCTGGGCGGCGCTTTGCCAACGTGTCGCGCAACGCCGTGGTGCCCGATGTGATCGTGACCGCGGCCGGGCGCGGCTTCAAGGTGCAGCTCAACCCCGACGTGATGCCGCGCCTGCGCGTGCACGACATCTACGCCAACGCGCTGCGCCAGCACCGGGGTGAAGGTGGCGGGCTGCAGCAGCGGCTGCAGGAGGCGCGCTGGTTCATCAAGAACATCCAGCAGCGCTTCGACACCATACTGCGCGTGTCCTCTGCCATCGTCGAGCGCCAGCGCAACTTCTTCATGCACGGCGAGCTGGCCATGCGCCCGCTGGTGCTGCGCGAGATCGCCGACGAGCTGGGCCTGCACGAATCCACCATCTCGCGCGTGACCACGGCCAAGTACATGGCCACGCCCTTCGGCACCTACGAGCTCAAGTACTTCTTCGGCTCCTCGCTCGGCACCGAGACCGGCGGCAACGCCTCCAGCACCGCCGTGCGTGCGCTGATCAAGCAGTTCGTCGGCTCGGAAGACGCGGCCAGGCCGCTGTCGGACAGCCAGCTCTCCGAGATGCTCAAGGAACAGGGTATCGAGTGCGCGCGCCGCACGGTGGCCAAGTACCGCGAGGCGCTGCGCATAGCGCCCGCCAACCTTCGCAAGCGATAACGCACAGGCTCCGCCAGGGGCGACCTGTTGGCGGGTTGAAAGAAAACGATGAACCAGCTTTCCCTTTTCCTCCCCTGCGCTGCCGGCGTGGAGGACTTTCTCGCCGCCGAGGCGCAGCGCATCACCGGCGTGGCCGCGGCCCACAAGTCGCGTGGGGGCGTGGGGCTGGACGCCAGCTGGCGCGACGCCATGAAACTCAACCTGCACAGCCGACTCACCCAGCGGGTGCTGGTGCAGCTCTGGCACGGCCCCTATCGGGACGAGCAGGACATCTACGACGCCGTCGGCCAGGTGGCCTGGGAAATCTGGTTCACCGCCACCCAGACGCTCAAGGTCGAGATCACCGCACAGCACAGCCCGCTCAAGAGCCTGAACTTTGCCGCGCTCAAGGTGAAGGACGCCGTGTGCGACCGCCTGCGCGCCAAGACCGGCGCGCGGCCCAGCATCGACACCAGCCGGCCCGACGTGCGCGTGTTCGCCCACCTGACCGCGACCCACCTCACGGTCTACATCGACACCTCGGGCGAGCCGCTGTTCAAGCGCGGCTGGCGCGAGGACAAGGGCGACGCGCCGCTCAAGGAAACCCTGGCCGCCGCCATGATCGCGGCCAGTGGCTGGGACGGCTCGGTGCCGCTCTACGACCCCTGCTGCGGCAGCGGCACGGTGCTGATCGAGGCGGCGCAGATCGCGCTGAACATCGCGCCTGGCATCCAGCGCCGCTTCGCCTTCGAGAAACTGCTGCCCTTCCAGTCCCACGTCTGGCAAGCGCTGAAAAACGAGGCCAAGGCGGCGCAGAAACCCGCCCCCGAAAAACCCCTGGTGTTCGGCAGCGACGTGGCCTTTCGCATGGTCGATTTCGCCCGCCGCAACGCCGAACGCGCGGGCGTGGCCCAGGCCATCGACCTGCGCGGTGGCGACGCGCTGCAGCGCATGCCCCCCAGCGACATCCCAGGCGTGATGCTGCTCAACCCGCCCTACGGCGAACGCATCGCGGCGGCCGGGGTGGCCGGGCAGAAGGCGGCGCTGCGCGTGCGCGAGCACGCCCAGGGCGAGGACGGCGGCGAGGTTGACGCTTTCTTCGAGCGGCTGGCCAGCCACTGGAAAAAACACTACGCCGGCTGGCAGGGCTGGATGCTCACGCCCGACCTCAAGCTGCCCGGCAAGATGCGCCTCAAGGAGAGTCGGCGCGTGCCGCTGTGGAACGGCCCCATCGAATGCCGGCTGTTCCGCTTCGACATGACAGCCGGGCGCCATGGCACTTGATGTCGTGATCGACAGCAACGTCGCCCTCGACGTGCTGGTGTTCGACGACCCCGCTTCAACCCCGCTGAAAGCGGCCCTGGCCTCAGGTGAAGCCCGCTGGATTGCCACCGCCGCCATGCGGGCCGAGCTCGAGCGCGTGCTGGACTACCCCAAACTCGCGCCACGCGTCACCTACCACGGGCTGGACCGCGGGTCGGTGCTCGCCCGCTTCGACACCCTGGTGCGGCTGCTGCCCGCCGCCGCGCGCGCCACGCTGCGCTGCCAGGACACCGACGACCAGATCTTCATCGACCTCGCCGTGGCCCATCGGGCGCATCTGCTGAGCAAGGACCGGCACGTTCTGCGCCTCGCCCGCCGCCTGCAACCCTGGGGGGTGGTGGTCGGTCCGCGTTGGTCCGCGGGTGGCTGAGCGGCAACTGGCTTGCAGTTGTCAGACGAGCGGGGCTTTCAAATTGTCAAACTGTTTTAAGTGATCACGATTTATCGATAGAATGTTGGCGGGCTGCTTACGCGGCCCCCCGCTTTTCCTCCCTGAGCGGGCGCCTTGATGTGTGACAGCAAAAAGGCTTCCCATCCTGGCCCTCGGGCCAGGATTTTTTTTGGCCGATCGGCTCACCCCCCGCTGCTCTTCATCCGCTCGCTCTTCCAGTACACGTCGTCCCCGCCGTTCATTCGGTTGAGCACGCGGGCGTAGACGAACATCAGGTCGGACAGGCGGTTGAGGAAGTGGCGCGGCGTCTCACGCAGCGGCTCGGCCCGGCCCAGGGCCACCACGGCGCGTTCGGCGCGGCGCGCCACGGTGCGGCACACGTGGGCCTGGCTCGCCGCACGGTTGCCGGCGGGCAGTATGAATTCCTGCAGCCGGGGCAGGTCGGCATTGGCGTCGGCCAGGGCCTGGTCCAGCGCCAGCACGGCCTCGGGCTTGAGCAGCTCGAAACCCGGAATGGACAGCTCGCCGCCCAGGTTGAACAGCTGGTGCTGCACCTCCACCAGCACCTCGCGCACACCGGGCGCCAGGTCTTCGCACAGCAGCAGGCCGATGTGGGAGTTGAGCTCGTCCACGTCGCCCATGGCGTGCACGCGCAGGCTGTCCTTGCCCACGCGGTCGTTGTTGCCCAGGCCGGTGGTGCCGTCGTCGCCAGTGCGGGTGGCGATCTGTGTCAGTCGGTTGCCCATGGTGGTATGTTCCGTGTTTGACAATTTCCCGCGATTATCCCGAGGTGACGCCATGAACCAGCCCCTGCCCGCCCACCTGCTGCCCGAGATACGCCAGCGCGAGGTGCCGCAGGCGCTGATCGACGGCCTCAAGGCCCGTTTCGGCGAGCGCTGTTCCACCGCGCTGGTGGTGCGCGAGCAGCACGGGCGCGACGAGTCGGCCTTCACCACAGTGCCGCCGCCCTCGGCCGTGGTGTTCGCCGAATCCACCGCCGACGTGGCCGATGCGGTCAGGCTTGCCGCGCAGTACCGCGTGCCGGTGATCCCCTTCGGTGTCGGCTCCTCGCTCGAAGGCCACCTGCTGGCCATCCAGGGTGGCATCAGCATCGACGTCAGCCGCATGGACCGCGTGCTGTCCATCAACGCCGAAGACCTGACCGTGACGGTGCAGCCCGGCGTGACGCGCAAGGCGGTGAACGAGGCCGTGAAAAGCGCCGGCCTGTTCTTCCCCATCGACCCCGGCGCGGACGCCTCCATCGGCGGCATGGCCGCCACCCGCGCCAGCGGCACCAACGCCGTGCGCTACGGCACCATGCGCGAGAACGTGCTGGCGCTGGAGGTGGTGACCGCGCAGGGCGAGGTCATCCGCACCGGCACGCGTGCCAAGAAGTCCAGCGCGGGCTACGACCTGACCCGCCTGATGGTGGGCAGCGAGGGCACTCTGGGCATCATGACGGAGATTTCGCTCAAGCTGTACCCGCTGCCCGAAGCGGTGTCGGCCGCGACCTGCTCGTTCCCGAGCATCGAGGCGGCCGTGCGCACCACCATACAGATCATCCAGATGGGCATTCCCATCGCCCGCTGCGAGCTGATCGACGCCGGCACGGTGCGCATGGTCAACGCCTACGCCAAGCTGGGCCTGCGCGAGGGCGCGATGCTGCTGATGGAGTTCCACGGCTCGCCCGCCGGTGTGAAGGAGCAGGCCGAGACGGTGCAGGAGATCGCCGGGGAGTTCGGCGGCGAGTCGTTCGAATGGGCCACCACGCCCGAGGACCGCACCCGCCTGTGGACCGCGCGGCACAACGCCTACTTCGCCGCCATCCAGAGCAAGCCCGGCTGCCGCGCCATCAGCACCGACACCTGCGTGCCCATCAGCCGTCTGGCCGATTGCCTGCTCGACTCGGTGGCCGAGGCCGACGCCTCCGGCCTGCCCTACTTCCTGGTCGGCCATGTGGGCGACGGCAATTTCCACTTCGGCTACCTCATAGATCCCGACAACGAGCAGGAACGCCGCACCGCCGAGGACCTCAACCACAAGCTGGTGACCCGCGCGCTGGCACTGGAAGGCACCTGCACCGGCGAGCACGGCGTGGGTCTGCACAAGATGGGCTTCCTGCGCGACGAGGCCGGCGACGGCGCCATCGCCATGATGCGCACCCTCAAGCGGGCGCTCGACCCCGACAACATCCTGAACCCCGGCAAGATCTTCACCCTCTGAGCACCTGACGACGTTGCCCGCCCCGTCTCGCCAGCCTCACGCCCCCCAGCGGCCGCAGCAGGGTTTCACCGCCCTCTCGGTGGCGCTGCTCTACGCCTGCTTTTCCGCGCTCTGGATCGTGCTGTCAGACCGTGTGGTGGTGTGGCTGGTGCGCGATGCGGAGCAGGCACAGGTGATCAGCACCTTCAAGGGCTGGGCCTTCGTGCTGCTGAGCGCGCTGCTCATCTACGTGCTGCTGCGGCGCGCGGCGGCGGGTACGGCGGACGACCTCGCGCCCGACAGCGGCAGGGCACGCCTGCCCTGGTTCACCCTGGGCCTGATGGTGGTGGCCGTGGCCGCGGTCACAACGCTGGTGGTGTACCAGTCGTGGCGCAGCGAACGCCAGCGCTGGGGCCTGCAGCTGCTGGCGATCGCGCAATCCAAGGCCGGCCAGGTGACCGACTGGTACGACGACCGGCTGCGCGACGCCCAGGGCCTGCAGCGGCGGGCCGACCTGTCGGACCAATGGCGCGCCTGGCAGGCCCAACCGTCGCCCGAGCGGCTCGCCCCGCTGCAGCAGGCCCTGCAGGCAACGCTGGGTGGCCCCTACGTGCGCCGCCTCTCGCTGTACGACGCGAAACTGGCACGGGTGTGGCAGACCCCCGGGCCCGACCTGGACCTGGAGCCGCCGCTGCGCGCCGCCCTGGCACGCGCACTGGCCGGGGGCGAGGCGCAGCACGCCGGCCCCTGGCTCGACAGCGACCAGACGTTGCGGCTGGCCTTCGTGGGCCTGATCAGCAACCCGGTGGGTCCTCCGGCGCTGGTGGTGCAACACATCGACCCCGACGAGCACATCCACCCCGCGCTCAATGGCTGGCCGCTTCCCCACACCAACGCCGAGGCCTTCCTGTTCACCCGCGACGGCGACGACGTGCTGTTCCTGTCGCGCCTGCGCCACCGCGAAGACGCGGCCGCGCGCATGCGCCTGCCCCTGCACAGCCAGAGCCTGTTCACCGCCCGCGTGCTGCGCGGTGATGCGCCGCCGGACACGCTGCTCGAAGGGCTGGACTACCGCGGCGTGCCGGCACTGGCGGCGGCCCAGCCGGTGGGTGCCTCGGGCTGGTGGGTGCTGGCCAAGGACGACCGCGCCGACATGGTGGGCCGCGCGCTGCGCTCGTCGATGTGGATGGTGGCTGCCGGCCTGCTGACCCTGGTGAGCCTGGGCGTGGGCCTGTACCTCGTGCTGCAGCAGCGGCAGCTGCACCGCTCGGCACGCGACATCGCCGCCCTGCGCCGGGCCGAGACCGAGCTGCTCAAGCTCTCGCAGGCCACCGAGCAGAGCCCGGCCAGCGTCATCATCTCCGGGCTGGACGCACGCATCGAATACGTCAACCACGCCTTCGAGCGCACCAGCGGCTACGCCCGCGCCGAGGTGGTGGGCCACAACCCGCGCATGCTCGCCTCGGGCCGCACCCCGCCTGCCACCTACCAGGCCATGTGGGCCGCGCTGGAGCAGGGCGAGACCTGGAGCGGCGAGATCATCAACCGCTCCAAGACCGGCCAGGACTATGTGCAGGCCGTGACCATCGCACCGGTGCACAACAGCGTGGGCAAGACCACCCATTACGTCTCGGTGCAGCTGGACGTGACCGCCCAGCGCCGCGCCGAGGAGCA
>CALRLO020000003.1:0-128940 GCA_943368755.1 Synechococcus sp. UW140 | reverse complement strand
TGGCGCTCGACGGTGGCCGTTTCCTCACGCCCTACCGCTTTGTGCGGGCACTCAAGGCCGGCAACATCAAGGCGCCCGGTGTGCTCGCACCAGGCGCGGTGCGGCTGCTCACGGTGCACGGCGCCAAGGGCCTGGAGGCCGACACCGTGCTGCTGCTGGACACCGACGCCCGACCCGCACGGCCCGAGACCATGGGCGTGCTGGTGGACTGGCCCGGTGAAGCGCCGGCCCCACGCCGATTCGTGTTCCTGGTCAGCGAAAAACAGCCGCCCGCGTGTGCGGTCGATCTGCTGCAAGCCGAACAGCAGGCGAGGGCGCTGGAAGAGCTCAACGCGCTCTACGTGGCGCTCACCCGTGCCGAGCACCGGCTGGTGGTTTCCAGCACACAGCCCCATGGCGACAGCGGGCAGAGCTGGTTCAAGCGTTTGCAGGCTGAGGCCACCGCCTTGCCCCTGCCGGAGCCCGCCCAGACCGTTCAGGCGGTGGAGGCCAGCTTCACGCTGCCAGACCTGCCCTCGTACACCCCGTCCCCGCGGCCCGAGCCGTCGGTGGACGAAGACGGTGAACCGGCCCGCCTCGGCAAGGCCATGCACCGGCTGCTGCAGTGGCGGCCCACACCCGCCGCCGGTTTCGACTGGACGCCTGCCCATGTGCGCGCTGTCGCCCGCGAATTCAGCCTGCCCCCCGCACGGGCCGAACAGGCGCTGGCCATGGCGCGTGCCGTGGCCAGTGGTGAGGCGGCCTGGGCCTGGGACGCTGCCGTGCTGAGCGACTGGGCCAGCGAGATCGAACTCCTGGACGCGCAGGGCGAGCTGCTGCGCCTGGACCGCCTGGTGCGCCGATCCGACACCGGCGAATGGTGGGTGCTGGACCACAAATCGGCCGCCGAACCCGAGCGCCAGCCCGCACTCATCGAACAGTTGCAACGCTACGCACGCGCCGTGGCCCTGGTCCACCCGGGCGCCACGGTGCGCACCGCATTTCTCACCGCCGAAGGGCGGTGTGTGGAAGTTTCCGAATGACCGATTCCCGTATTCCCGTGGCCATCGTGGGCGCCGGCCCCGCCGGCCTCATGGCCGCCGAGGTGCTCAGCGCCGCCGGCGTGACCGTGCACGTGTTCGACGCCATGCCCTCGGTGGGCCGCAAGTTCCTGCTGGCCGGTATTGGCGGCCTCAACCTCACCCACGCCGAGCCCTACGAGGCCTTCGTCACCCGCTATGCCGAGCGCACGCCCTGGGTGAAGCCCTGGCTCGACGCCTTCGGGCCACAGGCCCTGCGCGACTGGGCCGATGGCCTGGGCGTGCCAACTTTCGTTGGCAGCTCGCGGCGCGTGTTCCCCACCGACATGAAGGCCGCTCCGCTGCTGCGCGCCTGGCTGCATCGGCTGCGCGAGCGTGGGGTGGTGTTCCACATGCGCCACCGCTGGAACGGCGCACTGGAACGAGCGGATGTCGGCTGGCAGCTGGCCTTCGAAGCCCCGGCGGGTGTGGTGCACGTCGCTGCCAGCGCGGTGCTGCTGGCGCTGGGCGGCGGCAGCTGGCCGCGTCTCGGATCCGATGGCGCCTGGGCGCCGTGGCTGGCCTCACACGGTGTGCCCGTTGCTGCACTGCGCCCGGCCAACTGCGGCTTTGACGTGCTGGGCGGCTGGAGCGAATTCCTCGCCACGCGTTTTGCGGGCCAGCCGCTCAAGGCCGTCGCCATCGCGTTCGACGACGGTGCGCCGTTCGAGCGCAAGGGCGAGTTCGTGCTCACGGCCACAGGCATCGAAGGTAGCCTGGTCTACGCCGCGTCGGCCCGCCTTCGCGATGCCATCGCGCGCGACGCAGAGGTCACGCTGTACGTCAACCTGCGGCCCGACCTGTCACCCGAGCGCGTGCTGGCCGAGGTGGCTCACCCGCGTGGCTCGCGTTCGCTTTCCAGCCACCTCAAAAGCCGACTCAGCCTGGGGCCGCTGCACACCGCGCTGTTGCACGAGCGACTGGACGCCGCGACCCTGCACGACCCGGCCGCGCTGGCCCGCGCCATCCAGCGCCTGCCGATCACCCTCTCGCAAGCCCGGCCGCTGGCCGAAGCCATCAGCACCGCCGGCGGGGTGCCGCCCGAGGCGCTGGACGACGGCCTGATGCTGAAAGTGCTCCCGGGTGTGTTCTGTGCCGGTGAAATGCTGGACTGGGAAGCCCCCACCGGGGGCTATCTGCTGACTGCCTGTATGGCCAGTGGCCACCACGCCGCTCAGGCACTGCTCGGACACCGGTCTTGATATATTGACTTTGGCAACACGAAGTTGCCAAATGTCAGTATGAACACCGAAGCCACGCCAGTCGACCCCGGTCATATCGCCGCCGTGCGGCGTTTCAACCGCTTTCACACCCAATGGGTGGGTGCGCTCGACGAACACCTGCTCGCCACCGACTACGCCTTGCCCCAGGTGCGTGTGCTCTACGAAATTGCCCAGGCGCCGCGCCAGCAGCCGTTGAGTGCCGCCGACCTCGGGCGCGCCCTGCGGCTGGACGCCGGCTACTTGAGCCGGCTGGTGGCGGGCCTGGAGGCCGATGGCCTGGTGCGGCGCGAGCCGGCACCCGGCCATGGCAAACGCCTGGTGCTCGGGCTCACCGAAGCCGGTCGCGCGCAGTTCAGCCGCATGGACAAACGCTCCGCCGCCGAGGTGGCCGAGCGCCTGGAGGCCCTGACACCTGTTCAGCGCCAGGAGCTGGTGGCCGCGCTGGAGCGCACCCGCGAACTGCTGGGTGACGGTACCCCACCAGGCGCTGCCACCGTGCTGCGCGACCCGCGCCCGGGTGATCTGGGCCATGTGGTGGCCGAGCAGGCACGCCTGTACGCGCAGGAATACGGCTGGGACTGGACGTTCGAAGGCCTGTTGGCCGAGATCGTGGGCCGCTACATCAACGAATTCAAACCCGGGCGCGAGCGCTGCTGGATGGCCGAGCGCGACGGCCGTGTGGTCGGCTCGGTGTTCGTGGTGCAACAGGACGCCGACACCGCCAAGCTGCGCATGCTCTACGTGCACGCCAGCGCCCGTGGGCAGGGTCTGGGTCGGCAGCTCGTCAATGAATGCATCCGCTTTGCCAAGGACGCCGGCTACCGCCGCATGACGCTCTGGACCAACGACGTGCTGCATGCAGCACGCCACATCTACGAATCAGCCGGGTTCCAGCTGGTGGCACGCGACCCCTACCACGGGTTTGGCAAGGATCTGGTGGGCGAGGAGTGGGAACTGCGCTGGTGAGGCGGGTCAGCCCCGACCGCCGCCGCCGCCGCCGCCGCCGCCGCCGCCGCCACCGCCACCGCCTTTGCCGCCGCCCTGTCCACCACCTTTGCCCTGGCCACCGCCTGCGTTGGCATTGCCGGCGGCCCCGCGATCGTTGGCGTTGTCCTTGCCCAGCGTGGCGGCTTTGGATTTATCGGTGGCGTTGGGGTTCTGGTTTTGTGCGCTGACGATGGACCCCAGGTTCAGTCCCAGCGAGTTCGCGATGGCACCCCAGCCCATGCCCGTGGCGCGCATGCCTTCCACCTGGGAAGTTGCCGCACCCAGTTCGGACGAAGTGGGGTTGGTGATGCCTTGTTGAGAGAGGTTGGCCTTGGCGATGGCCTGGGCGAAATTCTGCTGGGTCGACGAGCTGGAGGGCTGTGCGGGCTGCGACTGGGCCAGGGCCAGGCCGAAGGCGGTCAGTGCGGCAGCGCCTGCGAGTGCGCGAAGGGTCAACAGTTTCATGGCAACTCCCGTTGGTTGGGGCTGCCAGTGTAGGCCCGCAGGCGCCCCGCAGCCAGAGGCGATGCACCCCGTTACATGGCACCAATGAAGCGATACGTGGTTCAGGCCTGCGGCCGCGCGGGCCGCCGCACGGCGCGCACACGGCCGGTGGGCCCGCCACCGCAATAGAACAGGTCGGCGCCGTCTGACTCCATGCCACTGACACCTTTGCCAGCCGGCATGGCCAGCCGTTCCAGCACCTCGCCATTGGCCGGGTCGATGCGCCGGATCTCGCTCTCGTCGCCCTCCCAGGTGCCGTGCCACAGCTCGCCGTCCACCCAGCTCACGCCAGTGACGAAGCGGTTGGTCTCAATCGTTTTGAGGATCTCGCCTGTGTGTGGCGAAATCTGCAGTATCCTGCGGTCGCGGTACTGCCCCACCCACAGGCTGCCGTCCGACCAGGCCAGCCCCGAGTCACGCCCCTGTCCCGGTGCCGGGATGGACGCCACCACGACCCCGCGGGCCGGGTCTATCTTGTCGATGCGTGCCTCGGCGATCTGGTAGATGAAGGTGCCGTCAAACGCCGTGCCCGCGTCCCCCGCGCAGGGCAGGGTGCGGCGGATCCCGCCGGTCTGGGTGTCCAGCGCGATCAGCCGGTCACCCACCGCCGCCCAGACATGGTGGCCGTCGTGGGTCACGCCGTGTATGGTGTCGGCGCCCGGGAAGGGGCCGAACTCGCGGACGATTTCGGCCGGCTTTGCTGCGACCCGGGGCACTGTGGGGTTCTGCGTCTTGCTCACTGGGGGGCTCCTGATGGGGCACACGGGGCGGTGCCGTCGGGGTGAATCTACGTGACGGGCAGTGAAGCGGGGAGTAACAAGATCGTCGTGAATCCCGTGATCGGCTGGGCCAGCCAGCGTTGTGTCCGGCCACGCCCGGTCGAGATCACCCGACGTTGTGCCTCCAGTTCGGCCATGGCGCGCTGCACGGTGCGCTGGCTGGTGCCCGTGGCCAAGGCGATGGCCGAAGAGGACCACGGCATGCCATCGCTCAGCAGGGCCAGCACCGCCGCCTGATCGCCCTCGACAGGTGGCGCAAGCACCACGACGGACCCCTGGATGCGGGGCCTGAGCACATAGCCGTCGGGGGTGGCTTCCACCTGGGCCAGTGGCGCCAGCAACGAGCGCAGACGCCCGATCTCGACCCGCAGCCTGGCGCGGTGCGACTCGTCCGGCCGTCGGGTGCGAAACACCTGCGCGATCAGCACACGCCGGTCCACGTCGCCCGGCCACGCGCAGGCCAATGCATGTGCCAGGGCAAACAGCACCGGGCGGCGTGCCAGAGACAGACGGGTCGCACCGCTGCACACCCGGTGCTGCAGGCCGTCGACGACCAGCGCGTCGGGGTCTTGCAGCCAGGCGGCCACCTCGGCCAGTCGCAGGGGGTGGCTACCCGACTGCGCGCTCACACGGCGTGCGGCGGTCGTATCCAGCACGGCGACCGCATCGGACACCTCGCGCAACAGCGCTGGCATGCCGGCCCGGGTGGCCGCGACCATGGCCCGTTCCAGCGCCGCCTGGGCGGGGGACACCTCCAGCCGGCGAAGCGCCACCTCGGCGCGCACCAGCTGTGCCACGGCGGCAAGTGGTGGTGTCAGTTGATGGCTGTCGATGCCGGACAGGGTGGCTTGAACCTCGTCGAGCCGGCCTTGCAGCAGCAGGCGGCGTGCCACGATCAGCTGGGCGTGCAGCACATTGGCGGAGTCGTGGTGGGCGGCCAGCACAGCCACCGCCTCGTGCAGCGCGCGGTCAGTGCCGGTGAGGTCGCGCAGCGTCAGCGATACCTCGGCCAGGGCGACGGTGCAACGCGCGCGCGACACGGCTTCGCGCGCGCCAAAGCCTTTGGCGGCCTGTCGCAGCAGCTCCTGCGCCCGCGTGTACTCGCCCAGCTGCGCCATTGCCACGCCGCGCAGGGCCAGAGCGGGCGGATCGTCGCGCAGGCCCACGCGCTGGAGCGTGCCAATCACGTCTCCTCGGGCAAATGCCCGGGCGGCTGCGGCAATGGACGAATCCACGGTGTGGGTCTGGAGGTGAGCTTGGGGGCGTTTTTACCTCACACACCGGTTCGCCGGTTGCAAGGTGGATCAATGCCGCAGCAGCCTCACCAGCACGACACCCACAGCTGCGCCCACCCCTTGCGCCAGCACAAACCCCATGGCATCTGCTGGCGCGATGCCGGCAAAGCTGTCGCTGAACATCCGCCCTATGGTCGCGGCCGGGTTGGCGAACGAGGTGGACGAGGTGAACCAGTACGCAGCCCCTATGTAGGCCGCGACCAGCACCGGCGCGCGACCAGGGGGTGCGCGCCCGATAACCAGCAGGAGACCCGCGGTTGCAACGGCTTCTCCCAGCCACTGCCCTGCGCCTGTGCGAACCTGTGTGGCCCAGTGGAGGGAACGAAGGCCGAACATGGTGTTCGCCAGAACTGCACCGGCCACCGCGCCGGCCAGCTGTGCGGCCACGTAAAGGCTCTTGTCCTTCATCCCGAGGCCACCGCTGTTGCCCGAGGTCAGGGTCACCAGCGGGTTGAAGTGCGCGCCGCTGATCGGCCCAAGGGTTTCAATGAGCACGAACAACGCGAACACGGTGGCCAGCGTGTTCGCCAGCAGCGCCACGGCGGCGTTGCCCGCCGCCAGCCGCTCGCCCATGATGCCCGAGCCGATGACCGCGCACAGCAGCAGCGCCGTACCCAGAAACTCCGCCAGCAGCCGACGGTAGAGGGGCGAGAGGTTCACTGCTTGGCCAGATCGCGGGCCGATTGCTGCAGCCGCAGCTTTTCCAGGCGCTCAGGCGGCAGGCTGATGAGCATCTCGATGCGGCTGCGGATGGCCTGCAGGGTGGACCTGAACGCAGCCCGGCGTTCTTCCTCGGTGCCTTTGACCTCCGACGGATCGGGGTAACCCCAGTGCGCGGTGGCCGGGTGCCCGGGCCAGAACGGGCACACCTCGCCCGCGGCGTTGTCGCAGACGGTGATGATGAGGTCCATGGTCGGCGCGTTGTCGCCCGAGAACCCGTCCCAGCTCTTGCTGTGCAGCCCCTCGGTGTCAATGCCAGCCTCTTGCAGGATGGCAAGTGCCAACGGGTTGGGTGTCTGGTTTTCCCGTGGGCTGCTGCCGGCAGAGTAGGCCTTGAACCGCCCGGCGCCCAGGTGGTTGAGCATGGCCTCCGCCAATATGCTGCGCGCTGAGTTGTGCGTGCAGAGGAACAGGACGTTCAATGGGGTACGCGTGTTCATGGGTTTGCTCGGGGCAGAGGCCTTCAGCAGCAGGCAGTTTTGCGGGAGGTGGGCAAGGCCACCGCGACTGGAATGGCCTGCGGGGCACAGCAGGCACTGTCGGCGGACGGCTTGCTTTCGCCATAAACGGGAATGTTGCCCAGGCTGTGGAAGTGCTCCCACGCAATGCCCTGGGGATCTGTGACCCAGTGCTTTTCGCTGCGTGCGTAGCAGCAGGCGGCCTCGCCCTGGTCCAGTACTGCCATGTCGGCCGCTTCAGCCCGCTGGCGCAGTTCAGCCAGCTCTGCCGCGTCGTCGGTCTGGAAGCCCAGGTGGTCTATCCCCACGCTGTCGCCCCGGGTTGAAATGGCGAAGTTGATGCGAGGGTCCTCGAGCATCCATTTCGCGTAGTCCACCTCCTGGCGTGAGGGCTGCGCGGCGAACAGGCGGCTGTAGAACGCGATGCTGGTGGCCAGATCGGCTACCCGTACGTGAACATGGAAACGTTTCATGGGGACTCCTCAGCAGTTGCAGTGGGTGGTGGCAGGTTCCAGGCACTCGGCGCCCTGACAGCAGTGCGCCGTCAGGTAGCCCAGCACCCCGTTCATGCGGTCGTAGGCCGCGCGGTAGACGAGATGGCGTCCGACCCGCTCCTGGGTCACCAGCTCGGCGTGAACCAGTTCCTTGAGGTGGAACGACAGCGTGGCGGCGGGCAGACCCAGGGCTTCAGCCATGGTGCCCGGCGTGAGCCCCTGTTGACCCACCACGACCAGGGCGCGGAACACCTGGAGCCGGGCGGGGTGCGCGAGAGCGGCTAGTGAGCGGACAATTTCATTCTCTTCCATATTTCAATGATAGTCGAAATATTGGAAGAAAAACAAACCCCCGAAGGGGAGGTTGTTTATAGGGGAGGGGTGACGAGCCTTACCCCCGGCACTGGCTACACAGTTAGGGCTGCTTGGTTCCCCACCTGACCCGGTTGGCCGCTTCACCATGCGGGGAGGCCCGTCGGGGGCTATTGTAGGCGACGCGGCAGTGCCGCATCGGACGGCCGCCGGGCCGCCCCAAGGCCGGCCAGCCCCCGCGGGGGGCAGCGACCCGCGAAGCGGTGCAGCGTGGGGGCTCTAGAATCGCCTTTCTATGTCCTATCTCGTCCTGGCCCGCAAGTACCGTCCGAAGAACTTCGCCGAAATGGTGGGGCAGGGCCATGTGGTGCAGGCGCTGGGCAATGCCTTGCAGTCGCAACGGCTGCACCATGCCTACCTGTTCACCGGCACGCGCGGCGTGGGCAAGACCACGGTCTCGCGCATCCTGGCCAAGTCGCTCAACTGCGTGGGGCCGGACGGTAACGGTGGCATCACCGCCACGCCTTGTGGCGTGTGCCAGGCCTGCACCGACATCGACAGCGGCCGTTTCGTGGACTACACCGAGCTGGACGCCGCCTCCAACCGGGGCGTGGATGAGGTGCAGTCGCTGCTGGAGCAGGCGGTCTACAAGCCGGTGCAGGGGCGCTTCAAGGTCTTCATGATCGACGAGGTGCACATGCTGACCAACACGGCTTTCAACGCCATGTTGAAGACGCTGGAAGAGCCGCCGGAGTACCTCAAGTTCGTGCTGGCCACCACCGACCCTCAGAAGGTGCCGGTGACGGTGCTCAGCCGCTGCCTGCAGTTCAACCTGCGGCCCATGGCACCCGAAACGGTACTGGAACACCTGACCCACGTGCTGCAGGCCGAAGGCATTTCGGCAGACGCGCAGGCGCTGCGCCTGCTGGCGCGTGCGGCGCGCGGCTCCATGCGCGATGCGCTCTCGCTGACCGACCAGGCCATCGCCTTTGGTGGCGGCCAGTTGCAGGAGGCCGGCGTGCGCCAGATGCTGGGCGCCGTGGACCGCAGCCACGTGTTCACGCTGATCGACGCGCTGGCGCGTGCCGATGGCCGCACGGTGGTGGAGACGGTGGACGTGCTGCGCCTCAACGGTTTTTCGGCTGCCTCCACCCTGGAGGAAATGGGTGGTGTGCTGCAGCGCATGGCGGTGGTGCAGTCCGTACCCGCCATGACCGCTGGCGATGACCCTGAAGCGCTGGACGTGGCCCGGCTGGCCGACGCACTCCCGCCCGACGAGACCCAGCTGCTCTACAGCCTGTGCCTGCACGGCCGGCAGGAACTGGGTCTGGCGCCCGACGAATACGCTGCGCTCACCATGGTGCTGCTGCGCCTGCTGGCGTTCAAGACAGGTGGTGCGGCGGCGGCCGTGCCGGAAAAAAAAACTCTGAAAACCGCTGAGCCGGCGCCGGCTCCGGTGGCTGTGGCGGCCGCCCGGCCCGCGGTCTCACCGGCACCCCCGCCGGTGCCGATACCTGCACCGGCACCCGTTGTGGCTGCACCCGCGCCCGTGCCTGAGCCTCCGCCCGCTCCGGCACCAGCGCCCACTCCCGCTCCGGCTTCTGTGGCAGCACCCGTGATGGCGTCCGATGCCACGCTGTGCGATGCCTGGTTCGGCGTCGTGATGGACATGGTCCAGCGTGAGATGGTCAACGCGCTGGCGCGTGAACTCGCGCTGCAATCCGAACTGGTGGGGCGCGAGGAAGGCGTGTGGCACCTGCGTGTGGAAAGCGGCTCGCTCAACCAGCCCACCACACGCGACCGCCTGCAGACCGCGCTGGCTGCCGTGGGCCACCCGGTGCGGCTGGAGATTTCCACCGGCCCGGTGGCCGATTCGGCCTCCCGCCGCCTTGCCGCTGCTGCGCAGGCCCGCCAGCGTGAAGCCGAGGCGCTGATCGCCGAGGACCCCTTCGTGCAGGACATGCTGGCCCGCTATGGCGGCAAAATCGTGCCTGGAACGCTCAAGCCCGCCTGATCGGCGGAACCGCTCGGGCATCGTCATTTTTCAAGGAAACACAACATGTTCAACAAAGGACAACTGGCTGGCCTGATGAAACAGGCCCAGGCCATGCAGGACAACCTCAAGAAGGCCCAGGAGGAACTGGCCTTCATCGAAGTCAGCGGCGAGTCGGGGGCCGGTCTGGTCAAGGTCGTGATGACCTGCAAACACGAGGTCAAGCGCGTCACCATCGACCCCAGCCTGCTGGCCGATGACAAGGACATGCTGGAAGACCTGGTGGCCGCGGCCTTCAACGCCGCCGTGCGCAAGGCCGAGGAAACCAGCCAGGAGAAGATGGGCAAGCTGACCGCCGGTCTGCCGCCCGGGATGAAGTTCCCCTTCTGAACCCGTGCAGTCGCTCGACGTCCTCGTTCAAGCCCTGCGCTGCCTGCCCGGCGTGGGCGTCAAGTCGGCGCAGCGCATGGCGTTTCACCTCCTGCAGCACGACCGCGACGGTGCGCTGCGACTGGCCCAGGCCCTGCAGCAGGCGGCGGGCGCGGTGCGCCACTGCGCGCTGTGCCACACCTTCACCGAGAACGAGGTCTGTGACACCTGCAGGGACCCCCGGCGTGACCGGGGCCAGCTCTGCGTGGTGGAGACCCCGGCCGATCAGGCCGCGCTTGAGCGCACTGGTGCCTACAACGGCCTGTTTTTCGTGCTCATGGGCAAGCTCAGCCCGCTGGATGGCATAGGCCCGCGCGAGATCGGGCTGCAAAAGCTGTTCGACCGCATCGCCGCGCCCGAGCCCGATGGGGTGCGCGAGCTCATACTGGCCACCAACTTCACGGCCGAAGGCGAGGCCACCGCACACGTCATCGCGCAGGCCCTCAAGGGGCAGGGCGTGCAGGTCACACGGCTGGCGCGTGGCGTGCCGGTGGGCAGCGAGCTGGAATACGTCGACCTGGGCACCATCGCCCACGCACTGGTCGACCGACGCTGACGCGTCACCTCTCCTGGCCACCCTCGGAAACCCTTGGGTGAAAACCCGCTCGGGATTCGTCCTGATGCGGGTCGCGCACGCGACAGGTAGCATTTTTAGAGATTGCCAAGTCGTTGTGGGCGCGTCGCGCCACCCGAGCCATGAAACCACTGTCCCGTCGCCGTTTGTTCCAGGTTGCCAGCGCGCTGGCGGCCGTGGGCGTGGGGCAAGGTCTGTGGGCACAGATACGGCCGGAGAAGCGGCAGGTCACGCTGGCGGTGGACGACCGCGCCAGCCTGCTGCACCTGCCGCTGGTGCTGGCTGACCAGCTGGGCTTTTTCCGCGCCGAGGGGTTGCAGGTGCTGCTGGCCGACATCGCCGCACCCACACCACCCTGGCAGGCGCTGACCAGTGGGGCAGATGTGGTGGCCGGCAGCTTCGAGCACGTGTTGCAGCAGCAGGCGCGGGGGCACGGGCTGCGGGCGTTCGTGCTGCAGACGCGGGCGCCGCAGGCGGTGCTGGGGGTATCTCCCAAGGCGATGCCGCACTTCCGCGACATCAGGGATCTCAAGGGGCGCCGCATCGGGGTGACCGCGCTGGGTGGTCCCTCCCACCGGCTGGCGCTGCAGGCCCTGTCGCGGACCGATGTGCCGGTGAACGGGATCGAGTTCATAGAGGTCGGGCCAGGCTGGGGCGCGCTCAATGCCTACCGCTCGACGCAGATCGATGCCCTGTGCCACGCCGACCCGGTGGTGTCCACGCTGGAGCAGCACGGCGAGATCCGCGTGATCGCGGATACCCGCTCCTACAACGAGACGGTGTCGCTGTTCGGTGGCCCGCTGCCCAGCAGCTGCCTGTATGCGAGCGAGACCTTCGTGGCCACGTACCCGCAGACCTGCGAGGCCATGGCGCATGCTGTGGTGCGTTCGCTCAAGTGGCTGCAGACGGCGAGCCTGTCGGACATCATCAAGACCGTGCCGGAGCGGCTGTTGGGTGACAGGGCGCTGTACCTGGCGGCATTCAACAAGGCTCGCAGCAGTTTCACCACCGACGGCCTGATGCCAGCCAACGGGCCACAGACCCTGCAGCTGAGCCTGGCGCGCTTCGATGAGACCTTGCGTGCCGTGGCCCTGGAGCTGACGCGCACCTTCTCGAACGAGATGGCCGCGCGCGCCAAGGCACGTTACAAGGCCTGAATCACTTTGCCTTCTTGCGCGGGGTGGTTTTCTTGGCCGCCGGCTTGCGGGTGGGCGCCTTGGCCGCTGTTTTGGCCGCTGTTCTGGCCGATGCCTTGCCGGCCGCACGCTCGGGCACGTGCAGCGTCAGCACCTGGCCCACCTTGAGCGCGCTGTTGACGGCCAGCTGGTTCCAGCGAGCGGCGTCCACCGCGCTCACGCCGTGGCGGCGCGCCAGGGCGGCCAGGTTGTCACCCTTGCGGGCCTTGACGGTGACACGGCGCAGCCGCTGCTCGGGCTGCAGCAGGATCTGGGCGTTGTCGGCCAGATGCACAGGCACATCGGCATTGAGCTTGTCGTTGCGGTGCACCAGCAGCGTGGAGCCGGCACGCACCACCATGCGAGGCGGAATGCGGTTGACCTGTCGCAGCTCGGCCTCGTTCATCCCCACGCGCACCGCGGCTTCGGCCGGGGTCATGTTCGCGGGGGCGCGCCAGGCCGTCCAGGTGGCCAGCGGGCCGGTGTGCTGCTGCAGGTTGCGCTGGAACACCGCGGCGTTGTCCCAGGGCAGCAGCACCTGCGGCGTGCCGGCGGCCATGATGACGGGCTGGTGCACCGAGGGGTTGAGTGCCCGCAGGTCGCGTTCGTCCACCTCGGCCAGGCGGGCGATCATGGCCACATCCATGTCGCGCTCGATCGGCACGCTGTCAAAGAATGGGTGGTTGCCCACTGCTGGCAGCGTGGCGCCGAAACGCTGTGGCCGCGCCACGATGTTTTCCACCGCCTGCAGCTTGGGCACGTAGTAGCGTGTTTCGGCCGGCATGTTGAGGTCGAGGTAGCCGGTGGGCTTGCCTTCACGCTGGTTGCGTGTGATCGCGCGGTTCACGTTGCCCTGGCCCCAGTTGTAGGCGGCCAGTGCGAGGTGCCAGTCACCGAAGCGGTCGTAGAGCTGCTGCAGGTAGTCCAGTGCGGCGCGGGTGGATGCCAGCACATCGCGCCGGTCATCTCGGAATGCGTTCTGTTTAAGGTCGAACGACTGGCCGGTGGCCGGCATGAACTGCCACATGCCGGCGGCACGCGCGCTCGATACCGCCTGCGGGTTGAACGCGCTTTCGATGAAGGGCAGCAGCGCGAGTTCGGTGGGCATGTTGCGCCGCTCGATCTCCTCGACGATGTGGAAGAGGTACTTGCTGGAGCGCTCGGTCATGCGCTGGATGTAGTCGGGCCGCGTGGCGTACCACTGCTCCCGGTCACGCACCAGGTCGGTGTCGAGGTCGGGCATGGCAAAGCCACGGCGTATGCGCTCCCACAGATCGGTGGTGGGTTGCAGCGTGGCCACGGCCACAGGCGTGGCCGGGGTGCGCACGGTCAGTTCGGCCAGCGGGCCCTGGGGCACCACGGGTGCCGAGCGCGGGCGGGCGACCGGCGTTGCCGGCTCGGCCGGGGTGGTGCGGGCCGCCGGGGCGGGGGTGTCCAGCGGGACGGTGCTCGCACAGCCGGCAAGCAGGGCCGACAGCAGCGAGACAAGGGCAATGAAGCGACGGGTCATCGAAACGTGTTTTTCCATTCGCGCAGGGTGGCGAAGACACCGACAGTGTCCAGCGAGTGCCCGGCGCGTTCCGCCATGGCGTGGGCGATGCCCGGCTCACGGCTGCGCAAAAAGGGGTTGATTTTCAGTTCCACGCCGATGGAGGAGGGCAGGGTCGGAAGGTTCCGCTGCCGCAGGGCCTCGCAGTCACTGGCGTAGAGGCGAAGGTCGGCATTATCGGGCTCCACCGCCAGCGCGAACTTCAGGTTGGACAGCGTGTACTCGTGGGTGCAGCACACCCGGGTGTCGGCCGGCAGGGCCGCCAGCTGGTCGAGCGAGTGCAGCATCTGCGTCGGCGTGCCTTCAAACAGCCGGCCGCAGCCGGCCGAGAACAGCGTGTCGCCACAGAACAGCAAGGGATGTCCACCGAACTCGGCACAGTAATAGGCAATGTGGCCGGCGGTGTGACCGGGCACGGCCAGCACGTCGAAGTCCAGGCCCAGCACGGTGATGTGGTCACCACCGTCGAGGCGCTGCACCGGTTCGGGCAGGTTTTCGTAGGCCGGGCCGTACACATGCGCGCTGGTGGCGGCTCGCAGCGCATCGACACCGCCGGTGTGGTCGGCGTGGTGGTGCGTGATTAGAATCGCCTGCAACCGCAGGTGGTGCTCGTCGAGGTAGGCCAGCACACCGTCGGCTTCCCCGGGGTCCACGACCAGAGCCTCCTGGCCGTTGTGCACCAGCCAGATGTAGTTGTCGCTGAACGCAGGCAGCGGCACCAGTGGTGGGGTTGAATGGTTCACTTTTTCATTGCTCTTTGGGGCCAACGCGCACCTTAACATGCAAGCCGGCTCGCCACCCAGAGACGACACCCCACGGCGACCAGGTCACGAACTCGCCCGCTGGTTCCAGACGCCGGTGGGACGGTACCTGCTGGACTGGGAGCAGCGGCAGTACGACGAATCGGTCAGCGACGTTTTCGGATTCCATGCCCTGCAGCTAGGGCTGCCCGAACTCGACACCCTGGCCACCAACCGCATGCCCCACCGCTGGCTGGCGCTGCCCGAGAGCGAGGTGGCGCCCCTTGACCTGCAAGGCCCGTTGCCGCCCGAGCCCGGTCGCGAACGGCTGGCACTGGTCACCCATTCGGCTGCGCTGCCGTTTCCCGAAAACAGCCTGGACCTGCTGGTGCTGCCCCACACGCTGGAACTGAGCGCCGACCCGCACACCGTGTTGCGCGAGGTGGAGCGCGTGCTGGTGCCCGATGGCCGTGTGGTCATCACATGCCTCAACCCCGCCAGCCTGTGGGGTTTGCGCCAGGCGCGTGCCCACCTGTTCGGCCGGCTGGGCCTGGGTTCGCTGGGCCTGTCACGGCTGTACCTGCCCGAGGCCGGCGAATTCATCGGTTACTGGCGGCTGCGCGACTGGCTGAGGCTGCTGGGATTCGAGGTCGAGAGTGCGCGCTTCGGGGCCTACCGGCCGGCCATGCGCAGCGAGGCCTGGCTGCAGCGCTGGGCCTGGATGGACCGCGCCGGGCCGCGCTGGTGGCCCATCTTTGGTGCGGTCTATTTTCTGGTGGCGGTCAAACGCGTGCGCGGCATGCACCTGCTCGGGCCGGCCTGGAAACCCCGGCGCGCCGCCGCCGCCGCCGCGCCCGTGCCGCTGGCGCGGCGCGATACCCGTCATGTTCAACAACCCTCTCAGCAGCATTCCCCTTGAACACCGTGATCATCTACACCGACGGCGCCTGCAAAGGCAATCCAGGCCCAGGCGGCTGGGGCGTCCTGCTCCAGTCGGGCGCCACCGAGAAGGAACTTTTCGGGGGTGAGACCCTCACCACCAACAACCGCATGGAACTGACGGCCGTGATCGAAGGCCTGCGTGCCCTCAAGCGCCCGTGCGCGGTGAAGCTCTACCTGGACAGCGAGTACGTGCGTAAGGGCATCACCGAATGGATCCACGGCTGGAAGGCCAAGGGCTGGAAGACTGCGGCCAAGCAGCCGGTCAAGAACGCCGAACTCTGGCAGCAGCTGGACGCCCTGGTGCATGGCGGTGGCCACAAGATCGAGTGGCACTGGGTCAAGGGCCACGCGGGCGATCCGGGCAACGAGCGTGCGGACGCGCTGGCCAACCGCGGTGTGCCGCGCTGACGCGGTGCGCGTTGTAAAGCGCGTGTAAAACCGCCGGCCTTTGGGCGGGCCGACACGGCGGCAGGCATGCCGGCTGCTACATTGGCAGGCTGTAACAATATTCCTAACAATTTCGACAATGGCGAACAAAACGGTGTATTGGGTGGTGGCCGCGGCCGGTATTGCACTGGCCTCTGGCGCTGCGTGGTGGACGCAAAACAAGAAAGCCTCGCCCATGCAGGCCACTACCGCACCGGCGCCCCAGGCGCTAGGTGGCGGCGGTGGACAGGGTGGGACACCCGGTGTCGAGGTTGCCAAGGTCACGACCATCAGCCTGCAGGACGATGCCCAGGCGGTGGGCTCGCTGCGTTCGCGCCAGAGCGTGACGCTGCGCCCCGAGGTGGCCGGCCGCGTGGCCGAGATCGCCTTTCGTGACGGCGCCCGCGTGCGCCGCGGCCAGCTGCTGGTGCGGCTGGACGACACCCTGCAGAGAGCCGAGCTGAGCCAGGCCGAGGCGCAACTGTCGATCGCCCGCGCCAACCTCAAGCGCAACCAGGAACTGGTGGCCGAGAACTTCGTGGCCCAGCGCGTGCTGGACGAGAGCCGGGCCAACCTGCAGGTGGCCGAAGCCCAGGTGGCGCTGGCCAAGGCGCGATCCGAGCGCATGCGCATTTCCGCCCCCTTCGACGGACTTGTCGGCCTGACCAAGGTGGCGTTGGGCGAGTACGTGAAGGACGGTGCCGACCTGGTGAACCTGGAAGACACGTCCTCGCTGTATGTCGACTTCCGGCTGCCTGAGCGCTACCAGACCCGCGTGGCGCCGGGCCAGTCGGTCAAGGTCAACCTCGATGCATTGCCCGGTCGCGATTTCAGCGCCAAGGTCACGGCGGTCGATCCGCTGGTGGATGCCAACGGCCGCGCGCTGTCGGTGCGTGCCATGCTGCCGGCCAGTGGCGAATCGCCGCTGCGCCCCGGCATGTTCGCCCGCGTGACGGCGGTGTTTTCGGTCAACGCGGCGGCACTTGTGGTGCCCGAGGAGGCCCTGGTGCCGCAAGGCAGCGGCCAGGTGGTCTACAAACTGGTGTCCGAAGGCGAGGGAGAGGCTGCCAAGACCGTGGCGCGCCGCGTGCCGGTGGAAATCGGCGTGCGCCGGGGTGCCCAGGTGCAGATCGTCAAGGGCCTGGCCGAGGGCGACACCATCGTGATCGCCGGCCAGCAGCGTCTGCAGCGCGACGGCACGCCCGTGCGCGTGGTCGACATGAACAAGCCGGGCGGTGGCAAACCCGGCGGCGGCAAACCCGCCGGTGGCAAGCCCGGCGCACCCGCACCGGCCCCCGCCAAGGCCGCGAGCTGAACCCTGACGGAGCCCCGCCATGCAATTGCCTGAGGTTGCCATACGCCGACCGGTGTTCGCCAGCGTGCTCTCGCTGCTGGTTCTGCTGGTGGGTCTTGTCGCGTTCAACGGACTGACGGTCCGTGAGTACCCCAAGATCGACGAGCCCACCGTCACGGTCAGCACCCGTTTCGTGGGGGCCTCCAGCGAGGTGGTCGAGAGCCAGGTCACCAAGACGCTGGAAGACTCGCTGGCCGGCATCGAAGGGGTGGACATCATCACCTCCATCAGCCGCCAGGAGCAGAGCCAGATCACGGTGCGCTTCAAGCTCGAGCGCGACCCCGACTCCGCTGCCGCCGATGTGCGCGACAAGGTCAGTCGCGTGCGCCAGCGCCTGCCGCAGGGCATCGATGAGCCTGTGATCGCCAAGGTCGAGGCCGATGCCTTCCCGGTGATCTGGCTGGCGCTCAGCTCCGACACCCACTCGGCGCTGCAGATGAGCGACCTGGCCAACCGCATCGCCAAACCGCTGCTGCAGACCGCGCCGGGCGCAGCCGAGGTTCGCGTGTACGGCGAGCGCAAATACTCGATGCGGGTCTGGCTCGACCCCGACCGCCTGGCCGCATTCCGCCTGACGGTGCAGGACGTGGAGGACGCCCTGCGCCGCTCCAACCTTGAGGTGCCGGCTGGCCGCATCGAGAGCGCGCAGCGCGAGTTCAACGTCACCGCCGCCACCGACCTGCAGACGGTGGAGCAGTTCCGCGAGATCACCATCCGCACCGTCAACGGCCAGCCCATCCGCCTGATGGATGTGGCCCGTGTCGAGCAGGGCCCGCAGGACGAGCGTTCGGCGGTGCGCCTCAACGGTCGAGATTCGGTCTCCGTGGGCGTGATCCGCCAGGCCACGGCCAACCCGCTCGAGCTGTCGGCCGCCGTACGCGACCTGATGAAGAAGCTGGAGTCCGACCTGCCGCCGGGCATCAGTGTGGACGTTGCCAACGACAACTCCGTCTTCATCGACCGCTCCATCAAGGCTGTCTACACCACCATCATCGAAGCGGTGGTGCTGGTGGCCCTGGTCATCTTCGTGTTCCTGCGCACGCTGCGCGCCTCCATCATTCCGCTGGTCACGATCCCGGTCAGCCTGATCGGCTCGTTTGCGCTGATGGCGCTGTTTGGCTTCTCCATCAACACCCTCACGCTGCTGGCGCTGGTGCTGGCCATCGGCCTGGTGGTGGACGATGCCATCGTGATGCTGGAGAACATCTACCGCCACATCGAGGAAGGCATGAAACCCTTCGAGGCCGCCATCAAGGGGGCGCGCGAGATCGGTTTCGCCATCATCGCGATGACGCTCACGCTGGTGGCGGTGTACGCGCCGCTGGCCTTCACGCCCGGGCGCACCGGCCGCCTGTTCGCCGAGTTCGCGCTGGCACTGGCCGGTGCGGTGCTGGTGTCGGGCTTTGTGGCGCTGACGCTGTCGCCCATGCTGTGCTCCAAGCTGCTACGCCACAACCCCAAGCCCAATGCCTTCGACCGCGGCATGGAAAAGGTGCTGGTGGCCATCACCCGCGGCTACAGCACGGCGCTGGCCGCTGCCCTGAAGGCCCGCTGGCTGGTGGTGCTGGTGATGCTCGGCAGCCTGGCCGGCAGCTGGTGGATGGTGTCCACCATCAAGCAGGAACTCTCGCCCATCGAAGACCGTGGCGTGATCCTGGCCAACATCAACGGGCCCGATGGTGCGACGCTGGAGTACACCAAACGCTATGCGGGCGCCATCGAGCGCATCGGCTCGGAGTACCCCGAGTTCGATCGCGTGTTCGCCAACATCGGCAACCCCACCGTGGCGCAGGGCAGCGTGTTCCTGCGCGCCACGCCGTGGGAAGAGCGCACCCGCTCCACCCAGGAGATCGCCCGCGAGATCGCGCCGCGCCTGGCGGCCTTGCCGGGCATCAGCGCCTTCCCCATCACGCCGCCGTCGCTGGGTCAGGGCTTTCGTGAGCGGCCGATCAACTACGTGATCGTCACCTCGGACAGCTACCAGAACCTTTCTCGCGTGGTGCGCGAGTTCCAGGACCGGCTGGCGCAGCACCCCGGCTTCCTGCAGGTGGACACCGACCTGCGCCTGAACAAGCCCGAGATCCGCATGGACGTGGACCGCGAGCGCGCGGCCGATGTGGGTGTGGGGGTGGACGTGATCGCCCGCACGGTGGAGACCATGCTGGGCGGGCGTATCGTCACGCGCTACAAGCGCGACGGCGAGCAGTACGACGTGGTGGTGCAGACCAACCGCCTGGAACGCACCACGCCCGAGGACATCGACCGCCTGTTCGTGCGCGGCCGCAACGACGCCATGATCCCGCTGGGCTCGCTCGTCAAGACCAGCGAGGTGGTCGTGCCGCGTGAACTCAACCACTTCGGCCAGCGCCGCAGCGCCTCCATCACCGCCAACCTGGCACCCGACCTCGCACTCGGCCAGGCGCTGCAGATCATGGACGGCATTGCCCGCGAGATCCTGCCGCCGGGTTACACCACCGACCTCAACGGCCAGAGCCGCGAGTTCCGCAGCTCATCCGGTGCGCTGGCGCTGGTGTTCGTGCTCGCGCTGCTGTTCATCTACCTGGTGCTGGCCGCGCAGTTCGAGAGCTTCGTCGACCCCTTCGTCATCATGCTCAGCGTGCCGCTGTCCATGCTGGGAGCCTTGCTCGCGCTCAAGCTCGCGGGCGGCACGCTCAACGTGTTCAGCCAGATCGGACTCATCACGCTGGTGGGGCTGATCACCAAACACGGCATCCTGATCGTGGAGTTCTCCAACCAGCTGCGCGAGCAGGGCATGGAGACCTTCGAGGCCGTCAAGGAAGCGGCTGCGCTGCGCCTGCGTCCCATCATGATGACCACCGGCGCCATGGTGCTGGGTGCGGTGCCGCTGGCCATTGCCACCGGTGCCGGCGCCGAGAGCCGCCAGCAGATCGGCTGGGTGATCGTGGGTGGCATGAGCCTGGGCACGCTGCTGACCATCTTCGTGGTGCCGGCGGTCTACACGCTGTTCGCCCGCAAGAAGGTGCCCGGTGGCAACAAGGCGGTGGTGACCGAAGGTCCGCTCACCGACCACTCGCACCACGAGGTGATCCCGGCCAAGTGAGCCGATCTTTGAGCCAGCCATCAAGCGATGGCGGTGGGCAGCGGTGAGCGGTCTGCCTGTTCGCTCAGCTCCACCAGCAGCTGCGCGCACAGTTCACCGCGCTCAGCCGTGCGCTCGTGCCACAGGTTGTGCTGCTCCAGCGGGTCGGTGCGCAGGTCGTAGAGCTCGCACAGCTCGGGCAGGTTGCTCACCGTGAGGCGCCACCCGGTGCTGATCAGGCTGCGCAGCCGGTAGCGGCGGGTGCGGCCGTGGGGCAGCACCACGGGCTCGCTCTCAACGATGACGCCAGGGCGCTCCGGCGCAGCCCGCGTGGGTTCGTTCAGCCAGGGCAGCAGGTTCAGGCCCTGCATGCCGTTGAAGGGCGCCAGCCCGCAGCGGGCCAGCACGGTCTGCGCAATGTCCAGCGTGCTGGCGGGCTGTGACATCACCTGGCCCTGTGTGCTGCTTGCCGGGTCGCGCCACACGAAGGGCACGCGCGTGAGGCCGTCGAAATGCATGGCACCCTTGAGCACGGTGCCGTGGTCGCCCATCATGTCGCCGTGGTCGCTGGTGAAGACAACCACGGTGTTGTCGTCCAGGCCCAGCTCGCGCAGCGTGGCGGTGAGGCGGCCCACCTGCTCGTCGATCAGCGCGATCATGCCGAAGGTGAGGGCAAGGATTTCCTGGCACTCACGTTCGCTCACGCCAAAGGCGCCGTAGCCCTCTCGCGAGCCACCCTCGCGGGTATATCGGTGCACGTCGGCCAGCAGTTGCGAATTGCCGGGGGCGTGGAAGCTTTCCGGTAGCGCAACGTCCTCGGGTCGGTAGAGGTCCCAGAAGCGGCCCGGTGGCGTGAACGGGTGGTGCGGGTCGGGAAACGACACCTTCAGGAAAAAGGGCTGCCGGTTTGGCTGGCTGGCGTGTTCGCGCAGCCAGGCGCAGCCGCGCTCGCCAATCCAGGTGGAGGGGTAGAGCGACTCGGGCATGGCGGTGCGCCAGGCCTGCGGGGCGCTGAAGCGGGTGTCGGGTAGGGCGTGTTCGCGCCCGCGCAGCGTGTCGGGTGCGGGGTGCTGTTGTGCCAGCCAGTGGGCGTAATCGCCGTGCACCTGGTCGCCGTGCAGCGTGGCGAGTTCCACATGGCCGAAGCCGTAGTAGGGCGTGTCCACCGCACGGCGTGCGCCGCTGCGCCAGTCGGGCGTCCACTCGTCGCCGTAGCCTTGGCCACTGCGCGGTCGCTTGTTGGCGTCCAGCAAGTCAGGCGGCGGAGGCGTGCCCACGCTGTCTTCGTTCCAGCGCCGGCGCAGCGGGCCGTCGTAGCCAAAGGACTGCAGGTGCGATTTGCCGATCAGCGCGGTGGCGTAGCCGCCGGCCTGCAGCAGCTCCACGAACGTGGTGTGGTCACGCGAGAGGTTGATGCCGTTGTGCACCACACCGTGCAAAGAGGGCAGGCGCCCGGTCATCAGCGTGGCGCGGTTGGACATGCAGGTGGTGCTGGCCGCGTGGAAGCGGCTGGCCCGCACGCCCTGGCGGGCGAGGGCGTCGATGTGGGGCGTGCGCAGCAGCGGGTGGCCGGCGCAGCCCAGGTGGTCGGCGCGCTGCTGATCGGTCACGATCAGCAGCACGTTGGGGCGTTGGGTCATGTCAATCTGCCGTTATGCGGAACTGTCGGATGATGTCACCGTAGCGCTGGTGATCGGCGCGTGTCTTGTTCGCAAACGCTTCGCGCGATTCGTTGTGCACGACCTGGCTCATGGTCTTGAACTGCGCGGCGACCTCGGGCGCCTTGAGGGCGTCGTTGACGGCGCGGTGGATGTCGTCGGCCAGCGCCTCGGGCAGACCCTTGGGGCCATACACACCGAACCAGATGTCGGTCTCCACACCGGCAAAGCCCTGTTCGGCCATGGTGGGCACGTCGGGCAGCAGCGGGCTGCGGGCCTTGTCCACCACGGCCAGCGGCACCAGCTTGCCCGCGTCGATCAGCGGCTTGGCCACCGGCAGCCCGAGGTAGGTCAGCTTCACATGGCCGCCCAGCACGTCGTTGATGGCGGGGGTGGTGCCCCGGTAGGGCACATGGTCCAGCTGCAGGCCGGCCACGTGGTTGAACAGCTCGCCCGCGATGTGCATGGGCGTGCCGTTGCCCGAGCTGGCGTAGCTGAGCCCTTTGTCAGCCTTGGCCTTGCTGGCCAGCTCGCGAGCGTTTTTCACGCCCAGGCTGGGGTGTGCCAGCAGCAGCATCGAGGACGACGAGAGCAGCGCGATGGGCGTGAAGTCGGTCAGCACGTCGGCCGGCTTCTGCGCGCCAGACGCCAGCACATGAGGGGCCATGGTGAAGGTGTTGGGCGTGATGAGCAGCGTGTGGCCGTCGGGCTCCGCGCGCGCCACCGAGTCGTTGCCCAGATGGCCGGCCGCACCCGGCTTGTTGTTCACCACCACCGGCACCTTCCAGCGGGCCTGCAACTGCTGCCCCAGCAGGCGGGCGATCTGGTCGGGCGCGCCACCCGCAGGGAATGACACCACCAGCGATACCGGCTTGCCCGCCTGGGTGGGCATGGTCTGGGCAGCGGCCAGGGTGCTGCCGAGCGCGAGGCAGGCGGCCAGCAGGGGCAGGGCAGAGGTGAACGCAAGGGAACGTGGCATGGGACTCTCCGGTGGGGTGAGGCCACTTTACCGGCAGCCTTTTCGGCGTCATAGTGACGAACCGATTGAAACAGTTACAAGCCCATTTTGTAAATCCATGGACCGTCTGCGACTCATCACCACCTTCCTCACCGTGGCCCAGGCCGAGAACTTCAGCCGCGCCGCGCAGGAGCTGCACGTGTCGCCGCAGGCGGTGAGTGCCCAGATGTCGCAGCTGGAAACCTGGCTGGGCGTGCGGCTGTTCCAGCGCACCACGCGCCGCGTGGCGCTGACCGAGGAAGGCCGGCTGTTCCACGAGCGCTGCCGCAGTGGGCTGCAGCTGATTGAACAGGGCGAGCTGGAGCTGCGCGACCGCCGCGATGAGGCCGTGGGCAGCCTGCGCGTGGTGGCCAGCCAGAGCCTGGGGCAGGTGCTGGTGGCTCCGCTGGTGGCGCGTTTTTGCGCGCTGTACCCGCAGCTGCAGGTGGAGCTGCTGACGCAGAACCAGTTCCCTGATGTGGTTGACCTGGGCGTGGACGTGGGCGTGATCGGCGGCGAGCTGCCCTCCAGTTCGCTGGTGGCGCGCAAGGTGGGGCGCTTCACCCATGTGCTGTGTGCCTCGCCTGATTACCTGCGGCAGCACGGCGTGCCGGCCACACCGCAAGACCTGGCAGACCACCGTTGCATCGGCCTGCGCCACCCACGCACCGGCCGCGTCTGGCCCTGGACGTTTCAGCAGGGCAAACAGGTCATTACGGTGGAGCCCTCGCTGGCCCTGCTCACCCACGACCCCGCCGTGCAGCGGCAGCTGGTGCTGCACGGTGCGGGCATTGCGCAGATCGCCGACTACTTTGCGCGCGCCCACCTGCACAGCGGGGCGTTGGTGGAAGTCCCTGTGGGCTATGCGGGTCCACGCATCGACGTGCACGTGTTCCTGCCGCGCCGCGAGCACGTGCCCATGCGAAGCCGCCTGCTCAGCGATTTCCTGTTCGACGGCCTGCGCGAAGTCATCGCGAAATAATGCACCCATGAGTTCAGTCCTGGTCCTCGGTGCCGGCATGGTCGGCACTTGCACCGCGTTGCACCTGGCGCAGCGCGGCCACACCGTCACCCTGGTCGACCGGCGCGAGCCCGGTCGTGAAACCTCCTATGGCAACGCCGGTTTCATCCAGCGCGAGGCGGTGGAGCCCTATGCCTTTCCCCGCGATGTGGGCACGCTGCTGCGCGTGGCATTCAAGCGCGGCGCCGATGTCAACTACCACCTGAATGCGTTGCCCGGACTGGCCCGCCCGCTGCTGCGCTACTGGGCCAACTCCGCGCCCGAGCGCCACGCAGCGCTGTCGAAGGCCTTTGCCCACCTCATCGCCCACTGCCTGGACGAACACCAGGCCCTGATCACCGCTTCCGGTGCGGACGACCTCGTGCAACGCGACGGCTACCTGTGTGTCTACCGCACACCGGGCACTTGGGAGGCCGAGGTGCGCGATGCCGGCCGGCTTGCCCAGGCACATGGGCTGCGCCACGCCGTTCTCGATGCCGACACGCTGGCCGCCACCGAGCCCGCGCTGCGCCAGCGGCTGGCCGGCGCCATCCACTGGCAGGACCCCTGGACCGTGAGCGACCCGGGAGAGCTGGTCAGCCGCTACGCCGCGCTGTTCCAACGGCTGGGAGGGCGGTTTGCCCATGGCGATGCGACAACTCTGCACGCCACCCCTGCTGGCTGGCGCGTGCGCACCGCCGCCGGCAACGTTGACGCCGAGCACGCCGTGATCGCGCTCGGCCCATGGGCCGACACGCTGCTGCGTCCGTTGGGCTACCGTTACCCGCTGTTCGTCAAGCGTGGCTACCACCGCCACTACCGGGGTGGTCGCGTGCCCGCAAGGCCGCTGTTCGACGTGGAAGGGGGCGTGGTCATCGCGCCCATGCACCAGGGCGTGCGCCTGACCACCGGGGCGGAGTTCGCGCGCATCGACGCCCCACCCACACCCGTACAGGTGGAGCACGTGCACGCACTGGCCTCACAACTGCTGGATCTGCCCGAGCCGGTGGAGCCCCAGCCGTGGATGGGTGCGCGGCCCTGCACGGCCGACATGCTGCCCGTCATCGGCGCCGCACCGCGTCACAAGGGTCTGTGGTTCAACTTCGGTCACGCCCACCAGGGTTTCACGCTGGGGCCGGTGAGCGGACGGCTGCTGACGGAACTGCTCGAAGGGCACACGCCCTGGCTGGATGCCAGCCCCTACGGGCCGCAGCGTTTCGGCTGAGCCTTCAGCTGGCTCCGTCGAACACCATCACCTCGACGGTATCGCCCACGGCCACGTGGCCCTGATCGTGATGCAGCACGATCAGGCCGTTGGCCTCGTGCATGGAGCTCAGCACGCCAGAGCCCTGGTTGCCGGTGGTGCGCACCTGCAGGCTGCCGTCGGCGGCGCGGCTGACGATGCCACGCTGGTACTCGGTGCGCCCCGGCTTCTTGCGCAGCACCTCCTGGCAACGCGCCTGCAGCAGGGGCGGGGTGTGCGCGGCCACGTCGGCGACACCCATCATGCGCAGCAGGGCGGGGCGCACGAACGCGAGGAAACTGACCATGGTGGCCACCGGGTTGCCCGGCAGGCCGAACAGGAGTGCACCCGTCTGCAGACGGCCCACTGCCAGCGGGCGGCCGGGGCGCATGGCCACGCGCCAGAAGACCACATCGCCCAGGCGCTGCATCATCGCCCGGGTGTGGTCGGCGTCGCCGGTGCTCACGCCGCCGCTGGTGATGACGGCATCGGCCTGCTTGCCGGCTCGCACGAACGTGGCCTCGATGGCGGCGGGGTCGTCTTTCACCACGCCGAGGTCGATCACCTCGGCCCCCAGTCGGCGCAGCAGGCCGAAGACGGTGTAGCGGTTGCTGTCGTAGACCGCGCCCTCGCGCGGCGGCTCGCCCAGGCTGAGGATTTCGTCTCCGGTGGAGAAATAGGCCACGCGCAGCCGCCTCCGCACGGTGACGGCGGGCAGGCCCAGGCTGGCGATCAGGCCCAACGCGGCCGGGCCCAGCCGATCGCCAGCGTGCAGTGCGACGTGGCCGGTCTTCAGGTCTTCGCCGCGCAGGCGGCGGTTGGCGCCGCGTGCCACGGCGCCGGCGGGCACGGTGAGTGTGCCGTCGGCGCCGGTCTGCACCAGCTCCTGGGGTACCACGGTGTCCAGCCCGGCGGGCAGCACGGCGCCGGTCATGATGCGCAGGCACTGGCCGTCCGGCACCGGGGCGCTCCAGGCCTGGCCGGCAAAGGCGGTGCCGGGCAAGGGATGCAGCGTCAGCGGTTGGCCGGCCTGCAAATGGGCGCCGTCGAAGGCGTAGCCGTCCATGGCCGAGTTGTCGTGGGGTGGCACGTCCAGCGGCGAGACCACGTCGGAAGCCAGCACCCGATCCAGTGCATCGAAAACGCTCACGGTCTCGGTGCCGGCAACGGGTTGCGCGAGGCGCGCGAGGAAATCGCTGGCTGCCGTGGCGCTCAGGTTGTCCGGGTGGTAGTCGGGCACCTCGGCGGCGATCTGTTGCAGGGTCTTCATCGCGTCAGCGTTGTTCCAGGGCCTGCAGTTCGGCCGGGGTGTTGGCGTTGGCAAAGGCCAGCGGGTCGTCGCCAGGACGGTCAAAGGGGACGACAGTGCATGCGTGCCGCGCTGTCCATGCCCCCACCTTGCGGCCGCCACCGGCCACGAAGCCGGCCAGGTCGTCGGCAAGCGAGGCGCGCATCAGACAGAACACCGGCTGGGGGCGCAGCACGCCGTCGGGATCGGGTGCTGCTGCCAGGGCGATGTCGGCGTTCTCACGGGTCAGTGCGTCCACCAGGCGTTGTGCCAGATCCAGTGGAAAGTGCGGCGAGTCGCAGGGTACCGTCAGCACCAGGGGCGTAGACGCGTTTTGCAGCGCCGCCTGGAAGCCGGCCAGCGGGCCGGGGAAGTCCGCCTGTGTATCGGGCCAGACCGGTACGTCGAAGGTGGCGTAGTCGACCAAGTGGCGGTTGGCGTTGATCGCGGCGCGGGTGATGGGCGCGTGCTTCTGTGCCTGAAGGCGCTGCAGCGCGTGCGCGGCGAGCGGCACACCGCGAAACAGCATCAGGCCTTTGTCGACACCGCCCATGCGCGAGCCTTGCCCGCCGGCCAGCACGACTGCGGTGATGGCTGCAAGCGAGGCCGCAGCGCCGGGCCGCCCCAAGCCAGGCCGCACCCCCTGGGGGGGCAGCGACCCGCGCAGCGGTGGAGCGTGGGGGCCTATGTTCAGCCTCCGATGTAGCTCATTTCCACGCGGCGGGCGCCACCGGCAGCATCGGCGGGCAGGGACGCGCGTTGTTCGGAATAGCGGTCGTCACGGCCTTGCCAGACGGTGGCGATGGCCGAGGCCAGCTGTTCGTCGGTGGCACCGCCGCGAACCAGTTCGCGCAGGTCGTGGCCCTGGGTGGCAAACAGGCAGAGGTAGACCTTGCCTTCGGTGGAGAGGCGCGCGCGGTTGCAGTCGTGGCAGAAGGCCTGGGTCACGCTGCTGATGACGCCGATCTCGCCGCTGCCGTCCGCATAAGCCCAGCGTTCGGCGGTTTCACCCGGCGCGGCCGGGTCAAGCTGCACCAGCGGCAGTTCGGCATGGATGCGCCGGACCACCTCGGCGCTGGGCAGAACCTCGTCCATGCGCCAGCCGTTGGTGGCGCCCACGTCCATGTATTCGATGAAGCGCAACACCACGCCCGTGCCCTTGAAATGCCGGGCCATGGGCAGGATCTCGTGCTCGTTGGTGCCGCGTTTGACCACCATGTTGACTTTTATGGGGCCCAGGCCGGCAGCCTGCGCTGCGGCGATGCCTTCCAGCACCTCGGCTACCGGGAAGTCCACGTCGTTCATGCGGCGGAACACCGCGTCGTCCAGACCGTCCAGGCTCACGGTCACGCGCTGCAGGCCGGCAGCTTTCAGGGCCGTGGCCTTGCGGGCCAGCAGGCTGCCGTTGGTGGTGAGCGTCAGGTCCAGCGGCTCGCCGTCGGTGGTGCGCAGCGCGGCCAGCTGTTCGATCAGGACTTCGAGGTGCTTGCGCAGCAGCGGCTCGCCACCGGTGAGGCGGATCTTTCGCACGCCGTGGGCCACGAACTGGCGCGCCACGCGGGTGATCTCCTCGAAGCTCAGCAGGTCGGCATGCGGCAGGTAGCGGTAGTCCTTGTCGAACACCTCCTTGGGCATGCAGTAGCTGCAGCGGAAGTTGCAGCGGTCGGTCACGCTGATGCGCAGGTCGCGCAGCGGCCGGCCCAGCTGGTCACCCAGCAGGCCGGTGGCTGCGATGGGCACGGCGGGCACCTCGGCACGCAGGCTGCGCAGCCGCTGGTCGACCAGGGGAATGACACGCTCGGACATGGCAGGCATTTTGACTCAGCGGGCGCGCTTGCTGCGGCGTCTCAGGGCAAACCCCGGGGCAGGGCGGGTTTCAGTACAGCAGGTGGGGTCGGCGTTCTTCGGCCCACTGCGCCTCGTCGGGTTGTGTCAGGGCGTCCAGGTCACCGGGCTGGGCCTGCGGGTCGTCCACCCATTCGCGCAGCAGCGGGCTGCCGTTGATGAGATCGATGGCCAGGCGGTCGTGTTCGTACTCGTAGCCAAAATCGCGCCACAGCGGGTAGTCGGGCTGCTGCAGGCGCAGGGCCTTGAAGGCCAGGGCCTGCAGGCGCCAGGGCCTGAACGCGTCGTGGTCGTAGAACGTGGCGTCTTCGGTGTGGATGTGCACGCCGGCGCAGAGCTGGCCCACGTGTTTGTGGAAGGTGGGCTCGAACCAGCAGGGGCGCAGGCGGCAGCCCGCCAGCCAGGCGGGCGCGAGCCGGTGCATGTCGGCCAGCAGGCGGGTGGTCTCGATGCCGGGCGCGCCGAACAGCTCCAGCGGGCGCGTGGTGCCGCGCCCTTCGCTGAGCGTGGTGCCCTCCAGCATCACGGTGCCGGCGTAGGCGCGGGCCATGTTGAGGTTGGCGGCATTGGGACTGGGGTTGACCCAGGTGCGCTCGGTGGGCCAGCCGAAGCCCGGGCCGGCGTCGGGCTGCCAGCCTTCCATGCGCACCACCTGGTAGTCCACCGACAGGCCCAGCGTCTGCACGAACCAGTGGCCCATTTCGCCCAGCGTGAGACCGTGGCGCATGGGCATGGCGCCTGCACCCACGAAGCTCTCCCAGCCTGCGCGCAGCGTGAGGCCTTCCACCGGCCGGCCGGCGGGGTTGGGGCGGTCCAGCACCCAGACCGACTTGCCGTGTTGCGCGGCGGCTTCCAGCACATAACGCAGCGTGGTGATGAAGGTGTAGATGCGGCAGCCCAGGTCCTGCAGGTCCACCAGCAGCACGTCGAAGCTGTCCATCATCGCGTCGGTGGGGCGGCGCACCTCGCCATAGAGGCTGAAGACGGGGATGCCCAGCACCGGGTCGTTGAAGTCGGGCGACTCGACCATGTTGTCCTGCTTGTCGCCGCGCAGCCCGTGCTGGGGGCCGAAGGCGGCGCTGAGCTGCACGTCGGGCAGGGCGGCCAGGGCGTCCAGCGTGTGGGTGAGGTCGCGGGTGACCGAAGCCGGGTGGGCCAGCAGCGCGACGCGGCGGCCAGCAAGCGGCTCGCGCAGGGACGGGTCTTCAAGCAGGCGTTCGATGCCGAATTTCATGGGGCGGGTGAGGGTGAGGGTGAGGGTGCAGGTGAGGGGGCGGGCAGGTGCAGGGTCCGGCCGGCGGGGTGGTGGAAGTCGGGTCGCTCGGGCACCGGGTGGTGCCAGGCCCAGTAGCTGAGGCTGCCGTCGCGGGCCTGCAGCACGGCGGTCAGGCCCACCTGCCAGCCCTCAGCGGTTGCGGCGGGCAAGGCCTGCCGGGGCAGCTGCGTGCGCAGCATGAAGCGGTCGTTGCCGTGCGAGCACACGATGGCGGGCGAAAAACCTTCCACGCCTGGGCCGGTGCTGTCGGGGCTGCGCTGGCGTTCCGCGCTGAATCGGTAGAACGCCCACTGGCCCGAAGGCGAAAAATTGAACTCGTGGTACGCCGGCTGGCCGGCCGACACAAAGGCTTCGAAGCAGGTGACTTGCCACAGGCCATCGGCTGGGCCGGGTGTCGCTTCGGGTGGCCAGGCGATGGCATCGGCTGGTGCCTGCAGCTCGTAGCACAGCGCCAGCCCACCACCGGGCATCCATTGAACGCCGGCCCGCAACCGCGTGTGGGCCGGTGCGGCTTGCGCGGGGTGGGGGGTGAGCTCTGACAGCGGGAAGGGCGGATTCACAGCCGCGATTCTCGCAGGCCCGCCCGGGGCGCTGCCGTTCAGACGCAGCGGCCGCCGTCCACTTCCAGGTTGACGCCCGAGATGAAGGCGGCCTCGTCGCTGGCGAGGTAGAGCACGGCGTTGGCCACATCCAGCGGGGTGGAGAAGCGGCCCAGCGGTATGGTGCTGCGGAACTTGGCCAGACGCTCTTCGGTGAGCTCGCCACCGGCGAAGGCAGCGCCCAGCCCGGTGAAGGGGTTCATCACCGGGTTCACGCAGTTGACGCGGATGTTGTCCGGACCCAGCTCGGCCGCGAGCGACTTGCTGGTGGTGATGACCGCGCCCTTGGAACCGTTGTACCAGGTGAGGCCCGGGCGAGGGCGCACACCGGCGGTGGAGGCGATGTTGATGAAGGCGCCACCGCCATTGCGGCGAAACGCGGGCACGGCGTGGATGGTGGAGAGGTAGATGCTCTTGACGTTGACCGCGTAGCAGCGGTCGAACTCTTCTTCGGGCACGTCCAGCGCGGGCTGGTTCTTGTGCGTCCAGCCGGCGTTGTTCACGAACACGTCCAGCTTGCCGTGGCGGGCCACGGCGGCTTCCACCAGGGCTTTCACGTCAGCCGATTTCGTGACGTCGGCGGCGACGAAGCTGGCCTTGCCGCCGGAGCCGAGTATTTCGGCGACCACACGCTCGCCGCCGGCCACGTTGACGTCGTTGACGATCACGGCCGCGCCTTCTTCGGCCAGCCGCTTGGCAATGCCTTCACCGATGCCGTTGCCGGCACCGGTCACGATGATGGACTTGTCTTTCAAACGCATGGGGGGTCTCCGTTGTCGGGTTCAGCCGTGGCGGATGGCCACGGTTTTCAATGTGGTGAAGCCCAGCAGGGCCTCGAAACCTTTTTCGCGGCCGTAGCCGCTGGACTTGACGCCGCCAAAGGGCAGCTCGACGCCGCCACCGGCGCCGTAGTTGTTGATGAAGACCTGGCCGGCCTTGACGCGTTTGGCCATGCGGAACTGGCGCGCGCCGTCGCGCGTCCACACGCCCGCCACCAGCCCGAAGGAGGTGCCGTTGGCCAGCGCCACGGCGTGGTCTTCGTCGTCGAAGGGCATGGCGGCGAGCACCGGGCCGAACACCTCTTCCTGTGCCAGCCGGTGGGTGATGGGCACGTCGCGCAGCAGCGTGGGCGCAGCGTAGTAGCCGGTGGACGGGGCCTCGTCCACCACGCGGCCCTGGGCCACGGTGGCGATGCCGTCGGCGCGCGCCTGTTCCAGGAAGCCGCGCACGCGCTCCATCTGGGTCTGGCGGATCAGCGGGCCGAGGTCGAGATCCAGCCGGGGCGGACCGGCGCGCAGGGTGGTGAAAGCCTGGCCCACACGCTCCAGCAGCTTGTCGTAGAGGCCTCGCTGCACCAGCAGACGCGAGCCGGCGCTGCAGGTCTGGCCGCTGTTCTGCACGATGGCGTTGATGAGGAAGGGCAGGGCGGCGTCCACGTCGGCGTCGTCGAACATGATCTGCGGGCCTTTGCCGCCCAGCTCCAGCGTGACGGGGCAGTGGCGCTCCGCCGCTACCTGCTGGATCAGCGTGCCCACGCGCGGGCTGCCGGTGAAGCTGATGTGGTCGATACCCGGGTGGCGCGCCAGCGCGTCGCCCACCTCGTGGCCGTAGCCGGTGACGATGTTGATGGCGCCAGGCGGAAAGCCCACCTCGGCCGCCAGCTCGGCCACGCGTATCAGTGACAGGCAGGCGTCTTCCGAGGGCTTCACCACGCACACGTTGCCCGCAGCCAGTGCACCGCCCACGCTGCGGCCGAAGATCTGCATGGGGTAGTTCCACGGGATCACATGACCGGTCACGCCGTGGGGCTCGCGCCAGGTGAGCACGCTGTAGCCGTCCAGATAGGGGATGGTGTCACCGTGCAGCTTGTCGCCCGCACCGGCGTAGAACTCGAAGTAGCGAACCAGCGCGAGAGCGTCCGCCCTGGCCTGTTTGGTCGGCTTGCCGCAGTCGCGCTGCTCGATGGCGGCGAGCTCCTCGGCGTGCTCGGCCACCTTGGCGCTGAGTTTCATCAGCAGGCGCCCGCGCTCGGCGGCGGTGAGGCGGCTCCAGGCGCTGTCCAGGCAGTGGCGTGCGGCCTGTACTGCCGCGTCCACATCGGCGGCGTTGCTGCGCTCGATGGTGTCGTAGGGCTGGCCGTCGGCGGGGTCGATGACGGGCAGCGTCTGGCCCGAGGCGCTGCGAGCGGGCTGGTTGGCGATGAAGTTCAGGGGCATGGCAAGGTCCTCACTGCGGGCCGATGGCCGGGGCCGGACCTATGGGGGCGACGGCCGGCGGTTTGGCAAACACGGCATCGCGCAGGGCCAGGGAAATGGTGGGCACGTAGGTGATGACGGCCAGGCAGCCCATGATCACCAGCACGAAGGGCAGCAGGTGCCTGATGATCTGGTCCAGCGAGATCTTGGCCACCGTGCAGGCCGCGAACAGGTTGACACCGAAGGGTGGCGTGATCATGCCCATGGCGAGGTTGACCACCATGATGATGCCGAAGTGCACCGGGTCGATGCCGAAGAACACCGCGACAGGAACCAGGATGGGCGCCAGCACGATGATGGCGGCCGAGGTCTCGATGAACATGCCGATGACAAACAGGGCGGCGTTCACGCCTAGCAGGAACCAGCCGGGCGACTGCAGGATGTCCTTGAGCCACAGGCCGATGGCATCCGGGATGCCGGCGCGGGTGATCAGGAAGGCGAACAGACCGGCGTTGGCGATGATGAACATGATGACCGCGCTGGAGATCACCGACTTGCGCAGCACGGGCATCAGGTCCTTGAGGTTCAGCTCGCGGTGTATGACCAGGCCGACCAGCAGCGCGTAGAACACGGCCACCACCGAGGCCTCGGTGGGTGTGAACACGCCGCCGTAGATGCCACCGAGGATGATCACCGGCATCATCAGCGCCCAGGCGGCGTTGCGGGTGGAGCGCAGAACCGGCAGGCGGCCGTCGCCGTCCTGTTTGCCCCAGCCCTTGTAGCGGCAGTACAGGTGCACGAACAGCATCAGCGTGCCACCGATCAGCAGGCCTGGCACCACACCGGCAATGAACAGCTCGCCGATAGAGACTTCGGCCGACACGCCGAACAGGATCATGGGGATGGACGGCGGGATGATCACGCCCAGCTCGGCCGAGGTGGCCTGCAGCGAGGCCGCGTAGGTGCGCGGGTAGCCGTGCTTGACCAGCGCCGGGATCAGGATGGCGCCGATGGCGAAGGTGGTGGCCACCGACGAGCCCGAGACGGCCGCGAAGATCATGCAGGTGAGCACACAGGTCATGGGCAGGCCGCCCTGCACACCGCCCACCAGGGACTTGGCGAACTCGACCAGGCGGCGCGAGATGCCGCCGGTTTCCATCAGGTTGCCGGCCAGGATGAAGAAGGGAATGGCCGCCAGCGGGAATTTGTCGATGGCGGTGAACATCTCCTTGGGCACCAGGATGAGCTTGTCGCTGTCGAACAGCGCCAAGCCCAGGATGGCGGAGCCGCCAATGGAGATGGCAATGGAAATGCTGAAGGCGAAGCCCAGCAGCATGGTGACGAGCAGGGTCAATGGCATGGTGAGGCCTTGGTTTACGAGGCGTTGGCCAGTTCTTCGTTCTGGGGATCCAGGTGGTTGGCGAGCACCGCCACCATGGCCAGCAGCGCGCCCACGGGCAGCGCCGCGTAGGCCCAGGCCATGGACAGCTCCATGCTGGCAAAGGTCTGGAAGCGCACGCGGTACGCGAGGTCGATGCCGAACCAGGCCACCACCGCGAGGAAACTCAGGTTGACGCCGGTGATGACGCCGCGAACGGTGGAGCGCCAGGCGCCGCGCGACAGGCGCAGCATCAGGTCGACCGAGACCATGGCACCGATGCGCAGGGCGGCCACGACACCGAGCAGCACCATCCAGATCAGCAGCCGCCGCATGGACTCTTCCGTCCAGGTGGAGGGCTGCGAAAACACGAAACGGCTGGCGACCTGCCACAGGCCGAAACACGAGATGACCGCGAGCAGCAGGCAGGCCAAGTTGAGGCACAGGCCCGTGAGCAGGCGGTCCAGACGCAGGATGAAGGTTTTCATGAAAACGGCCTTCGAGTACAGGAATCCCAAGCCGGGGGCATCGCGGAGCCGGCGCTGCCGGTCCGCGGATGCCGCCCCCTTGAGGGGGCGACGGCCCGCACGCAGGCCGTCATGGGTGGTCTTACCTCACCGCCTGGATGGCAGCGATCTTGTCGGCGCCAAACTCGCGCGCGTACTGCTGGTAAGCGGGTGCCACGGCCTTGCGGAAGCTCTCGCCGTTGACCTGCTTGACCACCGTCATGCCCTCTTTTTCCAGCTGGGCGATGCCGTTGTTCTCGTCATCGTTCACCTTCTTGCGCTGGGCCGCTGCGGCTTTCTTGCCGGCTTCGGAGAACACGGCCTTGTCTGTTGCAGACAGCTTGTTCCACACCGTGGGCGACAGGATGAGTGCCGCGGGCGAGTAGACGTGGCCGGTCAGCGACAGGTGTTTTTGCACCTGCGAGAACTTGGACGACAGGATCACGGGGATGGGGTTTTCCTGGCCGTCCACGGTGCCTTGCTGAAGCGCGGTGAACAGCTCGGGGAAGGGCATGGGCGTGGGCAGGATGCCGAAGGTCTTGTAGCCGTCCATGTGCACCTTGTTTTCCATGGTGCGCATCTTCAGGCCGTTGGCATCGTTGGCCTGCACGATGGCGCGCTTGCTGTTGGTCATGTGGCGGAAGCCGTTTTCTGTCCAGGCCAGGTTGATCAGGCCCTTGGCTTCCATCTTCTTCTGCAGGTCCTGGCCGATCGGGCCGTCCATCACCTTGCGGGCGTGGTCGTAGTCGCGGAACAGGAAGGGGATGTCGACGATCTTGACCTCGGGCACGAAGTTGCCCAGCGGGCCGGTGGAGGTGTTCACCAGGTCCTGCGTGCCCAGCTGCACGGCCTCGATCTGCTCACGCTCGCCGCCCAGGGCGGAGTTGGGGAACTGCTGGCACTTGTAGCGGCCTTGTGTGCCTTTCTCGATCTCTTCGCAGAACACGGTGGAGCCCACGCCGTAGTGCGAGGTGGGCGAGGTGGCGTAGCCGATCTTGAGCACGGTCTGCGCTTGCGCGCCAGCGGCAGCGGCCAGCAGGGTGGCCAGGGCCAGGGGTTTGATCACAGCTTTCATGTGTTGTCTCCGTTGTGGTTGGGAAGGAAAAAGAAACTCCATCAGCCCGGCAGTTTCACCGCGTCCGGATGGTCGTTCACGTACTGCCGCAGCACGGCGGCGAAATCCGCATCGGCACGCAGGCCCAGCGCGGCTGCGCGGGGGCTGTCGAAGCGGGCCGGCCAGCCCGCGACGATGCGCGTGATGGCAGGATCGGGTTGGTGGGTGATGAGCGCGGTGGCGCGCGGGCCGGCCAGGGCTTGCAGCGCGGCGATCATCTCGCCCACGCTGACGGTGAGCGCAGGCAGGTTGATGGCGGTGCGGCCCTGCAGCGACTCGCGGCCGGCCTCCGCCACGATGAGGATGCCGGCCACGGTGTTGGCGGGTGACGACAGCGCCACCCGCGTGTCCAGCGGGACCGGGTTGTTGCTGGGCTGGCCGGCCAGCGGCTCGCGCAACAGGCCCGAGAGGAAGCCCGAGGCCGCGCCGTTGGGTTTGCCCGGGCGAACGGACACCGTCATGAGCCGCGCGGCACGGCCGTCGATGTAGCCCTTGCGGGTGTAGTCGGCCACCAGCTGCTCGCACACGAACTTGTGGATGCCGTAGCTGGACTGCGGCGTGGGCAGCGTGTCGTCGCGCACCACGGCGGGCAGCGGCAGACCGGGGTCACTGCCGAACACCGCCACCGAACTGGAGAAAAAGAAGGTGGGCGCGGGGTGGCCGGCTTCGGTCTGTGCGCGACAGGCATCGAGCAGGCGGCGGGTGGTGTCCAGGTTGGCGTGCAGGCCGAGGTTGAAGTCGGCCTCGCATTCGCCCGAGACGGCGGATGCGAGATGGAACACCGCATCCCAGCGCTGGGTGAACAGCTCGGGTATCTGGGTCAGCAGGTCGCCGCTCAGGGACGACACACGCGGGTCGGCGCTCAGCTCGGTGCGAGGCGGGAACAGGTCGGCCAGCATCAGCCGGGTGATGGTCTGGCCCTTGAAGGTGCCGCGTGACAGCAGGTCGCGCGCAAGGCGGCTGCCCAGGAAGCCGGCGCCGCCGGTGATGAGGATGTTCATGCCGAGGTCTTCTGGTGGTTGTCGCGCCAGCGTTTGAGCCAGCCCAGACCGGCGCTGGTGCCGGCGCGCGGGCGGTATTCGCAGCCGACGAAGCCGTCGTAGCCGAGCGCGTCGAGGCGGTGGAACAGGTGGGTGAAGTCCACTTCACCCGCGTCGGGTTCGTGGCGATCGGGCACGCCGGCGATCTGGATGTGGCCCACGCCGGCGAAGTGCCGCTCCAGACGGCGGGTGAGATCACCTTCCATGACCTGGCAGTGGTAGAGGTCCATCTGCACCTTCAGGTTGGGCGCGCCCACTTCGGCCACGATGTCGTGTGCCTGCTGCTGCAAGCTCAGGTAGTAGCCGGGCATGTCGCGCAGGTTGATGGGCTCGATCACCAGCGTGAGCCCCAAGGGCGCCAGGCGTGCGGCGGCATGGCGCAGGTTGTGCACGTAGGTGGCGCGCTGGGCAGCTTCGGTGTGGCCGGCGGGCACCAGGCCGGCCATGGCGTGCAGGCGGCGGCAGCCGGTGGCTTCGGCGTAGGGCAAGGCGCGTTCCACGCTGGCGGCGAACTCGGCTTCGCGGCCCGGGTGGCAGGCCATGCCGCGCTCGCCCGCGGTCCAGTCGCCTGGGGGCAGGTTGAACAGGGCCTGCGTCAGGCCATGGGCCTTGAGTTGTGCAGCGACCTGTGCGGGTTCGAAGTCGTAGGGGAACAGGTACTCGACGGCATCGAAGCCGTCGGCTGCGGCGGCGGCGAAGCGCTCCAGGAAGGGCACTTCGGTGTACATCATCGATAGGTTGGCGGCGAAACGCGGCATCGCAGTCAAGCCTCCCGCCGGGCCGCCCCAAGGGAGGCGTGCGCCCCCTCGGGGGGCAGCGAATACACGAAGTGATGAGCGTGGGGGTTCATGATTTACCAGGGAGCGTTGAAGCGCTGGCGCAGTTCGTTGATCTGGGCGTCGGTCAGCGGCGCGGGGCGGGGCGTGGTCATGAGCCACAGGCGGGCGGTCTCTTCCAGTTCCTCCAGCAGCGCCATGGCGCGTGCCGGGCTGTCGTGCCACACCACCGGGCCCAGGCGCTCCAGCATCACGGCCTGCAGGGCGGGCCGCTGCCGGATGTGCGTGGCCACGGCATCGGCCACCGTGGCATCGCCGGGCACGGCATACGCCACCAGCGGCACATGACCGACCTTCATCACCTGGTAGGGCGTGATGGGGGGCAGGATGTCGTCGGCGCTCCACACGCCCTGCAGCGTGAGCGCCACCAGATGGGTGCTGTGGGTGTGCAGCACGCAGCGCGCCTGCGGGGCCTGTTCGTAGATGCGGCGGTGCAGGGCCAGCGTCTTGCTGGCGCGTGCGCCGGCGCGCTGGTTGCCGTCGGCGTCCACCCAGGCGAGCTGGTCAGGGTCGAGGAAACCCAGGCAGGCGTCGGTGGGGGTGATGAGGAAACCGCCGCCCTCATCGGCCGACAGGCGCACGCTGATGTTGCCAGCGCTGGAGTGCACGTAGCCGCGCTGGAACAGCGAGGCGCCCACGCGGGCGATTTCGGCTCGGATGTTCGCCTGTGCCGCGCTCATGCCAGCGCCTCACGGAAGAAGTCAGGCCCGCCGAAGTTGCCGGATTTGAGTGCGAGCTGCAGGCGTTCGCCGGTGCCGGGCTCGGTGGTCTCCGTCCAGGGCACGCCGGGGCAGATGGCGGGACCTATGCGCAGTTCCTGCACACCCAGCGCCTGCACCACCGCGCCCGAGGTTTCGCCACCGGCCACCACCAGGCGCCGCACGCCCGCGTCCACCAGGCCACGGGCCACGCGGGCCAGCGTGTGTTCGACCAGGGCGCCAGCGGCCTCCACGCCGAGTGCGGCCTGCACCGCACCCACACGTTCGGGTGCGGCGGTGGCGTAAACCAGCACGGGGCCTTCGGCCAGGGCGGCACGGGCCTGGGCCAGCAGGGTATCGGCCGATTGCTGGCCCTGGTGCAGCGCGAGCGGATCGAGCTGCACCGCCGCACCCCCGCCCGCCAACCAGCGTTGCACCTGGCCGTTGGTGGCCACCGAGCACGAGCCCGAGACCACGGCACTGGCGCCATCCAGCGCCGCCAGTTGCGCGGCGTGGGCATCGGGTGTCAGCCAGCCACGCCGTGCATAGGCAGGTGGCAGTCCCAGCGCCACGCCCGAGCCGGCGGTGATGAGCGGGAGATCGGCGCAGGCCTCGCCCAGCGTGAGCAGGTCGGCGTTGGCGATGGCGTCGGCCACCGCGATGCGCACACCCTGCGCGCGCAACGTGCCGATGTGTTCGCGTGTGGCCTCGGCACCCTGGCCCACGGTGGCGTGTGGCAAGAGGCCCACCGCCTGGGTGGTCTGCGGCTGCAGCACGCGCACCAGGTTGGCGTCGGTCATGGGGGTGAGCGGGTGCTGGCGCATGCCCGAATCGCTCAGCAGCTGGTCGCCGACGAACAGGTGGCCCCGGTAGACCGTGCGGCCGTTTTCGGGGAAGGCGGGGCAGGCGATGGTGAAGTCGGTGCCCAGCGCGTCCATCAGCGCGTCGGTGACGGGGCCGATGTTGCCTTGTGGCGTGGAGTCGAAGGTGGAGCAGTACTTGAAGTAGATCTGGCGCGCACCGGCGGCGCGCAGCGCGGCCAGGGACTGCAGGCTTTGCGCCACCGCGTCGGCGGGTGCGATGGTGCGGGTCTTGAGTGCGACCACCACGGCGTCGGCGTCAGGCAGTGGCCCTGTCGGCACGCCCAGCACCTGCACCGTGCGCATGCCGGCGCGCACCAGCATGCTGGCCACGTCGGTGGCACCGGTGAAGTCGTCTGCGATGACGCCGAGGATCATGCGGCCGCCCCCGGGAGCTGGAGGCCAGCCAGCTGCGCGTAGAACTTGACCACGGCCGAGTCGTCCTCGCCGCCCAGGCCCATGGCGGCGGTGGCCAGGTAGAGCTGGTGCGCGGCGGCGGCCAGCGGCAGCGGGAATTTCATCTCGTGCGCGGCGTCGAGCACGATGCCCAGGTCCTTCACGAAGATGTTCACCGCCGACAACGGGGTGTAGTCGCCATCGAGGATGTGGGGCACGCGGTTCTCGAACATCCAGCTCATGCCGGCGCTGTTGCAGATCACCTCATAGAGCTGGCGCGGGTCGGCTCCGGCCTTCATGCCCAGCGCCATGGCCTCGCAGGCGCTGGCGATGTGCACGCCGGCCAGGTGCTGGTTCACCATCTTCACGGTGGACCCCACCCCGGCACGGTCGCCCAGGCGGTAGACCTTGCCCGCGATGGCGTTGAGTGCCACCTCGGCGGCGGCGAAGGCCTGGGGTTGACCCGATGCCATCACGGTCATCTGGCCGTCGGCAGCCTTGCGTGCACCGCCCGAAACAGGGCCGTCGATCAGGTGGATACCGCGTTCGGCCAGGCGCTGTTCCCAGCGGGGGGGCAGGGCAGGGTCCACGGTGGCGGATGCGATCACGGTGGCACCGGGTTTGAGCAGGGCAGCCAGGCCGCGCTCGCCAAACAACACCTGCTCGGTCTGTGCGGCGTTCACCACCAGCAGCAGCACCACGTCGCAGTGCGCGAGTTCGCTGGCATCGGCCACGGCGTGGCCGCCCGCTTGCACGAACGCGGCGCGGGCTTCGGGGCGTGGGTCACATCCCCAGGTGACAAGGCCGCGGCGAACGGCCGAGGAGGCGGCGCCCAGGCCCATGGAGCCCAGGCCGACAACGCCCAGCACGGGCTTGGAAACAGAGGAAGTGGTCATGCGCAAGGGGGAGGGGTCAACAGGGCGTCGAGCGCACGCCGAATCGGCGGCGCCGCGTGTTCGATGCGGTGGGCGGCATTGACCATGTGGCGCATGGCGGCCTCGCGGGCGGCGGTGGCGTCGCCTCTCATCACCGCTTCGGCAATGGCGCGGTGTTCTCCGGCCACCTGCACCATGTATTCGCTGTCGAGCGACTCGTTGGTGCGGGTGACGTACATGGCGTCGCGCTGGTACTGCTCCAGAAAGCCCAGCAGGCGCTCGTAGTGCGGGTTGTCTGTGGCGCGGGCGATGCTGCGGTGGAACTGCAGGTCGGCCTCAACGCCCTCGGCCCCCTGGGGCGGGCAGCTCTCCAGCCGGGCCAGGGCGGCAGCGACGGTCTGGGCCTTCTCAGGCGTCATGCGCTGGGCAGCGATGGCAGCCACCTCGGCCTCCAGGCCGCGTCGCACCTCCACCACCTGCAGCACCGATTCCATGGACGACAGCACGGTGGGGTCGAACGCCAGCGCGCGCGCCTGGTGGCGCGGCGCCACGAACACGCCTGCGCCCTGGCGCGAGGTGAGCATGCCGATGGACTTGAGCCGGCTCACCGCTTCACGCACCACCGTGCGCGATACGCCGAACTGCTCGGACAGCTTCTGCTCGGTGGGCAGTCGCTGGTCGGGCGCCAGCTCGCCGGCCTCTATGCGCTGCATCAGCAACGAGGCCAGCTTGTCCGTCAGGCGTTCGGGAGCCTGCAGCGGTTCGACGGTGCCGCTGTTCATGGTCTCCGGGCTTGTTGTCGTCTCATATGGTTATCGTACAAGTTGAGTGGGCCAGAGACGAACCGGGTTTACCCTGAAGACGCCGGCCCTCTGAGGCGGCGAGGAAATCTGGCATGCGCCATTGTGGGAAACCCTCGATGTGTTCCCTGCGCTACCCGCGACCTGGCATTGGACCACCCGTGACTAGAATGCCGCCACAAATATCAGAGGGTAAGAGGACCGCATGCTGAAAACGACAGGACAACGGTGGCTGTGGGCCGCCGTGGTGGGCTTGGGTGTGAGTTGGGGCATGGCTCATGCGCAGGCGCAGGCGCCGGCACCCGCGCCGGTACCTGCAGGTTCCAAGCAGCTGGCGCCGGGCTTCACCGCGCGGCCCGCTGGCACACGCATCGTGCTCGTGCCGCCAGACACCGAACTGTTCTCCCTGAGTGCGGGTGGCGTCCAGGAGCCGCGTGCCGACTGGACCGAGACCGCCCGCAAGCACCTGCGCCGCTACCTGATGGACGCCACGCGGCTGGGCAACGTGCAGGAACTCGACGAGCGCGCTCTGGACGAATTTGCCGAGCTCAACTCGCTGCATGGTGCGGTGGCCCAGTCGGTGTTCATTCACCACATGATCGGTGGCATCAATGCACTGCCCACCAAGGCAGGGCTGCTGGACTGGAGCCTGGGCGAAGCCGTGGCACCGCTGCGCGAACGCACCGGTGCCGACTACGCGCTGTTCACCTGGGTGCGCGACAGCTACGCCAGCGCCGAGCGCAAGGCCACGATGGTGGTCATGGCCATCCTGGGCGTGGGCCTGGTGGGTGGCGTGCAGGTGGGGTACGCGTCGCTGGTCGACCTGCGCACCGGCCGTGTGGTGTGGTTCAACCACCTGGCACGCGGTACCGGCGATCTGCGTGAGGAGCAGCCTGCCAAGGAAACGGTCGAGGTGCTGCTCAAAGGCTTTCCGGCGCACGCCAAGCCATGACACCTGAGGTGTCTGGTGGTGCGCGGCTGTGGTCGCGGCGCGGCTGTCTGCATTGCCTGGGCGCCGGTGCGCTGGGCTGGGGCTTCGAGGCACTGGCCAGCGATACCAGCGGCCCTGCATTGCCGACGCGTTTCACCCGCCCAGCCATAGAGACCGATGAGGGCGGTCTGTGGGCCATGATGGACCGCGAAGAGACGCGGCTGCGCCGCAGCCCCTTTCTGGTGCGGGATCAGGCCCTCAACGACTACCTCTACCAGCTGGTGTGCAAGCTCGGTGGCGAGCACTGCGCCGATGTGCGCGTGTACGTGGTGCGCACACCGCTGTTCAACGCCTCCATGGCACCCAACGGCATGCTGCAGGTGTGGTCCGGGCTTTTGCTGCGGGTGGAGAACGAGGCCCAGCTGTGTGCCGTGCTGGGCCATGAACTGGCTCATTACCTCGAGCGTCATTCCATCGAGCGGCTGCGCGACGTGCGCGGGCGAGCGGCCTTCGGTCAGTTCATCGGCCTGTTCGGCGCCATTGGCGCCATCGCCCAGCTGGGCATGCTGGCCAGCATGTTCGCGTTTTCGCGCGAGCATGAAACCCGCGCGGACCGCCTGAGCATGGGCCTGTTGCAGCGCGCGGGCTACGACGGCCGCGAGGCCGCCCGTGTGTGGGACAACCTCATGGCCGAGGTGAAGGCCGGTGGCCACGAGGACCCGGCCAGACGCAACCCCATGGTGGCGACCCATCCGGCCATGGAAACGCGTCGCGACGAGCTGCTGAGTCTGGCGGGTCTTCGCGGTGGCGAAACCGGCGAGCAGGCGTTTGCCGACCGTATTGCCGCGCAACGTGGCGGCTGGTTGCAAGATGAATTGCGGCGTGGCCAGCACGCCGAAACCCTGAACCTGTGCGACCGGCTGCTGCAACGCCGGCCGGACGACCTCCAGGCCCGCTTTACACGGGCGCTGGCCCGTCAGCAACGCAACGGCCCCGACGATGCGGCCGCCGCACTGGCCGATCTGCAACACCTGGTCGCCCAGGCCGATGCGCCACCCCAGGCCCACCGGGCACTGGGCCTGCTGCACCGTCAGCAAGGACAGTCGGGCCCGGCCCGCGAGGCCTTGCAACGTTTTCTGGAGCTGGCGCCTGAGGCGCCAGACGCCGCCCTCATACGAAGCCATCTGGAGCAACTGACCCCATGAAACGAATCGCCTGTCTGGTTCTCGCGCTCTTGCTGACCGCCTGCTCGTCCATCGTCAAGATGGAAGGGCCGCAGACGGTGGGTGAGCGCCTCACCGTGGAAGTGCCCGACGCCTGGAACCGGCTCAGCGCTGCGGGCAGCTACCAGCCTTTTGATCTCTGGAGCCAGGAGGGCGTGGCACTCGACCAGCTGCGGATCTGGGGTGGTCTGGCCTCGGGCGAGACCCTGTTCAAGGTGGCCTCTGGTGCCAACGTCAAACCACCGGTGTTCACCAAGGGCATGTCCAGCGAACAGATGGTCGGGCTGGTCGAGGCGCTCTATGCGCTCGATGGCTCCATGGTCCAGGTCAGCAAGGTCCAGCCACAACCGTTTGCAGGCGTGGCGTCGGGCCTGAACGTCCAGTTCTCGGTGGTGCGCAAGCACGACGAGGTGCACCTCACGGGCCAGGCCTGGCTGGCGGTGGAGCAGGACAGGCTGTATGCCCTGGCGTTCACTGCGCCCCGGCTGGGCTTCTACCCACGCCTGCTGCCCAAGGCGCAGGCGGTGGCCAGCAGTGCACGCGTGCGAGCGCGCTGAAACCGGCGCTCAGGCCGCGTTGCCCACTTCGCGGAACACGGCCGTGTTGTGCGCCAGCCAGTCGCGCGAGAGCTGGCCGTCCTGCTCGCTGGGGTGGAATTCCGCGCGGAAATAGCGACGCCACGGGGCGTAGCTCTGGCGCAGGATGCCGTCGCGGCCCAGCAGGTGTTTCCATGCACTGCGCCAGGTCGCCCATTTCCACAACTGGCCACTCAGTCGCAGGTTGAGCACGGTCTGGCGCAGGGTGTCGCCCAGGAAGACGAGGGTGATGCGGTTCATCCAGGTCTTGCGCCAGGCCTCGTTGCCGCCGAGTGCGCGGTAGAGGTCAAAGGCCGTGCACTTGTGTTCCGTTTCCTCCGCGCTGTGCCACAGCCACAGCGTGCGCAGGCGCGGCTCGGCGTTGCCGAAGATTTCCGGGTGTCGCAGCAGCCAGTCGGCGAACAGTGCGGTGAAGTGTTCGTTGGCGGCGGTGATGGCGAGTGCGTGGCGGGGGTCGGTGCCGGCCAGCAGGGCCAGGCGTTCACGGGCGCGCGGCTCCCAGGCGTTGACCAGGCCCTGTTCCTCCAGGTGGCGGTTGAACTGCGCGTGGATGTGGCGGTGGGTCGCCTCCTGGCCCACGAAGCCCTGCACCTCGGGGCGCCAGCGCTCCTGCTGCTCGGTGGGCAGGGCGGCGTGGCCACCCCTCACCGCATCGATGAAGAACTGCTCGCCCACAGGGAAGCTCATGGACAGGGCGTTGAAGAAGGCGCTCAGGAAGGCGTCCCCACCACACCAGTCGGGTGCGAATGGGGTCTTGAGGTCGATCAGCAGGCGGCGCACGGGCAGGTCGGCCATGATGTTTCTCTATATGGAAAATATCGGTACCAATTGGTACCATGGCGCGATGTTGAGGCCAGACGGACGGCCTGTCAAGCGCAGCGCCTAAGATGCGGACCCACAAATGGATACCACCGACGACCACCGTAGCCGGCTTCTGCAGGCCATGGCCCACCTGGCCAGCGAGAAGGGCATCACCGCCACGACCATCGCTGACCTGGTGGCCGAGGCGGGTGTTTCCAAGCGCACCTTCTACGAACACTTTCCCGGCAAGGAAGCCTGCTTTCTGGCGCTGTACCGGGCCGCCAGCGGCTCGGCTTTGCGCACGCTGCGCGAGGCGGTGCGCCCCGAGCGACCCTGGCAGGACCAGGTGGAGCAGGCACTGCAGGCCTACTTTGCCCACCTGGAGATGAACCCCGGCCTGGTTCACGCGCTGTTCGTCGAGATCCACCACCTGGGCCCTGAAGGGTTGCGGGTGCGGCGCGAGGTGCTGCGCCAGCTGTCCGATTTCATGCTGGTCACCGTCAACGGTGGAGCTGAGCACGCACCGCGGCTCACCCCCGAACTGGCGCTGGCCGCGGTGGGAGGCATCACGGAGCTGGTGCTGCAGCGGGTGGAGGCGGGGCAGGCAGGGCGCCTAAGGGAGCTGGCCCCGAGTGCGGCGGCCACCGTTCGGGCGCTCACGCATTCATGAAAAAGGCCCGCCGAGGCGGGCCTTGAGCCACAGCCGGGCCGTTCAGGCGGCCATGGGCAGCAGCGGCACGATCAGCAGTGCCACGATGTTGATGATCTTGATCAGCGGGTTCACGGCAGGGCCGGCGGTGTCCTTGTAGGGGTCGCCCACGGTGTCACCGGTGACGGCGGCCTTGTGAGCCTCCGAGCCTTTGCCGCCGTGGTGGCCGTCTTCGATGTATTTCTTGGCGTTGTCCCAGGCGCCGCCGCCGGTGCACATGGAGATGGCCACGAACAGGCCGGTGACGATGGTGCCCATCAGCAGGCCGCCCAGCGCTTTCGGACCCAGGAACACACCCACCAGGATGGGTACGACCACCGGCAGCAGGCTGGGGATCACCATTTCCTTGATGGCCGCGGTGGTCAGCATGTCCACGGCCTTGCCGTACTCGGGTTTGGCCGTGCCTTCCATGATGCCCTTGATCTCGTGGAACTGGCGGCGCACCTCAACCACCACCGAGCCGGCTGCGCGGCCCACGGCTTCCATGGCCATGGCGCCGAACAGGTAGGGAATCAGCCCGCCAATGAACAGGCCGACGATGACCATGGGGTCGGACAGATCGAAGCTGATCTTGTGGCCGTAGGTTTCCAGCTTGTGGGTGTAGTCGGCGAACAGCACCAGCGCGGCCAGGCCGGCCGAACCGATGGCGTAGCCTTTGGTCACGGCCTTGGTGGTGTTGCCCACGGCGTCCAGCGGGTCGGTGATGTCGCGCACGCTGCTGGGCAGCTCAGCCATCTCGGCAATGCCACCGGCGTTGTCGGTGATGGGGCCGTAGGCGTCCAGTGCCACCACGATGCCGGCCATGCTCAGCATGGACGTGGCCGCGATGGCGATGCCATAGAGACCGGCCAGCCCGTAGGACACCATGATGGCGATGCACACGAAGATCACCGGCCAGGCGGTGGAGCGCATGGAAACGCCCAGGCCGGCAATGATGTTGGTGCCATGCCCGGTGGTGGAGGCCTGGGCGATGTGCCGCACCGGTTTGTACTGCGTGCCGGTGTAGAACTCTGTGATCCACACCAGGGCGGCGGTCAGCACCAGACCCACGGCGCAGGCACCGAACAGGCGCATCTGGCTGCCGCTGGCGCCGGTGGCGTTGTCGGGCATCAGATTGACCGTGACGAAGTAGAACGCGATGAGCGACAGCACACCGGCGATGGCCAGGCCTTTGTACAGGGCCGGCATCACGTTCTTCATGCCAGGCGAGGCCTTGACGAAGAAGCAGCCGATGATGGAGGCGATGATGGACACCGCACCCAGCACCAGCGGGTACAGCACCGCCTGCATCGGCGCAGACGTGACCATCAGGGCGCCCAGCACCATGGTGGCGATCAGTGTGACCGCGTAGGTCTCGAACAGGTCGGCCGCCATGCCGGCACAGTCACCCACGTTGTCGCCCACGTTGTCGGCAATCACGGCCGGGTTGCGCGGGTCGTCCTCGGGGATGCCGGCTTCCACCTTGCCCACCAGATCGGCACCCACGTCGGCGCCCTTGGTGAAGATGCCGCCACCCAGGCGGGCGAAGATGGAGATCAGCGAGGAGCCGAAGGCGAAGCCGATCAGCGGGTTGAGCTGTTTGGCCAGGTCGGTGGCGATGCCGTTGGCGGTGAGGTACCAGAAGAAGCCGGCCACGCCCAGCAGGCCCAGGCCCACGACCAGCATGCCGGTGATGGCGCCGCCGCGGAACGCAACATCCAGTGCCGGGCCAATGCCTTTGGTGGCCGCCTGCGCGGTGCGCACGTTGGCGCGCACCGAGATGTTCATGCCGATGAAGCCGCAGGCGCCCGAGAGCACCGCGCCCAGCACGAAACCGACGGCGGTGGGTACATCCAGGAAGATGCCGATCAGCACCGTGAGCACCACGCCCACGATGGCAATGGTCTTGTACTGCCGCGCCAGGTAGGCGGCGGCGCCGGCCTGGATGGCGTTCGAGATTTCCTGCATGCGGGCGTTGCCCGCGTCCTGTCCGAGGATCCAGGCGCGCGACCACAGGCCGTACGCCACGGCCAGAAGGCCGCATACCAACGCAAAGATCAAAGCGGATTGACCAACCATAAAAGATGCTCCTGCTCGTTCTTGACTTGGAGGGGGCAACGCACTTGGGAATCACCCCCGCTGCGTTGCTTCCTCGCGTCCGTCCGTGTATGGCACACGGGGCAGGGCGATTGGCCAACACGCCGAATGTAACGGCAAGTCAGGTCCGCGTCGGTAAAATGCGGGTTAATCCTGAGTTGTTTCCCTTCTTTCATTCAAAAACCATGTCTCTTGACAACGTCACCCCGGGCAGCAAGGTGCCCGAAGCCTTCAACGTCATCATCGAAATCCCGATGAACGCCGACCCCATCAAATACGAGGTCGACAAGGAGACGGGGGCCATCTTCGTGGACCGCTTCATGAGCACCGCGATGCACTACCCCACCAACTACGGCTACGTGCCCAAGACCATCTCGGGCGACGGCGACCCGGTGGACGTGCTGGTGATCACCCCCGTGCCGCTGATCCCCGGCGTGGTGGTGCCCTGCCGCGCCATCGGCATCCTGAAGATGACCGACGAGGCCGGTGAAGACGGAAAGGTGCTGGCGGTGCCCACCGACAAGATCCTGTCGCTCTACACGCACTGGCAGAAACCCGCCGACATGAACCCGATGCGCCTCAAGACCATCGAGCATTTCTTCGAGCACTACAAGGACCTGGAACCCGGCAAATGGGTCAAGGTGCTGGGCTGGGAAGGCCCCGAGGCCGCCCACAAGGAAATCCTGGACGGCATTGCCGCCTACGAGAAGGCCCAGAAGGCCTGATCCCGCCGCGACCTGTTCCAGCCAGCCCGTTCAGGTGCCCTGCCTGAACGGGCTTCTTGTTTCCAGGTGCTCCAGGTAGTGGTTCACGCCCTGGCCCTCACGCACCAGGAACCGCTCCACCGCATCGGCAAACGCCGGATGGGCCAGCCAGTGGGCGCTGTGGGTGGCGACCGGCATCAGGGCCCGGGCCATCTTGTGCTCGCCCTGCGCTCCGCCCTCGAAGCGGCCCACGCCGTGTGCCAGGCACCACCGCAGCGGCTGGTAGTAGCAGGCCTCGAAATGCAGGCAATCCACCCGCTCCAGCGCGCCCCAGTAGCGGCCATAGGCGACGGCAGGGCGGGCGCTGCCGTCGCTCAGGGCGATCAGGCTGCTGGCGATCGGGTGGCCCTGCGCGTTTTCGGCCACGAACAGCAGCCAGTGTTCGGGCATGTCCTGCGCCATGGCATCGAAGAACCCGCGCTGGAGGTAGGGCGGGTTACCGTGCTCGCGGTAGGTGCGCTCGTAGCAGCGGTAGAAGAAATCCCAGTCGGCCGGCGTGATGTCCGACCCACGTGCCCAGCGGAAGCGGACGCCGGCCTCTGACACCTTGCGCCGTTCCTGACGGATCTTCTTGCGCTTGTCCTGGCTCAGGCTGGCAAGCAGGGCATCGAAGTCAGGCAGGCCGGGGTTCTGGAAGTGGAACTGCACCGTCTGGCGGGCCATGAGCTGGTGGTCCAGACACGCGGCGTGGTCGCGTGGCTGTGCGAACAGCACGTGCAGTGATGACAGGCCGCTGGCCTCGCACACCTCCAGCAACCGCTGCGTCAGCACGGCGCGCGCGGTGTCGTCGCGCGCCAGCAGCCGCGCACCGGGCACCGGAGTGAACGGCACGGCCACCACGGCCTTGGGGTAGTAGTTCAGTCCGTGCTCGGCGTAGGCGTTGGCCCAGGCCCAGTCGAAAACATACTCGCCATAGGAATGGGGCTTGACGTAGAGCGGGCAGGCCGCGTGCAGCTCGTCGGCCGTGCCGTTGTGCCGCCACAGCGTCAGGAACTGCGGGGTCCAGCCGGTTTCGGCCACGGCGCTGCCGCTGGTGTGCAGGGCGCTCAGGTACTCGTGGCGGATGAAGGGGCTGGCTTCGCCGGGCGCTGGCAGCAGCGCGTTCCAGGCGTCGCGCGGGATGGCGGCCGGGTCGCCGAAGACCCGGGTGACATAATCGTTTTCAGTCCCGCTCACCCCGTTTTTTGCCATGTCCGTTTCCATCTGTGTCGCCCAGCTCAACTTCGTCGTGGGCGACCTCGCGGGCAATGCCCGTCGCATCGTTGACGCCGCACGCACCGCCCACGCCCAGGGCGTGCGCCTGCTGCTCACGCCCGAGCTGGCCCTGGCCGGCTACGCCGCCGAAGACCTCTACCTGCGCCCGGCCTTCATAGATGCCTGTGATGATGCCCTCAAAACAGTGGCCCGCGAGACGGCGGGGTTGAAGGGCCTGCACATCGTGGTGGGGCACCCGGCACGCGCCGCCAGCGGCAGCCGCCAGCGCAGCGTGTCGGTGGCGGGCTTGCACAACGCAGCCAGCGTGATCTGCGACGGTGTGGTGACCCACACCTACGCCAAACGCGAGCTGCCCAACTACCAGGTGTTCGACGAGCGCCGGTATTTCGTGCCCGGCGATGCGCCCTGCGTGTTCGATGTGGATGGCCTCAAGGTGGGCCTGCTGATCTGCGAGGACGCCTGGTTCGACCAGCCGGCCGACGAAGCCAGGGCTGCAGGGGCCGAGCTGCTGGCCGTCATCAATGCGTCGCCTTTCCATGCCGGCAAGGGTGGTGAACGTGAGGCCACCATGCGCGAACGCGTGGCCAGAACCGGGTTGCCGCTGGTCTATGCCCACCTGGTGGGTGGTCAGGACGAGATCGTCTTCGAGGGACGCAGTTTTGCCGTGGGCGCAGACGGCGTCATCGGTGCGCGTGCGCCCAGCTTCGCGGAGCAGCTGTTTGTCGTGCACGCCGACGCGGACCATGTGCGAGGCGATGTGGCGCCCGAGGACTCGGTGGAGGGGGACCTCTGGCGTGCGCTGGTGCTGGGTGTGCGCGACTACGTGGGCAAGAACGGTTTTCCCGGTGCCATCCTCGGGCTCTCCGGTGGCATCGACTCGGCGCTGGTTCTGGCGGTAGCGGTGGATGCGTTGGGCCGCGACAAGGTGCGTGCGGTCATGATGCCGTCGCCGTACACAGCCGACATTTCATGGATCGATGCCCGCGACATGGCCGAGCGCCTGGGTGTGCGCTACGACGAGATCTCCATCAGGCCGGAGTTCGAGGCGTTCAAGGCGAGTTTGGCGACCGAGTTTTCGGGCCTCAGGGAAGACACCACCGAAGAGAACATCCAGGCCCGCATACGCGGCACCCTGCTGATGGCGCTGTCCAACAAATTCGGCTGCATCGTGCTCACCACCGGCAACAAGAGCGAGATGGCCACCGGTTACTGCACGCTCTATGGCGACATGGCTGGTGGTTTCGCCGTCATCAAGGATGTGGCCAAGACCCTGGTGTTCCGCCTGGCGCGCTGGCGCAACGCCAACGACCCGTTCGGCAGCGGATCCAACCCCATTCCCGAGCGCATCATCACCCGTCCACCCAGCGCCGAACTGCGCCCCGACCAGACCGATCAGGACAGCCTGCCGCCTTACGAGGTGCTCGATGCCATCATCGAGCGCTACATGGAGAACGACCAGGACCCGGCGCAGATCGTCGCCGCCGGTTACCCCCAGGCAGCGGTGGAGCAGGTGGTGCGGCTGATCCGCATCAACGAGTACAAACGCCGCCAGGCGCCCGTGGGCATACGCGTGACCCACCGGGGCTTCGGCAAGGACTGGCGCTACCCCATCACCTCGAAGTACCGGGCTTAAAGGGCGATCAGCGCGCGCATCTCGCCCACCTCCAGGCCTGCGGCGTTCTTCATCGGTGGCGGCAGCAAGGGCGCGAGCGCCGAGCGCCGGGCGTCGTCCAGCCAGCCGAGCTGGTCGAGCGTGGCCACCAGCGCCACCATCAGGGGCGTCAGGTTGCCATCGCTCACCTTGGCGGCGATGCCTATGCCCAGGCTGAAGCTGGCAATGGCCTGCACGCCATCGGCTCCGACCTTGCTGAACCAGTCACCACCACCAGCACGCATCAGGTACAGGTCGTTGCGGCCCTGACCCGAGACCAGCTCGGGGTGGCGGCTCATGGCCCGAGCGATGCGGTGGGGCGCTCCGCCATACACCGGATCGGGCGTGTCTTGCGACAGCCGTGCGAACGCGTGGGCCAGCGCGCGCAGCGGCAGGGCGTAATTGGGCGCGCTGCAGCCGTCGATGCCGCGCACCAGCTGATCGGCCGCAATGCCGCTGAAATGACCGACGCTGCGCGCAATGGCCTGCTGGACCGGGTGGTTCACATCGAGGTAGGTCGCTGGCGGTTCGCCCAGGGCGTGAGCCAGCAGCAGCATGCCGCTGTGCTTGCCCGAGCAGTTGTGGTGCAGGGCGTTGAAGCGCGCGCCGGGTTCGGGCCGGGTGCCCAGGGTGCGGAACAGGAAAGGCTCATGCACGCCACAGGCCAGTGCCGAAGTAACGGTGCCGGCGCGCGCCAGCAGGGCCGCCGCGCGCTCGGTGTGCATGGGCTCGCCGTTGTGGCTGGCGCACAGCAGCGCGATATCGGCATCGTCCAGCGCGTAGCGCTCGGCAAACCGTGCGATCAGCGGCAGCGCCTGCAGCGGCTTGAGGGCTGAGCGGGTGAACTGGGGCGTTTGCACATCCCCCACGCTGGCCAGCAGCCGACCGGAGGCATCCACCACGGCGAGCGAGCCGTAGAACACGTTCTCGGGGTGACCACCGCGCAGCGTGGCGGCGATGGGCACGTGACGGGGCAATGTATCGGGGATGGCGGGCATAATCGTTTGCAGTTCCTCTCGCGAAAGCTTACTGGAGAAAGCCCATGAAACAGATCACCGCCGTCATCAAACCGTTCAAGCTTGAAGAAGTGCGCGAGGCCTTGGCCGAGCAGGGTGTGACGGGCCTGACCGTGACCGAGGTCAAGGGCTTTGGCCGCCAGAAAGGGCATACCGAGCTCTACCGCGGCGCCGAGTACGTGGTGGACTTCCTGCCCAAGGTCAAGGTCGAGGTGGTGGTGAAGTCCGAAGATGTGGACCGCTGCGTGGACGCCATCATCCGCGCGGCGCGCACCGGCAAGATCGGTGACGGCAAGATCTTCGTGACCGAAGTCGAGCGCGTGGTGCGCATCCGCACCGGCGAGCAGGACGACAACGCGGTTTAAATGTCGTCCAGCCGTGGCTCGGCATTCAGGCCGGCCGCCTGAACCAGCCCCGGCAACAGGGTGGGCGCGTCGGCGCTGACGCGCAGCATCTCCATCTGCCAGTCGCCCATGAAACCCTGGGCCACGGACTGGCGCAGGAACGTCAGCAGCGCATCGTAGTAACCCGCCGTGTTGAGCAGGCCCAGCGGCTTGTCGTGGTAGCCCAACTGCTGCCAGGTCCAGACCTCGAACAGTTCTTCAAACGTGCCGATACCGCCGGGCAGCGCCAGGAACGCATCGGCGTGTTCGGCCATCAGGCGCTTGCGCTCGTGCATGGTCTGCACCACGTGCAGTTCGGTGCAGTCGTGGTTGGCCATTTCCTTGTCCACCAGCGCCTGCGGAATCACGCCCACCACTCGCCCGCCCGCAGCCAGCGTGGCCTTTGCCACCTCGCCCATGAGGCCGTTGCGGCCACCACCGTAGACGAGCTGGCCGCCATGTCGGCCTATCCATTGGCCTACGGCGCGGGCGGCTTCGGTGTAGGCAGGTTGTGCGCCCGCGCGGGAGCCGCAGTACACGCAGATCGAGAAGTTGGGTTTCATGCGAATCGGTTCCAGAGAGCCGCGAGCCAGATGCCGCTGCACAGCAGCAGGCTCAGCAGCACGGCTGCGCTACCCATGTCCTTGGCGCGCTTGGAGAGGTCGTGCCATTCGGGACCGATGCGGTCGATGGCGGTTTCTATGCCGGTGTTGAGCAGTTCCACGATCATGACCAGCAGCACGCTGCCGGCCAGCAGCGCGGTCTGTGTCCAGTCCTTTCCCAGCCACGTCGCCAGGGGCAGCAGCACGCATGCCAGCACGGTTTCCTGGCGAAAGGCGGTCTCGTGCCAGCCAGCGCGCAGCCCCGCGAGCGAATAGCCGAAGGCGTGCCAGACACGTGACAGGCCGCGGCGACGCTTTTGCGCGTGGGTGTCTTCCGGGGTGCTCATGGCTGGCTGGAAACCAGCCGGGTGCCGGCCAGTGCGTCGTGCCAGAACTGGCGTTGTGGATGGAAGCGGGCCAGGATGGCCCAGACCGCCACCCAGCCGACCGTGATGACGCCGGTCTCAGCGCCGCTCAGGCCAACGGCCCAGCCAGCGGCCAGCGGTGGCACGAACCACAGCCAGCTCAGGACGTAGCGAAGCAGTGCTCGTGTCTGTGTCACGGGGCGGCCCTGCGGGTCCACCACGCGGATATGCCAGGTCTTCTGGGCCAGAGTCTGCCCCCGCGACCAGAACCACACGAAGTAGATGCCGAAGACGGTGAACAGAAAGGCCTGTCGCATCAGTCGGTTGTCCATGCCGTGGCGGCTCTGGGTCAGCGAGCTGAACAGGTAGTCGGCGATGAAGACCACCGCAAACATCAGCATGCCTTCATAGAGCCAGCAGGCCATGCGCCGGGGCAGCGAGGGGGCGGTCAGCGGAGGGAGGGAGGGTGCGGCAGGAGCGGTCATGAGCAGGCCCGATTGTCGCATTGCCGCCCGGGGCGCCACATTTTTCAGACCGGCCTGTGGAAAACCGCATGTTGCGGTGCGATAATGCGCGTTGCATTCATATCAGGCAAACGGGCCTGGGTCCGGCGGAGTATGTGTCCGCCCATGGCCACAGGCCTCAAGTTCCGAAGCCGCCCCACAAGGGTGGGCCCAGGAGCACCCAAGGTTTTTCGTCAGAGAAATTCTCGAAAGGTTGATCATGGAAATCTCCAAGGCCGAATTGGCCTCCGCCGCCGCTGCTGGCGCGAGCACCCAGGAACTGCGGGGTGCGGAAATCCTCGTCAAGGCTCTGCAGGAAGAAGGCGTCCAGTACATCTGGGGTTACCCCGGTGGCGCCGTGCTGCACATCTACGACGCGTTCTACAAACAAGACACCATCCAGCATGTGCTGGTTCGCCACGAGCAGGCTGCCGTGCACGCCGCCGATGGCTACGCCCGTGCCACGGGTGAAGTGGGCGTGGCCCTGGTCACCTCCGGCCCCGGCCTGACCAACGCGGTCACCGGCATCGCCACTGCCTACATGGACAGCATCCCGATGGTCATCATCTCGGGTCAGGTGCCCACGGCCGCCATCGGCCTGGATGCCTTCCAGGAGTGCGACACCGTCGGCATCACCCGGCCCATTGTCAAGCACAACTTCCTGGTGAAAGACGTGCGCGACATGGCCATGGTCATGAAAAAGGCCTTCCACATCGCCCGCAGCGGCCGCCCCGGCCCCGTGGTGGTGGACGTGCCCAAGGACGTCTCCTTCAACAAGACCGCCTGGACGGGTTACCCCGACAAGGTGGAGATGCGCTCCTACAACCCGGTGCGCAAAGGCCATGGTGGCCAGATCCGCAAGGCGCTGCAGCTGCTCATGGGTGCCAAGCGCCCCTACATCTACACCGGCGGCGGTGTGCTGCTGGGCAATGCCGTGCCCGAGCTGCGCGCGCTGGTCGACCTGCTGGGCTACCCGGTCACCAACACGCTGATGGGCCTCGGCGCCTACCCGGCCACCGACAAGCGCTTTCTGGGCATGCTGGGCATGCACGGCACCATTGAAGCCAACAACGCGATGCAGAACTGCGATGTGCTGCTGGCCGTCGGTGCGCGCTTTGACGACCGCGTGATCGGCAACCCCAAGCACTTCGCCCAGAACGAGCGCAAGATCATCCACATCGACATCGACCCGTCGAGCATCTCCAAACGGGTCAAGGTGGATGTGCCCATCGTCGGCGACGTCAAGGACGTGCTGACCGAGCTGATCAACCAGATCAAGGAAAGCGGCAGCAAGCCCGACGAAAAGGCGCTCGCCAGCTGGTGGGAGTCCATCGAGGGCTGGCGCTCGCGCGATTGCCTCAAATACGACCGGGGCAACCAGGACGTCATCAAGCCGCAGATGGTCATCGAGACCCTGTGGAACATGACCCGGGATGCCGACGCCTACGTCACCTCCGACGTTGGCCAGCACCAGATGTGGGCCGCGCAGTACTACAAGTTCAACGAGCCGCGCCGCTGGATCAACTCCGGTGGTCTGGGCACCATGGGCGTGGGCATTCCCTACGCCATGGGCATCAAGCTGGCCAAGCCCGATAGCGAGGTCTACTGCGTCACGGGTGAAGGTTCGGTGCAGATGTGCATTCAGGAACTCTCCACCTGCCTGCAGTACAACACGCCGATCAAGATCCTTTCGCTGAACAACCGCTACCTGGGCATGGTGCGGCAGTGGCAGGAGATCGAGTACTCGGGCCGCTACAGCCACAGCTACATGGACGCGCTGCCCAACTTCGTGAAGCTCGCCGAGGCCTATGGTCACGTCGGCATGCTGATCGAACGCCCGCAGGACGTGGAGCCCGCGCTGCGCGAGGCGCGCAAGCTCAAGGACCGAACGGTCTTCATGGACTTCCGCACCGACCCCACCGAGAACGTGTTCCCCATGGTCCAGGCTGGCAAGGGCATCACCGAGATGCTGCTGGGCGCCGAAGACCTGTAAACCGTTCCCTTCACCCTTCAGACGAATCTATTGCCTGCCAAGTCCGTGGCTTACCGGCCACGGAGGAGGGCAGCAAAAAGAGGAATCGACTTATGAAACACATCATTGCCGTGTTGCTGGAGAACGAGCCGGGTGCTCTCTCCCGCGTGGTGGGCCTGTTCTCGGCCCGTGGCTACAACATCGAGTCGCTGACCGTGGCACCCACCGAGGACGCCTCGCTGTCGCGCATGACCATACAGACGACCGGATCGGACGACGTGATCGAGCAGATCACCAAGCACCTGAACCGGCTGATCGAGGTGGTCAAGGTCGTCGATCTGACCGAGGGCTCGTATACCGAGCGGGAACTCATGATGGTCAAGGTGCGCGCGGTCGGCAAGGAGCGCGAAGAGATGAAGCGCATGGCCGACATCTTCCGCGGCCGCATCATCGACGTGACCGAAAAGAGCTACACCATCGAACTCACCGGCGACCAGGCCAAGAACGACGCCTTCCTGCAAGCCATCGACCGCAGCGCCATCCTCGAGACGGTGCGTACCGGTGCCAGCGGCATCGGCCGCGGTGAGAGAATCCTGCGTGTCTGACCCTTCCACCCAACAACGACCCCTCATTCCAACGGAGCAACCATGAAAGTTTTCTACGACAAGGACTGTGACCTGAGCCTGATCAAGGGCAAGACGGTTGCCATCATCGGCTACGGCTCGCAAGGCCATGCCCACGCCCAGAACCTGAACGACAGCGGCGTCAAGGTCGTGGTTGGCCTGCGCAAGGGCGGCGCCTCGTGGGACAAGGTTGGCAAAGCCGGCCTGACCGTGATGGAAGTCAATGACGCCGTCAAGGCTGCTGACGTTGTCATGATCCTGCTGCCCGACGAGCAGATCGCCGAGGTCTACACCAACAACGTGGCGCCGAACATCAAGCAGGGCGCCTCGTTGGCGTTCGCACACGGCTTCAACGTGCACTACAACCAGGTCGTGCCCCGTGCCGACCTTGATGTGTGGATGGTCGCACCCAAGGCCCCGGGCCACACCGTGCGTTCCACCTACGCCCAGGGCGGCGGTGTGCCCCACCTCGTGGCCGTGCACCAGGACAAGTCGGGCAAGGCGCGTGACCTCGCTCTGTCCTACGCCATGGCTAACGGTGGCGGCAAGGCCGGCATCATCGAGACCAACTTCAAGGAAGAGACCGAGACCGACCTGTTCGGAGAGCAGGCCGTGCTGTGCGGCGGTGCGGTCGAGCTGATCAAGATGGGCTACGAGACGCTGGTGGAAGCCGGCTACGCGCCCGAGATGGCCTACTTCGAGTGCCTGCACGAACTCAAGCTGATCGTCGATCTGATCTACGAAGGTGGCATCGCCAACATGAACTACTCGATCTCCAACAACGCGGAGTTCGGTGAGTACGTGACCGGTCCCGAGGTCATCAACGAGCAGTCGCGCGTGGCCATGCGCAACGCACTCAAGCGCATCCAGAACGGCGACTACGCCAAGATGTTCATTCAGGAAGGTCGCCTGAACTACCCGTCGATGACCGCCCGCCGTCGCAACACGGCCGATCACCAGATCGAGGTGGTGGGTGCCCAGCTGCGCGCCATGATGCCCTGGATCGCCAAGAACAAGCTGGTGGACCAGACCCGCAACTGAGCGGTTTTCCCGCTCGGTGAAAAGGCCACTTCGGTGGCCTTTTCCTTTTTTGCTGACTTACACTTCCGCCATGCAAGAAGACACCGAGAACCTGACCGAGCCTGCGCGCCCGCGCCGCCCCAAGGGCATCTACATGCTGCCCAACATGATCACGCTGGCCGCCCTGTTCGGCGGCTTCTATGCGGTGGTGATGGCCATGAACGGGCGTTTCGATCTCGCCACCGTGGGCATCTTCGTGGCCATGGTGCTTGACAGCCTGGACGGTCGTGTGGCGCGCCTGACCAACACGCAGAGCGCCTTCGGCGAACAGATGGATTCCCTGTCCGACATGGTGTCTTTCGGTGCCGCGCCGGCCCTGATCGCCTATGAATGGGCCTTGCGCGACCTCGGCCGCTGGGGCTGGATTGCGGCCTTTGTCTACTGCGCCTGTGCTGCGCTGCGGCTGGCCCGCTTCAACGTGAACACGGGTGTGGTGGACAAGCGGTTCTTCCAGGGCCTGCCTTCGCCAGCTGCTGCGGCCCTGGTGGCCGGCTTCATCTGGCTGACCACCGAGTCGGGGTGGAAGGGCAATGAGCTCGAGTGGCCCATGTTTGCCATCACGCTGTACGCGGGCCTGACCATGGTGACCAATGTGCCGTTCTACAGCTTCAAGGACCTGAGCCTGAAGAAGAGCGTGCCCTTTGGTGCCATCGTTCTGGTGGCGCTGGGCATTGCCGTGATCAACATCGATCCGGCCACCGTGCTGTTCGCGCTGTTCGTCTGCTACGGCCTGTCGGGCTACGTGGTCTACGCGGTGCGCAAGTCCAAGGGCAAGCCCACCAGCGTCATCAGCACCTCGACCGATGAGCCCGACGAGCGTGGGCTGCACGATTGATTTGTGATACATTGCGACGCATGAACGCTTTCGCGCTGGCCCTACTACTGGATGTCCCTCACGGGCAGGTTGGCTGACGCGCGCGTTTATCCAAGTACCACGGCCCGTATGCACCCGCAGCGGGCCGTTTTCATTTGGAGCTGGGGGTTAATTCAAGAGCTGCCCAACAGGTGGCACACCGGAGAACTGAGATGAGCGACCAACTGATCATTTTCGACACCACCTTGCGTGACGGCGAGCAATCGCCTGGCGCCTCCATGACCAAGGATGAAAAGCTGCGCATCGCGCGCCAGCTGGAGCGCCTGAAGGTGGATGTGATCGAGGCCGGCTTTGCTGCCAGCTCCAACGGCGATTTCGATTGCGTGCAGGCCATTGCCAACGCTATCAAGGACTCCACCGTGTGCTCACTGGCCCGGGCGAACGACCGAGACATCGGTCGCGCGGCCGAGGCGCTCAAGGGTGCCAACCGTGCGCGCATCCACACCTTCATCGCCACCAGTGCGCTGCACATGGCGAAGAAGCTGCGCATGACGCCCGAACAGGTGCTCGAGCAGGCGAAGCAGTCGGTGCGTTTCGCGCGCAACCTCTGCGCCGATATCGAGTTCAGCCCCGAAGACGGCTACCGCAGCGACGTCGATTTTCTCTGCCGCGTGCTCGAGGCCGTGATCGCGGAAGGCGCCACCACCATCAACGTGCCCGACACCGTGGGCTACGCGGTGCCCGAGCTCTATGGCAACTTCATCAAGACCCTGCGCGAGCGCGTGCCCAACAGCGACAAGGCAATATGGTCGGTGCATTGCCACAACGATCTCGGCATGGCGGTGGCCAACTCGCTCGCCGGGGTGAAGATCGGCGGTGCGCGCCAGGTGGAGTGCACCATCAACGGTCTCGGTGAGCGTGCGGGCAACTGCTCGCTCGAAGAGATCGTGATGTCGATCAAGACGCGCCGCGACTACTTCGATCTCACCGTGGGGATCGACACCACGCAGATCGTGCCGGCCAGCCGCATGGTGAGCCAGACCACGGGCTTCGTGGTGCAACCCAACAAGGCGGTGGTGGGGGCGAACGCCTTCGCTCACGCCAGCGGCATCCACCAGGATGGCGTGCTCAAGGCGCGCGACACCTACGAGATCATGCGCGCCGAAGACGTGGGCTGGAGCGCCAACAAGATCGTGCTGGGCAAGCTCAGCGGTCGCAACGCCTTCAAGCAGCGCCTGCAGGAGCTCGGTATCGAGATGGAGTCCGAGAGCGAGATCAACACCGCGTTTGCCAAGTTCAAGGAATTGGCTGACCGCAAGGCCGAGATCTTTGACGAGGACATCCTGGCGCTGTGCAGCGACGAGAGCGTGACGGCCGAGAAGGAGCAGTACGGCCTGGTGTCGCTGAGCCAGCGCAGCGAGACCGGTGAACGTCCGCATGCCCGTGTGGTGTTCACCGTGAACGGCAGCGAGTTCATCGGTGAGGCCGATGGCAACGGCCCAGTCGATGCCTCGCTCAAGGCCATCGAGACCCATGTGAAGAGTGGGGCCGAGTTGCAGCTGTATTCCGTCAACGCCATCACCAGTGGGTCCACCGAAAGCCAGGGTGAAGTGACTGTCCGTCTGCAGCACAGCGGGCGCATCGTCAATGGCGTGGGTGCAGATCCTGACATCGTCGTGGCTTCGGCCAAGGCCTACCTGAGTGCGCTCAACAAGTTGCACAGCAAGGCCGAACGGGTGTCGGCGCAGGGTTAAATTTTCACCACTTTTATCGATTTGATGCGCTTCCCGGGGACTTGTTCGAGCGTTGTTTGAACAAGTCTCCGCAAGCATTTGATATTGCTAGATTTTTTCTTCCTGCTTATACTCGCGCCAGTTTTTTGACTTTTGCTGGAGCGAGCGCATGGGATTCAAACGCCTCACCGCACTGATTGGGGGATGGACCATGGCCATAGCCGTGGGCCTGGGTGGGGCAAATGCCGCTCTGGCGGCAACCGACAAGGGTAAACCAGCCAAGGTCTCCAAGACCAGCAAGGCCGCGCCCAAAAAGGTGACGGTGGCCAAGAAGGCGCCCCCGGCGCGCAAGAAAGTGGTGCTGGCCAGCAACAAGCGCAGCAAATCCACCACGGCGCAGCGGGCCACGTCCGGCAATCGGGCGACGGCACGCGCCAAGGCGCCGGTGGTCCGTGCCAGCGCACCGGCGCGGCTCTCCATGGCCCAGCAGCTGGGCCTGCGCGGCAACGATGACCCGCTGCAGCTGGACTCCAGCGTCGCGCTGGTGCTGGATCAGCAGACCCAGGAGGTGCTGTTCAGCAAGAACGAAAAGGCCGTGTTGCCGATCGCCTCGCTGACCAAGCTGATGACCGGCCTGGTGGTCGCCGATGCCCACCTCGACATGAACGAGGTCATCACCATTACCCAGGACGACGTGGACACCTACAAGGGCAGCCGCTCGCGCCTGGCGGTGGGCACCCAGCTGACCCGTGGCGAACTGATGCTGCTGGCGCTGATGTCCAGCGAAAACCGCGCCGCACATGCCCTGGGCCGCACCTTCCCCGGCGGCATGACGACTTTCGTCACCCTGATGAACGCCCGTGCCACCCAGCTGGGCATGATGGACTCCCGCTTTGTCGAACCCACCGGCCTGATGAGCACCAACCGCTCCAGCGCGCGCGATCTGGCCAAGCTGGTGATGGCCGCCTACGAACAGCCCATGCTGCGCGAGCTGTCGACCTCGCCCAACCACCAGGTGGAACTGGGGCAGCGCGTGCTGCAGTACAACAACAGCAACCGCCTGATCCGCAACCCGGAGTGGGAGATCGGCCTGCAGAAGACCGGCTACATCTCCGAGGCCGGCCGCTGCCTCGTGATGCAAGCGAGCGTTGCAGGGCGCCAGCTGGTGATGGTGTTCCTCGATGCGCGCAATTCCAGCGCCCGTGTGGGGGACGCCGAGCGCGTGCGCCGCTGGGTGGAAGACCGCTTCGATTCCCATGCGCCCCGGGCCCACCTGCCCACAGCGCCAGCTCCCAACCAGATGTGACAGCGCTGGCGCTGCCGGGTGGGTTCAACCCTGGCGCGCCATGTTGCCCAGGGCCAGCGAAATCTGCGTGGCTGTGGCTTTGAGCTTGGGCAGCCAGCTCTCATCGAGCCGGTCCGCCGGAGCCGAAATCGACAGACCCGCCACCAGCTTGTTCTGGTCGTCGTAGATGCCGGCGGCCATGCAGCGCACGCCCATCTCCAGCTCCTCGTTGTCCCGCGCCACGCCCAGCTGACGGCATTGGTTGAGCTCGCGCTCCAGCACCGGCAACTGCGTGATGCTGTTGCGCGTGTTGCCCATCAGGCCGGTGCGCGTGGCGTAGGCGCGCACGCGCTGGGGTTCGTCGGCAGCCAGGAACAGCTTGCCGGTGGAGGTGAGGTGCAGCGGCGCCCGCCCGCCGATGGCCCGCACCACCTGCATGCCGGAGCGTTCGCTGTAGGCTCGCTCCACGTAGACGATCTCGTCACCCTGGCGCACGCTCAGGTTGACCGGCTGCTGGATCAGCTTGTGCAGCTCGCGCATGGGGCCTAGCGCGGTGTCGCGCACGCTCAGGCGGGCCTTCACCAGGTTGCCCAGCTCCAGCAGCCGCATGCCCAGCCGGTAGGCACCGGCCTCGGGGCGGTCGACGAAGCGGCCTATGGTCAGGTCGTTGAGGATGCGGTGGGCGGTGGAGGGGTGCAGGCCGGTCTTCTCGCTGATCTCCTTGAGCGAGATGGCTTCTTCGCGAGAGGCGAGCACCTCCAGCAGGTTGAACATGCGCTCGATCACCTGAACGCTGGGTTGGCTGGGCAGGGTGTCGTGTCGTTTGGTCATGGTGGTCGCTGGGCTGCGGCCATTTTACGAGATGAAATCTGTTTTTGGTCAGTCGAAAAGACCCGGGCCATTGCCCAGGTGGGCCCCTTCGATCTCCAGCATCTGAAGCTTGGTGCGTGCTCCGCCATGCGCCGAGAAGCCGCCCGGGCGGCGACCGGCTGCGAGCACGCGGTGGCAGGGCACCACGGGCGCGAACGGGTTCAGCCCCAGAGCCTGCCCGACGGCGCGTGACGCACCGGGCTCGTTCAGGCGTGTAGCCACCTCGCCATAGGTCATGGTCTGGCCGGGCGGGATGGCGCGAGCTGCGGCGTAGACGCGCTGGTGAAAGTCCGAAATCCCGTCCATGTCCAGCACAACCGTGGCCAGGTCATCGGGGGCGCCCCCCAGCAGTGCGGCGATGCGCTGTGTGGCCTCGTGCACCGGTTCCGGTGGTTGGGTCTCCTCAATTTCGGCGAAACGGCGGCGCATGCGCGCACGGGTGCCACCTGCATCTGCCTCGGGCAGCTGCACGCCGGTGATGCCCGCCTGGGCGTTCCAGGCGATGCCACAGAGGCCGATGGCCGTGGGGAACAGGCAGAAGCCGACCGTGGCCGCCATGGTTCAGGCGCCGGGCTCCCAGTGGCCCTGGCGCAGCACCTCGTTGGGCCGGAAGCTGGCCTTGTAGCGCATCTTCTCGCTCTCGGCGATCCAGTAGCCCAGGTAGACGTGGGGCAGTCCCAGCGACTGGGCCTGGCGGATCTGCCACAGCACGCTGTAGGTGCCGTAGCTGGCCCTCTCCTCCGGTTCGTAGAAGGTGTAGACGGCCGACAGTCCATCGGCCAGCACATCGAGGATGCTGACCATCTTGAGCCGCGCCGGGTTGCCGTCAATGGACGGCTCGAAGAACTCGACCAGACGCGAATTGACCCGGCTCTGCAACAGGAACTGGGTGTACTGGTCGATGCTGTCGTGGTCCATGCCACCGCCAGCGTGGCGGCTGTTCTGGTAGCGCAGGTAGAGCTGGTAGTGCTCGGGCACGAAGCACAGCTTGAGCACGCGCGCCTGCAGGTTGGCATGGCGGACCTCGGCGCGGCGCTGGCTGCGGCTGGGTACGAAGCGGGTGGTGTCCACCCGCAGCGGCACACAGGCCGAACAGCCGTCGCAGTAGGGCCGGTAGGTGAACATGCCGCTGCGGCGAAAGCCGTTGGAGACCAGGTCGGAGTAGGCGTCGTTGTGGATCAGGTGGCTGGGCGTGGCCACCTGGGAGCGCGCCATGCGACCCTGCAGGTAGCTGCAGGGATAGGGCGCCGTGGCGTAGAACTGCAGCGCTTGTAGGGGGAGTTCTTTCGGGTGCGTCACGCGGCGGGTGCGGGAAAAAGCTGCCGCCAGTATACGGATTCGAAGCGCCAGACCGGTGCCGGCATACCCGTGACCCGCGTCAGGTGTTGGCCGAACGCGCCGCGGGCGATCTCGTGTGCGCCCAGCGAGGCCAGGTGGGCGGTGTTTTGCTGGCAGTCGATCAGCGGGATGCTGCAGGCGCGGCAGAAAGCCACCAGGGCAGCCAGTGCGATCTTGGAGGCATCGCTGCGGCGGCTGAACATGGATTCACCGAACACCATGCGCCCCAGGTTGACGCAGTAAAGCCCGCCCGCGAGTTCGCCGTCCCACCAGGTCTCCACGCTGTGGGCCATGCCGTGGGCGTGCAGCTGCCGGTAGGCGGCGACCATGTCGGGCACGATCCAGGTGCCGTTCTGACCGGGGCGCGGCACCTGGGCACAGGCTTCGATCACGGCAGCAAATCCGTGGTCCATGCGCACCTCCAGGCGCCCCTGGCGCAGCAGGCTCTGGATGCGCTTGCGCAGCGACGGGTGCAGGCGGAACTCCGCCGAGGGCAGCACCATGCGTGGCTCGGGGCTCCACCAGAGCACCGGCTGGCCCAGGCTGAACCAGGGAAAGATGCCCTGGGCGTAGGCCTGGGTCAGCGTGGGCACGTCCAGCGTGCCGCCGGCAGCCAGCAGGCCGGGGGCGGGGTCGTGCTCGCCCCAGGCGGTATCCACCGGCGGAAACGCCTGCCCGGGCTCCAGCCAGGGCAGGGGGCGGGTCCGCGGGTGCTGGGTCATGTCACACCGTCTTGGGCTTGAAGTCGCACACGTGCGCCACCGCGCAGCGCGGGCACTGCGGCTTGCGCGCCATGCATACGTAGCGCCCATGCAGGATCAGCCAGTGGTGGGCGTTCACGAGGTACTGGGCGGGCACGCGCCTGAGCAGTTGCTGCTCCACCGCCAGCGGCGTCTTGCCCGGGGCCAGACCGGTGCGGTTGCCGAGCCGGAAGATGTGGGTGTCCACCGCCATGGTGGGTTCGCCGAAGGCCACGTTGAGCACCACGTTGGCCGTCTTGCGGCCCACGCCGGGCAGGGCTTCCAGCGCCTCGCGCGTGCGGGGAACCTGACCACCGTGCTGTTCCACCAGGATGCGGCAGGTCTCCATCAGGTGGCGGGCCTTGCTGCGGTACAGGCCTATGGTCTTGATGTAGCCCTCCAGCCCTTGCAGGCCCAGCGCCAGGATTTTCTGCGGCGTGTTGGCGACCGGGAACAGGCGGCGCGTGGCCTTGTTGACGCCGACATCGGTGGCCTGGGCCGACAGCAGCACGGCGCTCAGCAGTTCGAACACGCTGGTGTATTCGAGCTCGGTCACCGGGTGCGGGTTGGCCGCTTGCAGCGTGGCGAAGAAGGTTTGGATGGCGTCGCGGTTCATGGTCTTATTGTGCGGTGGAAGGTGTGTCCTGTGCCGGCTGCATGGCCCGAAGCAGGGCGCCCACCGCCAGCGCGCGCGGTGTGGTGCGGCGCTGCACCAGGCCGATGTGGCGGTGTTCGGTGCGCGCAGGCAGGGGCACCACGCGCAGGTGCGGGTCGTCGCGCCAGCGCTGGTGGCGCAGCAGCGGCAGCATGGCCACGCCCAGGCCGGCCCGGATCAGCTCGGCCACGGTCTCTATGGCGTTGAGTTCCAGAAAGGGGGCCGGCTCCAGTTTCATGCGGCGCAGCGTGCGCTCCACCAGCTGACCGGTGTGTTCGTTGGGGTCGAAGCGTATGAAGGGCAGCTGCTGCACCAGCTGGCGCACCGGCCGCTCAGGCGCATCGGCCGGCACCAGCAGCACCATGGGTTCGCTGTAGAGCGGCGTCCAGGACAGCGCGGGCAGGGCGCCGATGCGGCCCTCGTGCACCGCAATGGCCGCGTCCAGTTCGCCGGCCTGCACCCGCGCCAGCAGTTCGGCCGACTTGGCTGCGCGCACGTGAAGGTCCAGGTCCGGGTGTCGGGCCTTGAGCGCCAACGACGCCTGCAGCACCGAGCGCAGCGCCGACACCACCGCGCCCACCTGCAGCACACCGGACATGGGCTGGTCCGGCCCGCCGCTGGTCAGCATCTGGTCGTACAGCGCCAGCCACTGGCGCGCCGGGCCCAGCAGCTCTCGTCCGGCCTGGTTGAGCGCCACCGATTTGCCATGCCGCTCGAACAGCGGGCGGCGCAGCGTGTCTTCCAGCTGGCGCATCTGCAGGCCCACGGCGGCCTGGCTCAGTGCCACGCGCTGTGCTGCGGCCGCAAAAGAGCCTTCGGTGGCCACGGCGATGAAAGTCTTCCAGAGGCGGACGTTGCTCATGCGGGGTGCTTGGTTTCACAAAAGGAAAACTTTATCTTGAATAAAGCAATCCTTGCTTTTCTTTCTGGTTGAGGGTTTCGATAATGGCCGTTTTAGGGATTCAGAACATGAAAAACCTCCGTCGACACCTGCTTTGTGCCCTGGCTGCCACGTTGTGCGCCAGCGCCGCTCCGCTGGCCCTGGCCCAGTCGTATCCCACCAAGCCCGTGCGGCTGATCGTGCCGTTCCCCGCCGGCGGCGCGACCGATGTGTTTGCCCGTGTGATCGCCCAGAAACTGGGCGACCAGCTGGGCCAGTCGCTGGTGGTGGAGAACCGCCCCGGCGCGGGTGGCGCGATCGGCTCCGACCAGGTGGCCAAGGCGCCGGCCGATGGCTACACCCTGTTGCTGGCCACCTCCAGCACCCATGCCATAGGCCCCAGCCTCAACCCCAAGCTGCCCTACCAGGTGGCTGACTTCACACCCATCGCCCATGTGGGCGATGCCCCGAGCATCGTGCTGGTACCCAACAACAGCCCGGCCAAGACCCTGGCCGAGTGGGTGGCCTATGCCAAGGCCAACCCGGGCCGGCTCAACTACGCCAGCAGCGGCAACGGCACCATCGTGCACCTGGGCACCGAACTGCTCAAGGCGCAGGCTGGCCTGTTTCTGGTCCACATCCCTTACCGTGGCACGGCCTTGGCGATTCCCGACCTGATGTCAGGCAAGCTAGACCTGCTGGTCGACTCGCTGCCCACTGGCCTGCCGCACGTGCGCGAAGGCCGCCTGCGTGCACTGGCGGTCACCTCGGCCAAGCGCACGCCGCTGGCACCCGATCTGCCGGCCGTGGCCGAGGTGCTGCCCGGTTACGAATCCAACACCTGGTTCGGCCTCTACGGACCCAAGGGGTTGGATCCGGCCATCGTCGAGCGCGTCAACCAGGCAGCCCGCCGCGCCCTGGCCGATGCCGAGGTGAAAGATCGCCTGGCGCGCCTTGGCATTGAACCCACCGGCGGCACGCCGGCCGAATTCGCGCGCATGGTCGCCAATGACACCGCGAAGTGGAAGCGCATCATCGTCGAGCGCAAGATCACCCTGGATTGACAAGGCCCACCATGCGATTCGATTTCCAGAGTGCCTACCGCAGCGTGCGTCTACCGGTATTCGCGCGCAACGTGGTCTCCACCTCCCACCCGCTGGCCTCGCAGGCCGGGCTGCGCATCCTCCAGCAGGGCGGCAACGCGGTGGATGCCGCCATTGCCACGGCAGCCGCCATGACCATTGTCGAACCGGTCAGCAACGGCCTGGGCAGCGACGCCTTCTGCATCCTGTGGGATGGCAAGGAGCTGCATGGTCTCAATGCCAGCGGCCCGGCGCCCCAGGCGTGGACCCTGGACCACTTCCGCAGCAAGTACGGCGACAGGCCCACCCCCCCTGAACGCGGCCCCGACAGCGTGACCGTGCCCGGTGCCGTGGGTGCCTGGATGGCGCTCAGCGAGCGCTTTGGCAAGCTGCCCTTTGCCGACCTGATGGCGCCCGCCGCCGAGATCGCCGAGCGCGGCTACCTGCTGCCCGTGGTGGTTCAGCAGAAATGGGCCGCGGCCACGCCCATACTGCGCAACCAGCCCGGTTTTGCCCAGGCCTTCCTGCCCTGGGGCCGCGCGCCCGAGGTGGGCGAGCTGTTCCGTTTTCCGGCTGCTGCGCGCGCGCTGCGCCTGATTGGTGAGACCCGTGGCGAGGCCTACTACCGCGGCGAGATCGCCGAGGCGCTGGCGCGTTTCTCCGCCGAACACGGCGGCTCCATGACCACCGCCGACCTGGCCGCCTACCGGCCCGAGTGGGTGACGCCGCTGGCCATGGACTACGCCGGCCACACATTGCACGAGATCCCGCCTAACGGCCAGGGCATTGCGGCCCAGATGGCACTGGGCATGCTGCGCCACTTTGACCTGGCCGCACTCGACCCCGATGGTGCCGATGCCCAGCACCTGCAGATCGAGGCCATGAAGCTCGCCTTTGCCGACCTGCACCGCTACGTGGCCGAACCCCGCGCCATGGAGGTGACGCCGCAGCAGTTGCTGGACGCAGACTACCTCAGCCAGCGTGCGCGCCTGATCGACCCCAAACGCGCCCAGGTGTTCGGCGCCGGCAACCCGGTCAAGGGGGGCACCATCTACCTCACCGCCGCCGACGAAAGCGGCATGATGGTCAGCTTCATCCAGAGCAACTACATGGGCTTCGGCTCGGGTTGCGTGGAGCCGGGTTTCGGCATCAGCCTGCAGAACCGGGGTCACGGCTTCAGCACCGACCCCAACGGCGCCAACGCGGCCAACCGTGTGGCGCCGGGCAAGCGGCCCTTTCACACCATCATCCCGGCCTTCCTCACGAAGAACGGCCAGCCGGTGATGAGCTTCGGCATCATGGGCGGCAACATGCAGCCACAGGCCCATGCGCAGACACTGGTGCGCATGCTGACCTACGGCCAGAACCCGCAGGCGGCGTGCGATGCGCCACGCTGGCGTTTCGACAAGGGGCTGGAAATCAACGTCGAAGCCGCCATGGACCCTGCTACCGTCGATGGCCTGCGCGAGCGTGGACACCGCATCGAGCTGATCAACGATTCCTACATGGACTTTGGTGCCGGCCAGTTCATCTGGCGCATGGGCGATCCGTCGGTGGAGGGGTACCTGGCTGCAAGCGACCCACGCCGCGACGGGCAAGCCGCCGGATATTGAGGCCCCCACGCTCCCCCGCTGCGCGTGGGTCACAGCCCCCCAAGGGGGCTGCCCCGCCTTGGGGCGGCCCGGCGTCGGGGTATTGATCCCTCGCTAACATCGGGCCCATGAAACAACGTCAACTGGGCCCCTTCACCGTCAGCGCCATCGGCCTCGGCTGCATGAACCTCAGCCACGCCTACGGCGTGCCGCCCTCGCCCGAGCAGGGCGAGCGCGTGCTGCTGGCCGCGCTCGATGCCGGCGTCACGCTCTTCGACACCGCCGCGCTCTATGGTTTCGGCGCCAACGAGACCCTGGTGGGGCGTGTGCTGAAAAGCCACCGCCACAACATCACGCTGTGCAGCAAGGGCGGGCTGTTCGGTGCCGACGTGAACGGCGATGGCAAGCTGGTGCGTGTGATCGACGGCCGACCCGAAACCCTGCGCCAGAACTGCGAGGATTCGCTGCGCCGCCTGCAGACCGACGTGATCGACCTCTACTACCTGCACCGCTGGGACAAAAATGTGCCGGTGGAGGAGAGCGTGGGGGCGCTGGGGGACCTGGTGCGGGCGGGCAAGATCCGCTCCGTTGGTCTGAGCGAGGTGTCGGCGGCTACGCTTCGTCGCGCGCACGCCGAGCACCCCATTGCGGCGGTGCAGACCGAATACTCGCTGTGGACGCGCAACCCCGAGATCGCTGTGCTGGAGGCCTGCCGCGAACTGGGCACCACCTTCGTGGCCTTCAGCCCGGTGGCACGCGGTTTCCTGTGTGGGCCGCTCGATGTTGAATCCCTGGACGCCAAGGACATCCGCCGTCCCATGCCGCGCTTCTCTGCGGAAAACCACGCCCGCAACACCGAACACCTGCTCAAGCCCTATACCGCCCTGGCGCAGCGCCTGGGCTGCACCCCGGCCCAGCTGGCCATCGCCTGGCTGCTGAACAAATGGCCGGACGTGATTCCCATCCCCGGCACCACCCGCGTGGACCACCTGCTGGAAGACCTGGGTGCCGATGGCGTGGTGCTGGCGCCCGAGGTGATGGCCGAGCTTGAAGACCTGATCAACGAGAAGACCGTGGCCGGCAACCGCTACACCGAGCAGGCCAACCGCGAGGTGGACACCGAGGTGTTCTGACGCTCAGGCGCCGCCCCTGAACAGCGAGAAGCCCCAGGGCGTGAACTTGAACGGCAGGTGGTAGTGCTGGGCCGCATCCGCGATGTGGAAGCGGTACGGCACGCGCTCCAGAAACGCCGGCTGCGGCACGGGCGTTCCCAGCGAGCGGTAGAAGTCGCCGACCGCAAACAACGCCTCGTAGCCGCCGGGGCCAATGGCCTCGCTCATCAGGCCCGGGTGCTGCAGCAGGCCATTGGCGCCGATGGTGCCCTCGGCCAGCCAGGGGCCGACGGGTTCGCCGGCGGTGTCGAGCCGGCGCAGCCCGGCCCACAGGCCGGCTGCGACGCGGCCGCTGGCCACGTCGACACAATGGATGGAGATGCCGCCGCTCATGTCAGTGACGCCCGGCCGTCCGAAGGCACTGACGCGCCCCCGTGGGGGGCAGCGATACGCGAAGCGATGAGCATGGGGGCTTTGTCATGTCAGTTGAGTTTAGCGCCCGATGCCTTCACGGCCGGCGCCCATTCGGACACCTGACGCGTGACGAAATCGGTGAAGGCGGCCGGGGTCATCTTCTCGGGCGTCACGCCGAGGTCCTCGAGGCGCTTCACGAAGTCGGGGCGTGACACCACCTCGTTGACGGCCTGGTTGACCTTGTCGATCACCTCGCGCGGCACACCGGCAGGTGCCGAGATGCCCAGGAAGTTTTCGGCCAGCAGCTTGGGAAAGCCCGCTTCCCCTACGGTGGGCACGCTGGGTGCCAGCGTGGTGCGACCACGGGACGTGACCGAGATGCCGACCAGTTTCCCGTCTTTCATGTAGGGCACGTTCTGTGTCAGCGTGTCCACCGCGAACTGCAGCGTGCCACCCAGCAGGTCGGCGTGCATGGGCGAGGAACCGCGGTAAGGCACATGCTCCATGTTCAGCTTGTACTCGTTCTTGAAGATCTCGCCCACGATGTGGCCGATGGAGCCCACACCGCCCGAGCCGTAGTTGACGGCACCTTTTTGCGCCTTGATCCAGCTCACCAGTTCGGGCATGGTCTTGGCCGGCACCGAGGGGTGCACCACGAACACGTTGGGGACCGATCCGATGTAGGCGATGTGGGTGAAGCTTTTCACCGGGTCGTAGGGGGCCTTGTCCAGCATGAAGGGCGAGATGCTGATGGGCGCGGTGTTGGAGAGCATCAGCGTGTAGCCATCGGCCGGTGCGCGCGCCACCTCGGCCGCGCCGATGGTGGCGCCACCCCCCGGCTTGTTGTCCACGATCACGGGTTGGCCCAGCTTCTCCTGCAACCCCGGTTGCAGCAGGCGCGCCACGATGTCGGACGAACCACCGGCCGCGAACGTGACGACGATGCGGATGGGCTTTTGCGGCCAGGCCTGGGCATGTGCCGCCGTGTGGGCGAATGGCAGCAGGCAGGCGCCCAGGAGGAGAAGGCGGCGGTCGAGTGTCATGGTGAACTCCGGTGAGGGCAGGTGGGTATGGAAAACAATGGAAGCATCAGGCCAGCGTTGCCAGCGCCCGCTCCAGGCGGCCGCGCATCACGGCGCAGACCTGATCCAGGGCGAGCGGCAGTTCATCCTCGGGGCGGTTGTCCAGCCGCGCCTGCGCGGTGGCCAACACGTCGTCCAGCGTGGCATGCAAGCGCAGTGCCACCACCAGCGGGTAGCCGAAACGTTCGCGGTAGTGGCGGTTCAGTGCGGTGAGCCGGGCCATGGCAGGGCCGCTCAGGCTGAGCAGGCCCAGGCGGCCTTGCTCGGAGTGCGAGTCGGCAGTCATCTCGCCGGCCAGCGCCTCGCGGCCAGCCAGTTCGGGGTGGCGGTTCAGCAGGGCGCGCTGCTCGTCAGGTGCTGCGCCATGAATGGCCCCGGCCATGGCGGCATAGAGCGCGTTGGCGTCGGCAAATGGGCGGCGCGCCCAGGCACGCTGGGCCACCCAGGGGGAGTGCTCCACCACCGGGCCGAAGTGCCGGACAAACGCCGTTTCGTCCAGGGTTCGCAGGGCTGCCAGGGCGGCAGGTGGTGTGTGCAGGGCATCCATGGCACGCAGTCTGCGCTTCCCTTATCGTTGCTGTCCATCGGATAATTTGGCATGTTCCATTCGAATTTTTAGGATGATCCAGCAGCTCAATCCCAAGGCCTTGCGCTACGTGGCGGCGGTGGCCCAGCTCGGTTCGGTTCAGGCCGCTGCGCGTGAGGTGTCCATCTCGGCTTCGGCCATCGACCGGCAGATCCTGCTGCTGGAGGATGAGCTGGGCGTGCCGCTGTTCGAGCGCCAGCCGCGCGGCATGCGCCTCACCGCCGCGGGGGAGCTGCTCATCGCCCTGTCGCAACGCTGGAAGGCGGAACTCAACCGCACGCTCTCCGACATCCAGCACCTGCAAGGCGTGAACCAGGGCCAGCTGCGCCTGGCTGCCATGGACAGCCACGCCAACGGCCTGCTGCCGGGCTTCATCCACGCCGTGGCCCGGCAGTACCCTGGCGTGGTGCTGGAGGTGGAGGTGCTGAGCACCGACGAAGCCACCACACGGCTGCTGGCCGGTGAGGTGGATCTGGCGGTGGCGTTCAACCTCAAGCCGCAGCGCGACCTGCACCTGATCTGGTCGGCCGAACTGCCGCTGGGTTGTGCGGTCGCGCCAGGCCACGCGCTGGCCGGCGAGGCCGAGGTGGACCTGCGTGCCGTGGCCGCCTGGCCGCTGGCGGTGCAAAGCCGTGCCCTGGCCATACGCCGCTACCTGGAGCGTCGCCACGCCTGGCTGCTGCAGCAGGCCCGACCGCCGCTGGTGACCAACTCGCTGCAGCTGGTCAAGAGTCTGGTCCGCAGCGGCAGCCATGTGGCCATCACCTCCGAGCTGGACATGGCCCCCGAGCTGCTGGAGAGGGCGGTGCACTTCATTCCGCTGCGCGACCGAAACGCCCAGCCCCAGACCGTGGGCGTGGCCATCAGCGGCGGGCGGCCGCTGCCCCGCATCGCCCGGGTGGTAGCCGACCGGTTGGTGGAGTACGTGGCGGACTACCTGGCCCAGGTGCGCGCACGGCCCGCGCCGACAAAAAACGAAACAAAGCGAAACCGCCGCGAGAAGACCGCGTAGCCGGCCGTCGGCACCATCCAGGGCATGTTCAACGCCTGAGAAGGACTCGCCATGAAACGCTGGATTCGCAACACCCTGATCGCCACCTTTGGCGGCGCCGTCGTGCTCGGCAGCCTCACCGCCTGCGGTGGTGGCAGCCACCACAGCCGTGCCCCCATGAGCACCGAGCAGCTTGCCGAAAAACGGGGCCAGGTGATGGACCGCGTGAGCCGCAAGCTCGACCTCAACGACGCGCAGAAACAGCGCCTGGGCGTGCTGGCCGACAAGCTGCTGGCCCAGCGCGCCGCGCTGATTGGCCAGACCACCGACCCGCGTGCCGAGCTGCAGGCGCTGCTCAAAGCCGACCGGTTCGACCGCACCCGCGCCCAGTTGCTGATGGAAGAGAAAACCCGCGCCGTGGCGATGCACAGCCCCGAAGTCATCAGTGCGCTGGCCGACTTCTACGACAGCCTCAACCCCGAGCAGCAGCAGAAGGTGCGCGACATGACCGATCGCCGCGGCTGGTTCCGCCGGGGCTGAACATGCCGGCCCTGGCCCGCCCGCTCTACGACGGCCTGCGCACCCATGCGTCGGCCTTGCTGAGCGGTACCGAAGACCCGCACGACGAACTGCTGGCCCTGGTCTGGGGCCCGCGCTTCGACCGCGAGCACGCGCTGGGCCTGATGGCCCGCCAGGCGCAGATGCCGCCACAGGTGCTGCACGGCGTGCTGGCCCTGGCCGACCGCTACGACGGACTGGCCGTCAGCGCACAGCGGCGGCTGCGCCGGCTCATCCTGCGCCACCGGTCAACCCGGCGGGAGACAATGGCACACCATGCATCGCATCCTGCTGATTGACGACGACGAACAGCTCGGCCCACCGCTGGCGGCCTACTTCCAGCGCTTCGATCTGAAGCTGGAGCAGGCGCTCAAACCCAGCGAAGGCCTGGCGCGCCTGCGCGCCGGCGGCTTCGACGCCGCCATCCTCGACGTCATGTTGCCGGAGATGGACGGCTTCGCCCTGTGCCGCGCCGTGCGTGCCGAAAGCGAACTGCCCATCGTGATGCTGACCGCGCGCGGCGATGTGATGGACCGCGTGGTGGGGCTGGAGCTGGGCGCTGACGACTACCTGCCCAAACCCTTCGAGCCCCGCGAGCTGGTGGCGCGCATCACCACCGTGCTGCGCCGCCAGCGCGCGCCGCTGGCCGACGACCTGCTGCGCTTCGAGGGGCTGGTGCTGGACCCGGTGCGCCGCAGCGTCGCGCGCCAGGGTGAGCCGGTGGTGCTCACCGGCACCGAGTTCGAGCTGCTGCACCTGCTGGCGCGTGAGCCCGGCAAGGTGTTCAGCCGCGACGACATCCTGAACCAGCTGCGCGGCCACGAGGCCGAGCTGCAGACCCGTGCCGTGGACATCGTCATCAGCCGCCTGCGCCGCAAGCTGGAGCCCCTGGAGGCCATCAAGACCCTGCGCCACGCGGGCTATGCCCTGGCGGTGCGCCGTGTCTGAGCACCACAAGCGCACCTGGCGCCAGCGCCTGCGGCACTCGCTGCGGCTCAAGCTGGTGGCGGTGTTTCTGCTTCTGGCTTTCGCGGTCACCGTGACCTTTCTGGGTGGTGCACAGAAGGCCTTCCAGGTGGGCTGGCGCGATGCAGCCCGCCCGCTGCTCATGGACTACGTGGACCACCTGGCCACCGACATCGGCACGCCGCCGAGCGTGGAGCGGGCCCAGGCGCTCACACAACGCCTGCCCCTGTGGGTGCAGATACGGGGCCCATCGGTGAACTGGGACTCGCACCCCGGCAAGGTCATGGAACACTGGGGCGGCAAGAGCGGCTGGGACGACAGCGCAGAAGACAGCCAGAGGCTGCTGCGGCGCACCACGGCCGATGGTCACACCATCGATTTCCGCGTCAGCGTCAGTGCGTGGGACGAACGGCCCAAGGCCATGGTCTGGGTCACGCTCACCGTCCTGTTGCTGCTCACCGCCATCGCCTACCGATACGTGCGTCGCCTGCTGCGCCCGCTGGACGACATCCGCGCTGGCGCCCAGCGTTTCGGCACTGGCGATTTCTCCCAGCCCATACCCGTGCGCCACGCCCACCGGCCCGATGAACTGGGCGAACTCGCCGCCACCATCAACACCATGGGCCAGGACATCCACCAGATGCTAGAGGCCAAACGTGCGCTGCTGTTCGCCATCAGCCACGAACTGCGCAGCCCCATCACCCGCGCCCGCCTGCACACCGAACTGCTGCCCGAAACCCCCGAGCTGCAAGCCCAGCGCCAGGGCCTGCTGCGCGACCTGGGTGAGATGAGCCGCCTGATTGGCGACCTGCTGGAGAGCGAACGCCTGGCCGGCCGTCACGTTGCGCTGCACCGCGAGCCCACCGATCTGGTCGCCCTCGCGCGCGTGGTGGCCGCCGATTTCCCTGGCGTGGTGCAGCACCTGGACGCCAGCCTGCCGCCGCAGAACGTCGACCCCACACGGCTGCGCCTGCTGCTGCGCAACCTGCTGGACAACGCCCGCCGCCACAGCGCCGACGCGACGCAGCCCGTCGAACTGCACCTGCGCCGAAGCGGTGAAGGCTGGGAGCTGGAGGTGCGCGACCACGGCCCGGGCGTGCCGCCCGACCAGCTGGCCCAACTGGCCCAGCCGTTCCACCGCCCCGACGCCGCCCGCACCCGCCACGCCGGCGGGGTAGGGCTGGGCCTGTACCTGTGCCGCCTGGTGGCCGAGGCGCATGGCGGGCGGCTGGTGCTGGAGAACGCGGAGCCGGGGTTGCGGGTGAGAGTGGTCGTGGCCTGAAGTTGCGATGCTGTCAGATGGGGCTTGCAACCCGAATCAATCACGTATATATTCAGTATTCGCGATTTGTGAATATAGAATGAAATGCAGCTTAAACCCCAAGACTTCTTGGTAGCGCTCAAGCTGGCAGCTTTGGGTGATCAGCGCTGGACGTATGCACGGCTGTCACAAGAGCTGGGTTTGAGCGCGTCAGAAGCACATGCTTGCGTGAAGCGCGGCCTGCAAGCGGGTTTGCTGATCAATGCCACGGTGCTGGAAGCGCCACCCACCGTCGTCACCAGTGGGGTCGGGGAGGCTACTGCCATCTACCGGGTGAGGTCTCGGGCCCGTCGCGCCATGGCAGAAAGCGCCGGCGCAACCGACAACCCTGTGCATGTGCATAGCCGCAATCTCGCGGAGTTTGCGGTGCACGGTGCCAAATACGCCTTTCCGGCGCAGCGGCTGCCGGTGTCGGTGGGCGTACCCACGAGCCACAGCGCACCGGCTTTTGCAGGCGTATTTGCACCGGGATCTGACGATTGGGTGTGGCCACATCCAAATGGAACGGTCAAGGGACAGGGGCTGGAGCCTTTGCATCCCAGCGCGCCATTTGCCGCCATGCAGGATGCCGGGCTGTATGACATGCTGGCGTTGTTCGATGCTCTGCGCATAGGTCGAGCGCGTGAGCGGGGGATGGCCCTCAAGCGCTTGCCGTTGCTGATCTACCCCGATGGGCCGCAGCCGGAAGAAAGGCCCATGCGTGGCTAACCCGAATCTCGAATTGCTCACGGCCATTGCACGGGCCTTGGGGCCACTATGCGATCAGGTGGTTTTTGTGGGGGGATGCGCCACAGGCTTGCTCATTACGCAATCGCTCGTGGGAGATCTCCGCCCAACCGAAGATGTTGATGCGATCGTGGAGGTAGCGTCGCTGGTGGGTTACCACGCATTGGCTGAGCAACTGACGGCGCGGGGCTTCAAGCAGACCATGGCCGATAACACACCCCCGTTCCGCTGGTTTTGGCAAAGCATGCAACTGGATATGGTCCCTGTGGATGAAAAAGTGCTGGGGTTTGCGAACCGTTGGTACAGACCCGGGTTTGCTGCGGCCATCGTTTCCACATTGCCTTCTGGTCTGTCATTGCGCCACCTGTCCGCACCTTACTTCGTCGCGACCAAGTTGGAAGCCTTCAGAGACCGAGGGAACAACGACGTCTACCTGAGTCACGATCTGGAGGATGTCATTGCGGTGGTGGATGGCAGGAGGAACTTGTGCCTGAACTGGCTGTAGCTCCGTTGTCGGTCCAGGAATTCATTGCCCGTGCGTTTCAGGCCGTTCTGCGCCATCCGGACTTCACCAACGTGTTGCCGGGCATTGTTTCGCAGAGCGCACGGACCGGGATGGTGCTGCAACGGCTCGAATACATCGCCAAGCTGGCAATTTAAACCATCCTATGGTTCAGGCCTTTCCAACAGCCACGCCAGCACCTCCCGCCCCACCGCCGGATCGCTGAGCAGCGCCATGTGGTTGGTGCGGTAGACCAGCCGCTGGTTCTCGGGTCCGAACGCCAGGCTGCGCATGGGGTCGTCGTTTTGGCCCAGGGCGCTGCGCAGGGGCACGAGGCCGTCGCCGATCAGGCGGTCGGCCAGCAGGCTGCGACGCCCCGCCGTGGTCGCAGCCACCGCCAGACAGCGCACACCCGAGGGCAGGGGGGTGTCCAGCCCGTGGCGCAGGTCGGTGATACCGGCGCTGCGCAGGCGGCCCAGGCGTGCCAGCGGTGCGGTGTAGGGGGTGGCGTCCAGCAGCAGGTCCACCCCGTGGCCGGCGCGCTCCAGCGGAGCGCCCCAGTGGGGCGTGCCCAGAAAGACGATGTGCCTGAGCTTCGCCGGCCACTGCTGGCCGCTGGCCTGCGCGTGGTGCACGGCGGCGCGCATCACCAGCCCACCCATGCTGTGGGCCAGCACGCTGAGCGTCTGCAGGATCTGGGGGCCGTTCTGGCACAGCTGCTCCAGCTGCATGGCCAGCAACTGTCCGTTCTGCTCAATGGGCAGGCCGGTGTTGTAGCGCAGGTACAGCGGGGTGAGGCCGAGCGCCTGGGCCAGCATGTCGCCGTGGTTGACCGTCTCCCCTTCGTGTTCGGTATTCCACTGCAGGTCGTTGCGGCACAGGCCGTGCAGCATCAGCAGCACCCGGGGGCTTGCCCGGGCTGAGGTGGGGTCCAGCACCTGTCCGGCATGCCGCAGGGTCATGGGGGTTGCAAGCGGGTTGCCCGTCGCAGCCAGCCGGTCGCCCATCACGCCATTGAGCGCGGCCAGCACCGCTTCTCGCGTGTAGGAGCCGGCTGCATCGGCGTCGGGCAGGGCCGGATCGAGCAGCGGCTGCAGCTGTTGCAACACCGCATCCACGCCTACGCCCACCCAGTGGGTGATACCGTGCACGCTGCGGTAGACCAGCCCGGTGACACCCCGCGTGCGGCCCGGTTGCGGGCCGCCCGGCAAGCCCACGGTGTCCAGCACCGAGCGGTGTACGCCCTCGACGATGGTGGTGACGCCGCGTGTCGCCTGGGTCAGCAGCTGTGCGGCGGCGCGCAGGTCGGAGGCGCGCAGGTGTCGGGCGGTTCGGGCTGGCGTGTTGGCGGGTGTGTGGGGCATGGGCCATTGTGGGGGGCCTGGCTGCCCCCGGGCCGACCGTTGGGCGTTCAGTCTGTTGCCGCGTCCAGTGCGGCTCGGCGTGAGCGGGCCCGCTCATTGAGCAACAGGGCCAGGCCCGAGGTCACCAGCAGCACGATGCCGACCCAGGCCAGGGTGTTGGGCACTTCACCCCAGACCAGGAAGCCCAGCACCAGCGCCACCAGCAGGCCGCTGTAGCGGAACGGGCCGATCACGCTCATGTCGCCGGCGCGCATGCTGAGCGTGAGCAGGTGGTAGGCGGTGGCCAGCAGCACGGAGGCGCCCGCCAGCCGCAGCGTGCTGCCAACGTCCAGCGGTGTCCAGGTGGTCGATGCGGTCCACAGGCCCGAGAGCAGGGTGACCATGGACGCCGTGGTCAGCGTGATCCACAGCGAAGGCACGGCCGCGGGCACGCGGCGTGTCATCAGGTCGCGCGCGGCGTGGAACAGCGTACCCACCACACACAGCACGGCGTATTCGTTGAAGCCGTCGGCGCGGGGCTGCACCACCAGCAGCACACCGGCAAAACCGGCCCAGATCAGCAGCCAGCGCTGCAGGCTCACACGTTCACCCAGCATCAGCACGGCGAACAGCACCAGGAACAGCGGCGCGGCCAGGTTGATGGCCGTGGCGTTGCCCAGCGGCAGGTGAAAGAGCGAGGTGAGGTAGATGAAGGTGGCGGCCGAATCGAGCAGGGATCGTATCCAGATGCTGGGGGTGTTGACGCTGCGCCATTGCCCGAGCTGTCCGCTGAGTGCCACCACCAGCAGCAGCCACAGCGTGGTGAGCACGCCGCGCACGAAGATGAGCTGCGGCGTGGGCAGGCTGGCGCTGACGTACTTGACCAGGGCGTCGTTGCTGATGAAGCAGACCATGGCGGCGGTCATGGTGATCACGCCACGGCGGTTTTCTGGGGACATGCGCTTTTTCAACCGGGAACACCACAGAGCCGGCTTTGCCGGTCTGTAGGTGTTGCCCCCTGGAGGGGGTGACGCGCCGCAGGCGCGGCGCGGGGGTGGGGCATTACAGCGAATCGATGAAGCTGCGCAGCTTGTCGCTGCGGCTCGGGTGCTTGAGCTTGCGCACCGCTTTCGATTCGATCTGGCGGATGCGCTCACGCGTGACGTCGAACTGCTTGCCCACCTCTTCCAGAGTGTGGTCGGTGGACATTTCGATGCCGAAACGCATGCGCAGCACCTTGGCTTCGCGCGGGGTCAGGCTGTCGAGGATTTCCTTGACCACTTCCCGCAGACCTGCCTGCATGGCGGCCTCGATCGGGGCGGTGTTGGTGCTGTCCTCGATGAAGTCGCCCAGGTGGCTGTCGTCGTCGTCCCCGATCGGCGTCTCCATGGAGATGGGCTCCTTGGCGATCTTCATGATCTTGCGGATCTTGTCCTCGGGGATGTCCATCTTCTCGGCCAGGATGGAGGCGTCGGGCTCGAAGCCGAACTCCTGCAGGTGCTGGCGCGAGATGCGGTTCATCTTGTTGATGGTCTCGATCATGTGCACCGGGATGCGGATGGTGCGCGCCTGGTCCGCGATGGAGCGGGTGATGGCCTGGCGGATCCACCAGGTGGCGTAGGTCGAGAACTTGTAGCCGCGGCGGTATTCGAACTTGTCCACCGCCTTCATCAGGCCGATGTTGCCTTCCTGGATCAGATCGAGGAACTGCAGGCCGCGGTTGGTGTATTTCTTGGCGATGGAGATCACGAGGCGCAGGTTGGCCTCGATCATTTCCTTCTTGGCATCGCGCGACGACGCCTCGCCGTTGTTCATGCGCTTGTGGATGTCCTTGAGCTGCGCGAGGGGCACCACAACGCTGGCCTGCACATTGATCAGGTCCTGCTGCAGTTCCTGGATGGCCGGGATGTTGCGCGCAATGATGGTGCTCCAGGGCTTGCCGGCAGCAGCCTGCTTCTCCACCCACTGCAGGTTCAGCAGGTTGGCGGGGAAGTCGGCGATGAACTTGTCCTGCGGCATGCCGCACTTGTCGACGATGATGCGGCGCAGCTCGCGCTCTTTCTTGCGCACGTTGTCGACCTGGTTGCGCACCGTGTCGCACAGCTTCTCGATGGCCTTGGCAGTGAAGCGGATGGTCATCAGCTGCTCGGTGATGGCCTTCTGCGTCTTGGCGTAGGTCGCGCCGCCGTAGCCTTCCTTGTCGTAGGTCTTGTGCAGCTTCTCGAACTGCACGGCGATCTTGTCAAAACGCTCCAGCGCCTCGCGCTTGAGTTCCTCGAGCTTGCGGGTCAGGGCCTTGGAGCCGCCTTTGCCGTCGTCGTCGTCAGCTTCGTCGTAGTCGTCGAAGTCTTCCTCGGCCACGTAGTCGTCGGCCTCGTCGGCATCGGCGAACCCGTCCACCACGGTGGAGATGACGACCTTGCCTTCACGGATATCGTTGGCCATGGCCAGGATCTCGGCGATGGTGGCCGGGCTCTCGCTGATGGCCTCCATCATGGAGTGCAGGCCGCCTTCGATGCGCTTGGCGATCTCGATCTCGCCCTCTCGGGTCAGCAGTTCCACCGTGCCCATCTCGCGCATGTACATGCGCACCGGGTCGGTGGTGCGGCCAAATTCGCTGTCCACGGTGGACAGGGCGGCTTCGGCTTCCTCTTCCGCTTCCTCTTCGGTGGCGGCGGTGGGGCCGGTGTTGTTGAGCAGCAGGGTCTCGGCGTCGGGTGTCTGTTCGTAGACGGCCACGCCCATGTCGTTGAGCAGCGAGACCACGACTTCCAGCGTCTCAGCCTCGACCAGCTTGTCGGGCAGGTGGTCGTTGATCTCGCCGTGGGTCAGGTAGCCGCGCGTCTTGCCCAGCTTGATCAGGGTCTTGAGCTTCTCGCGGCGCAGCTTGGCTTCTTCTTCGGACAGGACGGTGTCGTCCAGGCCGAATTCCTTCATCAGGGCCCGTTCCTTGGCCTTGCTGATCTTCATGCGCAGCGGCTTGACCTTTTCGGTGGTCTCGGCCACGGCCTCTTCGGGCACGTCTGCGACCAGATCCTCCTCGATGTCGCTCAGGTCGGCGTCATCGATATCGGCCCCTTCCTTGGCCGCGGCCTTGGGCTTGCGGCCGCGCTTGGCGCCCGTGGTGGTTTTGGCCGCGGGTTTTTCAGCGGCGGCTTTGGCGGGGCGCCCGGGTTTTTTCTTGACCTCGACCTCGGTGGTCTCGATCACCTCTTCGGCGGCTTTTTTGGTGGCGGGCTTGGCAGCGGCGGACTTGGCGGTCACAACAGGGGCTTTCTTCGAAGGAGCTTTGGTTTCCGCTGGCTTCTTGGCCGCCTTGCTGGCAGGCGTTGTGCGGGACGCGGCGGACGAGCTGGACTTCTTCGCGGGCATGGGCACCTCAAAATGATGTCGGGACAAACACGAACGGCGGGAAACACGTAACGCCAGACCACATGGCAGACAGGGCCAGGGCTGGTGCGCAAGCTGTTGGGGCGAACATTTGGTGTGCAGTCCTTGCGGGGTTCACGCATGGCCAGAACGTGGTCTGGGCGGTGCGGTGGCCTGGAGGGGTGCTCCCGTGTCCATCGTGCGTGATGGGTGGCCGGTTCCGGAGGTGCTGCTGTCGCGCTTGCGTAGCAAACGAGGATTATACCGCGCTGCCCGTTTTCTGTGCACGGATGCGGGCGTTGAGCTGGCGCAGGCGCTCCATCGCGGCCGGGTCGTTGCCAGCCAGGGGAGCGAGCTCGCTGGCCTCGCGTTCCCACTGGTCCAGCCGCAGGCGGTCCATCACGTCGCGCAGCTCCACCAGTTCGGCTTCGGTGTCGTTGCCGGCCGTGGCCTGCTCCACCTGCTGCAGGGCAAAAGCCTCGTCGGGGTGCCCGCGCAGGCCTTCGCGCAGGGCGGCCCAGGGCTGGGGGCCGTGCTCGTGGTGCTGGGCTTCCAGCCAGGCAAACAGCGGGCCGTGCGGCTCGGGCAGGTGGGCCAGCAGGGCGTGGTCTTCACCGCTCAGGCTGTCCCAGGCCTGGGCGTTGGCCAGCAGCAGGCCCACGGCGCGGTCGCTGCGGCTGGCCGGGCGCACCCGGCCGCCGCTGCGGCGGGGCGTCTGTGGGCTGGACGGCGGCCAGCGGCGTTCGCCTCGGGCGATGCCTGCCGCGCCACCGAACTGGGGGCGGGCTGCAGCGGGCCGCGTGTGGCGTGCGGGGGCGCCACCCAGCTGCCAGAGCTCGCCCAGTTCGTGCTGACCCAGCTGCACGACATCGGCGATGTCGCCCAGAAGCTGCCGCTTGAGCGCGCCATCGGGCAGTGCGCTCCAGAGCGGGCGGGCCTGCGAGGCCATGCGGGCGCGGCCCTCGGCGGTGCCGAGGTCGCAGTCGGCACCGGCCGCGTCGAGCAGGAAACGGCTCAGCGGCACGGCCCCTTTGACGGCACTGGCGAAGGCATCGGTGCCGTGTTCGCGGATGAAGCTGTCGGGGTCGTGTTCAGAGGGCAGGAACAGGAACTTGACGCTGCGCGTGTCGGTGGCCAGCGGCAGCGCGGCGTCCAGCGCCTTGCGAGCCGCGCGCCGTCCGGCGCCATCGCCGTCGAAGCTGAAGACCACGGCCTCGGTGAAGCGGAACAGCTTGTGCACGTGGTCAGGCGTGCAGGCGGTGCCCAGCGTGGCCACCGCGTTGCCAAAACCGAGCTGGGCCAGTGCCACCACATCCATGTAGCCCTCGGTCACCAGCGCGTAGCCGTGCTGGCGTATGGCGGTGCGGGCCTCGAACAGGCCATAGAGCTCGCGCCCTTTGCTGAACACCGGGGTTTCGGGCGAATTCAGGTACTTGGGTTCTCCCTGGTCCAGCACGCGGCCACCAAAGCCGATGACCTCACCTTTCGCGTTGCGGATGGGAAACATGATGCGGTCGCGGAAGCGGTCGTACCGCTTGGCGTCCTGGCCGTCCTCCTCGTGCACGATGACCAGGCCGGATTCGGCCAGGCGGGCGTCCTGGTAGTCGGGGAACACGCTGGCGAGGTGGCGCCAGCCCTCGGGCGCGTAGCCCAGACCGAAGTCCTTGGCGATCTGGCCGGTGAGGCCACGGCGTTTGAGGTAGTCCACCGCGCGCGGGGAGTCCTTGAGTGAGCGCATGTAGGCTTGCGCGGCACGCTCGAGCACATCGGTCAGGGTGGCCTGCTTTTCGCGCTGTTCGGCCTGCCGGGCGCGTTCCTGCGGGCTGACCTCGTCCTCGGGCACCACCAGACCGACCTGTGCGGCCAGGTCCTTGACCGCCTCGATGAAGCTCATGCCGGCGTGTTCCATCAGGAACTTGATGGCGTCCCCGCTGACCCCGCAGCCGAAACAGTGATAGAACTGCTTGGATGGGCTGACGCTGAACGAGGGCGTCTTCTCGCCATGGAAAGGGCACAGCCCCATGAAGTTGGCGCCACCCTTCTTGAGCTGGACGTGCCGGCCCACCACCTCGACGACGTCGATGCGGGACAGCAGTTCCTGAACAAATGACGGCGGGATGGCCATTGACCTTATTGTGCCTCGCGCCTCCGGCGCGAGCCGGTCATGCAGCGACGACTCTGTTCTTGCCGCTGCGCTTGGCCAGGTACATGCCCTGGTCGGCGCGCTTGATGGCGTCCAGACCGGCCTCTTCGGGCAGGACTTGCGCCACGCCGGCGCTGAAGGTGATGAGCAGGCGCTCGTTGTCTTTCAGGAAGAAGCGCGTGGTCAGCTCGCGCTGCAGCCGCGTCATGGCTTCCACGCCTTGCTCCAGGGCAGTGTCGGGCAACACGATGACAAACTCCTCACCGCCGAAGCGCGCCACCGTGTCCTGGGGCCGCAGCACCTGGCGTGCCACCAGGGCCAGATGCACCAGTGCGGCGTCTCCGGTGTCGTGGCCGTGTTCGTCGTTGATCTTCTTGAAGTTGTCGAGGTCGAGCAGGGCCACGCACAGCGGCTTGTCGGCGCGCCGGGTGCGTGCCAGCTCGCGGGCCAGGCCCTCGTCCAGGCCCTTGCGGTTGAGGGCTCCGGTCAACGGGTCGTGGCGTATCTGGGCACTGGCGTGTTCCAGCTGCCGCTGCAGGTGCTGCACCTCGGCCTCGGCCTGTTCGGCCTTTTCGCGCATCACGCGCAGTTCCTCGCCAGCGCGCTGGGTATCGAGCGCCATGGAGCGGGTGGCGCTGATGGCCTCCTGCAGCACGGGGGCGATGTCGGTCAGCGTGGTGGCTTCCTCCAACCGCCGGGCGCAGCCTTCTATCTTGGCTCCGAAGCTGGTGTTGCTCTCGGTCATGGTTGCCAGCCGGTCGATGAAGGACGCCAGCACGCGCTTCATCTCCTCCTGGGCGGCCACGGTCTGGGCTTTCGCCTCGGTCTGCTTGTAGATGACGTCGCGCAGGCGGCTTTGCACTTCTTCCAGCCGGCGCAGCGTCAGCGGCGGCTGGGTGGCGTCCTTGAGCGCATCCATCTGGCCTCTGAGCCAGAGGTCGTCGATGGCCAGCTCGGCGATGTTCTCGAACACCAGGTGCAGCAGGCCCAGCAGCGTGTTCTTGATGGCGCCGTCTTCCTCGGCCACGAAGGACAGCCGGTAGGCGAAGGCGGAGAGGGCGGTCTTGAGCTGTTCGGGCGGGCAGGGGCGCAGGCGCGCGCAGGCCACGGCCTGTTCGGCCAGTTCCTTGAGACGCTTGTCGCTGTCGCCCAGCGCGGGCATGAAGTAGTCCACCAGCCGGGCGATCTGCTCGCAGACTTCATCCCACGGATCGGAACCGGTGGCGACCACGGTGCCGCCGACCGGAGCCAGCCCCCCCGGTTTGGCGGGGGGCGGTGGCAGACCTGCGTAGTCCACCAGCGCTTTTTCGACGGCGCTCCAGTTGCACTGGCTCACGGCCTTTTCCACCTGCACCTGCATGCGCCGCTGGGCCGGCGTGCCAGTGGGCAGCGCCCGCGCCAGCCCCATCATCTGCTCGGTGGGGAACGGACGGATGACACGCGTGCCCGCGATCTCGTGGTAGAGGCGCTGGTAGTTGTCGGGCGTGGGCGGCAGCTTGCGGGCGGTCAGCTGCCGCACGGTTTCGCGGGCGATTTCCGTCGGCGTCCGGTTGGGGGAGTTCATGGTGCGGCTTTGGGCTTCTTATGGGGTGCCATGTTAGCCCTAATCCCCCATCACAACCCCTTCGCGGCGCGGGTCGGCGCCGCCAAACCACAGCCGCTGGCCGTGCGCCTGGCCCCGCGTGATGGCCTGCAGGCCGCTGGTCATGTCGGTTTCACTCACCTGGTGCCCGCGTGCCGTGAGTGCGTTGCGGGTGGCCGCCGGAAAGCGGCCCGCCTCCAGCAGCGTGGGGGCGCCGGTGGCGCCGAAATTGGGCAGGTTGATGGCCTGCTGCGGCAGCAGACCCCACTGCAGCACGCCGTACAGCGTCTTGGCGGTGTAGTGGATGATGAGCGCGCCGCCCGGGCTGCCGGCGCTCATCAGCAGTTCGCCGCTGGCGGCGTCGAATACCAGCGTGGGCGCCATGGACGATCGCGGACGTTTGCCTGGCTGCACCCGGTTGGCAACGGGCTTGCCGTCGGCGCCTGTGGGCGCAAAGCTGAAGTCGGTCAGCTCGTTGTTGAGCAGGAAACCCCTGACCATCTGGCGCGAACCGAAGGCTGCCTCGATGGTGGTGGTCATGGCCAGCGCGTTGCCCAATCCATCGACGATGCTGATGTGGCTGGTGCCGTATTCGGGCTGGTCGGGCATGGGGGCATGGCTGGTGCGCACGGCGCCAGGTTCGCCAGCCGGCACCGGTTCCAGCCGGCGTTCGCCGATCAGTGCGGCCCGGCGTGCCAGGTAGTCGCTGGCCAGCAGGCTCTCCCAGCGACCGCCGGGCGCGGGAACGAAGTCGGGGTCGGCCACGTAGAGCGCGCGGTCGGCAAAGGCCAGGCGGGAGGCCTCGGCATAGAGGTGCAGCCAGTCGGCCGATGGCAGCCCGTCTTGCAAGGGCAGGCTGGCGGCACGGGTCTGCGCCAGGATGCCGAGTATCTGCCCGACCGCGATGGCGCCCGAGCTGGGCGGCGGGAAGCCGCAGACGCGCAGGGCACGGCCCTGCGCCTGCAGACCATGGCACAGCGGCTCGCGTTCGCGCGGCTGGTAGGCGGCCAGGTCGGCCAGCGCCATGCGGCCCGGGTTGGACGGGTGGCGCGTGACCTTGTCCACTATGGCCTGGGCCACAGGGCCTTCGTGCAGCGCCCGCGAGCCCTGGGCGGCGATCTGCTTGAGCACGGCGGCCAGCTCGGGGTTGCGCAGGCGGTGCCCTATGGGGTGGGGCGTGCCATCGGCGCGGTAGAAATAGGCGGCGGCCTGCGGGTCTTTCTTCAACTCGGTTTCACCGGCCAGCAGGGTGTGCAGGCGCGGACTGACCGCAAAGCCCTTGTCGGCCAGCGTGATGGCGGGCACGAACAGCGCCGCCCAGGGCAGGCGCCCATGCTGGCGGTGGGCCGCTTCCAGCATGCGCACGGCGCCGGGCACACCGACCGAGCGGCCGCCCACCACCGCCGCCATGAAGGGCAGGGGCTTGCCGTCCGCACCGAGGAAGAGTTTTTCGTCGGCCGCGGCCGGTGCGGTCTCTCGGCCGTCATAGGCCTGCACACGCCTGCCGTCGTGGTGCAGCAGGAAGGCGCCGCCACCAATGCCGCTGGACTGCGGCTCCACCAGCGTGAGCACCATCTGCACCGCGATGGCGGCATCGACCGCACTGCCTCCGGCCTTGAGCACCTGGTAGCCGGCATCGGTGGCCAGCGGGTTGGCCGCGGCCACCGCAAACCGCTGCGTGGCCCAGCCGGGTTTTTCCGTCAGGCCCGAGGCGGCCTCGGGCTGGAGTTCGGGGGCTCGGTAGCTGAGCGGCGTGGGTGAACCGCAGCCCGCCAGCAGCGCAACCGAAAGCAGACCAACCGTGAATGAAAACCGCACCACAGGCCTCTCCAGATGTTGAACACCCGGATGGTAAGCGCGTCGTGCACCCGCCGTGGATACCGCGGAGCCGGCTCCGCCGGTCCGCCGGTATCGCCCCCTTGAGGGGGTGACGCGCCCCTAGGCGCGGCGCGGGGGTGGGTTCATTTCGGTGCGAGACGGATGGCACCGTCCAGGCGGATCACCTCGCCGTTGAGCATGTCGTTCTCGATGATGTGCTTGGCCAGCTTGGCGTAGTCGGCAGGCGTGCCCAGGCGGCTGGGGAAGGGGACGCCGGCGGCCAGTGCGTCCTGCACCTCCTTGGGCATGCCGAACAGCATGGGCGTGCCGAAGATGCCGGGGGCGATGGTCATGTTGCGGATGCCGTTGCGCGCCAGATCGCGGGCGATGGGCAGGGTCATGCCAACGATGCCGCCCTTGGAGGCGCTGTAGGCCGCCTGGCCGATCTGGCCGTCGTAGGCCGCCACGCTGGCGGTGCTGATCAGCACGCCGCGTTCGCCCGTGGCTTCGGGTTCGTTCTGGCTCATGGCCTCGGCGGCCAGGCGGATCATGTTGAAGCTGCCCACCAGGTTGACCATGATGGTCTTGGTGTAAACAGCCAGCGAGTGCGCGCCGTTCTTGCCCACCGTCTTCTCAGCCGGTGCGATGCCGGCGCAATTGACCAGGCCCATGAGCTTGCCCAGGGCGGTGGCGGCTTTGACCACCGCCTGGCCATCGGCCTCGCTGCTGACATCGCACTTGACGAACACGCCACCGATGTCCTTGGCCACGGACTCGCCTTTTTCGGTCTGCATGTCTGCAATCACGACCTTGCCGCCGTTGGCTGCCAGCATGCGCGCCGTGCCTTCGCCCAGGCCCGATGCGCCGCCCGTGACGATGAATACCTTGCCTGCAATCTCCATGTGCCGCTCCTGTTGGTGTGTTGTTACGTTTACGTAAACGTCAATTATGGCGCAGCGTGCCCGTCCCAGGGTCATGCGCGTGTCACGAAGTTGTACCAGGATGGACTTTTTTCGACAGGAGTGAGCATGCTCGGCCCCACCGCAGACGTGATGCGCCGCATTCAGGACGACCTGATGGACGGCTACGACGAGGAACTGGAGCTTGAACTGGAAGACCGCACCGACGACGCCCTTGGGGCAGAGCCGGATCCGGCCGCCCGCGAGGCGCAGCGCGAGAGGCGGCGCATCTATTTCCGCGAACTGTTTCGCCTGCAGGCCGAACTCGTCAAGCTGCAGGACTGGGTGGTGGCCAGCGGCCACAAGGTCGTCATCATCTTTGAAGGCCGCGATGCAGCCGGCAAGGGCGGCGTGATCAAGCGCATCACCCAGCGCCTGAACCCGCGCGTGTGCCGCGTGGTGGCGCTGCCGGCACCCAACGACCGCGAGCGCACCCAGTGGTATTTCCAGCGCTACGTGACACACCTGCCCGCTGGTGGCGAGATCGTGCTGTTCGACCGCAGCTGGTACAACCGTGCCGGTGTGGAGCGGGTGATGGGCTTTTGCAACGAGGAACAGGTGCAGGAGTTCTTTCGTACCGTGCCCGAGTTCGAGAAGATGCTGGTGCATTCGGGCATACAGCTCATCAAGTACTGGTTCTCGATTTCCGACGAGGAGCAGGAGCTGCGCTTCATGGGCCGCATCCACGATCCGCTCAAGCAGTGGAAGCTCAGCCCCATGGACCTGGAGAGCCGCCGCCGCTGGGAGCACTACACCAAGGTGAAGGAAGAGATGCTGGAGCGCACCCACATTCCCGAATCGCCCTGGTGGGTGGTGCCGGCTGATGACAAGAAGCGCGCGCGGCTCAACTGCATCCACCACCTGCTCAACCAGATTCCCTACCACGAGGTGGAACGCCCGCTGGTCACGCTGCCCGAGCGCGTGCGCCACGAGGGCTACCGGCGCCACCAGGTGCCCGGCGAGATTTACATACCGCAGGTGTACTGACAACAAAAAACCCGCCGAGGCGGGTTTTTTGTTGTCGCGACATGCGTCACTTGTAGCCGACGCGGTCCAGCATCTGCTGCACCTTGGTGAGATTTTTAGCAACGGTGGCCAGCGGCACGGTCTCGGCCTTGAAGTTGTCGCCGCCCATGGCCTTGAGGGCCGCGTTGTCGATCTTCACGCCCTTGGCGGCGGCGAACTCGTTGTTGCCATTGGCGAAGTATTGCTGCGCGAACGGGCTGGCCAGGTACTCCATGAACGCGATGGCGTTGTCGCGGTTCTTGGCGTGTTTGGCCACGGCTGCGCCGGCGATGTTGAGGTGGGTGCCGGTGGTGCCCTGGTTGGGGAACACCACGCGAACTTTCTCGGTCACGGCGCGGTCCTCAGGGGCGCTGGATTTCAGCATGCGCGCCAGGTAGTAGGTGTTGACCAGGCCCACACCACATTCGCCCGATGCCACGCCCTTGATCTGGTCGGTGTCGCCGCCCTTGGGGCTGCGCGCCATGTTGGCGACCACGCCCTTGAGCCACTCCTCGCCCTTGGCATCGCCCAGGCGTTCAACCACGGTGGCGAACAGCGACAGGTTGTACGGGTGCGAACCCGAGCGGGTGCAGAGCAGGCCCTTGAGTTTCGGGTCTGCCAGCTGTTCGTAGGTGGCGACGTCGGCCGCCTTCACGCGCAGCGGGTCGTACACGATCACGCGGGCGCGGGTGGAAAAGCCGGTCCAGCTCACGCCGTCGGGCGTCGCGGCAGCGCGCAGGTTGGCGGGGATGGTGTCGTCCAGCAGCTTGGACTTGATGGGCTGGAACAGGCCTTGAGAATCGGCCACGGCCATGCGCGCAGCGTCCACCAGCAGCACCACGTCGGCGGGCGAGGCCGCGCCTTCGGCGCGCAGGCGGGCGACGATGCCGTTGTCGTCACCGTCCACGCGGTTGATCTTGATGCCGGTCGTCTTGGTGAAGTTCTCGTACATCGCCTCGTCGGTCTGGTAGTGACGGGCGGAGTACAGGTTGAGCACCTTGTCCTGGGCCTGGACGGCAAATGCCGACAGGGCGGCTGCTAAAACCAGCGAGAGCTTGGCAAACTTGCGCATGGAAAAACCTTTCAGTCGTCGCAAAGAGGAGGCCAGCCGGGCTGGCACAATTTCTGGCGCTGGATACTAACATTATTGCGAATCATTCTTACTAATGACCCGTTTTCTTCTCATGGTCTTGGTGCTGGGCCTGTCGGCCTGTGCCAGCGTGCCCCCTCCTGCTGACACCCCGGCGACGCCGGCACCGCCGCCGGTCAAGCCGGTTCCGCCCGTGGTCCAGCCCGCCAAACCCCCGCGCATCGGCCTGGCGCTGGGCGGAGGTGCGGCACGTGGTTTTGCCCACGTGGGGGTGATCCAGGTGCTGGAGCGCGAAGGTCTGCGCCCCGACTACGTGGTGGGCACCTCAGCCGGCAGCCTCGTGGCGGTGCTGTATGCCAGTGGCATGAAGCCGGCCGAGCTGGAGCGGGCCGCTCTCTCGATGGAGGAGGCCGCCATCGCCGACTGGACGCTGCCCCTGCTCAGCCGGGGCATGTTGCGTGGCCAGGCGCTGGCGCGCTACGTGAGCCAGCAGGTGGGTGGCAAACAGCTGCAGGAGCTGCCGCTGCCCGTGGGCGTGGTCGCCACCGATCTGCAAAGCGGCGAGGGCATCGTGTTCCGGCGGGGCGACGCGGGCACGGCGGTGCGCGCCTCCAGCGCCGTGCCGGGTGTGTTCCAGCCCGTGGCCATCTCGGGGCGCGAGTATGTGGACGGTGGCCTGGTGGCACCGGTGCCCGTACGCCAGGCTCGGCAGATGGGCGCGGAGTTGGTCATTGCGGTGGACATTTCCAGCGCGCCCGAAGGCAACCCCACGGGCGACACCCTGCAGCTGCTGCTGCAGACCTTTGCCATCATGGGGCAGAGCATCAACCGCCACGAGCTGGCTACGGCCGAACTGGTGGTGCGCCCCTCGCTGGTGGGCGTGGGCAGCGCTGCGTTCGCCGAGCGCCAGCGCGCCATGGCCGCAGGCCGGGCCGCCATGGAGGCCGCCTTGCCCCGGCTCAAGGCCTTGCTGGCCAGGTGAGCGTACGGCGGTGCCCGTGTGAGGAGGGCTGCAGTTGACCCATCGATAGAATTGAAACGCTTCAAAACCACCCAACAGGAGGAGAACATGCCGCTCGTTCAGCGTCGCCACCGGCTGGCGCCAGCCACAGTCCTTGGCCTTGTCATCGCACTGTCTGCCTGCGCACCGCTACCCCCCGCCAGCACGGCAGCACCTGCCACCCCCACCGCAGCCACCACCGCAGCACCCGCCACCCCCAGCCCAGCACCCACCGTTGCCGCGGCGCCGGTTGTGGAAGCGCTGCCGGTCGATGCAGCGCTGCGAGCCCAGACGCAGGCCGATGTGAGCTCGTACATGAAGACGCTGGAGACACTGGTGAACATCGAGTCCGGCAGCCGCGACCTGCAAGGCTTGAACCAGCTGGGCACCGTGATTGCCGGCCGTCTGCGCCAGGCGGGCATGCAAGTGGAGATCCGGCCAGCACGTGCACCCCAGTTCCACCCGCAGCTCAAGGGCGCCGAGGTGGGGCCCATGGTGTATGCGACCCGCAGCGGCCGCGGCGCCAAGAAAGTGCTGCTGATCGCCCACATGGACACCGTGTACGAGCGCGGCATGATCGCCAAGCAACCCTTCCGTGTTGACGGTGACAGGGCCTATGGGCTGGGTATCGCCGACGACAAGCAGGGCGTTGCACTCATCCTGCACGTGGTGGACCTGCTCGCACGAAACGGCTTCACCGACTACGCGCAGCTGGGGGTTCTGATCAACGGTGACGAGGAAATCGGTTCGCCCGGATCCGGGCCGGTGCTGACGCAACTGGGCAGCGAGTACGACGCGGTGCTGTCGTTCGAGGGTGGCGGCAGCGCCACCGCCGACGGTACGGACATGGTCCGCCTGGCCACCAGCAGCATCGCCATTGCCGAGATGAAGGTTACCGGCAAAGCCAGCCACGCGGGTGCGGCTCCGCACCTGGGGCGCAATGCGCTGTACGAACTGTCCCACCAGATTCTCAAGAGCCGCCAGTTCGGGGATCCGGCCAAGGGGCTGCAAATCAACTGGACGGTCGCCAATGCCGGCGGATCGCGCAACGTGATCCCTGCCGAGGCAACGGCCATCGCCGATGTGCGCTCGCTCACCAACGAAGATCTGGACCTCATGGAGGCGGCGCTCAAGAAGTCGATCGAGGACAAGCTGATCCCCGACACCAAGATCGATCTGACCTTCTACCGCAGCCGACCTGCATTCGTGGCCAACGCCGCATCGCGTGCGCTGGCCAAACACGCCGAGAAGCTGTATGCAGGGCTCGGCATGCCGCTGCAGATCCGCGACCGCGCCACGGGCGGTGGCACCGACGCCGCTTTTGCCGGGTTGCGTCCCCTGGGTGGCGTGCTGGAAAGCTTTGGCCTGCGAGGATTCGGCGCCCACTCGAACGACAACGAGTACGTGCTGGTATCCAACGTGGCGCCTCGCCTGTACCTCGCCACACGCATGGTCATGGACACGGGTCGCGGCCAGGTGCGCTGGTAGAGCCAGTGCGCTGAGCGATGCGGGCGACCCGTGCAGGGTCGCCCGGAAAACGGCAGGCCGGGTTTCCGTTCAAATGTCCTATTGACAGAACATTAAAACCGGTCGCATGATGGTCGGCATGACCACAGCGGGCATGCCACTTCCCAAGTACCACCAGGTTTACCTGGTCCTCAAGGAGCGCCTTCGCGAAGGTGACTTCGCGGATGGGCTGCCCGGTGAGCTGGCCCTGATGAAGCGCTTCGACGTCTCGCGGGTGACGGTGCGCAAGGCGTTGGAACTGCTGGCGGCTGAAGGCCTTGTCACGCGCCAGGCCGGGCGCGGAACGCACCCCACCGACAACCGGCAGGGGCAGGCCCCGGTCGAGCCGCGCCGCGCCGGACGCACCGGCCTGCTGGACAACCTGGTCAGCATCAGCCTGGGCACGCGCATCAAGGTGCTCGAGCTGGAGACCGTCAAGGCATCTGCTGCGGTGGCAGATGCGCTGGAGCTGGCAGTGGGCGCGCCGGTGCAGAAGGCGGTTCGGGTGCGCAGCACCAAACATGGCCCCCTGTCCCACATCACCACCTACGTGCCGGCCGATCTCGCCGCGCATTTCGGCCGGCGCGAACTGGGCCGCGAACCCATCCTGGTGCTGCTTGAGAAGAGTGGCCTGAGGCTGGGCCGGGCGCACCAGCACATCTCTGCGCGGCTGGCCGATGCCACCACGGCGCGTGCGCTCGATGTACCCGTCGGCTCGGCACTTCTGGCCGTGCGGCGCCTGGTCTACGACCAGCACGACAAGCCCATCCAGTGGCTGCATGGCCTGTACCGGCCCGACCGGTACGAGTACGAGATGAAGCTCTCCCGCGTGGGAGACATCGATGCCCGCGTCTGGGTCAGCAGCGAGCTGACTGCGCAGTACCACTGAGCCATGGACCGGCTTTTTCTCACCCCCGACGTCCGCCACGCCGTGGCCGGGCGATGTTCCACCCGCTGCATGCCGCTGCGGCCTTGACCTCCAGGAGTTTGCGATGACCACCCGTCGACAGTTCGTGACACAAACCGCCGCCACCGCCTCCGCGCTGGCCTTTCCGCTGGTTGCCGGTGCGCAGGCCCGCACCGTCAAGGTCGGCGTCCTGCACCCGGTCACGGGCGCGCTGGCCTATTCGGGCCAGCAATGCCGGGCTGGCGCCCTGATGGCCATCGAGGACATCAACAAGGCCGGTGGCATCAAGTCCCTGGGTGGGGCCCGCATCGAGGCCATGCTGGGAGACGCGCAGTCACAGCCTCAGGCCGGTGCGGCCGAGGTGGAGAAGATGAACGAAGCCGGCGTTTCGGCTGTGGTCGGTGCCTTCGCCTCGGCGATCTGTCTGGCGACCACCCAGGCGGCTGCGAAATACAACCTGCCGCACATCGTCGATGTGGGCGTGGCCGACCAGATCGTCGAGCGCGGCCTGAAGAACACCTTCCGCTTCGGCCCCGGCTACAAGGCCGTGGCGGACCTGGCCGTGGCCAACCTGCACGTGCTGAACTCGCTGGCCGGCAAACCCGCGAAGTCGGTGATGATCATCCACGAGGAGTCCCTGTTCGGCACCGGCACCGCCAACCTGCTGGCACGCGAGCTGCCCGGCTACGGCTTCGAGGTCAAGGAAGTCATCAAGCACGCCAACCCCACGCGCGACTTCAACAACATCGTGCTGCGCATGAAGTCGGTCAACCCCGACATCGTCATACCTGCCAACTACTACAACGAGTACGCCCTGCTGGTGCGCACCATGCAGCAGCAGCGTGTGGTGCCCAAGGCCATCTATTCGGTGCTGGGTGGCGCGGCCTCCAGCTACAAGTTCGTGGAGGAGTTCCCGGACGCCTCCAACGGCATCATCGACTGCAACCACTGGTTCAACCCCAAGGACCCGCGCGCGCAGGCCCTCAAGAAGCGGGCCGAAGCGCAGAAGCTGTACTTCAGCTACGAGCTGTTCATGACCTACACCGCCATGATGCTGCTGGCCGACGCGCTGGAGCGCGCCAAGTCCACCGACCGCGCGGCCATCATCGACGCGCTGGAGAAGAGCACCTTCTCCAACCACATCATGCCGTACGGTCCCACCAAGTTCGTCAATGGCCAGAACACCGGCGGCCGTCCGTTGATGACGCAGGTGCTGAACAAGGACATCAAGGTCATCATCCCGCGCGAGTACCGCGAGGCCGAGCCCCTGTTCCCGCTCAAGGCCTGATCCCGACCAAGGTTTCCCGTCATGTTCGATCTCACCATCGTGGTGCCGTCCGTGCTCAACGGACTCACCACCGGGGCGGTGTACGCCCTCATCGCCCTGGGGCTGACCCTGATCTACGGCGTGCTGCACATCATCAACTTCGCCCATGGGGCGTCGTTGATGCTGGCGCTGTACGGCGTCTACTGGCTGAAACAGGGCCTGGGCGTTGACCCCTACGTGGCGCTGCCGCTCATGGTGGCCGGCATGTTCGTGCTTGGCTACCTGCTGCAGCGCGTCGTGATCAACCGCGCCAGCCATGGCAAGGACGAAAACATCCTGCTCGTCACGCTGGGCCTCTCCATCGTCATGGAGAACCTGGCCCTGCTGTTCTTCCGCTCCGACACGCGCACCATAGACACCGCCTACACGCTGTCGACGGTGCAGATCGGCCCAGCGTTCATTGCGCTGCCCAAGCTGGTGGCGTTCGGCGGCGCGCTGGTGGCTTCGGCCCTTCTGCTGTGGCTGGTGTCGCGCACCGATCTCGGGCGCGCCATCCGCGCCGTGGCGAAAGAGAAGCAGGGCGCCCGGCTCATGGGGATCGATGTGGACCACATCTACGCCATGAGCTTCGGCATCGGCCTGGCCTGCCTGGGCGCAGCCGCGTGTTTCCTGCTGCCGGCCTACTACGTCAACCCGCAGGTGGGTGGCGGCTTCGTGCTGGTGGCCTTCACCATCGTCGTGCTCGGCGGCATGGGCAGCTTCGCCGGCGCGCTGATCGGGGGCCTGCTGATCGGTGTGGTCGAGTCGCTGGGCGGCCTGTTCCTCGGTGAGTCGCTCGGCCAGATCGGCATCTTCCTCATCTTCATTGCGGTGCTGCTTTTCCGCCCGCAAGGTCTGTTCGGTGCCAAGGCATGAAACCAGTTCTCTCCATCCTCGTCTTTGCACTGGCCGTGGCGGCCGTGCCCCTCGTCACGGAGTCGGGCGTCTGGCTCAACTTCGTGATGATGACCCTCTACGCCGGCCTGCTGGCCCAGGCCTGGAACCTGCTGGGTGGCTTCGGCGGGCAGTTCTCCTTCGGTCACGCCCTGTTCTTCGGCTTCGGCGCCTACATGCAGGCCATTGCCCAGCTGCAGTGGGGCGTCAACCCCTGGGTGGCCCTGGTGCTGGCCGCCGCCATGGGCGCCTTCGTGGGCCTGGCGGTGGGCGCACTGAGCTTTCGCTACGGCCTCAAGGGCTCTTACTTCGCGCTGATCACGCTGGCCTTTGCCGAGGTCTTTCGCATACTCGCGCTGTCGGTGCCCTTCACCGGTGCCGGTGTGGGCCTCATGATTCCCCTGCGCGAGTCGGCGGCCAACCTGCAGTTCGGCTCGCGTGCGGGCTACCTCTATCTGGTGCTGGTCATCGTGGTGCTGGCGCTGCTGGTCACCACCTGGCTGCGGCACTCCCGCTTCGGCGCCTACCTGCAGGCGGTTCGCGACAACGAGGACGCTGCCCGCGCGATCGGCGTGAACCCGTTTCGCGTCAAGCTGGGTGCCATCACCCTGTCGGGTGGTTTCATGGGCCTGGCGGGTGCTTTCTACGTGCAGGTCTTCCAGTACATCGATCCTGCCATTGCCTTTGGCTCGCACGCCTCGGTAGAGGCGCTGGTGGCGGCCATCGTGGGCGGCATGGGTACGGTGTGGGGCCCCTTGCTGGGTGCCTTCGTGCTGCACGTGCTGGCCGACCTGACACGCAACCTGTTCGGCGAGCTGCCGGGCATCAACATGGTGATCTACGGCTGCGTGCTGGTGCTGATCGTGATGTTCCTGCCGCGCGGCATAGCCGGCATCGGGCAGGACGTGCGCCTCCTGTGGAAGGGGGGCCACCGTGGCTGAGCCATTGCTGCGCATCGAACAGGTCTCCAAGACCTTCGGCGGCCTGCGCGCCGTCCACCAGGTGTCGCTGAGCGTGCCGCAGGGCTCGCTCACCGCGCTGATCGGCCCCAACGGCGCCGGCAAGACCACGCTGTTCGCGCTGATGTCGGGCTTCCTCAAGCCGGACACCGGACGGGTATGGTTGGGCGGCACCGACATCACTGGCCACCCACCACACGACAACGCCCGGCTCGGCATGGCTCGCACCTTCCAGATCGTGCAGCCCTTTGCGGCCCAGACGGTGCGCGAGAACATCGCCGTCGGCGCTCACCTGCGCGAGCCGGGGCGCCGCGCGGCCCTGGCACTTGCCGAGGCCGTGGCCCAGCGGGTGGGCCTTGGTCCCCAGCTCGACAAACCGGCGTCCGACCTGACCGTGGCCGGGCGCAAGCGGCTGGAGCTGGCGCGTGCGCTGGCCACCCGGCCCCGGCTGCTGCTGCTCGACGAGGTGCTGGCCGGCCTCAACCCGCAGGAAATTGCCGACATGCTGCCGGTGGTGCGCGCCATCCGTGACGAGGGAGTGACCGTGCTGATGATCGAACACGTGATGCAGGCCGTGATGAACCTGGCCGAACACGTCTGGGTGCTCGCGCAGGGCGAGCTGATCGCCGAGGGCGAGCCGCAGGCGGTCACGCGCGACCCGCGCGTGGTCGAGGCCTATCTGGGCCAAGGCACGGCGGCGCGCCTGCAACGTGCAGCGGGGGGCGCAGCATGAGCGAGCCCCTTCTCGATGTGCGCGGGCTGCGCAGCGGCTATGGCCGTATTGAAATCCTGCGCGGCCTGGACCTCAGGGTCGACCGCGGTGAGATGGTTGCACTGCTGGGCAGCAACGGTGCCGGCAAGACCACCTTCAACCACACCATCTGCGGCCTGGTGCCCACCTGGGAGGGCGAAGTCCAGTTCGGTGGCGAGCGCCTCACCGGCGCGCACTACCGCGAGGTGGTCAAGGCCGGGCTGATCCAGGTGCCGGAAGGGCGCAAGATCTTCCCCAACCTCAGCGTGATGGAAAACCTGGAGCTGGGCTCCTTCACCCGTGCGCGGGCCAACCGCGCGCGCAACCTGGAGCGCGTGTTCGGCATCTTTCCGCGTCTGCGGGAGCGCACCACCCAGCTGGCCGGCACCATGAGTGGCGGCGAGCAGCAGATGCTGGCCATTGGCCGTGGCCTCATGGCCGAGCCGCAGCTGCTGGTGCTCGACGAACCGTCGCTGGGCCTGTCGCCGCTGCTGGTCGAGGAGATGTTCACGCTCATCCGCCGTTTGCGTGAGGAGGGCCTGTCCATCCTGCTGGTGGAGCAGAACGTGGCCCAGGCCCTGGAGCTGGCCGACCGTGCCTACGTGATCGAGAACGGTGCGCTGCGCTTTTCGGGCCTGCCGGCAGAACTGCTGGGCTCGGACGAACTGCGCCGCGCCTACCTGGGGCTCTGACATGGCGACGCCACAGACTTTCGCGCAGAAGCTCATTGCCCGTGCGGCCGGTCGCCAGACCGTGCGCGAAGGCGAGATCGTCAACTGCCGCGTGGATCTGGCGATGTTCCACGACTCCTCGGGGCCGCGCCGCCTCAAGCCCATGCTTGAAGAGCTGGGCGCGCAGATCTGGGACCGCTCACGCGTGGTGCTGGTCATGGACCACTTCGTGCCCGAGGCCGACGACGATGCACGCCGCATCGTGCGCATCGCGCGCGACTGGGCGCGCGAGCAGCAGCTGCCCCACGTGCACGACAGCCAGGGCATCTGCCACGTGGTGCTGCCGCAAAAGGGGCACCTGCGGCCCGGGCTGTTCTGCGTCGGCGGCGACTCGCATTCGCCCACGGGTGGTGCCTTCGGTGCCTACATGTTCGGCATCGGCAGCACCGAGATGCTGGGCGTGGTGGTGACCGGTGAGATCTGGGTCAAGGTGCCGTGTACCGTGCGCCTGCGCTGGAGCGGCGCGCTGGCCGACGGCGTCTGCGCCAAGGACATGATGCTGCACATGATCGCCCGGCTGGGCATGAACGGTGGCGCGTACCAGGCGGTCGAGTTCGCAGGCGACACGGTCCGAGCGCTGGGCATGGCCGAGCGCATGACGCTGTCCAACATGAGCGCTGAGCTCGGTGCCCAGGCTGGCCTGATCGCGCCCGACGCCACCACCACCGAATGGCTGCGTGGTGTGGGGGTGGAGGCGGGCGACGTCTCGCACTGGCAGACCGATGCGGACGCCACCTGTGTGGACCACGACTTCGACGCGGCAGCGTTGCCCCCCATGGTTGCGGTGCCACACAGTCCGGCCAACGGCCATGCGGTGGGCGCCGTGGCCGGTGGGGCCATCCAGCTGGCCTACATCGGGGCCTGCACCGGCGCCAAGCTCGAAGACCTGCAGGCCGCCGCGCGCGTGCTGCAGGGGCACCGCATCGCCGAAGGGGTGCGCCTGCTGGTGGCGCCCGCCAGCGTGCACGACTGGGAGCGTGCCAGCGCCAGCGGCGTGGCCCGCGTGCTGCAGGACGCCGGCGCCGAGCTGCTGCCCAGCGCCTGTGGTGCCTGCGCCGGCTATGGCCAGGCGGTTCAGGGCGCGACGCGGGTGATCGCCACCACCGCGCGCAATTTCAAGGGCCGCATGGGTTCGGCCGATGCCGAAGTCTTTCTTGCCTCGCCCTACACCGTGGCCGCGTCGGCGCTTCGCGGCCGCATCACCGACCCCCGGGAGGTGTTGGCATGAGCCCCCACGCTCCGCACGTTGTGTCGTCGCTGCCCCCCGAGGGGGCTGACCTCCCTTGGGGCGGCCCGGCGGGAGGTCGCGCATGAGCCTCCACCGCGTCTGGCGTCTGGGCGCCGATATCGACACCGATGCGCTTGCGCCCGGCCACGCCATGAAGCACGGCATGGACGTCATCGCGCGCCATTGCCTGGAAGCCGTTCGGCCCGACTTTGCGGGGGGCGTGCGCGCGGGCGACGTGCTGGTGGCTGGCCCCAACTTCGGCATCGGCTCATCGCGCGAGCAGGCCGCCGCCGTGCTGGTGGCGATGGGCCTGACCGCGGTGATCGCACCCAGCTACAGCGGTCTGTATTTCCGCAACGCCTTCAACGTCGGCCTGCTGCTGCTGACCTGCCCGCTGGCCGAAACGCTGGCCGAGGGCGAGTCCATCGGTCTGGATGTCGCCGACCCCGATGCCCTGGCTGTCATCGCCGCAGATGGCCGTCGCCTGCCGTGTGACCCCGTACCCGCTTTCCTGATGGAGCGTGTGCGAGCCGGCGGCCTGCTCAACGAACTCAAGCAACGCTTTCGCAAGGAACCCCATGTCTGAAGCCACTCTAGACGCCGTCACGCTGGCTGTCCTCAAGGGGCGCCTGGAACAGATCGCCGACGAGATGGACGCGACGCTCTACCGCAGCGCGTTCAACCCCATCATTGCCGAGGCGCACGATGCCTGCCACGGCCTCTACGACGCCCAGACCGGCGACACCCTGGTGCAGGGCAAGTCGGGCCTGCCCGTGTTCGTGGGCGCCATGGCCTTCGCGGTACGCGCCGCCCAGCGCGCGGCCGATGCCCTGGGCGGCATGCGCGAAGGCGAGGTCTGGCTGTTCAACGACCCCTACGAGGGCGGCACCCACGCCAACGACTTCAAGCTGGTCAAGCCCGTGTTCCGCCAGGGCCGGCTGGTGTGTTTCCTGGCCTCGGCGGCGCACTGGCACGACGTGGGTGGCGCCGTGCCGGGCAACTACAACCCCGCCGCCACCGAGTGCTGGCAGGAGGCGGTGCAGATTCCGCCGGTGCGCATCGTGCAGGCCGGCCAGATCAACCCGGACGTGCTGGCCATCCTGCGCGCCAACACCCGGCTGCCCGACAGCCTGTGGGGCGACCTCAACGGCCAGCTCGCGGCGCTGGACCTGGGCACGCGCCGGCTCGACGAGTTGCTGGACGCCTACGGCGAACCGCTGGTGCTGCAAGCATTGCAGGCCCTGCGCGAGCGGGCGCGCCGGCTGATGCGCGCCCAGATCGCCTCGCTGCCCGACGGCACCTATTCCTTTGCCGACGTGCTGGACAACGACGGCGTGAGCGACGAGACGCTGACCATCGCGCTGGACATGACGGTGGCCGGCGAAAACCTCACGCTGGATTTCTCGCGCAGCTCACCGCAGTGCCAAGGGCCGGTCAACATCTCACGCGCCACGGCGGTGGCGGCCTGCTATGTGGCGCTCAAGCACCTGTTTCCCGAAGTGCCAGCCAACGCCGGCGTGCTCGACGCGGTGGACTTCGTGCTGCCCGAGGGCCTGGTCATCACCGCACAGCGTCCGCGCCCGGTGGGTGGTTACACCGAGACCATCCTGCGCATGATCGATGTCATCTTCAGTGCTGCCGCGCAGGCAGACCCGCAGCGCGCCGTGGCACAGGCCTACGGCACGATCAACGCGCTGTCCATCGCCGGCCACCGCAGCGAGGGTGCGCGCGCCGGCCAGCGCTGGGTGATGTTCAGCTTTTTCGGTGGCGGCCACGGCGCCCACGCGGGTGGGGACGGTCTCAATCACGGCAACGCACCCATCTCCACCGCCACCATCCCGCCGCTGGAAATCCTGGAGGCGGCCTACCCGGTGCGCTTCACCGAATGGGCGCTGCGCCCAGGCTCCGGTGGTGATGGCACCCACCGTGGTGGACTGGGTGCGATCTACGAGATCGAACTGCTAGAGCGCAGCGCGCAGGCCTTCATCTTCGGCGAGCGCGGCAAGTCCGCGCCCAAGGGCATCGCCGGTGGTGGCGATGCGCAGGTCAATGTGTTCCGCTACCACACGCAAGGCGCCTGGCACACGCCGCCCATGGTCTCCAAGATGCTGGGCATTGCGCTGGAGCGCGGTGACCGAGTGCGCCTGGAGACGCCCGGCGGCGGTGGCTGGGGGCCACCTTCCGGCCGCAGCGCCGATGCCCGTGCGGCCGACGCGGCCAAAACGGCCGGAGGTGTGCGATGAGCCAGCTCCGCACCCGCATCGTCGGTGTCGACGTCGGCGGCACCTTCACCGACCTGTTCGTGCTTGACGAGGCCGAAGGCCGCGCCGAGATCGTCAAGGTGCCCTCCACCCGGGGCGAGGAATCGGTCGGCTTCATGAACGGGATCCAACGCGTGGATGCCAGTGGTGCCGAGGGCATTGCCACCATCATCCACGGCACCACCGTGGGCACCAATGCGCTGCTGGAGCGCAAGGTGGCGCGCACCGGCCTCATCACCACGCGCGGCTTTCGCGACGTGCTGGAGATGCGCCGGCGCGACCGCCCGCAGACCTGGGGCCTGCGTGGCAGCTTCGTGCCCGTCATCGAGCGCCGGCTGCGCCTGGAGGTGGACGAGCGGGTGCTGGCCGATGGCGCCGTGCACACGCCGGTGGACCTGGAGCAGGTGCGCGCGGCCGCGCGGCAGCTGCTGGCCGACGGCTGCGAGGCGGTGTGCGTGTTTTTCATCAACACCTACGCCAACCCCGCCAACGAGCAGGCGGCCGTGGCCGCCGTGCGCGAGATCTGGCCCAACGCCCACGTGACCGCCGCCAGCGAGGTGCTACCCGAGATCCGCGAGTTCGAGCGCGCCTCCACCGCCAGCCTCAACGCCGCGCTGCAGCCCGTGGTGGGCCGGTACCTGGAGCGGCTGGATGGCGACCTGCGCCAGCGCGGTTTCGGCGGCGAGCTGCTGATCGTGCAGAGCAACGGTGGTGTGATGTCGCGCCAGACTGCGGGCGAGCTGCCAGTGCGCACCGCGCTGTCGGGGCCGGCGGCGGGTGTGATTGCCTGCGCCGCCATTGCCACGGCGGCGGGTCACCCGGACGTCATCACCGGCGACATCGGCGGCACCTCGTTCGATGTCTCGCTGATCGCGGGCGGCCAGGCGGCCCTGGCCTCGCAGACCAGCATCGACTTCGGTCTGGTGGTGCGCTCGCCCATGATCCAGATCGAGACCATAGGCGCTGGCGGCGGCTCCATCGCCAGCGTGGACGTGGGCGGCATGCTGCAGGTGGGCCCCGAGTCGGCCGGCAGCGTGCCCGGTCCGGCCTGTTACGGCCGCGGCAACGACCGGCCCACCGTCACCGACGCCAACGTGCTGCTGGGTCGCATCGCCGCGCAGCGCCCGCTGGGCGGCGGCCTGCTGGGTGCGCTGGATGTGGACCTGGCGCGCGAGGCGATCCGCCGCCACGTGGCCGAGCCTCTGGGCCTGGATGTCATGGCGGCCGCCGAAGCCATCCTCACGGTGGCCAACGCCAAGATGGCCGGTGCCATGCGGCTGGTGTCCATCGAGAAGGGACACGACCCGCGCCACTTCGCCTACATGCCGTTTGGCGGTGGCGGTGGCCTGCACGTGTGCGCCATGATGCGCGAGGTGGGTGTGGTCACCGGCATCGTGCCTCGCTTTCCCGGCGTCACATCGGCGCTGGGCTGCGTGATGGCCGACATGCGCCACGACGCGGTGCAGACCCTCAACCAGGACCTGGCCCGGCTCGACTTCACCCAGCTGCGGGCCCTGCGTGCCGGCTTCGAGGCGAGCTGCCGCGAACGCCTGGACTCGGCCGGCGTGCGCTTCGAATCCGTGCGCGAGGAGCTCGTGCTGGACATGCTCTACCAGGGCCAGACCCACACCGTCTCGGTGCCGGTGTCCGCGCAGGGCCTGGATGCCCAGGCGGTGCAGGCCGCGTTCGAGGCCGCCTACCGCGCCGAATTCGGCCGCGTGCTCGACGGCATACCGGTGCGTGTCATGAACCTGCGTTATGCCCTGATCGGCGTGCGGCCCAAGTTCGACCTCTCTCTGCTGGCGCCGCACGGCGCCGGCTCCACCGAATCGCTCGGTGAGCAGCCGGTCTATGTGGGCGGCCAGTGGGTGCAGGCAAAGCGCTATGCACGGCTGGAGCTGCCGGTGGGCACCCGAATCGCCGGGCCAGCCATCCTGGAGCAGTCGGACACCACGGTCTGGCTCGAACCCGGGTTCGAGGCCACGGTGGACCGGCTGGGCAACCTCATCCTGAAACTGGCATGAAAACCGCGCTGGTCATCATCGACCTCCAGAACGACTTTCTGGACCCGAAAGGCGCCTACGCCCGTGGCGGCTGTGCCAACCCGCTGGCCCAGGCCCTGCCGGCGCGCGTGCTGCCGCTGGCGCGCGCCGTCAAGGACGCCGGGGGCCTGGTGGTGGCCAGCCAGTTCACGCTCTGGCCCGACGCGCGTGGCGAGCCCCTGGTGTCGCCGCACCTGCTGGCCCTGCGACCTTTCCTGACCCGGGGAGACTTCGCCCCGGGCAGCTGGGGCCAGGCCAACGTGGATCTGCTGTTGCCGGTGATCGACACCTCGGTGCAGAAGGTGGCGTATTCGGCCTTCTTCAACACCCAGCTCGACTGGCTGCTTCGCAGGAACGGCATCGAACGCGTGGCGGTGTGCGGCATCGTCACCAACGGCGGCGTGGCCAGCACGGTGCGCGACGCCCACATGCGCGACTACGACACCTGGGTCATCAGCGACGGCTGCGCCGCCTTCAAGCCCGAGACCCACGCCACCGCGCTGGCCGACATGGCCACCGTGGCACACGTGACCGACGTGGCCGGCTTCCTGCGCGAGGTACTGGCATGAGCACAGGCCCGAACACGCCAGCGCGGGTGGTGGTCGAACCCGGGTTCGATGCGCCGGTGCGGGTGGACGTGGTGGTGGTCGGGGCAGGGGCCTGTGGCCTGACCGCCGCACTGGTGCTGGCCGAACGGGGCATCGAGGCCGTGGTGCTGGAACGTGATGCCACGCCCAGCGGTTCCACCAGCCTGTCGTCCGGTTTCATTCCGGCCACCGGCACCCTGGCCCAACGTGCCCTGGGTGTGGACGACGACCCCGCGCGCTTCGCAGCCGACATCCAGGCCAAAGCCCATGGCGAGGCCGCGCCCCACCTGGTGCGGGCCTACACCGAGGCCATCGCACCCGCGCTGGATTTCCTGCAGCAGCGCCACGGCCTGCAGTGGGAGGTGCTGGACAGCTTCTTGTACCCCGGCCACACCCGCCACCGCATGCACACCCTGGGCGCACGCACCGGTATCGCGCTGGAGCAGGCGCTGGAAGCCGCCGCAGCCCAGGCCGGTGTGGCCCTGCTCACCGAAGCACAGGCCGTGGAGCTGGTGGTGGACGACCAGCGCCGCGTGCTGGGCCTGCGCGCCCTGCGGCCCGACGGCAGCCTGGAAGCCATGGCCTGCGAGGCCCTGCTGCTGGCCTGCAACGGCTACGGTGGCTCGACCGAACTGGTGCGCCGCTTCATTCCCGAGATGGCCGATGCGGCCTTTGGCGGCCACACCGGGAACGACGGCACCGCGCTGCGCTGGGGAGAGGCCCTGGGCGCGCGGCTGGCCGATCTGCAGGCCTATCAGGGCCACGGCTCATGGGCGGTGCCCCACGGCGTGCTCATGACCTGGGCGCTGATGGTCGAAGGCGGCGTGCAGATCAACCGCGAAGGGCGGCGCTTTCACGACGAATCCCAGGGCTACTCCGAGGCCGCGCTGCACGTGGTGGCGCAACCGGGTGGTGTGGCCTGGAACGTGTTTGACGCGCCGGTGCACCAGCTGGCCCAGGGCTTTCCCGACTTTGTCGAGGCACAGCGGGCCGGTGCGGTGCGCCGCGCAGATTCGGTGGCCGAGCTGGCCGCCTGCATTGGCTGCGACGCCGCAACGCTGGAGCAGACGCTGGGCGCCTGGACACCCGGTGAGCCCGACGCCTTCGGGCGATACCTGCCGCGTGTGCTGCAGGCACCTTTTTACGCCGTCAAGGTCACGGGCGCGCTGTTTCACACCCAGGGTGGCCTGGATGTGGACGCGAGCTGCCGCGTGCTCGACGGCGAAGGCCGGCCATTGGCCAATCTGTGGGCGGCGGGTGGCGCGGCGCGTGGCGTGTCGGGCAACCACGTCAGCGGCTACCTTTCAGGCAACGGCCTGCTGAGTGCGGTGGCGGGTGGCTACATCGCCGCGCACGCCATGGCCGATCAACGGCAAGGGGAACATCGATGAGCTTGCGCGAACGGCTGCAACAGGAGGCACCGCTGCTGTGCCCCGGCGTGTACGACGCCTTCAGCGCCCTGCTGGCCGAGCAGGCCGGCTTCGAGGCACTGTACCTGTCGGGTGCGTCCGTGGCCTACACGCGGCTGGGCCGCTCGGACGTTGGCCTCACCACCTACAGCGAAGTCTGTGACACGCTCTCGCACATCACCGAGCGCGTGGGTCTGCCCGTGATCGTCGACGCCGACACCGGCTTCGGCAACGCCCTCAACGTCCAGCGCACGGTCGCCGGGCTGGAGCGCGCGGGCGCGGCCATGATCCAGCTGGAAGACCAGGGCTTTCCCAAGCGCTGCGGCCATCTCGACGGCAAGACCGTGGTGCCCGTGGGCGAAATGGTGGGCAAGCTCAAGGCCGCGCTCGATGCGCGCCGCAGCGACCGCACGCTCATCCTGGCCCGTACCGATGCGCTCGCCGTGGAAGGCTGGGACGCCGCCATGGAACGCGCCGAGGCTTACCTGGCGTGCGGGGTCGACGCGCTGTTCATCGAGGCGCTGCGCACCCCGCAGCAGCTGGGCGATGCCGCGCAGCGCTTCGCCCACCGCGTGCCGTTGCTGGCCAACATGGTCGAGGGGGGCAAGACGCCCATCACCCCCGCGCCCGAGTTGGGGCGGCTGGGTTTTCGCATCGTCATCTTTCCTGGTGGCACGGTGCGTGCCCTGGCGCACGCGTTGCAGGGCTACTTCGCCAGTCTGCGCCAGGCCCAGACCACCGAGCCCTGGCGCGACCGCATGCTGGATTTCGACGGACTCAACCGCACCATCGGCACGCCCGAACTGCTCGCGCGTGGCGCACGCTACGACGACGGAGCCTGAACATGCCCGTGACCCAGATCACCCTGCTCGAAGGTTACCCAGCCGAGGTGCGTGAGCGCCTCGTGCAGCGTGTGAGTGACGCGGTGCGCTCCGTCATCGCGGCTCCCGAGGCCGGCACCACAACCTACATCCAGCACGCCGCCACCTACCGGCGCGACGCCCGCGCATTCGCCAGCGGCGCCGCCGCACACCCCGTGGCCAGCGATGTGGTGCGCGCATTCCTGGAGGCCATGGAAGCCCGTGACCTGGAGCGTGCGCAGTCGTTCCTGGCACCCGGGTTCCAGATGGTGTTCCCCGGCGCAGCCCGCTTCACCTCGCTGCAAGACCTGGTGGCGTGGGGCAGGGGGCGCTACCAGCGCGTCGGCAAACAGATCGACGGATTCGATGAAAGCTGGCAGGGCGACCGGTGCGTGGTCTATGTGCGTGGCACCCTGCACGGGGTGCGACCCGACGGCACACCGTTCGAGGGCGTCCGCTTCATCGACCGCTTCGAGGTGGTCCAGGGCCAGCTGACGCACCAGCAGGTCTGGAACGACCTGGCGCAGAGGGCGGGATTCAGTGGTTGAGCACAAATCACATGGCCTGCCGGCAAACTCATAGGTATTCGCCCTTCACGCGTGCGGCATCCGTGACGAGTTGCATCAGCCGTTGAGCTTGCGCGGCCACGAAGTTGGCGGTGCCCTGAACAAAGGTGCGTTCCTCGTCACTTTCGTAGTCGGCAGCTTGTGCTTGCGCTACCGCTTCAGCAGCTGCCAGCTTGGCCAGTCGCAGCCCTTCCCGACGCATCAGTTGGCGGTCGAGTCCGCAGCGCACAGCGAAGTCCGCCAGGGCAAAAGGCGTCACCTCAGCGTGGCCGAATACGTCGCCAAAAGCCATTGCCAGTTCGTTGTCGAAACCGTCGTACTGCAGCACGCTCACCAAGTCATACCAGGGCGTGGGCTCCAGCAGGCCTCCTGGGCGCACAAAGAACGAAAAGTTCTTGCCGTGCGCGTCGCTGTTGCCAATTAGAAACTGGAAGAGTGCCCAGCGCAGCGTGGCCAGCCTGGCGGAGGCTTTGTTTGCCGTGAGGTCGGCACAACTGAACAGGCGTTCGAAGCTCACGCCGTCTCGTATGTGGCGCACCGCCTCGGCGCTACCCAGATTTCGTTCGTACTTGTAGGCCACCGGCAGGTCGCAGGCCTGGCAGGCGTCGATGATGTGTCGGCGCAGAACCCGAGGATGGCCTGCGGCATTCTCGACTTCGCGGTCGAATCGCTGCACGACCAGCACAGGCCGGGGTGTGCGCAGCAGGCCCACCTCTGCGACCGGCAGGCCCATACGGCGGGCCAGTGACATGCAAAAGTGCTCGTTGACCGCCAGGTGCGGCGTCTGCGGGTTTCCCGTGTCGGGCTTGAGGATGTGGGTGGAGGCCAGTCGTTGCCCGTCCACCAGGAAAATTCTGCCGCCCTCCCGCAGCGGCCGGTCAAGGTACACCACCAGCTTGTCCTGCAGACCGGCCACCGACATGCGTACCTTGCCGTCCCACACCGTTAGCGGTACGCGCTCTCGGTCGGCGATGCGCTGGTCAAGCTCCTTGAGGGGGACTTCTCGCTGGACGGGTTCGACGGCGGGAGGCGCCGGGTTCTCATCGCCGGTGAAGCGTAAGGCGCCCGCGGTTTCCGCCCCTAGCGCCCAGATGAGACCAAAGACGTTGGTCTTCGCCAGACCGTTGTAGGCCACAGCCACATCCAGCGCACGCCCCTCGGGCAACAGGTGCTCAATGAATCGTTTGATAGAGGCAGAGGCATAGCCGGCCTGCGGACGTGCCAAGGGCAGTGCTGGAGACAGCGGAAAAGACGTCGCATCCCGGACCCAGGCCTCGGCATAGCTCAGGCCCCAGCGGTCGTCACGTCCATCGTGCTCGACGGTGGCGACCCGGGTCTCGCCGGCCCAGACATGCAATGCGTGGGTCATGCTGGCCGCCTCATGGCTTCGGGGCTTCGGTAGGCGCCGGCGGGCTTTCTGTACCGACCGAAGCGCTTGCAAAGGCCACCTCGCGCACCCACGGGTGCTCCTTGGGCAAGACCATCAGCGCCAGGCCCAGCCCATCGAGGACAGCGAGGGCTTTGTCCAGACGCACAGATCCCTGACCGTTTTCCAGGCGCGACATGAGGTCCGTCGAGACGCCAAGCAATCCTGCCGCATCATCGATGCGTAACGACTGCGACTTCCTGCGCTCGCGCACCAGGGGACCCAGCGCCGCGGCTGTTGTCAGAAGTGTCGATGGGGTGTTGCGGGAGTCGGTCATTTCGGAGTTTCATATGTGGGCCGCAGAATCTCGTACAAGAACCACTTATTTCTGATAGTCCGAAATAGTATCGACTTTTCGTGCGACGGTCAAATTAATTTCGGAATATCAGAAATTAATTGCGGGCGCTCTGTTGCTTTGCACAGGGACTTTGTCTGGATGCTGCCCATGGCATCGGGGCGCATGGTCGGCCATCTGCCCCAAGGACGGTCAGTGCATCCGGGCCACGCTACCTCAGGGGGTTGTGGCCTGTGCACGTCCAGGTGCGACTGCCTGGGGGAAGTCCCAAAAACAAAGCCCTCGCAAGTGCTTGACTTACAAGGGCTTTCGGGGTGTCCTCAGCTATGGCGGAGAGGGCGGGATTCGAACCCGCGGTGGGGATTAGCCCACACACGCTTTCCAGGCGTGCGACTTAAACCGCTCATCCACCTCTCCGCGAAGCCGCAGATTGTAGCAGCTGTCAGGAGGCCGATTTGCCCACCTGCACCATCTTCATGGCCGAGGCGATGAGGTTGGAGACTTCGGTCATGTTGCTGGGCACGATCAGGGTGGTGGTGGCGTCGGCGGCGACCTTGCTGTAGGCGTCCACCGCCTTTTCGGCCACCTTGAGCTGCACGGCCTGTTCGCCACCGGGCTGGCGTATGGCTTCTGCCACCTGGCGGATGGCCGAGGCGGTGGCTTCGGCCACGGCCAGGATGGCGGCGCCTTCGCCCTGTGCGTTGTTGATCGCGGCCTGCTTTTCGCCCTCGGAGCGGGCAATGAAGGCCTCGCGTTCGCCGGTGGCGATGTTGATCTGTTCCTGGCGGCGGCCTTCCGATGCCGCAATCAGGGCGCGCTTCTCGCGTTCGGCCGTGATCTGGGCCTGCATGGCGCGCAGGATGTCGGCGGGCGGGGTCAGGTCCTTGATCTCGTAGCGCAGCACCTTCACGCCCCAGTTGAGCGCGGCCTCGTCGATGGCCTGAACGACCTGGGCGTTGATGATGTCGCGCTCTTCAAAGGTCTTGTCGAGCTCGAGCTTGCCGATCACGCTGCGCAGCGTGGTCTGTGCGAGCTGGGTGATGGCGGTGACGTAGTTGGACGAGCCGTAGCTGGCGCGCATGGGGTCGGTGACCTGGAAGTACAGGATGCCGTCCACCTGCAGCTGGGTGTTGTCCTTGGTGATGCAGACCTGGCTGGGGACGTCGAGCGGGATTTCCTTGAGCGAGTGCTTGTAGGCCACCTTGTCGATGAAGGGCACCAGGAAGTTGAGGCCTGGTGTGAGCGTGCCGGCGTATTTGCCGAGGCGCTCCTTGACCCAGGCGTTCTGCTGGGGCACGACCTTGACGGCGCGGATGACGAAGATGGCGGCGATGACGACGAGCAGCAGTGCGACTTCCATGGTGGGCTCCTTGTTTTCTTCAGGTTCTGACGATCAGCGCAGTGGCACCACCAGCAGGCGGTTGCCGACGACTTCCTGGATGCGGTGCTGGCCCGGTGCCGCGCTGGCCGCGTGTTCGGGTGCCAGGGCTACGGTCCAGGTGGCGCCACGGTATTTGATCTGGGCGCTGCCGTCCGGGCCCCACTGGTCCACATGGACGGTTTCGCCGATGTCGAGGTTGACGTCGCGGTTGGCCGCTGCCGATACGCCGGCCTGCGGCCGGGGGCGCACCTTGTACCAGAGCGCCACGGCGCCGCCGCCCACCAGGGCCGTGGCCACCAGCTGGCCGGTCAGCCCCAGACCCAGGTGTGCGGCCAGCGCGCCAGCGGCAGCCCCCAGTGCGAGCATGAGCAGGTAGAAGGTGCCGCTGATCAGTTCCAGCGCCACCAGAGCGCCGGCCAGCAGCCACCAGATGGTGGATTCGGCCATGGTTGTTCGTCCTCTCCTCGTTCAGTAAACGCCACGGGGGCGGCTGCGGCACATTGTGGAGCCAAATTTCCACGGTTTCATGGGTCCACCACATTATTTCCGTACACTTCGCGCTCACCGCTGCAGTGCAGCACCCGCCGTTTTTGTCTCCCAGGCCCGGTCATGAAATTTCGCTTCCCCATCGTCATCATCGACGAAGACTACCGTTCCGAGAACACCTCCGGACTGGGTATCCGTGCCCTGGCCCAGGCCATCGAGGCCGAGGGTTTCGAGGTGCTTGGTGCCACCAGTTACGGCGACCTGTCGCAGTTCGCCCAGCAGCAGTCGCGGGCCAGTGCCTTCATCCTGTCGATCGATGACGAGGAGTTCACCCCCGGTCCCGACCTCGATCCGGCCGTGCTGAGCCTGCGCAACTTCATCGAGGAGGTGCGCCGCAAGAACGCCGACGTGCCCATCTACATCTACGGCGAGACCAAGACCAGCCGCCACCTGCCCAACGACATCCTGCGCGAGCTGCACGGCTTCATCCACATGTTCGAGGACACGCCGGAGTTTGTGGCCCGCCACATCATCCGCGAGGCCAAGAGCTACCTCGAAGGCATTCAGCCGCCGTTCTTCAAGGCGCTGCTCGACTACGCCGAAGACGGCTCCTTCTCCTGGCACTGCCCGGGCCATTCAGGCGGTGTGGCCTTCCTGAAAAGCCCGGTGGGGCAGATGTTCCACCAGTTCTTTGGCGAGAACATGCTGCGGGCCGACGTCTGCAACGCGGTGGAGGAGCTGGGCCAGCTGCTGGACCACAACGGCGCCATCGGTGCGAGCGAGCGCAACGCCGCGCGCATCTTCAATGCCGACCACTGTTTCTTCGTCACCAACGGCACCAGCACCAGCAACAAGATGGTGTGGCACCACACGGTGGCGCCGGGTGATGTGGTGGTGGTGGACCGCAACTGCCACAAGTCCATCCTGCACAGCATCATCATGACCGGGGCGATTCCGGTCTTCCTCAAGCCTACGCGCAACCACTTCGGCATCATCGGCCCGATCCCGCAGAGCGAGTTCGAGATCGACGCCATCCAGGCCAAGATCCGCGCCAACCCGCTGCTGGCCGGCGTGGACGCCGAGACCGTGAAGCCCCGCGTGCTCACGCTCACCCAGTCCACCTACGACGGCGTGCTCTACAACACCGAGACCATCAAGCAGCTGCTTGATGGGTACGTGGCCAACCTGCATTTCGACGAGGCCTGGCTGCCCCACGCGGCCTTCCATTCGTTCTATGGCAACTTCCACGCCATGGGCAAGAAGCGGGCGCGGCCGCAGAACGCGGTGGTCTACGCCACGCAGTCCATCCACAAGCTGCTGGCCGGTATCAGCCAGGCCAGCCATGTGCTGGTGCAGGACTCGCAGAACGTCAAGCTGGACCGCCACCTGTTCAACGAGTCCTACCTGATGCACACCAGCACCAGCCCGCAGTACGCCATCATCGCCAGCTGCGACGTGGCAGCAGCCATGATGGAGCCACCCGGTGGTCGCGCGCTGGTGGAGGAGAGCATCCTGGAAGCGCTGGACTTCCGCCGCGCCATGCGCAAGGTGGAAGAGGAGTTCGGCAAGGACGACTGGTGGTTCCAGGTCTGGGGCCCCGACGAGCTGGCCGAAGAGGGCATGGGCGAGGCGTCCGACTGGGTGCTCAACCGCAAGAAGGACGGCCACGACACCGAGAGCGACTGGCACGGCTTTGGCGACATGGCGCCGGGCTTCAACATGCTCGATCCGATCAAGGCCACCATCGTCACCCCGGGCCTGAACCTCAAGGGCGACTTCGCGGCGTCGGGCATCCCGGCGTCTATCGTCACCAAGTTTCTCGCCGAACACGGCGTGGTGGTGGAGAAGACGGGCCTCTACAGCTTCTTCATCATGTTCACCATCGGCATCACCAAGGGCCGCTGGAACACGCTGCTGACCGCGCTGCAGCAGTTCAAGGACGACTACGAGAAGAACCAGCCGATGTGGCGGATCATGCCGGAGTTCTGCCAGAAGCATCCCCGCTACGAGCAGATGGGCCTGCGCGACCTGTGCCAGCACGTTCACGCGCTCTACGCCAAGTACGACATCGCGCGCTTGACAACCGAGATGTACCTGAGCGACCTGACGCCGGCCATGAAGCCCAGCGACGCGTTTGCCCACATCGCCCAGCGCACCACCGAGCGCGTGCCCATCGACGACCTGGAAGGCCGCATCACCACCAGCCTGGTGACGCCGTACCCGCCCGGCATCCCACTGCTGATCCCGGGTGAAGTCTTCAACAAGAAGATCGTCGACTACCTCAAGTTCAACCGCGAGTTCGCGCGTGAATGCCCGGGCTTCGAGACCGACATCCACGGTCTGGTGACCGAGGACGGGCTGGACGGTCAGCGGCGCTACTTCGCCGACTGCGTGAAGCAGGCCTGACAAGGCCAGGGAGAGCCAGGGAGGGCCTCAAGGGGCCCCGTTTGATCGGTGCGGCGGGGCAGGGGCCCTGCGGCCCTGCCGCCGTGCGCTGCCCGGCTTATTCGCCCGCCGGTTCGGCGATGCCACCCACCACGTTGCTGAATCCGCCGTCCACATAGGTGATTTCGGCGCTCACGCCGCCTGCCAGATCGCTCAGCAGGAAGGCGGCCACGTTGCCCACGTCATCGATGGTGACGTTTCGGCGGATCGGCGAGGTCTCGGCGACCACGTTCAGGATCTTGCCGAAACCCTTGATGCCGCTTGCGGCCAGCGTCTTGATGGGGCCGGCGCTGATGCCGTTGACGCGAATGCCCTTGGGGCCGAGGGACTCGGCCAGGTAGCGCACCGAGGCCTCCAGGCTGGCCTTGGCCAGGCCCATGGTGTTGTAGTTGGGCACCACGCGGATGGCGCCCAGGTAGCTCAGCGTCAGCAGAGCCGACTTGTCGTTGAGGTGGGGCAGGGCCGCCTTGGCCATCGCCGGGAAGCTGTAGGCGCTGATGTCGTGGGCGATCTTGAAGGCCTCGCGGGACAGGCCGTCGAGGAAATCCCCCGCGATGGCTTCGCGCGGCGCGAAGCCGATGGCATGCACGAAACCGTCGAACCGGGGCCAGTGCACCGAGAGGTCGCGGAACAACCGCTCGATCTGCGCGTCATCGCCCACATCGCAGTCGAACACGAGCGAGGAGCCAAAATCGGCGGCGAACTCGGTGATGCGGTCCTTGAAACGCTCGCCCACGTAGCTGAAGGCCAGTTCGGCCCCTTGCGCGTGGCAGGCCTTGGCGATGCCGTAGGCGATGGAGCGGTTGGACAGCACGCCGGTGATCAGCAGTTTCTTACCCGTCAAAAAACCCATGGGTCGGTCTCCAGAAAATATCCTGCAGAATTGTCGCATGCGAGTCTGGTTGTCCCTGCTGCTGTTCATGGTGTGCGCACCGGCCTGGTCCGCACACGGCTACGCCCTCTGGGACGACCTCAAGTACCCCGCCGGCTTCCAGCAGTTCGACTACGCCAACCCCGACGCGCCCAAAGGCGGCGAACTGCGGCTGGTGAGCAACCTGCGCTATTCCACCTTCGACAAGTACAACCCCTTCACCATCAAGGGGTCGCCTCCGGCCTACCTGTCCAGCCTGCTGTTCGATACGCTGCTCACCGGTTCGATGGATGAAACGGCGTCCGGTTACGGGCTGCTGGCGGAAGATGTGGCCGTGGCACCCGATCGCCTGAGCGTGACCTTCCGCCTGCGGCGCGAGGCGCGGTTCCACGACGGCAGTCCTGTCACAGCAGCCGATGTGAAGCACAGCTACGAAACCCTGATCGGTCCACAGGCCATGCCCAGCTACAAGGTCATGCTGGACGAGGTGGCCGGCGCCGACGTGCTGGATGAGCGCACCGTGCGGTTTCGCTTCCGCACCGGCAACCGCGAACTGCCCCTCACGGTCGGCAGCATCCCTGTTTTCAGCCGGGCCTGGGGCATGGAGAACGGCAAGCGCAAGCCCTTCGACCAGGTGGTCATGGACATCCCCATCGGCAGCGGACCGTACAAGATCGGTCCCGTGCGCTTCGGCCGTGACATCACCTATGTGCGCGATCCCAACTACTGGGGGCGGGATCTGAACGTGCGGCGGGGCAGCCTCAACTTCGACCGCATCACCGTCAAGATCTACAAGGACAACACCGCGCGGCTGGAAGCCCTCAAGGCCGGCGAGTTCGACACCATGACGGTCTACTCCGCAGGTGACTGGGCCCGGCGCATCACCGGTCGGCGCTTCGACTCGGGCGAGCTGGTCAAGACCGAGTTTCCGCACAGCCAGCCGGCTGGCTTCCAGAGCTATGTGCTCAACACCCGGCGCCCGCTGCTGTCCGACCGGCGGGTGCGCGAGGCGCTGGGGCTGGCCTTCGACTACGACTGGATGAACCGGCAGATGTTCTACAACGGCTACCCGCGTGTGAAGGACCTGTTCGGCAACACCGAATGTGCTGCCGCCGGCCTTCCCTCGCCTGACGAGCAGGCCTTGCTGGAGCCCTGGCGAGCCCAGGTGCCACAAACCGTCTTCGGCCCCATGTACGAGCCGCCCACCACCGTGGGCGAGGGCCAGTCCTTGCGCAACAACCTCAGACGTGCGCAGGCACTGCTGAAAGACGCGGGCTGGACCTATCGAGACGGTGCGCTGCGCAACGCCAAGGGCGAGCGCTTCGTGCTCGACTACCTGGACAGCCGCGAAGGCGGCGTGCGCACCATCGCACCCTGGATACGCAACCTGGAGAAGCTGGGTGTCACGCTGCGTTTCACCTCGGTCGATTTCGCGCTGTACCAGCAGCGCATGGACAAGTTCGATTTCGACATCATCACCATCGCCTTTCAGGGCACCCACAACCCGGGGCAGCAACTGGTCGATCTGTTCGGCAGCAAGTCCGCCGACACCGAAGGGGCGGGCAACTTTTTCGGCATCAAGAACCCTGCGGTGGATGCGCTGGTGTCCGCCGTGACCCGCGCCACCACCAAGGCCGAGCTGCTGCCGGCCTGCCGCGCGCTGGACCGCGTGATCATGCACAGCCACTACCTGATTCCGCAGTGGACGCTGATGGTGCACCGAGTGGTCTACAACGCCCACCGGCTGGGTCTCAAGACGCCCATGCCGGTCTATGCCAACGCCGACACCTGGGCCATCGGCTACTGGTGGTCCAAGTCCCCGCCGGACAAACGCTGAGGCAACAACACACCATGTGGCCCTACATCCTCAAACGCCTGCTGCTCATGGTGCCCACCTTGCTGGGCGTGCTGCTGCTGACCTTCGTGGTGGTGCAGTTCGTGCCGGGCGGCCCGGTGGAGCAGTACCTCGCCGAGTCGCGCGCCGGCGCGGGCGGCACCGAATCGGGCGCCTTCAGTTACCGGGGCGGGCAGGGCGTGGACGGCAAACGCATCGACGAGATCAAGGCGCTCTATGGCTTCGACAAGCCTGCCCATGAGCGTTTTTTCCAGATGCTGGGCCAGTTTGCGCGATTCGACCTGGGCAAGAGTTTTTTCCACAACAAGGGCGTGTGGGAACTTGTCGTCGAGAAACTGCCGGTCTCCATCAGTCTGGGCCTGTGGACGTTCGTCATCAGCTATGGCGTGGCTGTGCCCCTGGGCGTGGCCAAGGCGGTGCGCGCCGGCACGCGTTTCGATCTGGTCACCACGCTGATCGTGCTGGTGGGCTATGCCATACCGGGTTTCGTGCTGGGTGTGGCGCTGCTGGTGATCTTTGGCGGCCAGTTGCAGTGGTTCCCGCTGCGTGGCCTCACCTCTGCCAACTGGGATGAGCTCAGCTGGGGCGCGCGCGTCGTCGACTACCTCTGGCACATCGCGCTGCCTGTCACGGCCATGGTGCTGGGCAGTTTCGCCGTCACCACCATGCTGACCAAGAACGCCTTCCTCGAGGAAATCCGCAAGCAGTACGTGCTGACCGCCCGCGCCAAGGGCCTGAGCGATCGGCAGGTGCTGTGGAAACACGTGTTCCGCAATGCGCTGATTCCCATCGTCACCGGCTTCCCGGCGGCCTTCATCGGGGCCTTCTTCACCGGCTCGCTGCTGATCGAGACGCTGTTCTCGCTCGACGGGCTGGGCCTGCTGAGCTACGAGAGCGTGATCCGGCGCGACTACCCCGTGGTGCTGGGCACGCTGTACCTGTTCACGCTGATCGGCCTGTTTACCAAGCTGATTTCCGATCTCTGCTACGTCTGGGTGGATCCGCGTGTCAAATTCGATTGAGCCCCCACGCTCCTCCGCTGACGCGGGTCGCTGCCCCCCGCGGGGGCTGGCCGGCCTTGGGGCGGCCCGGCGGCCGTCCGTGCCGCTGAGCCCTTCGCGGCGCGCCTGGCAGCGCTTCCGGCGCAACAGGCTGGGCTTCTACAGCCTGGTGGTCTTCTGCACCCTGGTGGTGCTGAGCCTGTTTGCCGAGGTGCTCTCCAACGACAAGCCGCTGCTGGTGCGCTACGAGGGCCAGACCTACCTGCCGCTGCTCAACGACTATCCCGAGACCGTGTTCGGCGGCGACTTCAACACCCCCACCGACTACCTCGACCCCTTCATCCAGGAACGTCTGAGCGCGCCGGGCAACTGGGCCATCTACCCGCCCAACCCCTACGGGCCCAACACCATCAACTATTTCGCCAAGGACCCCAACCCCTCGGGCCCCACGCGCGACAACTGGCTGGGCACCGACGACCGCGGGCGCGACATGCTGGCGCAGCTGATCTACGGATTCAGGGTCAGCGTGCTGTTCGCGCTGGCGCTGACGGCCATCGGCGTGGTGCTGGGCGTGGCGGCGGGTGCGGTGCAGGGCTTCTTTGGCGGCAAGACCGATCTGGCCTTCCAGCGCTTCATCGAGATCTGGGGTTCCATGCCCGAGCTCTACCTGCTCATCATCTTCAGTGCCGTGTTCGCGCCCAGCGTGGCGCTGCTGCTGGTGCTGCTCAGCCTGTTCGGCTGGATGGGCCTGTCCGACTACGTGCGCGCGGAATTCCTGCGCAACCGCCAGATGGACTACGTGCGCGCTGCCCGCGCCCTGGGTGTGGGCAACGGCGCCATCATCTGGCGCCACATCCTGCCCAACAGCCTGACGCCTGTTGTCACCTTCCTGCCGTTTCGCATGAGTGCGGCCATTCTGGCGCTCACCTCGCTGGACTTCCTGGGGCTGGGCGTGCCGCCCGACACGCCGTCGCTGGGCCAGCTGCTCAACCAGGGCAAGAGCAGCATAGACGCCTGGTGGATCTCGCTCTCCACCTTCGGCGTGCTGGTGCTCACGCTGCTGCTGCTGACCTTCATGGGGGACGCGCTGCGCGATGCGCTGGACCCGAGAAAGCAAGACCGATGACGCAGCCGCTGCTCGACGTGAAAAACCTGCGTGTGGCCTTTGGCGGCCGCGAGGTGGTGCACGGCATCGATTTCCATATCCACGCGGGCGAGAAGCTCGCGCTGGTGGGCGAATCGGGCTCCGGCAAGACGGTCTCGGCCCTGAGCCTGCTGCGCCTGGCGCTCAACGCCGACGTGAGCGGCCAGGCCCTGCTGGAAGGGCGTGATCTGCTGGCGCTGTCCGAGCGCGAGCTGCGCGGCGTGCGCGGGCGCGACGTGGCCATGATCTTCCAGGAGCCCATGACTGCGCTCAACCCGCTCTACACCGCGGGCGACCAGGTGGCCGAGGTGCTGCAGCTCAAGCGCGCACTCACCCGCCAGCAGGCCTGGCGCGGTGCGGTCGAGTTGCTGGCCTCCACCGGGATCCCCGAGCCCGAGCGCCGCGCCCAGGCCTACCCGCACCAGCTGAGCGGCGGCCAGCGCCAGCGCGCCATGATCGCCATGGCCCTGGCCAGCGATCCCAAGCTGCTGCTCGCCGACGAGCCCACGACCGCGCTGGACGCCAGTCTGCGTGCCCAGATGCTGGAGCTGCTGGACCGGCTGCAGCGCGAACATGGCATGGCGCTGCTGCTGATCACCCACGACCTGAACCTGGTGCGCCGCTTTGCCGACCGCGTGGTCGTGATGGAGCACGGCCACCTGGTGGAGCAGGGCGCGGTGGCCGAGGTGTTCGCTCAGCCCCGGCACGCCTACACGCAGCGACTGCTGGCGAGCAGGCCGCAGCGCGACCTGGCCGAGGGCGAGCCCGACGCCGCGCCGCTGTTGCAGGCACGGGGCCTGGAGGTGGACTACGCCGTGCCATTGCCCGGTTTCAAAGGCTGGTTCCGCAAAGGCAGCTTCCGCGCCGTTCAGCGGCTGGATTTCGCGCTGCGCCCCGGACGCACGCTGGGCGTGATTGGCGAGTCGGGTTCGGGCAAGTCCACCCTGGCGCTGGCGGCGCTCGGCCTGCTGACCCACCAGGGGCGGCTGGAGCTGGATGGCAGCACCTGGGCCGAGGCCCGGCGCGCTGGCCGCGAGCGCGAGCTGCGACGCCAGGTGCAGGTGGTGTTCCAGGATCCGTTCTCGTCGCTGTCGCCGCGCCTCACGGTGGAGCAGATCGTGGGCGAGGGCCTGCGGGTGCACGAGCCCGGTTTGCCCGAGGCCCAACGCCGCGAGCGTGTGGTGTCGGCCCTGGCCGATGTGGGCCTGCTGCAAGATGGCTCTGCCGACGCCGTGCTGCCGCGCTACCCGCACGAGTTCTCGGGCGGCCAGCGCCAGCGCATCGCGATTGCGCGCGCGCTGATCGTGCAGCCGCGCGTGCTGGTGCTCGACGAGCCCACCAGTGCGCTAGACGTGACGGTGCAGCAGCAGATCATCGTGCTGCTGCAGCGCCTGCAGCGCGAGCGCGCCCTGAGCTACCTGCTGATCACCCACGACGTGGACGTGGTGCGCGCCATGGCCCACGAGGTGATGGTGCTGCGCCAGGGCGTGGTGCTGGAGCAGGGCCCCTGCCAGAGCGTGCTGGACCAGCCGCGTGACACCTACACCGCCCAGCTGGTGGCGGCATCCACATGACCCCGGAGCCGCTGCGCTGGCTGCGACTGGGCTGGGCCGACCTGTGGGCCAGTCCGCTGCCGGCGCTGCTGCATGGCCTGGCGGCCACGCTGTTCGGCTGGGCCTTGCTGCTGGTGGCCCACGATCGCTTCTGGTGGCTGGCCGGTGCGTTTTCGGGTTTTCTGCTTGTGGCACCCATCTGGGCCTCCGGGCTCTACCTCATCAGCCGTGCACGGGCACGGGCAGAGGTGGCAGGCCTGCCCGAGGTCTGGCGGCTGTGGCGTCGGCGCGATCCGCGCCTGGTGCGTTTTGGTCTGCTGCTGGCTCTGGCAGGCACCGGCTGGGTGCTGACCTCTGCGGCTCTCATCACCGTGTGGTCGCCACAGGCCATCGGGCAGCCGGTCGATTTCCTGCGGCTGGTGGTGTTGGCGCCCGGTGTTGGCCTGTTCGAGGTCTGGCTGCTGCTGGGTGCGCTGCTGGCCGCACCCGTGTTCGCCTCCAGCGTGCTCACCCTGCCCATGCTGGTCGACACCGACCGGCCGCTGGGCGACTGCGTGCGGGCCAGCTGGGCGGCGGTGGCCAGCCGCCCGGTGGAGATGGCGTTGTGGGCGCTGCTGATCGCGGTGCTGGTGGGCCTGGGCATGGCCACCGCCATGCTGGGTCTGGTGCTGGTCGTGCCCTGGCTGGGGCACGCCAGCTGGCATGCGTACCGCAGTGTCTATCCCGACAACTTAGACAAACGGTAGATTTAGAGCGATGAACGGCGGATTGTGGGGTCTCAGTGAAGCTCAAATCTCGCAGTTTGGCCTGAGCTTCGGTATCGGCGCGTTTGTTCTCTACATGCTTTTCATCGTCTGGAGTCTCGCGCGCGAATCCAAGGCAGGCCGTTTTGGAACGTTTGTGCTGTTTCTGGTACTGTCGTTCGGGATGGTCGGTTTTCTGGCCAAGGGCCTGATCCAGTGGCTCATCGGCATCTGACCTCCCGTCACCCGCGCTGCCTGCATGAAAAGAATCGAATTGCCCACGCCCCCGTCTGGTCTGTATGTGTCTGACGGCAGTCTGCCCACCCGATGGACCTGCCTTGTCACTGGCTGGAACACCAACACCCTCGCGGGCCGTCTGCTCAATTTCGATCTGGAGCAGCAGCAGATCAAAGTGCAGGGTACAGGCTCCAAGTCGCCGACCGCCATCAAGTTCGCCCAGTTCAAGTCGCTGCGTATTGAAGGTGGCCTGAGACCTCTCAAAAGCGCGAACCAGGCTCCCAACCCCGCGGTCGAAGACCTCAACTTCCAGCCCTACTGCATCAACCTGGTGGACGGCAGCCGCCTGGAAGGCGAGAGCGCGGGCGTGCATGACCTGGTGTCGGGGTTGTGGCTGTTCACGCCCGATGCCGCCGGTACCGGCCTGGTGCGCTGCTTCGTGCCGCGTGTGGGAATCGAGAGCTATGAGGCCTCCGATGTCGTCTCCAACGGCTTCGAGATGTTCTCTTTTGCCTCCTCCGACTTCAAGGACACGGTGACGGCCGAGATCGGCGACATGCCGCTGGAGTTCGTGGCCACGGCCACGCCGCCGTCCCAGATCGTCGAGACCAAGGACGAACTGCTGGCCGCCCTGGAGCGCCAGGCGCGCATCAAGCCCGTGCCCATCGGCGAGGCCCTGGTGGGCATGGAGAAGATCACCCTGGAGCAGCTGGCCGAGGCCTTGCGCCGTCAAAGCGGCAGCAAGAACACTCCGCTGGGGCAGATCCTGATCGACATGAAGCTGGTCAACGCCCAGGACCTGCAGATCGCCTTCGCGCGAAAGATGGGCTACCCCGTGGTCGACCTCAAGAAGTTCCAGGTCGACGCCCGGGCGCTGCGCAGCATCCCCATGGCGCTGGCGATGCGCCTGAAGGTGGTGCCGCTGATGATGAACAAGGCCATGCTGGTGGTGGCCATGCCCGACCCGCTGCAGTTCAAGATCATCGAAGAGCTGGAGTTCACGACCCAGCTCAAGGTGCTGCCGGTGCTGACCGCGCCCGATGAGCTCAACACCCGCATCACCAAGTTCTACCGCGAGATCGGCATGGCCGAACTCGGCAGCATGCTCGAAGGGCAGAACGGAAGCGCTGGTGCCGATGCCTCTGTCGAGGCCATGCAAGGGCAGGACGTGTTCCTGCTTGCTTCCGAGCTCGCCGGGGAAAGTGGCGAGACCGAGGACGAAAGGCAGATCGAGCAATCGGACAACACGCTGGTCAAGCTGATCAACTCCATGATCACCGAGGCCTACCAGCAGGGCGCGTCGGACATCCACGTCGAGCCCTATCCGGGTCGCCAGCAGCTCAAGATACGCTTCCGCATCGATGGCCAGCTGCGTCCCTACCTGGAGCTGCCCGCGAGCTACCGCAGCGCGCTGATTGCCCGCCTCAAGATCATGTGCGACCTGGACATCGCCGAGAAGCGCAAGGCACAGGACGGCAAGATCAACTTCTCCAAGTTCGGCGGGCTCAAGATCGAGCTGCGTGTCGCCACCATACCGACCACACAGGGGCTGGAAGACGTGGTGCTGCGCATCCTGTCGTCGTCCAAGACGCTGGGTCTGGACCAGCTGGGTTTCTCCCCACGCAACCTGGAGCTGTTTTCCCGTGCGGTGGAGCGGCCCTACGGACTCATCCTTTGTGTGGGGCCTACCGGTTCGGGCAAGACCACCACGCTGCACGCCGCCCTGGGCAGCATCAACCAACCCGACCGCAAGATCTGGACGGCCGAGGACCCGGTGGAAATCACGCAGCACGGGCTGCGGCAGATCCAGGTCAACCCCAAAATCGGCTGGACCTTTGCCACGGCGCTGAGGGCGTTGCTGCGTGCCGACCCCGACGTCATCATGGTGGGCGAGATCCGCGACCAGGAGACAGCGGAGATCGCGGTCGAGGCGTCGCTGACCGGTCACCTGGTCCTGTCCACCCTGCACACCAACACCGCCGCCGAGACCGTGGGCCGGCTGATGGATCTGGGGCTGGACCCGTTCTCCTTTGCGGACTCGCTGCTGGCCGTGATGGCCCAGCGGCTGGTGCGGCGTTTCTGTGTGGAATGTGTAAGCAGTTCCCCCATGACGCCGGACGAGCTGGAGCAGCTCACTCTGGATTACCAGATTGCCTTGCCCGCCGACGACCCCCACCACGACCGGCGCGAACTGCACCGCCACTGGCGCGAGTCTTATGGTGTGGACGGGGAACTGCGCAGCTACCACGCCGTGGGCTGCGAGCGCTGTGGCCACACCGGCTACCGTGGTCGGGTCGGCATCCACGAGCTGCTGGTCACCTCGCCACCGCTGCGCCGGCTGATCCAGACCCGTGCGCCTTCAGAGGAGGTGCTGCACCAGTCCATGCGCGACGGCATGCGCACCTTGCGTCAGGATGGCATCTCCAAGGTGTTGAAGGGGTTGACGTCGCTGGCCGAAATCCGGGCCAACAGCAATGCCTAGCCCACCCCCGCGCCGCGCCTAAGGGCGCGTCACACCCTCAAGGGGACAACACCGGCCGTCCGGCAAAGCCGGCCCGGCGGTGTTCCCAGTTGGTTCAGAAGCCCCGGGTAACGGGCATCTCCACATCGGCCTTGAGTGCCATGTGCCGCGCCAGTTCCAGCTTGGCGATGGACTGGCGGTGCACCTCGTCCGGGCCGTCGGCCAGACGCAGCGTGCGCTGGTTGGCATAGCTGTAGGCGAGGGGGAAATCGTCGCTCACGCCGCCGCCACCGTGGGCCTGGATGGCCCAGTCGATGATCTGGCAGGCCATGTTGGGTGCCACCACCTTGATCATCGCGATTTCGGCCTTGGCCACCTTGTTGCCTACCGTGTCCATCATGTAGGCGGCCTTGAGCGTGAGCAGGCGGGCCTGCTCGATCATGCAACGCGCCTCGGCGATGCGCTCGTGCCAGACGGACTGCGACGAAATCGGCTTGCCGAAAGCGACGCGGCTGTTCAGCCGCTTGCACATCAGCTCCAGCGCGCGCTCGGCCGCGCCGATGCTGCGCATGCAGTGGTGGATGCGGCCCGGGCCGAGGCGGCCCTGGGCGATCTCGAAACCCCGGCCCTCGCCCAGCAGCAGGTTGGCCGCTGGCACCCGCACGTTTTCCAGCAGCACCTCCATGTGGCCGTGCGGCGCGTCGTCGTAGCCGAAGACCGACAGCGGGCGCAGCACCTGGATGCCGGGTGTGTTGGCCGGAACCACGATCATGGACTGCTGCGAGTGGCGCGGCGCGTCGGGATCGGTCTTGCCCATCACGATGTAGACGGCGCAGCGCGGATCGCCCGCACCTGACGACCACCACTTGCGGCCGTTGATCACGTAGTCGTCGCCCTGGCGCTCGATGCGGCATTCGATGTTGGTGGCGTCCGACGAGGCCACGGCCGGCTCGGTCATCAGGAAGGCCGAGCGGATCTCGCCGCGCAGCAGCGGCTCAAGCCAGCGGTCCTTGATGGCTTCGCTGGCATAACGCTCCAGCGTTTCCATGTTGCCGGTGTCGGGGGCGCTGCAGTTGAACACCTCGGGCGCGAAAGGCACGCGTCCCATGATCTCGCACAGCGGCGCGTATTCGAGGTTGGACAGGCCTTCGGGGGCGCGGTGCGACTTCGGCAGGAACAGGTTCCACAGGCCGGCGGCGCGGGCCTTGGGTTTGAGTTCCTCGATCAGTGTGGTGGGCAGCCAGGCATTGCCCTTGGCGCGGTTGGCCGCAATCTCCTCGAAGAAGCGCTTCTCGTTGGGGTAGATGTGCTCGTCCATGAAGGCCAGCAGGCGTTCCTGCATCGCTTTCACTTTGGGGCTGTAGTCGAAATCCATGGGCTGCTCCTGGAGAAAAACGGTTACGCGCTGGCGAAACGCCAAGCCATCTGAGCCATGGGAATGGCACCTTCGGCGGACTTGCGCGCCTGTGCGCTGGATGCGGTACCGGCCTCGACCCGCTTGGCGATGCCCTGCAGGATGGCCGCCAGGCGGAACATGTTGTAGGCGAGGTAGAAGTTCCAGTCGGCCTTGAGAGCCTCCGGCGTGCAAAAGCCGGTCTGGTCGCAGTAGCGGGCGATGTACTCGGCCTCGCTGGGGATGCCCAGGGCGGCTATGTCCAGCCCGCCGATGCCCCGAAAGGCCCCGGGCGGGATGTGCCAGGCCATGCAGTGGTAGCTGAAATCGGCCAGGGGGTGGCCCAGCGTGGAGAGCTCCCAGTCCAGCACGGCCAGCACGCGCGGTTCGCTGGCATGGAACATCAGGTTGTCGAGCCGGTAGTCGCCATGGACCACCGAGACCAGGTCTTCGCGGCGTGCCATGGCCGGAATGTTGGCGGGCAGCCACTCCAGCAGCTTCTCCATTTCCGGGATGGGCTGGGACAGCGGTCCTGCGCCATCGGCCGAGGCCTGGTACTGCTTGCCCCAGCGCCCGATCTGGCGCTCGAAGTAGTTGCCGGGCTTGCCGTAATCGGCCAGGCCGGCGGCGCGCACGTCCACGTTGTGCAGCGCAGCCATCACACGGTTCATCTCCAGGTAGATGTCGCGGCGCTGGGCGGGTGTCATGTCGGGCAGGGCCTGGTCCCACAGCACGCGTCCCTGCACGAACTCCATCACGTAGAAGGCGCGTCCGATCACGGACTCGTCTTCACACAGCGCGTGCATCTGGGCCACAGGTACGCCGGTGCCGTGCAGCGCGCGCATGACCTTGAATTCGCGCTCGATGGCGTGTGCCGAGGGCAGCAGCTTGGCCACCGGGCCGGGCTTGGCGCGCATCACGTAGGCGCGCTGGGGCGTCAGCAGCTTGTAGGTGGGGTTGGACTGGCCACCCTTGAACATCTCCACGCTCAGGGGGCCGGCAAAGCCCGGCAGGTGGGTCGCCAGCCACTGCTCCAGTGCAGGCACGTCGAAGGCGTGCTGCTGGGCGACGGGCCGTGTGCCGATGAAATCGTCGAATCCGCTCATACCCTGCTCCCCCCCGTTTCTCGCTCACTCCGTGTGCTCGAATCTCCCCTCAAGGGGGCAACACCAGCCGTCCAGCAAAGCCGGCCCGGCGGTGTCTGCCGGCCCACCATCAGACCTCGGCCTCGGAAATACGCATCAGCGCCTCGCGGTTGCGGACCACCAGGCCGCCGGGCTCGATCCGGATGGCGTTCTCGCGTTCCATGGACTTGAGTTCCTGGTTGACGCGCTGGCGCGAGGCGCCCAGCAACTGGGCCAGCTCTTCCTGGGCCAGCTGCAGGCCGATGCGCACCTCGCTGCCATCCGAGAGGCAGGGCACGCCGTAGCTGCGTGCCAGGTGCAGCAGCTGCTTGGCCAGCCGGGCGCGCAAGGGCAGGGTGTTGAGATCCTCGACCAGTCCGAACAGCGTGCGGATGCGCCGCGCCTGCAGGCGCATCAGCGCCTCGTAGAGCTCGACGTGCTGGGTCAGGATTTTCTGGAAATCGGAGCGCGAGACACACAGCAGCGTGGTGGCCCCATGGGCATAGGCGTCGTGCGTGCGCTGGTCGCCGTCGAACATGGCCACGTCGCCAAACCACACACCCGGCTCCACGTAGGTCAGCGTGATCTGCTTGCCCGACAGGGAGGTCGAGCTCACACGCACCGCGCCTTTGGCCACGCCCGACCATTCGGTCGGCGGGTCGCCGCGCGCGACGATCAGGTCGCCGTCCTTGAAACGTTTGACGTGGGCGCATCGCAGGATGTCGTGCCGCAGGGAAGGGGAAAGGCTGTTGAACCAGCGACCACTGTTGATCGCCTCGCGTTCTTCCATTGTCAGAATCGGCTCGTCCATCGTCTGTCTTTTCAGTGACTGGTTGGTCTGAAACTGTCCCGGGGGCGACCCGCAGGGTCAGCGAAAGCGCGGCGTGCGCTTGTCGAGAAAGGCCTGTATGCCCTCACCACCATTGGTGTGGTGCAGGTTGCGCACGAAGTGGTCACGCTCGCGCTGCAGCTGCTCGCTCAGCGTCGCATGGGGTGCACCGTTGACCAGCTCCTTGATGCTGGTCAGGGTGTTGGGCGCCCGGCTGTTGAGTGTTTCGGCCAGGGTCAGCGCCTGTGAGAGGGCCTGACCCGCCGGGCAGACGCGGTTGACGATGCCCAGTGCCTGCAGCCGCTGGGCATCGGCGCGTTCGCCCAGCATCAGCAGCGCCAGGGCGGTGGCGCGCGGCAGCTCGCGCGCCAGGCTCCAGCTGCCGCCGCCGTCTGGGCTCAGGCCCACGTTGCTGTAGGCCATCACGAACACGCTGTTGTCGGCCGCCACCACGAAGTCGCAGGCCAGCGCCAGCGAGAAGCCGGCGCCAGCGGCAGCGCCTTCCACCGCTGCGACCACCGGCTTGGACAGCGTGCGCACCGCTTCAATCCAGCCGTGCAGGCCTTCTATGCTCTGGGCCTGCACCTCGGGCGGCTGCTGGCGGTTGGCCAGCAGCCGCTGCAGGTTGCCGCCCCCACAGAAATGGGCGCCTTCGCCGGTGATGACCACGCTGCGCACCTCGGGGTCGCTGTCGGCCATGTTCAGGGCTTCGATGCCCGCGGCGTACATCTCCGGGCCGAGCGCGTTGCGCAACTCGGGGTTGCTGATGGTGAGCACCATGGTGGCGCCGTGGTGGTGGCGTAGCAGCGCGGCGGCCATGTCAGTTTTCCGTGTGCAACAGGCTCAGGCCGAGTGCGCCCCGCCGGCGCAGCCAAGGGCTGGGGCGGTAGCGCGGGTCGCCGTAGACGGTCTGCAGGTTGAACAGGATCTCCAGCACGTTGGTCGGGCCCACGCGGTCGCCCATGGTCAGCGGGCCCAGCGGATAGCCCAGGCCCAGCGTGACGGCGGTTTCCAGGTCGGTGGGCGAGCAGATGCCCTGCTGGCAGATGTCGGCCGCGATATTGACGATGGTGGCCACCACCCGCTGGGTGACGAAGCCGCCGCTGTCGCGGATCACGCTCACGGCCTTGCCATCGCGTGCAAACAGCGCATGGGCGGCATCGCGCATGTCGGGCCGGGTGGCCGGGTTGGTGGCCAGCACGCGCCGGCGTGTGGCGGCGTCGTCCAGCATCATGTCGATGCCCACGGTGCGGGTGGCGTCCAGCCGCTCCACGGCGGCGATGGTGGTCACGTCCAGGCCCAGCGGCGCCACCAGGATGAGGGCCTGCTCACTGGGCTGCTGTCCGGTCTCGATGCGCACGTCGGTCTGCTTGAGCAACTGGTACAGCTCGGCACGGCGCGCGGCCTTGGGGTGCACCCAGACCGGGGGCAGGGTGCCCACCTGGGGCACCGGTGGCTCGGGTGGCAGCTGCGCTGCGCCGTCCACGTAGCGGTAGAAACCTTCGCCAACCTTGCGGCCGACCACGCCACCGGCCAGGCGTTGGGCGGTGATCACGCTGGGGCGGTAGCGCGGCTCCTCGAAGTACTGGTGGTAGATGGACTCCATCACCGGGTGCGAGACATCCAGAGCGGTCAGGTCCATCAGCTCGAACGGTCCGAGCTTGAAACCCATCTGGTCGCGCAGGATGCGGTCGGTGGTGGCGAAGTCGGTCACACACTCGCCCACCAGGCGCAGCGCCTCGGTACCGTAACCCCGGCCCGCGTGGTTGACGATGAAGCCCGGCGTGTCAGCCGCCAGTACCGGGGTGTGGCCCATCTGGCGCGCGTGGGCGCTGAGGCGCTCGCACACGGAGGCATCGGTCTTGAGGCCGGCGATGACCTCGACCACGCGCATCAGCGGCACCGGGTTGAAGAAGTGGTAGCCGGCCACGCGTGCAGGGCGCTGCAGCCCGGCAGCGATGGCCGTGACCGACAGCGAGGAGGTGTTGCTGGCCAGCACCACGTCGGGCGCCACATGGCGTTCCAGTTCGGCGAACACCTGGCGTTTGACCTCCAGCCTCTCGACGATGGCCTCGACCACCAGCTGGCAACCGGCCAGCCCGTCCAGGGCGTCGACCACGCGCAGCCGGGCCTTGTGTCCTTCGGCGGCGGCGGTGTCGAGTTTGCCCTTGGCGACCAGCTTGTCCCACTGGTCCGCCAACGCGGCACGTGCGGTTTGCGCGGCGCCCGGCTGGGCATCGAACAGGAGCACGGTGCTGCCCGCCTGCGCTGCGATCTGGGCGATGCCCCGGCCCATGGCACCGGTGCCGACCAGACCCACTGTTTCAAAAACAAGACTCATGTTGGACTCTGTAGGCTGTAGTTCGTATGCTTATGACAAAATATTTCAATTCTTCAAGCCTTCGGGAAACCACAAGGAACACCATGTTCAGGTATGCGCTGGGCGGTATTGTGCTCTTGGCCTCGACGCACAGTGCCGCATTGTCGCTGGGTGGGCACTCGGGTCAGGCGGTCATCGGTCGCGCGCTCGACATGCAGGTGCGCAGCAACGCCTCGATGGCCGAGCTGGAGGCGGCGGCCTGTCTGGAAGCGCAGGTGAGTTACGGCGACGTGGCGCTGCCGTCGCAGGCGGTCTCCATTCAGCTGCAGCAGGGCGCCGACGGCGCCACCATCCGCGTGCGGGCCAACGTGCCGGTCAACGAACCCGTTGTCAACGTGCTGCTGCGGGCCGGATGCAGTGGACAGGTGTTCAGCCGCCGCTACGTGCTGCTGGCGGATATCGACACCCCGTCATCCCCCATTGCAGTGGCACCGCAGGTGCCGCTGGTTGCGGCTGCGCCCGTGGTGCCCGTTGCGCCCCAGGCCCAGCCCACCCCGGCGCCGGCTCCCGGCCCGGCCACCAGCCTGCCCCCCGTCCCTCCCGCACCTCGTGCGGTGGCACCGTCT
>CALRLO020000002.1:0-133371 GCA_943368755.1 Synechococcus sp. UW140 | reverse complement strand
CGCTGATTGGGCGACGCATCGCCACCCGCCAGCCGGCCGCCTACCTCACCCGCGAAGCCTGGCTGCAGGGCGTGCCGTTCTACGTGGACGAACGCACCATCGTGCCGCGCAGTTTCATCGCCGAGCTGATCGCCGAGGGAGCGATCGATCCCTGGCTTTCGGACCAGACGCAGAACGTGCTGGACCTGTGCACCGGCAACGGCAGTCTGGCCGTGCTGGCCGCCCTGGCCTGGCCCGACGTGCGCGTGACTGGTGCCGACCTTTCCCCCGACGCCCTGGCCGTGGCGCGCATCAATGTGGAGCGCCACGCACTTGCCGAGCGCATCACCCTGATCGAATCGGATGGTCTGACCCACTGCCCCGGCCCCTGGGACCTGGTGCTGTGCAACCCACCCTACGTCAACGCCACCAGCATGGCCGCCCTCCCCGCCGAATACCGCGCCGAGCCCGAACTGGCCCTGGCCAGCGGCAGCGACGGCATGGACTTCTGCCGCGCGCTGCTGCGCGACCTGCCCGCACGGCTGTCACCGCATGGCGTGCTCGTGCTGGAGATCGGCAACGAGCGCGAGCACTTCGAGGCCGCCTTCCCCGCGCTGCAGCCGGTCTGGCTCAGCACCAGCGCCGGCGATGACCAGGTGCTGCTGCTGACGGCGGCCGACCTGCACCTCTGAAAGACAGATGAAGGACAATCGGGGTCTTTGCCCCTGAATGCCCCCACCCGCCCTCGCGGCGGGTTTTCGTTTGTCCCGATGATCCAGCTCAAGAACGTCACGCTGCGCCGTGGCACCAAGGTCGTGCTCGATGGCGCGTCCGTCACCCTCAACCCCGGCGAGAAGGTCGGCCTGGTGGGCCGCAATGGCGCGGGCAAGTCCAGCCTGTTTGCGCTGCTCACCGGCGTGCTGCACGAGGACGGCGGTGACTTCAGCATCCCCGCACAGTGGCGCATGGCGCAGGTGGCGCAGGACATGCCCGAGACCGAAGCGCCCGCCACCCGTTTCGTGGTGGAAGGCGACACCACGCTGCTGGCGGCCGAACAGGAGGTGACGGCGGCCGAGGACAGCGGTGACGGCGAGCGCATGGCGCACGCCTACATGGCGCTGCACGACGCCGGCGCCCACGACGCCGTGCCACGTGCACAGGCACTGCTGATGGGCCTGGGTTTCAGCAGCGCCGAGGTGGATCGCCCCGTGAACAGCTTCTCGGGCGGCTGGCGCATGCGGCTGCAGCTGGCACGGGCGCTGATGTGCCCCAGCGACCTGCTGCTGCTGGACGAACCCACCAACCACCTGGACCTGGACGCCCTGGTCTGGCTCGAAGCCTGGCTGCGCCGCTACGAGGGCACGCTGCTGGTGATCAGCCACGACCGCGAATTCCTGGACGCGGTGACGGGTGTGACACTGCACATCGAACACGCCAAGCTCAACCGCTACGGCGGCAACTACAGCCGCTTCGAGGACATGCGCGCCGAGCAGCTGGCGCTGCAGCAGACCACCTACGCCAAGCAGCAGGAGAAGATCGCCCACCTGCAGAAGTTCATTGACCGCTTCAAGGCCAAGGCCAGCAAGGCCAAGCAGGCCCAGAGCCGCGTGAAGGCGCTGGAGCGCATGGAGAAGATCGGCCCGGTGCTGGCCGAAGCCGATTTCCAGTTCGAGTTCCGCGAACCGCAGAACCTGCCCAACCCCATGCTGGCGCTGCAGGACGTGAGCGTGGGCTATCCCGGCCCGGCGGAGGGAGACGAACCGGTGGTGATCGTGCGCGGCATCAGCAAGTCCGTCATGGCCGGCCAGCGCATCGGCATCCTGGGCGCCAACGGCCAGGGCAAGTCCACGCTGGTCAAGACCATCGCGCGCGACCTGGCGGCCATCGGCGGCCAGGTGACTGAAGGCAAAGGCCTGAACATCGGCTACTTCGCCCAGCAGGAACTGGACGTGCTGCGCCCGCAGGACAACCCGCTGGAGCACATGATCCGTCTGGCCAAGGAGGTGTCGCCGCAGGCACGCGAGCAGGAGCTGCGCAACTTCCTGGGCAACTTCAACTTCACCGGCGACATGGTGAAACAGGCCGTGGGCACCATGAGCGGCGGCGAAAAGGCGCGCCTGGTGCTGTGCATGATCGTCTGGCAGCGGCCCAACCTGCTGCTGCTGGACGAGCCCACCAACCACCTGGACCTGGCCACGCGCGAGGCGCTGTCGGTGGCGCTCAACGAGTTCGAGGGCACGGTGCTGCTGGTCAGCCACGACCGCGCCCTGCTGCGCGCCGTGTGCGACGAGTTCTGGCTGGTCTCGCGCGGCGGTGTGTCGCCCTTCGACGGCGACCTAGACGACTACCAGGCCTACCTGCTCGACGAAGCCAAACGCCAGCGCGAAGCGGTGCAGGCGGCTGCCAAGGCCGAGGCTGCAGCGGCAGTGGCCGCGCGCAAGACCGACGCCCAGCGCCGTCAGGAGCAGCAGGACCGGCAGGACAGGCAACGCCCGCTCAAGAAGGAGCTCTCGCAGGTGGAGGCGGGCATGGCAAAGGCTCAGTCCGAGATCGCCCAGATCAACGAACGGCTGGTGCAGCCACTGCCCTCCACCGAACTGGCCGAGGCCGGGCGCCGGCTCAAGGTGCTGGAAGCCGAACTGGCCAGCCACGAGGAACGCTGGCTCGAGCTGACCGAAGCGCTGGACGCCCTGCAGCGCTGAGCGCCCGCCGCGCGCCGTTGCGGGGGCGCCACTGATACCGGCGGGCGTGACATTTGGGGCGTTTGGCGTTAACAATCTGTGACCATTTCTGTCACTCCCAGCCCACGCCCATGCCCGCCAGCGAAACCGCCGACGCCGCCCTGACCCTGTCCGACGAGGTGGCGCGCCTGCGGGAACGCGAACGCCACCTGCTGAGCCTGCTGAACTCGGCCCGCGATGCGGTGCTGGCGATGGACGCCGAGGGACGCGTCACCGACTGGAACCCCGGCGCCACGCGCCTGCTGGGCTGGAGCGAGCCCGAAGCGGTGGGGCAACGGCTGTCCGAACTCATCGTCCCGCCCGAACACCGGGGCGCTCACGAGGCCGGCATACGGCGCTACCTGAACACCGGTGAAACCCGCATCCTCGACCGGCTGATCGAGGTGGAAGCGCTGCGCAAGGACGGTAGCCGCTTCCCGGTGGAACTGTCGGTGTGGCGCATCGACGCCGACGGCCAGACCAAGTTCGGCGCCTTCCTGCGCGACATCACTGCCCGCCACGCGGTGCAGGCTGAACTGATCCGCGCCCACAGCCGCTACAAGTCGGTCATCGAGCAGCTGGGCGAAGGCATGATGGTGATCCAGGACGGGCACATCGTGTTCGCCAACCCGCAGGCCGGCAAGATACTCAGCCTGCCCCACCACCAGTTGCTGGGCATGCGCAGCGTGGACCTGCTGCACCCGGAGGACCGGGACGGGGTGGCCGAACGCCTGGAACGGCGCCAGCGCGGCGAAGACCTGCTGGTGCACAGCGAGATCCGTCGCCTCTACCCCGACGGCAGCACCCGGTGGCTGGGCACCCATTCCAGCATGGCCGAATGGGAAGGTCGCCCGGCCACCATGACCTTCTTCTCGGATGTGACCGAGACCAAGGCCATGATCGACGCGCTGCACCGCTCCGAGGAGCGCTACCGCGCCGTGATCGAGCATGTGGGCGAAGGCATGGTGGTGGTCAGCGGCACGCGCTTCGTGTTCGTCAACCAGCGCGCCGCCGAGATCGTGCAGATGCCGGTGGAGGAGATGCTGGCGCACGGCTACCTGCACCGCATTCACCCCGACGACCACGCCAAGGTGGACGAGCGCCGCCGCCGCCGGCTCGCTGGCGAGGAGGTTCCCAACCGCTACGAGATCCGTCTGCTGATGCCCGATGGGCAGGTGAAATGGATTGACATCGGCGTGACCATCGTGCCCTGGGACGGCGAGACTGCCACGCTGACCTTCTTCTCGGACGTGACCGAGCGCAAGCACCTGGAGGACCGGCTCACCGCCACGCTGGACGAGCGCGAAACCATCCTTGAGAGCTCCATCGTCGGCATCGCCTTTCTCACACCCACGGGACGCATGCGCTGGGCCAACAAGGCCATGCTGGACATTTTCGGCGTGCAGGGCGGCCCCTTGCCACCCACGCTGGAGACCGTCTACCCCTCTCGTGAGGAGTACCTGCGCGTCGGTGGCGAAGTGGCGGCGGCCATCGCGCGTGGCGACACCTACCAGACCGAGCTGCAGATGCGCCGGCTCGACGGCTCGCTGCTGTGGGTCTCGCTGTCGGGCAAGGCGGTCAGCCTGCGCGACCTGAGCCAGGGAACGGTGTGGGTGATGATGGACATTTCTCGGCGCAAGGCGCTCGAGGAGGCACTGCAACGCACCTCCTCGGAGCGAGAGGCCATTCTCAACACCGCGCTGGTGGGCATTACCTACAACGTCGGGCGGCGCATCGTCTGGCTCAACGACAAGTACGCCGAGATGACCGGCTGGAACCGCGATGAGCTGATTGGCCAGAGCAGCCGCATCTTCTACGAGAGCGAAGACGCCTGGCTGGCCGACGGCGCCGCCATCAACGCCGCCCTGGCCCGCGAAGGCCAGTACAGCAGCGAGCGCCAGGTGCGCCGCCGCGACGGTCGCGCCTTCTGGGCGCTGCTGGCCGGCCGCTGCGTGGAGGAAGGCAACCCCGAGGGCGGCGTGATCTGGACCCTGCTGGACATCACCGAGCGCAAGCAGGCCGAGGAAGACACCAAGGCGGCGCTGGCCCAGCAAAAAGAGCTCAACGACCTGCGATCGCGTTTCGTGGCCATGACCAGCCACGAGTTCCGCACGCCGCTGGCCACCATCCTGTCGTCGGCCGAGCTCCTCAAGTTCTACGGCGACCGCATGGACGACACCGAAAAGGGTGAGATCCTCCAGAGCATAGAAAACAGCGTGCAGCGCATGACGCGCATGCTCGACCGCGTGCTGATGATCGGCAAGACCGAGGCCAACATGCTGGAGTTCACCCCCCGCACGCTGGACCTGGCCGAGCTGTGTCACAGCCTGGTGGACGAGGCCCGCAAACAGCACCCCGACAGCCCCTGCCATGTGCAGGTGGACCTCGAGCACGGCGTGGGGGCAGGCGAATACGACGAGAAGCTGCTGCGCCACATCTTCGGCAACCTGCTGTCCAACGCCATCAAGTACTCGCCGCTGGGTGGCACGGTGCGCTTGCGGGTCGGGCTGCGCGACGGCCAGACGGTGTTCACCGTGTCGGACGAAGGCATAGGCGTGCCACCCGAAGAGCTGCCCCACCTGTTCGAATCCTTCCACCGAGCCAGCAACGTGGGCGACATTCCCGGCACCGGCCTGGGCCTGGCCATCGTCAAGAAGTCGGTGGAGCTGCACGGCGGCCACATCGGCGTGGACAGCCGTGTTGGCGCAGGCACCACCTTCACCGTCTCCCTGAAAGCGCACCAATAGGCCATGGCCCACATCCTCGTCATCGACGACGAAGCCCCGATACGGGGCAACCTCATCCGCTTTCTCAAGCTCGAAGGCCACCGCATCAGCGAGGCATCCGACGGTCGCACCGGGCTGGCTCTCGCCCTCGGCCCGGACCGACCCGACCTGATCCTGTGCGACGTGATGATGCCCGGCCTCACCGGCTTCGAGGTGCTGGCTGCGCTGCAGGCACAGCCCAGCCCTCACCCGGTGCCGTTCGTGTTCCTCTCGGCCAGCGCCGAAACCGAGCGTCTGCAACAGGCCCTGAGCGAGGGCGCCACCGCCTACATCACCAAACCGTTCAACCTGCAACAGCTGCGCGACATGCTGCACGCCCATCTGCCATGACAGCCAAACTGGTCATCGCCGAAGACGAGGAAGGCATACGCAACAACCTGGCACGGCTGCTCAAGCTGGAGGGCTACGAGGTCTGGGCCGGCGCCAACGGCCGCCAGGCGCTGGAACTGGTGTGGCAGCACCAGCCTGATCTGGTCATCAGCGACGTGATGATGCCCGAGATGACCGGGCACCAGCTCATCCAGAACCTGCGCGCGGATGCACGCGGCGCCCACATCCCGGTGATCCTGCTGACGGCCCGGGCCGACCGCGGCGACGTGCGCGCAGGCATGGACCTGGGCGCCGACGACTACCTCACCAAACCCTTCCAGCGCGACGAGGTGCTGGCCAGCGTTCGCTCGCGCCTGGACAAGCAGGCCGCCCAGCGCGCTGCCGCCCAGCGCCTGGCGGTGCAGAGCCACCACCTGGCCCACTACGACCGCGCCACCGACCTGCCCAACCGCAGCCACTTCCAGCTGCTGGTCGCCAACGCGCTGGCCGCCAGCCGCGAGCAGACCCTGCGCCCGCAGCTGTGGGCCGTGAGCCTGGACAACCTGGCCGAACTCGCCCACGTGCTCACCACCGCCGCGCTGGACGACGTGGCCCGCGAGGTCGCGCGCCGGCTCTCCGGCGCCCCGGTGCTCGCTGCCCTGGGGCGCGGCGTGGCCGCCCGCCTGAGCGACAACCGCGCCGGGGTGCTGATCGAAAACCCGGTCGACGACAGTGACCTGGAGCGGGTGGCCAGCGCCCTGCTCGACAGCCTGAGCGAGCCGCTGCAAGCCGGCGGGGAGGCGCATTTTCCGGTCTTCTCGGTGGCCGGCCTCCGGCTGGACGACCCGCAGGGTGAAGCCGGCATGGCGCTCGCCCGGCTGGAGCTGGCGCTGGCGCACGCCCGTGCCCAGCCGGGACGCCGCATCAAGGTGGATGGCACCGCGCTCGCGCCCGAGGTGGGCGCCACGCTGCGCCTGCACAACGACCTGCACCAGGCGGTGTCACGCAACGAGCTGCGCGCCTACTACCAGCCCCAGCTGGCCGCCGCCAGCCGCGCGCTGCGCGGTTTCGAGGCGCTGATGCGCTGGGAGCACCCCCAGCACGGCCTGGTATCGCCCGCGCGCTTCGTGCCGCTGGCCGAAGACAACGGCCAGATCGTGCCCATGGGCGCCTGGATGCTGCGCCAGGCCTGTCACGACGCCATGGCCTGGCCTGGCCCCTGGCGGGTGGCGGTCAACCTGTCGCTGCGCCAGTTCGGCGACCCGGCCATCCTGGAGCACGTGGCGCAGGCGCTGGGCGAATCGGGCCTGCCGCCTCAGCGGCTGGAGCTGGAGATCACCGAAGGCACGGCCATGCTGGACCTGCAGCACACCCTGGCGCTGCTGGGGCGTTTCAAGGCCATGGGCTGTCAGCTCGCCATCGATGACTTCGGCACCGGCTACAGCAGCCTGGCCTACCTCAAGCGCTTCCCGCTCGATGTGCTCAAGATCGACCAGTCCTTCGTGCGCCAGATCACCACCGACGCCGAAGACCGTGCCATCGCCCGCGCCGTGATCCAGCTCGCCCATGCGCTGGACATGCACGTCATCGCCGAAGGCGTGGAGCACGAAGCCCAGCACCAGCTGCTGCACGAAATGGGCTGCGACGAGGTGCAGGGCTACCTGCACGGCCGCCCCATGCCCGTGGCCGACCTCGCGGGCTGGCTCCAGCAGCGAGACGCAGCGACGTTATGATGGTTTGACAATCTGTTACCTCCACACCCCTCTCATGGCTCCGCCCGCTCTGGCGCCCACCCTGCCCCGTCGCCTCATCCACTCACTGCTGCCCAGCCTGCTGGGGCTGGCTGTGGTCGCCGCACACGCCCAGGACGACCTGTCCGAGCACGACTACTTTGAAAGCCTGCCCGAGGTGCTGACCGTCAGCCGGCTGGCCCAGCCCCTGAGCGACACGCCAGGCGCGGTGACCATCATCGACCGCAAGACCCTGCAGGACCTCAACGTGCGCGACATGGCCGACGTGCTGCGGCTGGTGCCCGGCTACTACGTCTCCGGCTACAACGGCGCCAACCCCATCGGCGTTTACCACGCGCCGCTGGACGAAGGTGGCGTGCGCAACCTGGTGCTGGTGGATGGCCGGCCGGCCTACTCCACCTTCTACTTCGGCGGCACCATGCGCGGCCTGATGGCGGTGGACCCGGAAGATGTGGAGCGGGTCGAAATCCTGCGTGGCTCGAACTCCGCCGCCTACGGCGCCAACGCCATGTTCGGGGTCATCAACATCATCACCCGACACTCCGCCGACAGCGCAGGCACCCGGATTTCCACGCGGCTGGGAGAAGGTGGCGTACGCGACGCACGGCTCAGCCTGGGGCGAAACGTTGGCTCGGCAAGCTGGCGGCTGTCGGCCAGCCAGCGCCGGGACGAAGGCCTGCCCAGCCTGGCCGACAGCCGCACGCTGCGCCAGCTCCGCCTGCGGGCCGATGCCCGCCCCACTCCCTCGGACGAGTTGCAGCTGGACGTCGGCATCAGCGACCTGAACTCGGGCGAGGGCTACGCCGGGGACTTGGACAACCCCCGGCGCACCCTGGGCTGGCGCGACTGGCACCTGAACGGGCAGTGGCGCCACCAGCGCTCGGACAGCGAATTCTTCAAGCTGTCCATGAGCCTGACCCAGGAGACGCTCACCGATGGGTTCGACCGCCCCCTGCCCGCCATGCCCCCGGTGCGTGTGGACTTCAGCGGCATCGGGCGCCGGCTGGACCTGGAGTTTCAGCACCAGTTCAGCGTGAGCGACTCCGCACGGCTGGTCTGGGGAACGGGCCTAAAAGTCGACCAGTCGGTGTCCCAACCCCTTTACAGCCGTGCCGACGGCCTCAGCATCAACGAAAAGCGTCTGTTCGGCAACCTGGAATGGCGCTTCTCACCCCAGTGGCTGCTCAATGCAGGGCTGTTCGTGGGCAACAACAGCTGGGTCGGCGGCTACACCAGTCCACGTTTGATGGTCAATTTCCAGCCCTGGCCTGAACACACCCTGCGTGCCGGTGTCAGCCGATCGGTGCGCACACCGTCACTGTTCGAGCTCGCAGCCGACACCCGCTACGACACGCCGCTGGGTCTGATCCAGACCAACGCCGCCAGAGGCAACGTCCGGGCCGAACACCTGCGCACGCAGGAGCTGGGCTACTTCTTCAACAGCCGGCCGCACCATGTCACGCTGGACGTTCGGGTGTTCCGCGAGACCATGCGTGACCGTGTACTGCCCACCCGCTACGGCCCTGCCCAGGCGCTGGGCATACAGCGGCTCGATTTCATCAACACACCCGGCGGGGTGTTCTCCGGCTTCGAGTACCAGCTGCGCTGGGCGCCCGTGGCGCGTACCGAGTTCTGGCTGAGCCAGTCCTTCGCCGACGTTGACTGGGATGACAACACCTCCGCGGTGAACCCGCCCACCCACACCACCACCCTGGCCGTGATGCACGAATGGACCAACCGCCTGCGGCTCGCCCTGATGTTCACCCACCGCAGTGAAATGGCCTGGCGCGGCATTGGCCGGCTGCCCACCTACCGTCAGTGGGACCTGCACCTGAGCTACCCCTTCCGCGTGGGTGACATGTCGGCACGGGCTGCGGTGTCGGTGCGCAACCTCAACGGGGACCAGTCCCTCTTCACCTCCAGCTTCGCCAGCCCTGTGTCCCGGCGCCAAGCCTACGCCAGCCTCCAATTTGAGTTCTGAGTCCGTCCTGTCGCGCCGGCTGTTGCTGCGAACGCTACTGGGTACCGCGCTGGGAAGTGCGGTTGCTGTGGCGCGCGCCAACGATGCGCTGGTGTGGCTGGTGCCCTCGGACCGGGGCGGCGCCTACGACGAAGCCACTGCGGCGCTGCGCGCGGAACTGCCCAGTGCCGCCTGGCGATTGCAGTCGTGGGCCAGCCTGCCTGCGATCGGGCCCACCGAACCGGCGCCCCGGCTGATCGTGACACTGGGCAGCAACGCCTACCGTGCCGCCGTGGAGCGGGGCAGCGCCGATGCGGCCCTGCAGGGCGTGCCCATCGTGGCCGGCCTGCTGCCGCGCGCCAGCTTCGAGGCCGTGCCGGTGCCACGCAGCGCGCCACCGACCACCGCGGTCTGGCTGGACCCGGCGGTGGACCGCTACCTCGAGCTGATACGCCGCACCATGCCCGACCGGTTGCGCGTGGGCGTGGTGTTCGGCCCCACATCGCGCGCGCTGCGCCCGCAGGTGGTCAAGGCCACCTACGACCGGGGGCTGGAGCTGGTGGAAGCCTCGGTGTCGGCCGACGACCTTTACCCGGCCCTGGCCCAGGTGCTGCGCGAGGCGGACGTGCTGCTCGCGCTGCCCGACCCGGTCGTCTACAACACCAACACGCTCAACAACGTGCTGATCGCGGCCTACCGCCAGCGGGTGCCCATCGTCACCTACGCCTCCAGCCAGGTGCGCGCGGGCGCCACCATGGCCCTGCACGTCACGCCCGCGCTGGCCGGCAAGCAGATGGCCGTGCTGGCCCGCCGCGTGCTGGCCGATCGCCGCAACCTACCTGCCCCCTCGCCCTCCAGCGACTGGGTGCTCGCGGTCAATCAGCAGGTTGCCCGCTCGCTGGGCATCACGGTGGGCGACACCGACACGCTGCTGGCGGCCCTGCGCCGTACCGAGGGCCGGCCATGAAAGCCCATTACACGGGATCCACCAACCGGTCGATACGCGCCCGCCTGTGGCTGGCGGCGGCCCTGCCGGCGGTGCTCGCCATCTTCGCGCTGCTGCTGCTGTTCCTGGGCCGCTACAGCGCAGACCTGTCCCAGGCCTGGCAAGACCGTGCCCGCGTGGCTGCCTTGCAGCTCGCAGGCTCGTCCGAGTTCCCGCTGTTCGCAAACGACCAGGAGTCCCTGCAACGGCTGGTCGATGCCACCCACCGGGGCGACGCCCAGCTGCGTGCTGCCGCCATCTTCACCGAGGCAGGCCGGCAGGTGGTGATCGCCGGCAACCTGAGCGCACCCTCACCCGTTTTCGACAGCCAGGAGCGAGTGCTGCTCGACACCAACGTCACTGCCATCGTGCCCATACGGCCTACGGCACTGACCGGCCGCGACGACCTGTTCCAGGAGACACCCCCCGCCGATGGTGTCACCCTGCGCGGCTACGCCGTCATCCAGATGAGCCTGGACGGGCTGCGCGAACGCCGCACCGAACTCATCGTGATGGTGCTGGCCGCCACCGCTGGCGTGCTGGCGCTGGCGGCGCTGCTGTCCACCGCGATTGCCAGCAGCGTCACCCGGCCCATACGCCACATCAGCGAAGTGGTGGCCCAGATCGAGCGGGGTCGCATGGAATCGCGCGCCGATGTGAGGCGCAGCGGTGCGCTGGCCGAGCTGGCACAGGGCATCAACACCATGGCCGCGCGTGTGGGCCTGACGCAGGAGGAGCTGCGCCACCAGGTGAGCCTTGCCACTGCCGAGCTGCGCCAGCAGAAGGAGGCCGCCGAACAGGCCGCCCGCCTGGACCCGCTCACACACGTGCTGGGCCGCCGGGGTTTCACCGAAGCCGCCGAGCAGGAAATCCAGCGCTGCCTGCGCTACCACCACCCGCTGTCGCTCATCATGATCGACATCGACCACTTCAAGACCATCAACGACACCCACGGCCATGCCGCTGGCGACGCGGTGCTGGTCGGCTTTGCCCAGCTGCTCACCAGCGAGGTGCGCGAGTGGGACGTGGTGGGCCGCCTGGGTGGCGAGGAGTTTGCGGTGCTGCTGCCCAGCAGCGGCGCCGACCAGGCCGTGGCAGTGGCCGAGCGCATGCGTGCCTCGGTGCGCAACGCCCAGGCCAGCGTGCGGGGCCAGCCGCTGCAGTACAGCGCCAGCTTCGGCGTGGCCGAGTTCCAGCCGCGCGAGCTGACGCTGGACAGCCTGCTGGCGCGCGCGGACGCGGCGCTTTACGCTGCCAAACGGGCGGGACGCGACCGGGTGCTGCTCGCGCCCCCCCAGGCCTGATCAGCCGCCGCGCAGCGCCTGGCGCAGGCCTGCACCGATGTCGGGCCGGTCGGCGAAGGGGTCGCTGGGGTTGCGCAGGCCGGTGATGTCGTCTGCGCGCAGTCGCACGCTGCCCAGTGCCTTGGGGTGGCTGAAGATGTAGAAGCGGTCGGCCTCCATGGCCTCGAACACCTTGGCCGCGACGTCGGCTGCGCTGACCTTGCCGCTGCCCACCGCCTTGGTGGTCATGGCCAGGTTGACCAGCTGTGCCTGGGTGGGTTTTTCACCTTCCATCTCGGCAGGCTGGTTGCGGTGGCTCTGGTGGATGCCGGTGGGCACAAAGAACGGGCACAGCACGCTGGCGCTCACGCGGTCGCTCACCAGCCGCAGGTCCTGGTAGAGCGTCTCGGTCAGGCTCACCACCGCGTGCTTGCTCACGTTGTAGACGCCCATATTGGGCATGTTCACGGTGCCGGCCATGCTGGCGGTGTTGACGATGTGGCCCCGGTAGTCCGGGTCGGCCTTTTCGGCCGCCAGCATCATCGGGGTGAACAGGCGCACGCCGTGGATCACACCCCACAGGTTCACGCCGAGCACCCACTCCCAGTCGCGCACGGAGTTTTCCCAGATCAGACCGCCCGAGCCCACCCCGGCGTTGTTGAACACGAAATGGGGCGCGCCAAAACGCTGTTGCACGGCATCGGCCAGCGCCTGCATCTGCTCGGCGCTGGACACGTCCACCCGCTGGGCGAGCACCGCCACGCCGGTGGCGGACAGCTCGGCCCGGGCCTTGTCCAGCGCGTCGGCCTGCACGTCCACCAGCACCAGGTTCATGCCGCGCGCGGCGGCGATGCGGGCGGTCTCGAGGCCGAAGCCCGAACCCGCACCGGTGATGACGGCTGTCCTGCCTTGGAAGTCCTGGATCATGAAAGTCTCCTCTGTGCCTGAAGGGTGTGCGCGTCAGGGGCGCAGCATCTCGATGTGGGGAATGCCGTCTTCGTCGTAGGGCTCGCTGGCCACGTGAAAACCGTGCTGTTCGTAGAACGCCTGCAGCCGCTGCTGGGCACCGATGCGTATGGGCTGGCGCCCGCCGTGGGTCAACAGCCGCGCCACGGCCTCGCGCATCAGCACATGACCCGCACCGCTGCCACGCGCATGGGCCGCCGTGATCACCCGGCCTATGCTGGCCTCGGCAAACTTGGCGCCCGGCCCGTAGCAGCGCGCATACAGCGAAAGCCGCCCTTCGCCGTCCCAGCCCAGCAGGTGCATGGCCTGCTGGTCGGTGTTGTCCATGTCCTGGAACAGGCACTGCTGCTCCAGCACGAACACCTCGGTGCGCAGACGCAGCATGGCATACAGCGTGTGCACGTCCAGCTGGTCAAAAGCCAGGAATTCCCAGCGCAGCGCGGCCGTCATGCGGGTTTGACCGCCCGAAGCACGTAGCCCGCGCGCGGGAAGTGCACGTGCACCGCGCCCGCACGTTCGTCGGTGCGGCGCAGCGTGAGGTGGGTGCGGGTGGCCGCCACCAGCTCGCCTTCGGTGGTTTCGGTGCCGAAGCTTTCGGCAGCCACCGTCACGCGGCTGCCCAGCGGGATGCCGTGGTCGTCCTGGAACACCTGACCGTCCACCGGCAGGGGTGTGGCTGCGGCCGCCACCGCTATGGCCTCGGCGGAGCTCATGCGGGCCATCTCTCCGTGGCCGACGGCGGCCATGCGGTCCATCCAGGCCAGCACCACTGGCGTGGCCTCGAATATGCCGGCCATGGCGGGTGTGAGCTGGCGGCAGAACCACAGCGGGTGGTAGGCGCTGAAGTCGGCGATGGTCGGCGCATCACCCAGCAGGTAGGGGTTCTGCTCCAGCATGTGGGCCAGGCGGCGCAGGTAGCTGCGGCAGGCCGAGGTGGCATCCGCCGGCCGCAGCTGAGTCATGTTGTGGCGCATGGCGGCCCGGTCTTCACCAAAGGCCTTGGCCGCTTCGGGCGGCTGGTTGCCGAACAGCGAGGCCAGCCCCTTGCCCTGCAGGCTGTAGGCCATGGTGGCCCAGAACAGCGTACTGTCGGCCCACTGGGCCAGCACCCGCGCCACGCCTTTCTGGGCCTCGGGGTAGAGCGTGGGCTGCGGCTGGTGGTGCTCCAGCACATCGGCAATCAGCGCGGTGTCGCAGTAGATGTCGGCCCCGATCTGCAGCAGCGGCGTGCGGCGGTAGCCGCCCGTGAGCGCCACCACATCGGGTTTGGGCATGACGGAGGGGATGAACACCGAACGCCAGGTGAGCCGCTTGTGGCCCAGCATCAGGCGCGCCTTCTCGGCAAACGGCGACATGGGGTAGTGGTGCAGGATCATTTCGCTCATGGTGGTGTGCTCAGTGTTGGAGGGCGGCGCGCCGGACGATGCGGTCGACATCCACGCCATGCCCCAGGCTGCCGAAGGTGTAACCCCAATGGCCACCGAGGCGCGAATCGCAGAAGGCGGCGAACACCTCGGCCGCTGCGTGCTGCGCCAGCAGCGCGGCCTGCACCGAAAGCGCCACGTCCTGTGCGAGGCGGCGGGCCTCCATTTCGGAGGCCATGTCTTCCACCCGGATGGGGAGGCTGGCGGCCATGCGGTCCAGTGCGGGGTGCATGCCCTTGGCGGGTGCCAGCTCGTGCGCGAGCGCGGCGGCGGCATCGGCCTTGCGCAGGGCGCGCAGCAGGTCCAGCGCCATGATGTTGCCGGCGCCTTCCCAGATGGAGTTGAGCGGCATCTCGCGGTAGATGCGGGCCATCACCCCTTCACCGCCCTCCTCCACGTAGCCGTTTCCGCCCAGGCACTCCATGGCCTCCTGGCCAAAGGCGCTGCCGCGTTTGCAGATCCAGAATTTGGCAATGGGCGTGAGCAGGCGCGCCATCACGTCCTCGTGCGGATCGCCAGCGCGGTCAAAGGCACGGGCCAGGCGCAGCGCCAGCGCGGTGGCCGCCTCAGACTCGAGGGCCAGGTCGGCCAGCACGTTGCGCATCAGCGGCTGCTCGATCAGGTACTTGCCGAAGGCCTTGCGCTGGGCGGTGTGGTGGATCGCGATGGACAGCGCCTGACGCATCAGGCCGCTGGTGCCCAGGGCGCAGTCCAGCCGGGTCATGGTGCCCATCTCCAGGATCTGCGGCACACCCCGGCCTTCATCCCCCACCAGCCAGGCGGTGGCGCCCAGGAATTCGACCTCGGAGCTGGCGTTGGCCTTGTTGCCCAGCTTGTCTTTCAGGCGCTGGATGCGCAGTGCGTTGAGCGAACCATCGGGCAGCACCCGTGGCAGGAACAGGCAACTCAGACCGCTGGTCGTTTGCGCCAGCACCAGGAAGGCATCGCACATGGGGGCCGAGAAAAACCACTTGTGCCCCGTGACCACAAAGCGTTGGCCCCAGGCGTCACTGCCGTCGGCCACCGCCTGCGTGGTGTTGGCCCGCACGTCCGAGCCGCCCTGCTTCTCGGTCATGCCCATGCCCATGGTCAGCCCGGCCTTGCCTTGGAAGTGGGTCAGGCGCGGGTCGTAGGCGCGCGCGGCCAGGCCCGGCGCCCATTCGGCGTGGATAGTGGCGTTGGCACGCAGCGCGGGCGCCACGGCGTAGGTCATGGAGATGGGGCACAGGATGGACGGCTCCAGCTCGGTGAACAGCATGAACGCCGCCGCGCGGACCACATGGGGCATGTCGGCCTTGGGCCGCGCCCACGGCGTGCCGTGTAGCCCACCTTCGGTGGCAGCCTGCATCAGCGCGTGGTAGCTGGGGTGGAACTCCACCTGGTCGATGCGGTGGCCGAAACGGTCGTGGGTTTTCAGCTGCGGCGTGAACACGTTGGCCAGGCGGGCGTGGGTCTGGTACTCGGTGGAGCCGGCCAGGCCACCCATGTCGGCCAGGGGCTGCGTGTCCATCTGCGGCGCGTTGAAGCGCACGGCGGCCTGCAGCGCCACGTTGCCGGTGAACAGGTTCACGTCGGCCAGCGGCGTGGCCTGGTTCAGCACCTCGTGGGTGGCTTGCATGTTGGTGTCTCCTTGGCGTTTTTCTCACCGGGGATGCCGTCGGGCCGGCTCTGCCGGACGGCTGGCATCGCCCCCTGGGGGGTGATGCCGCAGGCGGCGCGGGGGGTTACAGTTTCACCAACTGCTTGCCGAAGTTTTTGCCCTTGAGCAGGCCCAGGAACGCCTCAGGGGCCGATTCGATGCCTTGCGCCACGCTCTCGCGCGGGCGCAGCTTGCCGGTGCCCACGAGCGTGCCCAGCTCCTTGAGTGCATCGGGCCAGACTTCCATGTGCTCGCTGACGATGAAGCCCTCCACCTTGAGGCGGTTCACCAGGATCAGCGCGGGGTTCTGCAGCGGCAGCGGCTGGCCATCGTAGCCAGCGATCATGCCGCAGATGGCCAGGCGGGCGAAGGCGTTGGTGCGCAGCAGCACGGCGTCCAGGATGTAGCCGCCGACGTTCTCGAAGTAGCCGTCGATGCCGTTCGGGCAGGCTGCCTTGAGGGCCTGGCTCATGCTCTTGACGTCGGGGTGCAGGCGGTAGTCGATGGCGGCGTCGAAGCCCAGCTCGTCGGTGAGGTACTTGCACTTGTCGGCACCGCCGGCAATGCCCACCACGCGCAGGCCGCGGGCCTTGGCCAGCGCACCGAAGGCACTGCCCACCGCGCCGCTGGCCGCCGTGACCACCACCGTCTCGCCGGCCTTGGGGTTGATGATCTTGACCAGACCGTACCAGGCGGTCACGCCGGGCATGCCCACGGCGCCCAGGTAGTGGCTCAGCGGCACGTGGGTGGTATCGACCTTGCGCAGCGCGCCGGGCTGGCCGGCATCGACCACGCTGTACTGCTGCCAGCCGCCCATGCCCACCACCTGATCGCCGGTGGCGAACTTGGGGTGTTTCGACTCGACCACCTCACCCACGGTGCCGCCAATCATGACCTCGCCCAGCGGCTGTGAGGCGGCGTAGCTCTTGCTGTCGTTCATGCGGCCGCGCATGTAGGGGTCCAGGCTCAGGTAGTGGTGGCGCACCAGCACCTGGCCGTCCTGCAGCGCAGGGGTGTCGGTGGTGACGATCTTGAAGTTGCCGACGGTGGCCTCGCCTTGCGGGCGGTTGTCGAGCAGCACTTGGGTATTGCGGGGCATGGTGATCTCCTGGTTGTCCGGGGAAAAAAAATCAGTCGGTGGCGACGCCGGGTGTGGCGCCCCAGCCCGGCACGTACTTGAAGGTGCCGGTGGCGTGGCAGCAGGCCTGGCCGTCGGCATCAAAGACCGTGCCTTCGGTGAAGGCCATGCTGCGCGTGCGGTGCAGCAGCCGGCCTTCGGCACGCAGCGGCGCCTTGGCCGCGCGCATGAAACTCGTTTTCATCTCGATGGTGATGGCGCCCAGGCCGTCGGTGGCGCTGCGCGCCGCTGCGGCCATGGTCACATCCATCAGCGTCATCAGCACACCGCCGTGCACCACGCCAAAGGCGTTGAGGTGTTCGGGTTTGGCGGGCAGCGTGATTTCGGAGCGCCCACCCTCAAAGTGCTGCAGCTCGCAGCCCAGCAGTTCGATGAAGGGAATGGACGTGCCGAAGGGAATGCTCAAAGTCAGCCTCCGTGCACCACGGACACGCCGCCATCCACGGCGAGATACTGACCGGTGATGTGCTTGCCTGCGTCGCTCGCGTAGAGCAGCGTGAGGCCTTTGAGGTCCTCGTCGTCCCCCAGACGACCCAGCGGCGCGTGCGCGGCCAGCTGCTCCTCGCCCAGGGCCTTGAGGGTGCCCACGGTCATCTTGCTCGGGAAGAAGCCCGGGCAGATGGCGTTGACGGTGATGCCGTATTCGCCCCACTCGCAGGCCAGCGCGCGGGTGAAGTTGATGACCGCGCCCTTGGAGGTGTTGTAGGCCACGGTCTTCATGCCCCGGGGGTTGCCACCCAGGCCGGCGATGCTGGCGGTGTTGATGATGCGGCCGTAACGGCGCGGGATCATGCTGCGCTTGGCGATGACCTGGCTCAGCACGAAGTAGCTGCGCACGTTGAGGTCCATCACCTTGTCCCAGGCGTCCAGCGGGTGGTCTTCGGCGGGTGCGCCCCAGGCGGCGCCTGCGTTGTTCACGAGGATGTGTACGTCGCCCATGCGCTGCAGGGTCTCGTCGGCCAGGCGGTGCATGTCTTCGGGGTTCTGACCGTCGGCCGCGACCCAGCGGGCGTCGATGCCGGCGGCCTGCAGCTCGGCCACGGCCTCTTCCAGGTCGCTGGCCTTGCGCGAGCTGATCATCACGCGCGCGCCAGCCTCGCCCAGGGCGTGCGCCATCTGCAGGCCCAGGCCGCGCGAGCCGCCGGTGATCAGCGCGTTCTTGCCCTTGAGGTCAAAGAGTTGCTGGATGGTGCGTGTCATTCGTTGTCTCCTGTTGTTCTGGGAAGTGATTAGAACGCGTCTTCGGGCAGCTCGGCACAGGTGGGGTCGCGCGAGGCGACCACGCCCAGCCAGGCGCCGATCTTGGGCAGTTCGTAGTGGAAAAAGAAACGGGCGGCGGCGCGGCGGCCGACGTTGGGGGCGTCGTTTCGACCCAGCGTGACCAGCGCCACGTCGAGCCAGATCCAGGCCAGCACGGTGTGGCCGAAGGCCTGCAGGTAGGGCACGGCGTTGGCCAGTGCCTCGGCCGGGTCGCCGGTGGCCCAGGCGGCCTTGGTGGCAGCGCCCACCTCTTGCAGCGCCTTGCCGAGTGCATTGGCGTGCGCTGCGAGTTCGGGCACCTGGATGGCGCGTTCGATGGTGGCATTGATGCGCCCGGCCAGCAGCTGCAGGCCCCGGCCGTTTTCCATCAGCACCTTGCGGCCCAGCAGGTCCATGGCCTGTATGCCGTGGGTGCCTTCGTGGATCATGTTCAGGCGCTGGTCGCGCCAGTACTGCTCCACAGGAAAGTCGCGCGTGTAGCCGTAGCCGCCGTGCACCTGTATGGCCAGGCTGTTGGCCTCCAGGCACCACTCGCTGGGCCAGCTCTTGGCAATGGGGGTGAGCACCTCCAGCAGCAGGCGGGCCTCGTCGGCGGCCTCGGGGGTGCCGGTGTGCTGCTCGTCCACCAGGCGGGCGCAGTACAGCTCCAGCGCGGTCGCGCCTTCGGCGTAGCTTTTCTGCGCCAGCAGCATGCGTTTCACATCGGCGTGTTCGATGATGCGCACCTGCGGCGCGGCGGCATCTTTGCCGGCAGGCCCCACCGGGCGGCCCTGCGGGCGGTTCTTCGCGTAGTCCAGGCTGGCGTGGTAGCCCGCCATGCCCAGCATGGTGGCCGCCAGGCCCACGCCGATGCGGGCCTCGTTCATCATGTGGAACATGCAGCGCAGGCCTTCGCCAGGCTGGCCCACCAGGTAGCCCACGGCGCCGGCCTCGCCACGCACGGGGAACTTGCCCTCGCCAAAATTCAGCAGCGTGTTGGTGGTGCCGCGCCAGCCCAGCTTGTGGTTGAGGCCGGCCAGCGCCACATCGTTGCGCTCGCCGGTGAGCCGCCCCTGGGCGTCGACCAGCTTCTTGGGCACGATGAACAGCGAGATGCCCTTCACGCCCGGCGGCAGCCTGCCGTCGGGGCCAGGAATCTTGGCCAGCACCAGGTGGACGATGTTCTCGGTCAGCTCGTGCTCGCCGGCCGATATCCACATCTTGTTGCCCTTGAGGCGAAAACGCGGCCCCAGCGGGTCGCCTTCAAAGTCGGCGCCATCGGGTAAGGCGCGGGTGGCCACGTCGCTCAGGGAGGAGCCGGCCTGCGGTTCGGACAGGCACATGGTGCCCGACCAGCGGCCCGAGAAACCGTTGAGCGCGAACACGCGCTTCTGGTTTTCGGTGCCGTGCGCCATCAGCAGGTTGGCGTTGCCCACGGTGAGCATGCCCGCGCCGATGCTGACCGAGGCCATGGCGAAGAAGGCGTTGGCCGCCGCCTCCACCGTGTAGGGCAGCTGCATGCCGCCGATGGCGTAATCCTGAGCCGCGCTCAGCATGCCGCTCTCGGCATAGGCCGCCCAGGCGTCGTGTGTGGCCTGCGGCAGGATCACGCGTTCGCCGTCGAACTGCGGCTCCTGCGTATCCACCAGCCGGTTGAAAGGCGCGTATTTCTCGCGTGCGATGCGTTCGCAGGTGTCCAGCACCGCGTCAAACGTCTCGCGGCTGTGGTCGGCGAAACGCTCACGTTCGCCGAGGGCCTGCACCCCCAGCCAGTCGTACAACAGAAAATCCAGTGTGGGACGCAGGCTCATTGAGCACCCCTTCAGAAAAACGCAACTACGGTGGCGAGCAGATGTCCACCTGGGATGCCGCAGGTCCGGCTCCGCCGGCCTGCAGGCATTGCCCCCCTTCAGGGGGGTGACGCGAAGCGGCGCGGGGGGTGTTGTGCCCCGCGCAGCGCGCGGGGTTACAACACTTCGAAGATGCCAGCGGCACCCATGCCGCCACCAATGCACATGGTCACGCAGACGCGCTTGGCGCCACGGCGCTTGCCTTCGATGAGGGCATGGCCGGTCAGGCGCTGGCCCGAGACGCCGTAGGGGTGGCCCACCGCGATGGCGCCGCCGTTGACGTTCAGACGGTCAGCCGGGATGCCCAGCTTGTCGCGGCAGTACAGCACCTGCACCGCAAACGCCTCGTTCAGCTCCCACAGGTCGATGTCGTCCATCTTCAGGCCCAGCTTCTTGAGCACCTTGGGGATGGCGAACACCGGGCCGATGCCCATTTCGTCGGGCTCGCAACCGGCCACGGCAAAACCCAGGAAACGGCCCAGCGGCTTGAGGCCACGCTGGCTCACCAGCTTCTCGTCCATCAGCACGCAGGCGCCGGCACCATCGGAGAACTGGCTGGCGTTGCCGGCCGACACCAGGCCGCCCGGCAGCGCCGAGCGCAGGCCGTGGATGCCGTCGAACGTGGTGCCAGGGCGGATGCCTTCGTCGTTCTCGACCGTGACCTTCTTGGTGACCAGGCCCATGACCTTGTCGGCCACACCCATGGTGACGGTGATGGGCGCGATCTCGTCCTTGAACAGGCCGGCCTCAAGTGCGGCGGTGGCCTTCTGCTGGCTGGCGGCGCCGTACTGGTCCATGGCCTCACGGCCGATGTTGTAGCGCTTGGCCACCTGTTCGGCGGTCTGCAGCATGTTCCAGTAGATCTCGGGCTTTTTCTTGTCCAGGTCCAGGTCGCGCAGCATGTGCTGGTTCATCTCCTGCTGCACGCACGAGATGCTCTCCACGCCACCAGCCACGTACACATCGCCCTCACCAGCAATGATGCGCTGGGCGGCCAACGCGATGGTCTGCAGGCCCGACGAGCAGAAGCGGTTGACCGTGAGGCCCGAGACGGTGACGGGCAGGTCGGCCATCAGCGCGATCTGGCGCGCGATGTTGGCGCCGGTGGCCCCTTCGGGGTTGGCGCAGCCCATGATCACGTCCTCGACCTCGGCGCCGTCGATGCCGGCGCGTTCGATGGCGTGACGGACCGCATGGCCACCCAGCGTGGCGCCATGGGTCATGTTGAAGGCGCCCTTCCAGCTTTTGGTCAGCGGCGTGCGGGCGGTGGAGACGATCAGTGCGGAAGTCATGGTGTTGTCTCTTTCGGTATTCAGTTGAACGTCTTGCCTTCGGCCACCAGGCGGGCCAGCAGCGGCGCTGGTTCCCAGAACTTGGCGTCGTCCAGCGGGTTCTGCGCAAAACGCTTCATGCGCTGCACCACGTTGAACAGGCCGGATTCGTCGGCATAGTGCATCGGGCCGCCACGGTGGATGGGGAAGCCGTAACCAGTGAGGTAGACCATGTCGATGTCGCTGGCGCGGGCGGCAATGCCCTCTTCCAGCAGGCGCGCGGCCTCGTTGACCAGCGAGTACACGAGGCGCTGCACGATCTCGTCGTCGGAAATCTTGCGGGGCGTGATGCCCAGCGACGCGCGGTGGTCTTCGATCATCTTGACCACCTCGGCGTTGGGGATGGCGTCGCGTTTGCCGGGCACGTAGTCGTACCAGCCGGCGCCGGTCTTCTGACCGAAGCGGCCCTTCTCGCACAGCAGGTCGGCGGTCTTGCTGTATTTCATGTCCGGGTGCTCCGTGGCGCGACGCTTGCGGATGGCCCAGCCGATGTCGTTGCCGGCCAGGTCACCCATGCGGAACGGGCCCATGGCGAAGCCGAACTTCTCGATCGCCTTGTCCACCTGCGCGGGGGTGCAGCCCTCGTCAAGCAGGAAGCCGGCCTGGCGGCTGTACTGCTCGATCATGCGGTTGCCGATGAAGCCGTCGCACACGCCCGAGACCACACAGGTCTTCTTGATGGTCTTGCCGATGGCCATCACGGTGGCCAGCACGTCCTTGGCGGTCTTCTCGCCACGCACCACCTCCAGCAGCTTCATAACGTTGGCGGGGCTGAAGAAGTGCATGCCGATCACGTCTTGCGGACGCTTGGTGAAGGACGCGATCTTGTTCAGGTCCAGCGTGGAGGTGTTGGACGCCAGGATGGCGCCGGGCTTCATCACCTCGTCCAGCTTCTTGAACACGGCTTCCTTGACGCCGATCTCCTCGAACACGGCCTCGATCACCAGGTCGGCCTGGGCCAGGTCGGCGTAGTCCAGCGTGGTCTTGAGCAGGGCCATGCGCTGCTCGTACTTGTCCTGCTTGAGCTTGCCCTTCTTGACCTGGGCCTCGTAGTTCTTGCGGATGGTGGCAATGCCGCGGTCCAGCGCTTCCTGCTTGGTCTCCAGGATGGTGACCGGAATGCCCGCGTTCAGGAAGTTCATGGAAATGCCGCCGCCCATGGTGCCCGCGCCGATCACCGCCACGGCCTTGATGTCACGCTTGGGCGTGGACTCGGGCACATCGGGAATCTTGCTGGTGGCGCGCTCGGCCATGAAGATGTGGCGCAGCGCACGCGATTCGGGCGTCCACATCAGGTTCAGGAACACCTCGCGCTCGGCCAGTAGGCCGTCGTCGAACTTTTTCTTCGTCGCTGCTTCCACCGCATCCACACACTTGGCGGGTGCGGGAAAGTTCTTGCTCATGCCGTTGACCATGTTGCGCGCGAACTGGAAGTAGGCATCGCCCTGCGGGTGGCCGGCCTTGAGGTTGCGCACCAGCGGCAGCGGGCGGGCATCGGCCACCGATTTCGCGAAGGCAATGGCCTCTTCAGCCAGGGCTTCAGGCGAAGCGGCCAGCTTGTCGAACAGCTTCTGGCCCGGCAGGCTCGCCAGCATCTCGCTGTTGACCGGCTCGCCGCTGACGATCATGTTGAGCGCCACTTCAACGCCCAGCACGCGCGGCAGGCGTTGCGTGCCGCCGGCACCGGGAATCAGGCCCAGCTTCACCTCGGGCAGCGCCACCTTGCAGCCTGGCGCGGCCACACGGTAGTGGCAACCCAGCGCCAGCTCCAGGCCGCCGCCCATGCACACCGAGTGCACCGCCGCCACAACAGGCTTGCTCGACGCCTCCAGCGCCAGGATCACGCTCAGCAGGTTGGGGTCTTGCAGCGCCTTGGGGCTGCCGAACTCCTTGATGTCGGCACCACCCGAAAACGCCTTGCCCGCACCCGTGAGCACGATGGCACGTATGCCAGCCTCGGCCTGTGCGCGCTCCAGCGCGGCCACGATGCCCTGGCGGGTGGAAAGGCCCAGTCCGTTGACGGGCGGGTTGTCCAGGGTGATGACGGCCACGTCGCCGTGGGCCTGGTAGTGCGCAGTCATGAAGTCTCCTTGGTGGGAAAGCAAAAAAGAACGGTCGTTCGTTTTCTCGGAGGCATTGTAGGCAATACCGGGTTTGATGCAATGCAGCACTGTCGCCTGCATGTCTCTGCACCCACCGGTTGAGGGGCGCCAGCGCTGGAACCCGCCCCTGGTCAGACAAGGTCGGTCAACGGCAGCGGGGGCCGATGCCCCTTCACCCTGCGGGTCAGGCGCGCATCGGCATCACCGCTGCTGAGCCTGGAGCATGGCCCCCATCTTCTGATGGATCAGGTTGATCGCCTTGAGTGGCCGGATGAGCACCTTGAAATCCACGATCTTGCCCTCGTCGTCCCACCGGATCATGTCAACACCGTTCACGGCAATGCCATCGATATCCACCTGGAACTCCAGCACCGCATCACGGGGACCGACCACTTCCCGAACGTACGTGAAAGTCTCGTTGAAGAAGACGTGGAAAGCGGCCGCAAGGTACTGGGTCGTGACGGCTTTGCCGACCTGCGGTGTGTGAACAACCGGCGAGTGAAAGACCACGTTGTCGGCGAGAAGCGCATCCAGGCCCATGACGTTGCGTGACGACACCAGGTCGTGCCAAACGGCCAGCGTAGCGATAGTCATAGGTCTCCTCTCGGTGTTAGGTGGCACTGGACGCTCATGACCGCCAGGGTGACTGATGAGGCCCATGGCGAAAACTTCTACCACATGCTCAAACCTCTAGCCACTCCCGGCTGACATCCTCCCGCGCCGCCAGCTCACCCGGTGTCCCTGCAAACACCACCCGCCCATGTCCCATCACCAGCACCCGGTCGGCGATGGACAGGGCCATGGCGAGTTTCTGTTCCATGAGCAGCACGGCCAGGCCCTGGGCGCGCAGGCTGCGCAGGGCTTCGGCCACCTGGGCCACCACCTGGGGGGCCAGGCCCTCGGTAGGCTCGTCCACGATGACGCCCTGGGGGTCGCCCATGAGGCAGCGGGCCAAGCTGAGCATCTGCTGTTCGCCGCCCGAGAGCACGCCTGCCGCCACGTGTTCGCGTTCGCGCAGCGTGGGGAACAGGCGCCAGGCGTCGCCGTAGCTCCAGCGCGCGGTGGTGCCGCGCTGGCCCAGGCGCAGGTTTTCGCGCACGGTGAGGTGGGGGAAAACGTCGCGGCTTTCGGGCACGTAGCCCAGGCCCTGGCGGGCGATGACGTGTGGCGGCTGGCCGAGGATGGGCTGGCCACGCCACAAGACCTCGCCGCTGGCGGGCAGCAGGCCCATGAGGGCCTTGGCGGTGGTGGAGCGGCCCGAGCCGTTGCGGCCCAGCAGCGCGACGATTTCGCCTGCGCCCACCTCGAAATCCACACCCTGCAGCACCTGGCCCAGCCCGTAGCCTGCGCACAGGTCGCGCACCTGCAGCAGGCTCACGGCTGTTCTCCCAGGTAGGCGGCGCGCACATCGGCATTCGCACGCACGGCCTCGGGCGTGTCGCAGGCCAGCAGCTCGCCACGCACCAGCACGGCCACGCGTTGGGCCAGTTCAAACACCACGCCCATGTCGTGTTCCACCACCAGCAGGGTCTTGCCGGCGGTCACCTCGCGCAGCAGGCGCACAAAAGCGGTGGTTTCGCTGCGGCTCATGCCGGCGGTGGGTTCGTCCAGCAGCAGCACGTCGGCACCGCTGGCCAGGGCCATGCCCACATCCAGCGCGCGCTGTTCGGCGTAGCTCAGCTGGGCGGCGGGCACGTGTGCCCTGCCCTGCAGGCCCAGGCGCTCCAGCCAGCCCATGGCAGCCTCGGTGCTGCCGCGCTGGCCCGACCACAGGCGCCAGAAGCGGTAGCCGTGGCCGTCGCGCCAGGCGGCGGCCACGCGCAGGTGGTCGAGCGCGCTCAGGCACGGAAACAGCTGCCCGATCTGGAAGCCGCGCGCCATACCCAGACGCGCGATGCGTGCAGGCGCCCAACCCGTGATGGGCCGGTCTCTGAGCAGCACCGAACCCTCGGTGGGCGCCAGTGCGCCGCTCAGCAGGTTGAACAGGGTGGACTTGCCCGCACCGTTTGGGCCGATGACGGCCAGGCATTCGCCGGCCTGCACCTCCAGGCTCACACCCGAGAGCACACGGGTTTCGCCGAAGCGGTGGCCGAGGTTGCGCAGGCGCAGCACGGCATCAGCCATGGCGACCCCCTCGCAGCAGGCGCCACAGGCCGGCGCCCGCCAGACCCAGCAGCAGTGCCAACAGCCACGGTGCCGTGGCGGCCGTGTCCAGCCGCAGCGGCCCGCGCACCAGCTCGTGGCCCAGCGTGGCGCTGAGCTGGCGGTGGTAGGCCATCTCCACGGCCATCACCAGGCCCAGGGCCATGAGCACGCAGGCCAACAACCGGCCCGCGCTGCGCCCGCTGAAGGCGCCGGGGCTTGAGCGTGCGCGCCAGGCACGCTGGGCCAGGCCGGCCAGGCCGTCAGGCGCAAACACCACCACCGCCATGAAGGCCAGGCCCATGTAGAGCAGCCAGGCGGGCGTGAGGGATGACAGCCAGACCAGTGCCAGCACCATGAGCACGCCGCCCACCACCGGCCCGGCCAGCAGCGTGGTGCCGCCCAGGAAGGTGAACAGCAGCAGCGAGCCCGAGCGGGTGGTGCCCAGCACCTCGGGCGTGACGATCTCGAACTGCAGCGCGGCCAGCCCGCCCGAGATGCCGGCGAGGAACGCGGCCACCACGAAGGCGATGAGCCGCAGCGTGCGGGTGTCGTAACCGAGGAAGCCCACACGCAGCGGGTTGTCGCGCACGGCGTTGAGCAGGGTGCCCAGCGTGGTGCGGGTGAAGGCGTGAACCAGCAGCGTGGCCGCAAGCACGTAGACAGCAATCAGGTAGTACAGCTGGATGGCCGGGCCGAAGCTGATGCCCCAGGGCGCCGCGCCCATCACCCGGTTGCCCGACACGCCAGCGTCGCCACCGAACACGCCGGGGAACATGAGCGCCACGGCCCAGGCCAGCTCGCCCACGCCCAGCGTGATCATGGCAAAGGGCGTGCCGGCCTTGCGGGTGGACACCCACCCAAGAGGCAGCGCGATCAGCGCGGCACCCAGGCCGGCGGCCAGCGGCAGCAGGCTCACCGGCAGCGGCCAGCCGTGTGTGGCGGCGGCGTTGAGCGTGTGCATGGCCAGGTAGGCGCCAGCGCCGGTGTAGACCGCATGGCCAAAACTCAGCATGCCGCCCTGGCCCAGCAGCAGGTGGTAGCTCAGGCAGGCGATGACGGCTATGCCCATCTGCGACAGCAGCGTATGCGCAAAACCACTGCCGAACAGCAGCGGCGCCAGCAGCAGGGTCGCGGCATACAGCAGCCAGGGCCAGAGGGGGGACAGTGGCTTCACAGCTCGCGCCGCCCCATCAGCCCTTGCGGGCGCAACACCAGCACCAGCACGAGCAGCGCATAAGGCAGCAGCGGCGCGAGCTGGCTGAGGCGCAGCGGGCCCAGCGGCCAGTCCAGCGCGACGGCCAGGGTCTGCAGCAGGCCCATGAACACCGAGGCGATGAAGGCCCCGGCCAGCGAACCCAACCCGCCCACCACGATGACCACGAACACGATGGAGCCCACCGTGGCCGCCATGCCGGGCTCGGTGACAAAGGCGTTGCCGCCCAGCACGCCGGCCAGCGCAGCCAGCGCGGCACCACCGGCAAACACGCCCATGAACACACGGGGAACATCGTGCCCCAGCGCCTGCACCATCTGCGGGTGGGTGAGCGCGGCCCGCACCACCAGGCCCCACTGGCTGCGCCGCAGGGCCAGCCCGAGGCCCAGCAGCACCAGCACGGAAACGCCCATCATGAACACGCGGTAGGCCGGAAAGTGGATGTCGTAGAGCGTGAACAGCGTGCCCGCCAGCACCTCGGGCACGCGGTAGTCGACCGGGCCGCGCCCCCACACCAGCTGCACCACCTCCAGGACGACGTAGGCCAGCCCGAAGGTGACCAGCAGCTCGGGCACATGGCCCAACGGGTGCACGCGGCGCAGCACCAGGTGCTCGAACGCGGCGCCCAGCGCGCCCACCGCCAGCGGCGCCAGCACCAGCGCGGGCCAGAAGCCCCAGTGTTGCGACACGCTGTGGGCCAGGTAGGCCCCCAGCATGTAGAAGCTGGCGTGCGCGAAGTTGAGCACACCCATGAGGCTGAAGATCAGCGTGAGCCCGGCACTCAGCATGAACAGCAGCAGGCCGTAGCTCAGCCCGTTGAGCAGGGAAACCACCAGCAGTTCCATGGCGTCAGGGCCTGGTCATCTGGCAGACAAGCGGGGTGGCCACGTCGGCCGCCGGAAAACGGCGCACCGGCACGAAGGTCATGCCGGTGTTCTCGGCCCCGGGCCCCTGCCCCGCCGGCAGCCGCTGCCAGTGCGAAAGGTAGAGGTCCTGCTGCAGCTGGTGGTCTCCGGCGCGCATTTCCACCGGGCCGTCAAAGCCTTCAAAACGCAAGCCGGTCATGGCGTCCGCCACGGTGCGCGGGTCGGTGCTGTCGGTGCGTGCCATGGCCAGCGCCAGCAGGCGTATGCCGGTGATGCAGCCGTGGATGACGAAATCCTCGCGGTGGCGCTGGCGAAAGGCCTGCGCCAACTCCTGGGCCTCGCCCCGGTGCTGGCCGTGGTTGTACGCGATCTGGTAAACCTGCAGCCCGCCGCTGGCTTGCGCCAGTGCCGTGGGGGTGCCCGCCAGCGTGGGGTAGTAGGCGTACAGCCCGAGCTCGGCGCGCGCGGCCGAAAGCGCTTGCACCAGCTGCACCATGTCGGCGCCCCAGTTGCCGCTGACCACGGCCTGAGCCTTGGCCGCCACGATGCGTTGCGCAAAGCGCGAGAAATCGTTCAGCTGGAACGGCGGGTGCAGCTCGTCGCCCACGATCTGCACGTCGGCCCGGCGCAGGGCCATGGCCAGCTTGAAGTAGCGCGACACCTGCTGGCCGTGGGCGTAGTTCTGGTTGAGCAGGTAGATGCGCCGCAGGGCCGGCTGCTCGGCCATGTGGGTGGCCAGGGCCTGCACCTTCATGGAGGTGTCGGCGTCGATGCGGAAGTGCCAGAAGCTGCACTTTTCGCCGGTGAGCACCGGGTCGGCGGCGGCGTAGTTGATGTAGAGCGCCGAGCGCGCCGGAAAGCGGGTGTTGTGCCGGGTGAGCGCGTCCGACAGCGCCGCTGCCACGCCCGAGCCGTTGCCCTGCACGATGTAGCGAAAGCCCTGGTCGATGGCGACCTTGAGTGCGTTGAGGCTTTCCTGCGGCGAGCCTTTGTTGTCGAAACCGGCCACCAGGAAACGCGGGGCATCGGCCGGGGCACGGCGGTTGTGCCAGTCGGCCACGAACTGCCAGCTGCGCAGGCCGTTGCGCCCCACGGCGCCCGAGGGGCCGGACAACGGGTCGATGAAGGCGATGCGCACCGGCCGCTGCGCACGCACGGCCGGCGCCATCAGGCTGGCAGCGGCGGCGGCGCAGAATCGGCGGCGGCTGGTCATTGGGGCGTGTTCACACTATTTTTTCCAAGTGCGAACGGGGTGAAAACAGCACCAATCCAGGCGCACGACGACGGCCAGACCGGGGTCTGGCCTAGGAGTGCAACGCCGAGTGGCGCTGTTTTCACCCCGTTCCCTTCGGGTTGCAGCCAAAAAAGCCATGCGCGGCGTTGCGAAGCCTCGCCGGGCCACCGGGCCCGTCTGCGTTTCGCGCCTTGCGCATGGCTTTTTTGACCTGCAACGCATCTTGGAAAAATAGTGTGAACACGCCCTAGAGGCCGGGCAGCTTGTAGCCCTTGAGCTGCTCGCGCAACACCATCTTCTGCATCTTGCCGGTGGCGCCCAGCGGGATGGCATCGACGAACACCACGTCGTCGGGGATCTGCCACTTGGCCGTCTTGCCCTCGAAGTGGGCCAGCAGCTGCTCGCGGGTCACCTCGGCGCCGGGCTTCTTCACCACCACCACGATGGGGCGTTCGTCCCATTTGGGGTGGAACACACCGACGCACGCGGCCATGGCCACGGCCGGGTGGGCCATGGCGATGTTTTCCACGTCGATGGAGCTGATCCACTCGCCGCCGGACTTGATCACGTCCTTGCTGCGGTCGGTGATCTGCATGAAACCGTCGGCGTCTATCGTGGCCACGTCACCGGTGGGGAACCAGCCATCCACCAGCGGGTCGCCACCCTCGCCCTTGAAATAGCCCTCGATGATCCAGGGGCCACGCACCAGCAGGTCGCCGTAGGTCTTGCCGTCCCAGGGCAGCTCGTTGCCCTGGCCGTCCACGATCTTCATGTCCACGCCAAACACCGCCCGGCCCTGCTTGAGGCGGATCTGGTCCTGTTCGGCCTGCGGCAGCGCAAGCTGCGCGTTCTTCAGCGTGCACACGGTGCCCAGCGGCGACATCTCCGTCATGCCCCAGGCGTGCAGCACGTCCACGTCGTACTGGCGGTTGAAGGCCTCGATCATGGCCGGCGGGCAGGCCGAGCCACCGATGACGGTGCGGTTGAGCGTGGAAAAGCGCAGGCCGTTGGCCTGCAGGTGGCCCAGGAGCATCTGCCACACCGTGGGCACGCCGGCCGCCAGCGTCACGCCTTCGGCCTCGATCAGCTCATAGACCGACTTGCCATCGAGCGCACCGCCGGGGAAGACGACCTTGCAGCCCACCGCAGCGGCGGCGTAAGGCAGACCCCAGGCGTTGACGTGGAACATGGGCACCACTGGCAGCACGCTGTCGCGGGCGCTGAGGTTCATGGTGTCGGGCAAGGCGGCCCCATACGCGTGCAGCAGCGTGGAGCGGTGCGAGTACAGCGCGGCCTTGGGGTTGCCGGTGGTGCCGCTGGTGTAGCACATGCTCGAGGCGGTGTTCTCGTCGAACGAAGGCCATTCGTAGCGGTCGCTCTCGCCGCTCATCCACGACTCGTAGCTGGTGAGGCCAGGTATGCCGCTGTCGGCCGGCAGGCGGTCAGCGTCGCACAGGGCGATCCAGTGCTTGACGCTCGGGCAGCGCGCGTGCACGGCCTGCACCAGCGGCAGGAAGCTCATGTCGAAACACAGCACGCGGTCTTCGGCGTGGTTGACGATCCAGACCAGCTGGTCGGGGTGCAGGCGCGGGTTGAGCGTGTGCAGCACGCGGCCGCTGCCGCTCACTCCAAAGTACAGCTCCAGGTGGCGGTAGCCGTTCCAGGCCAGCGTGCCCACGCGGTCGCTGAAGGCCAGGCCCAGTTTGTCCAGCGCGTTGGCCACCTGGCGCGAACGGCGGGCAATGCCGGCCCAGGTGGTGCGGTGGATGTCGCCTTCCACGCGGCGCGAGACGATCTCGGCGCTGCCGTGGTGGCGTTCGGCGTGAACGATGAGGTTGGAAATCAGCAGTTGGTGGCTCTGCATCTGGCCCAGCATGGCGTCTCCTTGTATGGCAAAACAGGCGTCAGACCGCGATCATGCCGCAACTCCAACACCGCCAGCAGGGGCAGGACGCGTTTGAGACAATCCGCTCCATGCTGACCGCCACCGCCCTGCCCTGGAGCCACCGCTTCGCCGACCTGGGCCCTGCCTTCCACACCCCGCTGCCCCCCACACCGCTGCCCTCCCCCTATTGGGTGGGCACCAGCCGCGCCGTGGCGCGCGAGCTGGGCCTGGACGACGAATGGCTGGCCAGCGACGCCGCGCTGCAGGCCCTCGCCGGCAACCGCGTGCTGCCGGGTTCGCGGCCGCTGGCCAGCGTCTACAGCGGCCACCAGTTCGGCGTCTGGGCCGGCCAGCTGGGCGATGGCCGTGCGCTGCTGCTCGGCGAGCTGCCCGGCGCCGGCGGCCCACAGGAAATCCAGCTCAAGGGTGCAGGCCTCACGCCCTACTCGCGCATGGGCGATGGTCGCGCGGTGCTGCGCAGCTCCATCCGCGAATTTCTGTGCAGCGAAGCCATGCACGGTCTGGGCGTTCCCACCTCGCGCGCGCTGGCCGTGGTCGGCTCCGATGCGCCGGTGCGCCGCGAGACGGTGGAGACGGCCGCCGTGGTCACGCGGGTGGCGCCCAGCTTCATCCGCTTCGGGCACTTCGAGCATTTTTCGTACAGCGAGCAGCACGACGAGTTGCGCCAGCTGGCCGATTTCGTGATCGACCACTTCTACCCCGAATGCCGGCAAGCGGATGGCAACCCTTACGCCGCGCTGCTGCAGGCCGTGAGCGCGCGCACCGCCGCGCTGATGGCGCAGTGGCAGGCCGTGGGTTTCTGCCACGGGGTGATGAACACCGACAACATGAGCATCCTGGGCCTGACCATCGATTACGGCCCGTTCCAGTTCCTGGATGCCTACAACCCCGCCCACATCTGCAACCACTCCGACACCGCTGGCCGCTACGCCTACGCCCGCCAGCCCAATATTGCGTACTGGAACCTGTTCTGCCTGGGCCAGGCGCTGCTGCCACTGATGGACGACCAGCAGCAGGCACTGGATGCGCTGGAGCCCTACAAGACGGTCTACCCCGACGCCTTCTTTGGCCGCATGTCCGACAAGCTGGGACTGCAGACGCCTGCCGAGGCCGACCGCGAACTGACCGAGGCGCTGCTGCGCCTGATGGCGCAGGACAAGCCGGACCACACCATCTTCTGGCGCCGGCTGTCGCACGCCGTGGGTGCGGGCGACTTCACCCCCGTGCGGGACCTGTTCCTGGACCGCGAGGCCTTCGACGCCTGGCTGGGCCGCTACCGCGAACGCCTGTCCGCCCAGGCTGCGGAACCGACAGCGCTGCGCATGCTCCAAGTGAATCCGAAATACGTGTTGCGCAACCACCTGGGCGAAACCGCCATCCGAGCGGCCCGCGAAAAGGACTTCTCCGAGGTGGCCCGCCTGCTGGCCGTGCTGGAGCGCCCGTTCGACGAGCAGCCCGAACACGAGGCGCTGGCGGGGTTCCCTCCCGACTGGGCCGCACAGATCGAAATCAGCTGCTCATCCTGATGAAAGAGACCGACGGCATGAACTTCCCCATCCAGAAAACCGACGCCGAGTGGCGCGCCATCCTGGCCGAAAAAGGCGCCGAGCCGCGCGCCTTCGAGGTCACGCGCCACGCGCACACCGAACGCCCCTTCACCGGCAAGTACGAAGCCGTCTGGGCCGACGGCAGCTACCACTGCATCTGCTGCGGCAACCACCTGTTCGACGCCGGAACCAAGTTTGACGCCGGCTGCGGCTGGCCCAGCTTCTGGCAGGCCGTACCCGGCGCCATCACCGAAATCACCGACCGCAGCCATGGCATGGTGCGGGTGGAGACCGTCTGCAGCCAGTGTGGTGCCCACCTGGGCCATGTCTTCGAAGACGGCCCGGCCCCCACCGGCCTGCGCTACTGCATGAACTCGGCTTCCATCGAGCACCAGGATAGATAATCCCTTCCCATGCGTTTCCTGATCGACTTCTTCCCCATCCTGCTGTTCTTCGGTGCCTACAAGCTGCACGACATCTACCTGGCCACCGCCGTGCTGATGGGTGCCACCGTGGTGCAGACCGGCATCATCTACGCGCTGGACAAGAAACTGCAGACCATCCACAAGGTCACGCTGGTGCTGGTGCTGCTGTTCGGCACGCTCACGCTGGTGCTCCAGGACGACCGCTTCATCAAATGGAAGCCCACCGTGCTCTACGGCGGCATGGCGCTGGTGCTGGCCGTGGCCTTGTGGGGCTGGCGCAAGAACTTCCTGCAGATGCTGCTGGGCAGCCAGCTGCGCCTGCCCGACGCCGTCTGGTCGCGCCTGACCGTGGCCTGGGTGGCCTACTTCGTGTTCATGGCTGCCATCAACGCCTACGTCGCCGCCTACTTCTCCACCGACGCCTGGGTCGACTTCAAGCTCTGGGGCTACATCTTCCCGGTGGTCTTCATCGTTGCCCAGGGCCTCTACGTGGCACGCCACCTGCGCGACGAGCCGCAGTCATGAGCCTAACCGCCGCCGACGTCACGGCCGAAGCCATCCGCGAGCGGCTGCAACAGGTGTTGCAGCCCGTGAGCCTGGAGGTGCTGGACGAAAGCGCCGCCCACATGGGCCACGCCGGCAGCAATGGCACCGGTTTCGGCACCCATTTCCGCGTGCGCATCGCCGCCCCTGCCTTTACCGGGCGTACACGCGTGGCCGCACACCGGCTTGTGTATGATGCGCTGCAAGATTTTCTGGATGCCGGCCTGCATGCGCTGGCCATCGAAATCCAGCCCCTAGCCTCCTGAATTCCCCCTCTGGACCTTCCATGAAACGCACCCTGCACCTCCTGGCGGCCGTTGCCGTGCTCGCCTCCGCCCCCGCCTTTGCCCAGAACCTGGCCATCGTCAACGGCAAGCCCGTGCCCAGCGCCCGCGTGGACGCCCTGCTGGAGCAGGTCGCCCGCTCCGGCCGCCCGGTGGACGACGGCGTGCGCGCCCAGGTCAAGGAAGAAGTCATCGCCCGTGAAATCTTCATGCAGGAAGCCGAAAAGCGCGGCCTGAAGGCGAGCAAGGAATACAAGGCCCAGATCGAGCTGGCCGCCCAGGCCATCCTGATCCGCGAGCTGTTCGCCGACTTCCAGAAGAAGAACCCCGTGACCGACGCCGACGTCAAGGCCGAGTACGACAAGTTCGTGGCCGCCAACGCCGGCCAGGAGTACCGCGCCCGCCACATCCTGGTCGACAAGGAAGAAGACGCCAAGGCCATCATCGCCAGCATCAAGAAGGGTGGCAAGTTCGACGAGATCGCCAAGAAGCAATCCAAGGACACCGGCTCCGGCGCCAACGGTGGCGACCTGGAATGGGCGGCAGCCGCCAGCTACGTGGCCGAGTTCTCCGAAGCCATGGTCAAGCTGAAAAAGGGCGAAATGACCGAAACCCCGGTCAAGAGCCAGTTTGGCTGGCACGTCATCCGCCTGGACGACACCCGCCAGGCCGAACTGCCCCCACTGGCCGAGCTGAAAGACCAGATCCAGCAGCACCTGACCCAGCAGAAGCTCACCGGCTTCCAGCAGCAGCTCCGCGAAAAGGCCAAGGTGCAGTAAGGCACCCGCCCCTCGACAAAAGCGCGCCATGGACGCGCTTTTTTTGTGCCCGGGTTCGCCCCACAATGGCCACGGCCCAGCCCCACCCACGAACGGAGTTGCCCATGACCCAGTCCGCTTCCACCGCCTGGCGCGAGCGCATCGCGCCGGGTGAAGACCAGGCCTACGAACGCGCGGCCGACACCATGGCGGCCATACAGGCCCAGCGGTCAGCCAAGTACGGCCCGGGCCGGGGCCTGCACCGCAAGCAGTTGCTGGCGGCGCAGGGCACGCTCACGGTCCGCTCGGGCTTGCCGGCATTCGCGGCGCAGGGCCTGTTTGCCCAGGCAGCGCAGTGGCCGGTGTGGGTGCGGGTGTCCAACGGTGGCATGGACCGCGCGCCCGACAAAATGCCCGACATCCGCGGGTTTGCGCTGCGGGTGCAAGGGGTCAGTGGCGAATCGGCCTTGGGTGGCGAGGCCGCCACCCACCAGGATTTCCTCTTCATCAACCAGGAGGCCTTCGCCTTCCCGCAGAGCGCGGAGTTCATCGACTTCGTGGCAGCGGCCGGCAAGGGCAATGGCGCCCTGTTGCGTTACCTGATCGGCCGCTACGGCGTGTTCGCCGGGCTGGGCCGGCTCAAACGGCTGCTGGCGACGGTGGGAAAGAAGTTCGCCGGCTTCGCACACGAGAACCTGTTCACCGCTGCACCCCAGGCCTGCGGGCCTTACGCCATCAAGGTGCGGCTGGTGCCCGTGGGCGATCACGGCCCGGCCGACCCGCAAGCCTCGAAGGACTGGGGCGCCGACCTGGCCCGACGGCTGCAGCGCGGCGCGCTGCGCTGGGAGCTGCAGGTGCAGCCCTTCACCAGCGAAGAGGTGACGCCCATCGAAGATGCGTCGGTGCCCTGGCCCTCGGCTTTCGTCACCGTGGCCGGCCTGGAACTGCCGGTTCAGGACGTGTCATCGCCCGAAGGCAAGGCTTTTGCCGAACGGGTGGAGCAGTCGGTGTTCGACCCCTGGCAGGCACTGGCGGCACACCGGCCGCTGGGCGATGTGCAGCGCGCCCGCAAGGTGGTGTATTTCCGCAGCCAGCAGGTGCGGCAGGCTCAGGGCTGAAGGCCAGCGGCGTCCAGCAGCATCTGCACCAGTGGCCCCGGCTGGCTGACCATGGGGTCGTGCCCCGTGGCCAGTTCGCGCACCCGCCAGCCCGGCTCCTGCCGCACACGCTGGCGAGACACGGCTATGGTGGGCAATGCCGGCTGGCTGCAGTCGATGAAGGTGCGCGGCAGCGCGCCCACGCGTGTGGCATCGAACGGCAGCGGGTCCTGGTACACCACCACGGGTTGTGGCGTCTGGCGCCGGTTCACCCAGTCACGGTCTGCACCCTCCAGGCCGAACACGCTGGCATCGGGCGCCGGTATGGCTTGGATGCCACTGGCTTGCGCGGCGGCGAGACGGCCAGCCACGGCCTCGGGTGTGTGGGTGCTGCTCCAGCTTTCGCCGGGCTAGGGCACCACGGCGTCGATGTAGACCAGGTGCCTCAGCAGGCCCGGCTGCTCGCGCTGCAGCACATCGGCCACGCCGGTGATGACCATGCCGCCGTAGCTGTGGCCCACCAGCACCACGTCGCGCAGTTCTTCAGACCGGATCAGGCCCAGCACATCGGCGATGTGGGTGGCAAGCCCGGTGACTGCGCCCAGCAGGTGCGCGCGTTCGCCCACGCCGCTCAGCGTGACCGCATGCGCATTGAGTCCGGCCGTGCGCAGCGCCGGCAGCACGCGCTGCCAGCACCATGCGCCGTGCCAGGCGCCGTGAACGAGAACGATGGAGGAGACGGAGGAAGCGGCCATGTCGCCCTTTCAAAGACAGGCGACATGGTAGGCCGCTTCAGTGCACCTGGCGCTCGAAACGGAACTCGCCGGGGGCATGGATGGGGTCCACGTCCACAGGAATCACGTCCTTGGGCACGAACTTGCCTTCGAGAATCAGCTTGGACAGCGGGTTCTCGATGCGCTGCTGGATGGCGCGCTTGAGTGGGCGTGCCCCGAACACCGGGTCGAAACCGACCTTGGCGAGCTCGACCAACGCGGCGGGCGACACCTCCAGCGACAGGTCCATGTGGGCCAGCCGGCCTTTGAGCAGACCCAGCTGGATGCCTGCGATGGCCTCGATGTGTTTCGCGTCCAGGCCGTGGAACACCACGGTCTCGTCGATGCGGTTCAGGAACTCGGGGCGGAAGTGCTGTTTCAGCTCGCCCCAGACCGCGTCCTTGATGTCCTCGGCGTCCTGTCCGGCCATGGCCTGGATCAGCGGCGAGCCGATGTTGCTGGTCATCACGATCACGGTGTTCTTGAAGTCCACGGTACGGCCCTGGCCATCGGTCAGGCGGCCGTCGTCCAGCACCTGCAGCAGCACGTTGAACACGTCAGGGTGGGCCTTTTCCACCTCGTCGAGCAGGATCACGCTGTAGGGCTTGCGGCGCACGGCCTCGGTGAGGTAGCCGCCCTCGTCGTAACCCACGTAGCCGGGCGGTGCGCCAATGAGGCGGCTCACCGAATGTTTTTCCATGAACTCGCTCATGTCGATGCGGATCAGGTGCTCCTCGCTGTCGAACAGGAAGGACGCAAGCGCCTTGCACAGCTCTGTCTTGCCCACGCCGGTGGGGCCGAGGAACAGGAAGGAGCCCGTGGGGCGGTTGGGGTCGGACAGGCCGGCGCGGGAGCGGCGGATGGCGTTGGCCACGGCCACGATGGCCTCTTCCTGCCCCACCACGCGTTCGTGCAGCTTGGCCTCCATCTGCAGCAGCTTGTCGCGCTCGCCCTGCATCAGCTTGGCTACAGGTATGCCGGTGGCACGCGCCACCACCTCGGCGATTTCTTCCGCCCCCACCTGGGTGCGCAGCAGTCGGTTGCCCTTGGCCTCGCCGCCGGCTTCCTTGGCCTGGGCTTCCTTGAGCTGCTTTTCGAGCTCGGGCAGCTTGCCGTACTGCAGCTCGGACACCTTGGCCAGATCGCCCTTGCGGGTGAGCTCCGTTATCTGCAGCTTTACGCGGTCGATCTCCTCGCGGATCTGTGCCGAACCCTGGGCCTGGGCCTTTTCGGCCTTCCAGATTTCCTCGTAGTCGGCCAGTTCGCGCCTGAGCTTGCCGATTTCTTCTTCGATCAGCTCGAAGCGTTTCTGCGAAGCCTCGTCCTTTTCCTTGCGCACGGCCTCGCGCTCGATCTGGAGCTGGATCAGCCGGCGGTCCAGTTTGTCCATCACCTCGGGCTTGGAGTCGATCTCGATCTTGATCTTGGCCGCCGCCTCGTCGATCAGGTCGATGGCCTTGTCGGGCAGGAAACGGTCGGTGATGTAGCGGTGGCTCAGTTCGGCCGCGGCCACGATGGCGGGGTCGGTGATGTCCACGCCGTGGTGCACCTCGTAGCGCTCCTGCAGGCCGCGCAGGATGGCAATGGTGGCCTCCACGGTCGGCTCGCCCACCAGGATCTTCTGGAAGCGGCGCTCCAGCGCGGCGTCCTTCTCGATGTACTTGCGGTACTCGTCCAGCGTGGTGGCGCCCACGCAGTGCAGCTCGCCCCGCGCCAGCGCGGGCTTGAGCATGTTGCCGGCGTCCATGGCGCCTTCGGCCTTGCCGGCGCCCACCATGGTGTGCAGCTCGTCAATGAACACGATGGTCTGGCCCTCTTCCTTGGCCAGCTCGTTGAGCACGTTTTTCAGCCGCTCTTCGAACTCGCCGCGGAATTTGGCGCCCGCCAGCAACGCGGCCATGTCCAGGCTGAGCACGCGCTTGTTCCTGAGGGAATCGGGTACCTCGCCGGCCACGATGCGCTGGGCCAGCCCTTCGACGATGGCAGTCTTGCCCACGCCGGGCTCGCCGATCAGCACCGGGTTGTTCTTGCTGCGGCGCTGCAGCACCTGGATGGCGCGGCGGATTTCGTCGTCGCGGCCGATCACCGGATCCAGCTTGCCCAGGCGGGCGCGTTCGGTGAGGTCCAGGCAGTATTTCTTGAGTGCCTCGCGCTGCCCTTCGGCCTCGGGGCTGTTGACCTTCTCGCCACCGCGCACAGCGGTGATGGCGGCCTCCAGGCTCTTGCGGGTCAGTCCGTTGTCACGTGCGATCTGGCCGATATCGCCCTTGAAATCGGCCAGCGCGAGCAAGAAGAGCTCGCCGGCCACGTACTGGTCGCCCCGCTTGATGGCGTCCTTCTCGGCGGCCTGCAGCAGGGTCACCGTGTCACGGCCAACCTGCACCTGGTCCTGCCCCTGCACCTGGGGCAGGCGGTTGACCGCGCCCTCGGCGCCGGCCAGCAGGCCTTGCACGTTGACACCGGCGCGCTGCAGCAGCGCACGCGGCCCGTCGTCCTGGCGCAGCATGGCCAGCAGCACGTGGGCCGGCTCGATGTAGGCGTTGTCCTTGCCCAGGGCCAGCGACTGGGCTTCGCCCAGGGCTTCCTGGAACTTGGTGGTGAGTTTGTCGATGCGCATGAAAAACGCTCCCGATGCTTATGAACTGTCACAAACGTGGGGTTGCCCGCGCGGTTTTCAAGGCAGGCGGATTGCGCTCAGGTGCGCGGGTGCCAGTAGACGTAGGGCCACGCGGTCTCGAAACCGATGCGCCGATACAGCGACAGCGCGGGCGCATTCTGCGCATCCACCTGCAGGAACACGCGGGCGATGCCGCGCCGCGCCGCCTCTTCGGCCATGGCCCGCATCAGGGCGCTGGCCAGGCCACGGCCCCGCTGGCCGAGTGCCGTGCGCATGCCGTGCACGCTGAGCCAGCCCCAACCGTAGGACGCCGCGCCGCAGGCGAGCGTGTGGCCACCTTCGCGCAGGCTGGCAAACAGGGTGCCATGGGCCCGCGCCAGCGCCTGCGAACGGCTCGCACCGTCCACCGGGTCCAGCCCTTCTCCCAGGAACATGGCCAGCCAGGCGGCGTCGGGCCGCTCCTCCAGCGACACGCCGGGGTGGCCCTTCAGCGCCAGCAGGGCCTCCAGGGGCGCGGTCTGGGTGAGTGTGGGTTGCACGGGCTCGAAGCCACGCGCCGTCAGGTGCTCGTGTGCAGCACCCCAGCCTTCGGTGTCCGGCAGGCGAAAACGCGGCACGAAGCCTCCCGCACGGTAGGCCCCGGCAATGGCGTCCAGCACGGACAGATCGGCAAGCGGCCGGTGCGACAGCGGCACCGCGCTGCGCGCCCGGCCCACGGTGCCAACATCCATGGGCAGAAGCCAACCGGGGCAGGTTTCCACCCGTTCAGGCGACACGGCCGCCAGCGTGGCGCGCTCGATGGCTTCCACGTCGGCATCGGTGGGGCTCATGCGGCGTTGTCCGCCTGTATGCCCCAGCGCGCCAGCGCCACGTCGTCGCTCACGCGGGCATCCACCCAGCGCGCGCCCTCGGGGGTGTCTTCCTTCTTCCAGAAGGGCGCCTGGGTTTTCAGGTAGTCCATCAGGAACTCGCAGGCCTGGAAGCTCTCCCCCCGGTGCGCCGAGGTCACGGCCACCAGCACGATCTGCGCCTCTGGCTCCAGCCGGCCCACGCGGTGGATGACCCTCGCGCCGTAGATGTCGAAACGCCGGTGGGCCTCAGCCAACATGGCCTCAATGGCCTTTTCCGTCATGCCCGGATAGTGCTCAAGTTCGAGCGTGCTGACCGACAGGCCGTCGTTGCGGTCGCGCACGGTACCTACAAAGGCACAAACCGCCCCCACACGCAGATCGCCAGCCCGCAGCGCGGCGATTTCGGTGGACAGGTCGAAGTCGTGGGTCTGGATGGTGACGGTGGAAGGCATGGTGGGATTGTGGCACTGCGGCCACACCACAAGTTGCGGCCTCTGACCGACGAGGCCTGCAGGTCGCCTCGCGGCTCGTGTTCAACCGCCGGTGACGGGCGGGAAGAACGCGACCTCGGCACCGTCGCGCAGGGCGGCGGTTTCGTCGCTCATGGTCTGGTCCACCGCCACGCGCACCGCCTTGCCGCGCGCGAGCGCCTGGGCATAGGCGCCGCCGCGTGCGATGAGCTCCTCACGCAGGTCAGCCACGGTGGCGGCGGGCGTGTCCAGCGTCTCGCTGCCCTGCCCTATCGCTTCGCGGATGGAGGCAAAGTACTTGAGGTGAAGCTTCATGTGAGCAGGTCGGACAGGGCGATGAACCGCACCAGGTCGCCACGGGCAATGGTCTGTCCGGCGGGGTTGTCGATCAGGCCATCGGCCCAGGCCATGGAGGTGAGCACGCCCGAACTCTGGTTGGCAAACAGGTCCACACCACCCTGGGCATTGCGACGCGCACGCAAGAACTCGCGCCGCTTGTCGCCTTTGGGCAGGTCGAAGTGGGCAGGCAGCCGCTGTGCGGGCACGGACACATCGGCGACGCCCTGCAGGCGCAGCAGGAACGGCCGCACCAGCAGCAAGAAGGTGACGAAGCTGGACACCGGGTTGCCGGGCAGGCCGACGAAATGCGCGCCCCCCACCCGGCCGTGCGCAAACGGCTTGCCGGGCTTCATGGCTATCTGCCAGAGATCGAGCGAGCCGAGCTGCTGGACGGCGGGTTTGACATGGTCTTCCTCGCCCACCGAGACGCCGCCGCTGGTGAGGATGAGGTCGTGGGCATCGGCTGCGTCACGCAGCGCGGCCACGGTGGCGTCTCGCTGGTCGGGCACGATGCCGAGGTCGGTCACCTCGCAGCCCAGGCGCTGCAGCAGCGTGCGCAGAAAGAAGCGGTTGGAGTTGTAGATGGCCCCGGGCGGGAGCTGGTCGGGCGGCACGGCGCCGGGCATCACGAGTTCGTCGCCGGTGGAAAACAGCGCCACACGGGGATGGGGGCGCACCGGCAGCTGGGCGAATCCGATCCCGGCGGCCAGGCCCAGCTCGGCCGGGCCGAGGCGGGTGCCGGCGGCCAGCACCACCGCACCCCGTTTGACGTCTTCGCCCTGGCGGCGTATCCACTGGGCAGCTCTCACGGAGCCACGCACGGTAATGGCGCCATCGCCATCGGGCGCCGTGTCTTCCTGCATCACCACCGCATCGGCACCGGCGGGCACGGGTGCGCCGGTGAAGATGCGCGCCACGGTGCCGGGCTGCAGCGGGCCGCCGAAATGCCCGGCCGGTATACGTTGCGACACCGGCAGCGGCGAGCCGTTCAGATCTGCCACCCGCACGGCGTAGCCGTCCATGGCGCTGTTGTCGTGGCCGGGCACGTTCAGCGCGCTCACGAGGTCCTGCGCCAGCACGCGTCGATCGGCGTCGAAGGTGGAGACGTGCTGGATCGACGCCAGCGGCTCCACGCTCGCCAACAGCTCGGCCAGCGCGTCGTCCAGCGGGCGCAAGGGGCTCATGGTCAGCCCGCGCAGTGGCGTTCGATGTAGGCCTTGACCTGGGCCACATCGGCCGGCAGAACGGCCACACGTTTGGGCAGGTTCTCGATGCCGATGAACCTGGCCGGACGCTCGGGCTCGCGGCCCAGCGCTTCGACGATGCTGGCTGCGAACTTGATGGGCAGCGCGGTTTCGAGCACCACCATGGGCACGCCGGGTTGCACGCGCTCTCGCGCCACCTTCACGCCGTCGGCGGTGTGGGTGTCGATCTCGATGCCGTGGCGGCTCCAGCAGTCGCGGATGGTGGCAATGCGGTCGGCATGGCTGCTCTTGCCACTGACGAAGCCGTAGCGGCTGGCGGCCTCGGCAAAGCGGGTGTCTGAGCTGAGGTCGAAGCGGCCTTCGCGGTTGAGCGCGTCGCCGAACAGGGCCTTGGTGCGCGCGCCGTCACGGCCCAGCAGATCGAACACGAAACGCTCGAAGTTGCTGGCCTTGGAGATATCCATGGACGGGCTGGAGGTCTCGTGCGTGTCGGCACTGCCTCGCACGCGGTAGACGCCGGTGCGGAAGAACTCGTCGAGCACATCGTTCTCGTTGGTGGCCACCACCAGCTGTGCAATGGGCAGGCCCATCATGCGGGCCACGTGACCGGCGCAGACGTTGCCGAAGTTGCCGCTGGGCACGGTGAACGAGACCCGCTGGTCGTCCTGGGTGGTCGCCTGGAAGTAGCCGGCAAAGTAGTACACCACCTGCGCCAGAAGCCGCGCCCAGTTGATGGAGTTGACGGTGCCGATCTTGTACTTGCGCTTGAAGTCCAGGTCGTTGGACACGGCCTTGACGATGTCCTGGCAGTCGTCGAACACGCCTTCGATGGCGATGTTGTGGATGTTGGGGTCCTGCAGGCTGAACATCTGTGCCTGCTGGAACGGGCTCATGCGACCGTGGGGGCTGGTCATGAAGACGCGCACGCCCTGCTTGCCACGCATGGCGTACTCGGCCGCGCTGCCGGTGTCACCGCTTGTGGCGCCCAGGATGTTGAGCTGTTCACCGCGCCGGCCCAGCTCGTACTCGAACAGGTTGCCCAGCAGCTGCATGGCCATGTCCTTGAAGGCCAGCGTGGGGCCATTGGACAGGGCTTCGAGCCAGAGACCGTCTTCCACATGGCGCAGCGGCACGATCTCACCGGTGCCGAACACTTCGGTCGTGTAGGTCTTGCGGCACAGGGCGCGCAGGTCGTCAGCTGGGATGTCATCGATGTAGAGCGACAGCACCTCGAAGGCCAGGTCGGCGTAGCTCTGCTCGTGGTAGACCTTGCGCCAGCGGGCCAGAGTTGCAGCATCCACCTGTAGGTAGCGCTCGGGCAGGTACAGGCCGCCATCGGGCGCCAGACCTTCGAGCAGGATGTCGCAGAAACGCCGACGCGCCGGGTCGCCGCGGGTGGAGAGGTAGAGCATCAGGCGAGTTCCTCTTTGCGCACGCGGGTGATGGGTGCCAGCACCGTGGGCAGCGCCTGCATCTGGGCCATGGCGTCGTTCATGGTGCCCTCGCGGGTGTCGTGCGTGAGGATGATGAGGTCGGTCTGGGTGGAACCTTCGCCGCCCACCTCGTCGGCCTCGCGCTGAAGCACGGCGTCGATGCTGATGCCGGCACCGGCCAGGATGCCGGTGACCTTGGCCAGCACGCCCGCCTCATCGGCCACGCGCAGGCGCAGGTAGTAGCTGGTGACGACCTCGCTCATGGGCAGCACCGGCAGGTTGCTCAGTTCACCGTGCTGGAAGGCCAGGTGCGGCACGCGGTGCTGCGGGTCGGCGGTGTGCAGACGGGTGATGTCCACCAGATCGGCCACCACGGCGCTCGCGGTGGGCTCGCTGCCCGCGCCCTTGCCGTAGTAAAGGGTGGTTCCCACGGCATCGCCCTGCACCACCACGGCGTTCATCGCACCTTCCACGTTGGCCAGCAGGCGCTTGGCGGGCACCAGGCTGGGGTGCACGCGCAGCTCGACGCCCTTGGCGGTGCGCTTGGTGATACCCAGCAGCTTGATCCGGTAGCCCAGCTGTTCAGCGTACTTGATGTCGGCCGCACCGAGCTTGGTGATGCCCTCGACGTGGGCCTTGTCGAACTGCACCGGGATGCCGAAGGCGATGGCGCTCATCAACGTGACCTTGTGGGCCGCGTCCACGCCCTCGATGTCGAAGGTCGGGTCGGCCTCGGCGTAACCGAGGCGTTGCGCTTCCTTCAGCACCACATCGAAGTCCAGCCCCTTGTCACGCATCTCGGACAGGATGAAGTTGGTGGTGCCATTGATGATGCCGGCGATCCACTGGATGCGGTTGGCGGTGAGGCCTTCGCGCAGCGCCTTGATGATGGGGATGCCGCCAGCCACCGCGGCCTCAAAGGCCACCATCACGCCTTTGGCCTGGGCGGCCGCGAAGATTTCGGTGCCGTGCACCGCCAGCAGGGCCTTGTTGGCGGTGACCACGTGTTTGCCGGCTGCAATAGCCTCCAGCACCAGGGCCTTGGCGATGCCGTAACCACCGATCAGCTCGATGACGATGTCGATCTCGGGGTTGGCAATGACGGCACGCGCGTCGTTGACCACCTTCACATCGGGGCCAACCACCGACTGGGCGCGCGCCACATCGAGATCGGCCACCATGGTGATTGCGATACCGCGGCCGGCACGGCGCTGGATTTCCTCCTGGTTGCGCTGAAGGACGTGGAAAGTGCCGCTGCCCACGGTGCCAATGCCCAGCAGGCCTACTTGTATCGGTTTCATGTCGGAGATCGCTCGCTTCGTCGGGAAAAAAGAAAATCGGTCAGTCGGTGCCGTGTCGCTGGCGCCAGCCTTCCAGAAACTTTGCCAGCCGGCCGATGGCCTCGCGCAGGTCGTCCTCATGGGGCAGGAAGACGATGCGAAAGTGCTGGTGGTCCGGGTAGTTGAAGCCCGACCCCTGCACCAGCATCACCCGCGTCGCCCGCAGCACCTCCATGAAGAACTGGCGGTCGTCGGCAATGGGATAGACCGCCGGATCGAGCCGGGGGAACATGTACAGCGCGGCCTTGGGCTTGACACAGCTCACGCCCGGGATGGCCGTGATCAGCTCATAGGCCAGGTCGCGCTGGCGGCGAAGGCGCCCGCCTTCGCGGATCAGCTCGTTGATGCTCTGGTAGCCACCCAGCGCGGTCTGGATGGCGTACTGACCCGGGACGTTGGAGCCGAGCTTGAGGTTGGCCAGCATGTTCAGGCCTTCGATGTAGTCCTTCGCGCGCGTCTTGTCGCCCGAGATGAACATCCAGCCCGCGCGGTAGCCGCAGGCGCGGTAAGCCTTGGACAGCGAGTTGAACGTGAGCGTGAGAACGTCGGTGGACAGGCTGGCGATGGCGGTGTGTTTCTCGCCTTCGTAGAGCACCTTGTCGTAGACCTCGTCGGCCAGCAGCACCAGATCGTGTTCGCGTGCGATCTGCACGATGCCCTTGAGCAGCTCGTCGCTGTAGAGCGCCCCCGTCGGGTTGTTGGGGTTGATGACGACGATGCCCCGGGTAGCGGGCGTGATCTTGGCGCGCATGTCGGCCAGATCAGGCATCCAGCCGTTGTCTTCGTCGCAGCGGTAGTGCACCGGCGTTCCGCCCGACAGGCTGGTGGCGGCCGTCCACAACGGGTAGTCGGGCGACGGCACCAGCAGCTCGTCGCCGTTGTCCAGCAAGGCGTTGGCGGCCATCACGATGAGTTCGCTCGCGCCGTTGCCGAGGTAGATGTCGTCCAGCGTGACGCCCGCCACACCTTGCTGCTGGGTGTAGTGCATCACGGCCTTGCGCGCCGCGAAGATGCCCTTGCTGTCCGAGTAGCCGGCCGAATTCGGCAGGTTGCGGATCATGTCCTGCTGGATTTCCTCAGGCGCATCGAAGCCGAACGGGGCCAGATTGCCGATGTTGAGCTTGATGATCTTCTGGCCTTCGTCCTCCATCTGCTTGGCGGCATCCACGATAGGCCCGCGGACGTCGTAAAGCACATTGGCCAACTTGGCCGACTTCTGAATGGGGCGCTGACTCATGGCTGTGGAAGGAGGACGGACGAAACCTATAATTTCACCACACTTTTCCAGGGCCTCAGGGCCTGCGGTCGGCCCCTTTCCAGCCCCATTTGCGCATGAAGCTCCAACCCGACAAATTCGACACGCTGGCCATCACGGGCCACGGCCCGGGCTGGGTGGCCGTCAACGGCGAGAAGGTGCACCACAGCGTGGTGGTCGGTTCGGGCGGTGCGCAGGCCCCCTGGCACTGCGACCGGTTCGAGGACCTGACCGAGTCCCATTTCGAGCAACTGGCCAATATGCAACCGGAAGTCGTGCTGTTTGGCAGCGGAGAGCGACTGCGGTTTGCGCCGCCCCGCCTGCTGCGCGCGCTGCTGGAACGGCGCATCGGCGTCGAGACCATGGACACCCAGGCAGCCTGCCGAACCTACAACATATTGGCCGGCGAAGGGCGTCAGGTGGTGGTTGCGCTGCTGATTGAACGCCAGACGGCCAAAAACGACCGTTAAAACGGTTAAAATAGCAGATTGTTCCCGGCACCCGCCGCCATTGGTGCCCGCCAGGAAGCCCGCGCCCCTCTCCAACCACCATACAAGGGTCTCCCAAGCATGGCCGTCGTTGTCAACAAACCCATTCCCGAATTCGAAGCCGTAGCCACGGGCAGCCTCAAGGTCAGCCACCAGTCGCACCTGGGCCAGACGGTCGTTCTGTATTTCTACCCGAAGGACAACACCCCCGGCTGCACCACGGAAGCCATGCAGTTCCGTGACAAGTACAAGGACTTCGTCAAGGCCGGTGCCCAGGTCTTCGGCGTCTCCCGCGACAACATGAAGTCGCACGACGAGTTCAAGGCCAAGCTCGAGCTTCCGTTCGAGCTGATCGCCGACACCGAAGAGAAGATGTGCCACATGTTCGGCGTGGTCAAGAACAAGATCATGTACGGCAAGAAGGTCAAGGGCATCGAGCGCAGCACCTTCCTGATCGGTGCCGATGGCGTCCTGAAACAGGAATGGCGAGGACTCAAGGTGCCTGGCCATGTCGAGGAAGTGCTCAAGGCGGTCAAGGCGCTCAAAAAGGCAGCCTGACGCCCCGACAAGCGGGGTTGTGTCGTTTTTGACGAAAGGGCTTTTCGCGTCACACGACTTGTGCATAATGAATCCATGCCTCTGAGATTCGAGACGCACGCAACCCGGTTCCCCCAAAAAGCCGTCAGGTGTCCCTGACGGCTTTTTGCTTTTTTGGCCTGCCACACCCCACACATGCCACTGCCTCCTGCACCCTCTCGAAAAGCCGCCCTGCTCTCCGCCGACGCCTTCAAGACGCACGCCCCGGCAGCCGACCCCTCCGACGATGACCTGAACTGGCTGGACGACACCCCGGCCGCTCCCGAGGCTGCGCCGGTGCGCGGACGCACCGCCAAAGCTGCCACCGCGCGAAAACGAACCGCTGCGGAGCCGCCGCCCACCGCACGTGCGCCTCAGCCCGCTGCGCCCGCGCCCGCTGTGGTGGTGCCGCAGCCCGGTGCGGCGGCACCTGCCGTCAAGGCGGCAGCCAAGGAAAACCGGACCAAGCGCAAGCCAACCGGTCCCACACGCCTGTTCGTGCTCGACACCAACGTGTTGCTGCACGACCCGATGTGCCTGTTCCGCTTCGAGGAACACGACATCTACCTGCCCATGATCGTTCTGGAAGAACTGGACGGTCACAAGAAAGGCATGACCGAGGTGGCCCGCAACGGTCGCCAGAGCAGCCGCACGCTGGACGCCCTGGTGGCCAAAGACGGCGGCGACATGGTCAGGGGCATCGCGCTGGACGGTACCGGCCACACCGGGGCGGCCGGCCGGCTGTTCTTCCAGACCGAACCGCTGGACAACAAGCTGCCGGGCAGCCTCCCGCAAGGCAAGGCCGACAACCAGATCCTCGGCGTGGTGCATGGCCTGCGCGAGAAACACCCAGGTCGCGAAGTCATCCTGGTGTCCAAGGACATCAACATGCGGGTCAAGGCGCGTGCGCTGGGCCTGGCCGCCGAAGACTACGAGAACGACAAGACGCTGGACGACGGCGAACTCCTGTACTCCGGCGCGCTGGCCCTGCCGACCGATTTCTGGACCGCCCAGAGCAAGACCATCGAGAGCTGGCAGCAGGGCAGCCACACCTTCTACCGCGTCAGCGGCCCGACGGTGTCGCAGTTCCACATCAACCAGTTCGTCTACTTCGAGGCGCCCGGCGAACCGCCACTGTATGCGCGCGTGGTCGAGATCCGCGACAAGACGGCTGTCCTCAAAACCCTGAAGGACTACACGCACCTGAAAAACGCGGTCTGGGGTGTGAGCAGCCGCAACCGCGAGCAGAACTTCGCGCTCAATCTGCTGATGGACCCGGAGATCGACTTCGTGACCCTCGCTGGCACGGCGGGCACTGGCAAGACACTGATGGCGCTGGCTTCGGGTCTGACACAGGTGCTGGACGATCGCCGTTACACCGAGATCATCATGACCCGCGCCACCGTGAGCGTAGGCGAGGACATCGGCTTCCTGCCCGGCACCGAGGAAGAGAAGATGGGCCCCTGGATGGGCGCGCTGGACGACAACCTGGAATTCCTGGCCAAGGGCGACGGCGGCAACGCCGGTGAATGGGGCCGTGCCGCCACCAACGAGCTGATCCGCAGCCGCATCAAGGTCAAGAGCATGAACTTCATGCGCGGTCGGACCTTCATGAACAAGTACGTCATCATCGACGAGGCGCAGAACCTGACGCCCAAGCAGATGAAGACGCTGATCACCCGCGCCGGCCCGGGCACCAAGATCATCTGCATGGGCAACCTGGCCCAGATCGACACGCCCTACCTCACCGAAGGCTCATCAGGCCTGACCTACGCGGTGGACCGCTTCAAGGGCTGGCCACACGGCGGGCACATCACGCTGGCGCGCGGAGAACGCTCGCGACTGGCGGACTTTGCCAGCGAAGTGCTCTGAGCCGCTTCAAGCAAAAAGGGCCGCGTTCACAGCGGCCCTTTTTTTGTCACCGAGTCACTCCCACTCGATCGTGGCTGGCGGTTTGGAGCTCACGTCGTAGGTCACGCGGTTGATGCCCCGCACCTCGTTGATGATGCGGCCCGACACCTTCTTGAGCAGCGCATAGGGCAGTTCGGCCCAGTCGGCGGTCATGAAGTCGCTGGTCTGCACCGCGCGCAGCGCCACCACGTAGTCGTAGGTGCGACCGTCGCCCATCACGCCCACGCTCTTGACCGGCAGGAACACGGTGAATGCCTGGCTGGTCAGGTCGTACCAGCTCTTGCCAGTGGCTTCGTCCTTGAAGTTGCGCAACTCCTCGATGAAGATCGCATCGGCGCGGCGCAGCAGGTCGGCGTACTCTTTCTTGACCTCGCCCAGGATGCGAACACCCAGCCCTGGACCGGGGAATGGGTGGCGGTAGACCATCTCGGGCGGCAGGCCGAGGGCGACGCCCAGTTCGCGCACCTCGTCCTTGAACAGGTCGCGCAGCGGCTCCAGCAGCTTGAGGCCCAGCTGTTCGGGCAGCCCCCCGACGTTGTGGTGGCTCTTGATGGTGACGGCCTTCTTGCTCTTGGCACCGCCGGACTCGATCACGTCGGGGTAGATGGTGCCCTGCGCCAGGAAGGTCGCACCCTTGTGGCCGCCATCGCCCGCCTTCAGCTTGGCAGCCTCCTGCTTGAACACGGTGACGAACTCGCCGCCGATGATCTTGCGCTTGGCCTCAGGGTCGCTGACGCCGGCCAGCTTGCCCAGAAACAGCTCGCTGGCATCCACCCGGATCACCTTGGCGTGCAGCTTGCCTTCGAACATGTCCATGACCATGTCGCCCTCGTTCAGGCGCAGCAGGCCATGGTCGACGAACACGCAGGTCAGCTGGTCGCCGATGGCACGGTGGATGAGCGCGGCCGCCACGCTGGAGTCGACACCGCCGGACAGACCGAGAATGACTTCCTCGTCACCCACCTGGGCGCGGATCTTCTCGACCGCCTCGGCGATGTAGTCGCCCATGATCCAGTCGGGTCGCGTGCCGCAGATGCCGAGCACGAAACGCTCCAGGATCGCACGGCCCTGCACGGTGTGTGTCACCTCGGGGTGGAACTGCACGGCATAGAAGCGGCGCGCCTCATCGGCCATGCCGGCAATGGGGCAACTGTCGGTGCTGGCCATGAGCTTGAAGCCGGGAGGCATTTCAGTGACCTTGTCGCCGTGGCTCATCCACACCTTGAGCATGCCGTGGCCTTCGGCGGTGGTGAAATCGGCCAGCCCGTCGAACAGTGCCGTGTGGCCACGCGCACGCACCTCGGCGTAGCCGAACTCGCGGGTATGGCCCGCCTCCACCTTGCCGCCCAGCTGCTGCGCCATGGTCTGCATGCCATAGCAGATGCCCAGCACCGGAATGCCCAGCTCGAACACGGCGTCGGGCGCCTTGTCGTCCACCTCGTAGACGCTGGCGTGGCTGCCTGAGAGGATGATGCCCTTGAGCTGGCCGTCGGCGGCGAACCCGCGCACCCAGTCGCTGGAGACGTCGCAGGGGTGGACCTCGCAGTACACATGCGCCTCGCGCACGCGGCGCGCGATGAGCTGGGTGACCTGGGAACCGAAATCGAGGATGAGGATTTTCTGGTGCGTCATGAAACGAAACGGGCCAGTGTGTGCTGGCCCTGCAAGTGATCGTTGATGAGGTTCAGTCCGCGCGGTAGTTGGGCGCTTCCTTGGTGATCTGCACATCGTGCACGTGGCTCTCGCGCATGCCCGCTGCGGTGATCTGCACGAACTCGGCCTGGTTGCGCATGTCATCGATGGTGGCGCAACCGCAATAGCCCATGGAGGCGCGCACGCCACCGGCCAGCTGGAAGATGATGGCCACGACCGAGCCTTTGTAGGGCACGCGGCCTTCGATGCCCTCAGGCACCAGTTTGTCGGCGTTGGGGTTGCCGGTGCTGCTTTCCTGGAAGTAGCGGTCGGCGCTGCCCTGCTGCATGGCGCCGATCGAGCCCATGCCGCGGTAGCTCTTGTAGCTTCGTCCCTGGTAGAGCACGATCTCGCCCGGCGCCTCTTCGGTGCCGGCGAACATGCCCCCCATCATCACGGTGCCTGCACCGGCCGCAATGGCTTTGGCGATGTCGCCGCTGTAGCGGATGCCGCCGTCAGCAATCAGCGGCACACCCGTGCCCTTGAGCGCGGTGGCCACGTTGTCGATGGCGGTGATCTGGGGCACACCCACACCCGCCACGATGCGGGTGGTGCAGATGGAGCCAGGCCCGATGCCGACCTTGACCGCGTCGGCGCCCGCTTCCACCAGGGCCATCGCAGCGGCGCCGGTGGCGATGTTGCCGCCGATGACTTCCACCTGCGGGTAGTTCTGCTTGACCCAGCGCACGCGGTCGATCACACCCTTGCTGTGGCCATGTGCAGTGTCCACGACGATGGCATCGACGCCAGCCTTGACCAGCGCCTCGACGCGCTCCTCGGTACCTTCACCCACACCGACCGCAGCGCCCACGCGCAGGCGCCCGGCGGCGTCGCGCGCGGCGTTGGGGAAGTTGAGCTGCTTGGTGATGTCCTTGACGGTGATCAGGCCCTTGAGTTCAAAGGCGTCATTGACCAGCAGCAGGCGTTCGAGCTTGTGCTTGTTGAGCAGGGCCTTGGCTTCCTCCGGCGTGGTGCCCTCGGGCACTGTGATCAGTCGCTCGCGCGGGGTCATGATCTCGCTGACCGGCTGGTCGTAGCGGGTTTCGAAACGCAGGTCACGGCCGGTGACGATGCCGACCACCTTGCCACCATCCACCACCGGGAAACCCGAGACGCCGAGTTCATCCGACAGCGCCATGACCTGACGCACGGAGGTCTGTGGGGTGATGACGACCGGGTCGCGCAGGACGCCGGATTCGTAGCGCTTGACCTTGGCCACCTGGGCCGCCTGCTCCTGGGCGGTCAGGTTCTTGTGCACGATGCCGATGCCGCCTTCCTGCGCGATCGCGATGGCCAGACGGGCCTCGGTGACGGTGTCCATGGCAGCGGACACCAGCGGCAGGTTCAGGGAGATGTTGCGGGTGAAACGGGTGGCGAGGGAGGTGTCCTTGGGCAGGACCTGGGAGAACGCTGGCACCAGCAGAACGTCGTCGAAGGTGAGCGCTTTTCCGAGTAGGCGCATTTTGTAAAGCTCCAAAAAACGTATTGTACTGGCCGGCCACAGTGGCGCTAAACTGACCCCATGAACACCCCGCTGAGCCTCCTGCCCATTCAGCGCCCTGGCCGGCGTGTCGTTGCCCTGCTGCTGGGCCTGGCGCTCGCGGGCAGTGCTGTGGCTCAGTGGCAGTGGCGCGATGCCAGCGGCAACCGCGTCTTCAGCGACACCCCGCCGCCGCCCCACATTTCCGACAAGCAGATCCTCAGGCGCCCGGCCGGCACCCCGGCGCCGACCGCCGTTGCAACGCCTTCACCCGCCGCGCCCGGCGGCGCAGCGGCACCGGCCGCCGCGGCCCCTGGCAAGGCTCCCGCGGCAAAACCGACCGAACTGGACGACAAGATCAAGCAGGCCGAAGAGCAAAAGCGCAAGGCCGAAGAACAACGCGTGGCCAAGGCGAAGGCCGAGAACTGCCAGCGTGCACGCCAGGCTCAGAGCATGCTCGACTCGGGCCAGCGGATCTCCCGGGCCAACGCTCAGGGCGAACGCGTGTTCCTGGACGAGAAAGCCATCGCTGACGAGCGCCAGCAGAACCGCCAGCTGATCGCCGAAAACTGCATCTGAACCGCAGCAACCGCTCAGTAGCCCGGTTTGGCGCCGGGGCGCCGGCGGGCGAACAACCCTGTCTGGCGAGCACCCTGGCTGGCAAACCGCTCGCGCCGGGCCACCTTGGGGTCCACCCGCAGCAGCCGGTAGATTTCCAGGCGGTCTCCCTCTTCCAGCATCTGATCGGGTGACACCTTGCGCCCCCAGATGCCCACGGCAGGCAGTGGCGTGAGCTCAGGGTATTGTTGCAGCCAGCCACTGGCTGCGAGCGCGTCGGCGACCCGGCTGCCTTCGGGCACTTCCAGTTCGGTGCTCAGCACCTCGCGCGGCGCCGGGCTCCAGAGCAGTTCCACTTTCATGCCTGTCACGCCGCGCCGTAGACCTCGTCGGCACGCCTGACGAAGGCGTCCACCAGGCTGCCGGCGATCTTGTCGAACACCGGCCCCACCAGCGCGGCGAGCGTCTGGCTGGAGAAGTCGTAGTTCAGTGTGAACTCCACCTTGCAGGCGCGCTGGCTGCCGTCCCCCAGGGGGGTGAAGCGCCAGTGGCCGTCCAGGCGGGAGAACGGGCCGTCCACCAGGTCCATGTCGAGCTGGGCGTCGTTCACATGGGTGTTGCGTGTCGTGAAACTCTGCCGGATGCCGCCAATGGCAATGCCAACCTGGGCCACCATGCCGTCCGGCAGGGTCTGCAGCACCTCGGCGCGGTCGCACCAGGGCAGGAAGCGCGGGTACTGGGCCACATCGGTCACGAGGGTGAACATCTCGTGCGCGCTGTGCCAGAGCAGAACGGACTTGTGAACAGTTTTCATACAATGGAAGGCCGTGGGGATTGTATTGCGCCCCTGTCGGCCTCACCTTTCCCCTCATGACCAAAGCCGCCTCCAAAGCCAAAACCGGCGACAGCCGCATTGCCGACAACAAGAAAGCGCTCTTCAACTACCACATCGAAGAGCGTTTCGAGGCCGGCATGGTGCTGCAGGGCTGGGAGGTCAAGGCACTGCGCGAAGGCAAGGTGCAGCTCACCGACGGCTATGTGGTCGTGCGCGAGGGCGAGCTCTACGTGATCGGTTGCCAGATCAACCCGCTGCGTTCGGCCTCCACCCACGTCACGCCGGATTCGGTACGGACCAAGAAACTGCTGCTGCACAAGGAGCAGATCCAGCGCCTGGTGGGCAAGGTCGAGCAAAAAGGTTTCACCCTGGTGCCGCTGAACCTGCACTGGAAAAACGGCAAGGTGAAATGCGAAATCGCGCTGGCCAAAGGCAAGGCCGAACACGACAAGCGCGACACCATCAAGGACCGTGAGGGCAAGCGCGAGGTGGAGCGCGCCCTCAAGAACCGCAGCCGCTGAAGCCGGCCACACCGGCGCCGTCACCCTTTCGTCACTGAACCGTCCCAAGGCCGTCACGGCCCTTGGCGACCATGCCCGCAACAAGGAGCGGCGCATGAAGGTCACGGTTGTTGGAGCGGGTTATGTGGGGCTGGTCACCGGGGCCTGCCTGGCCGAGCTGGGCAACCACGTGGTGTGCCTGGACAGCGATGCCGGCCGCGTCGCCGTGCTGCGTGCCGGCGGCGTTCCGATTCACGAGCCTGGCCTTCATGAGCTGATCGCCCGCAACGGCGAGGGCCAGCGTCTGCGCTTCACCGCGGATGCCGCCGAAGCCTTTGCCCATGGCGAGGTGGTCTTCATCGCGGTGGGCACACCGCCCCGTGAAGACGGTTCGGCCGACCTGCAGCATGTGCTGGCGGTGGCCCGCGAACTGGGCCGGCACATGGAGGGATTCAAGGTCGTGGTGAACAAGTCCACCGTCCCGGTGGGCACGGCTGACAAGGTGCGTGAGGCCATCGCCACCGAGCTGGCGGCGCGCGGGTGCGGCGCCCTGCCCTTTGCCATGGTCTCCAACCCCGAGTTCCTCAAGGAGGGATCGGCCATCGAAGACTTCATGCGCCCCGACCGCCTGGTGGTGGGGCTGGACGACGGCGCCCACGCACCCCGCGCCCGTGAAGCCATGGAGCAGCTCTACGCCACCTTCAACCGGCACCACCAGCGCACGCTGTGGATGGACCTGCGCAGTGCCGAGCTGACCAAGTACGCCGCCAACGCCATGCTGGCCACCCGCATCTCGTTCATGAACGAGATCGCCAACCTGGCCGACATGCTGGGCGCCGACGTGGACGCGGTGCGCCGGGGCATTGGCGCCGACACCCGCATTGGCCACAGCTTCCTTTACGCCGGCACCGGCTACGGCGGCAGCTGTTTCCCCAAGGACACCCGCGCGCTGGTGCAGACCGCGCTCGACCACGGCTGCCTGATGCGCGTGGTGGCCGCCACCGAACGGGTGAACGCGGAACAGAAATCGGTGCTGGTGCAGCGCGTGCTGGCCCATTTTGGCGATGACCTGACAGGCTGCCGCTTTGCGCTCTGGGGCCTGGCCTTCAAGCCCAACACGGACGACATGCGAGAGGCGCCCAGCCGCGTGATCGCCCGCGCCCTGCTCGAACGCGGCGCCTGCCTGAGCGTGTACGACCCCGTGGCCATGGACGAAGCCCGGCGGGCGTTTGCGCACGATCTGCAGGACCTGCCCGGTGCGTTCGACCGGGTGCATTTCGCCGGGTCCGCCCCAGATGCCACGCTGAACGCCGACGCGCTGCTGGTCGTGACCGAGTGGAAGAACTTCCACCACCCCGACTTCGATGCGCTGCGTGCACGGATGGCTCGCCCGCTGATCCTGGATGGCCGCAACCTCTACGACCCCGCCCTGCTGCAGCGCCACGGCTTCGCCTACCACGGCGTGGGCCGGCGCAATGCGCGGGCACTGGCCGCGTTTGGTGCGCCTGCGCCAGCGCGTGCTACGCCTGAGGCAGCGCCCGCGCGTTGATGGCCTGCAGGAACACATCCTCCACCTGCGTGGCGATGTGTGCCCAATCCAGCTTCGCGCCCTCGGTGGCCGCGCAGGCGGCGGCGGCTCGTACCTGGTCCGGTGCCGCCGCCAGGCGGGCCGCCTGATCCACAAAGGCCGACATGTCGCCAGCGGACAGCAGCCAGCCGGTGTGACCGTGCCGGACCCATTCGGCGGCGGCGGCGCAATCGAACGCCAGCACCGGCAGGCCGCTGGCCAGGGCCTCCACCGTCACGTTGCCGAAGGTTTCGGTGAGGCTGGGAAACACGAACAGGTCGGCCGACGCGTAGTCCAGTGCGAGCTCGGCGTGGCTGCGCATGCCGACGAAATGCGCCGTGGGGCAACGCTGCTGCAGGCTGGGCCGCAGCGGGCCGTCACCCGCGATCACCAGGCGCACGTCCCCGCCACCGGCCTGCGCCTGCCGCTGCGCGGCCTCGTAGGCCGCTAGCACCACGTCCAGGTTTTTCTCGGCAGCCAGGCGACCCACGGACAGCATCACCAGCGTACCGGGCCCGGCGCCCCAGGCCGCGCGCCGCTCGGCGCTGCGCCGGCCCGGGTTGAAGCATTGCGTATCCACCCCGCGTGCCACCACCCGCAAGCGCTGGAAACCGGCGGTGGCCAGCTCGGCGCGCAATGCCTGCGTGGGGACCATGGTGCATTGGGTGTGGTTGTGGAACTTGCGCAGGTAGGCCGCAATGGGCTTGCGCAGCCAGCCCACCCCGTAGTGCTGGCTGTAACTGTGGAAGTTGGTGCGGAAATCCGAAGTCACCGGCAGCTTGAGCCGGCGCGCCGCCTGCAGGGCCGACCAGCCCAGCGGACCTTCGGTGGCGATGTGCACCAGGTCGGGCCGGCGCCGTGTCCACGCGGCCACCAGCGCCTTCTTGCCCGGCAGGCCCAGCTTGAGCTGCGGGTAGCGGGGTATGGGCAGGCCGCGCATCAGCAGCTCTTCGTAGCCGCTGTCCTGCACGGCGGCGTCCCGGCGGTCCTGGCGCGGGCGCACCAGCAGCACCTCGTGGTTGCGTTCGCGCAGACCCTGCACCAGGCGCGAGAGCGTGAGCGCGACACCGTTCACCTCGGGTGGCCAGGTTTCGGTCACCACCGCCAGGCGCAGCGAAGGGCGTGGCGGCGGCAGGTCTTCGAACACGAGGGGAGCGGTGTTTGTGGTGTCCATGCGGCCATGCTGGCCGCGCGCCAAGGCAGTTTCATGACACGGGTGATGTCACCGCGATTTCACACAGCCGCGACACCATCGCCGCACGCCGCGCGAATCCCTCGCCGGCCATGACCGAGGAGATCCGCGTGCACGACTTCTTCAAGGCGCTCGCCATCCAGCGCTGGGACGACCACCGCTACTACCACCACAGCCGCATCAACCAGGCGCTGCACCTGCTGAGTGCCATCAGCTTCGTGGTGGCCTATGCGTACCTGTTCATCGATCCGGTGGTCTCCGCGCTGATCGCCTGGCTGGTCTCCATGACGAGCCGCCAGGCCGGCCACTTCTTCTTCGAGCCCAAGGGCTACGACGAGATTAACCAGGCCACACACGAGCACAAGGAAGACATCAAGGTGGGCTACAACCTGCGCCGCAAGGTGGTGCTGATGGCCGTGTGGGCCATGTCGCCGCTGCTGCTGTGGCAGGCGCCGGGTCTTTTCGGCCTGTTCGAACCCCACAGCAGCTGGACGGAGTTCGTTCGCCAGGTGGGCCTGCTGTGGCTGACCATCGGCCTGGGCGGCCTGCTGTTTCGCACCGTGCACCTGTTTTTCCTGCAGGACGTGCAGACCGGCCTGGTCTGGGCTACCAAGATCCTCACCGACCCCTTCCACGACATCAAGCTCTACCACAAGGCGCCGCTCGCACTGCTGCGTGGCGAACTGATCGACCCAGGCCACGACCTGCAGCGTGGCCCGCAGCCGGGCTGATCAGCGCCAGCGCTGCGCGAGCAGTTCGCGCAGCACGCTGCGGCGTATGGCCCTATCGCTCATTTGCCCGTCGTGCCACCACCAGCCGCCGTCGCGCATGTCCTGCGCCGCGGCCACGAAACGTTCAACCACCCGCTCGAAGTCGGCATCCCCCATCTGCAGGCCGAAGATCAGGCGACCGGTTCCCACCCAGCTGAGGGCGATGCCGTGGCGGCGCAGGTAGTACTGCAGCATCCAGTGGTACCGCCCAGGCTGGGTGTAGTCCAGGGTCCAGATGCTGGACAGGTGGGATGCCCGCAGCGGTACGCCGGCCTGGTTCATGGCCTCGTTGAAGCGTTTTGCCCTCAGGTCCCAGCGTTCATCCAGTCCTTCGTAGCACGCGCGGATGTCTGTGTCGTCCAGCCGGCGCAGAAAGGCGTTCATGCTGGTCATCACCATGGGATGGGCGTTGAAGGTGCCGCGCGCGAAACACACGTTGGCCGGGCGCTCGGGCCGGTAGCGGCGCATGAGCGCGTGCGGACCACAGACCACACCCACCGGCAGGCCGCCACCCAGCGTCTTGCCGTAGGTGACCATGTCGGCACGCACGCCGAAGTAATCCTGCGCGCCACCGGGTGCGAGGCGAAAACCCACGAACACCTCGTCGAAGATCAGCGGGATACCGCGTTCGGTGCAGACCGCGCGCAGCTCGCGCAGCCAGGCCGCATAGGCCTCGCGGTCGGCTCCCGAGCGGCGGCTGCCATCGACCAGCTGGCCGTCGCCCGGTGCGTTGCGGTTGGGGTGCAGGGCCTGCAGCGGGTTCACCAGCACGCAGGCGATGTCGCGGCGCGAGCGCAACACCCGCAGGCTGCGAGGGTCCATGTCCCTGAGGGTGTAGGTCTCGCGCGGCGGCATGGGGTTGCCAGGGCCGGGCTGCACGTCTTCCCACCAGCCGTGGTACGCGCCACAGAAGCGCACCACGTGTTTTCGTCCGGTGTGGTAGCGCGCCAGACGCACCGCCTGCATCACGGCCTCGGTGCCCGACATGTGGAACGACACTTCCTCCATGCCCGAAATGGCGCGCAGCCGCGCCACGTTGTCGGCCACGCAGGGGTGGTAGCTACCCAGCACGGGGCCCAGGGCCTGCGCTGCCTGCAGGCCGTCGGCCATGCAGACCTTGTAGAAGTCGGCGCCGAACACGTTGACGCCATAGGAGCCGGTGAGGTCGATGAAGCGGTTGCCATCCAGGTCTTCCACCTCCACGCCGTGCGCCGCCTGCACGAAGGCCGACAGCCTGAGATGCTGGCGCACCAGCGGGCTGAACTGGAACGGCACGCGGTAGGCGCTGATGAACTGCAGATCGGCAATGCCGGGGCGCGCCTGTTCGGTGAGCGCGATGCCGCGCGCGAAGCGGCGGTTGAAGTCCTCTTCCAGGGCCTGCAGTGCCGCGCGGCGGCGGGCCACCACATCGGCCGGTGCGCCATCGGCGCTGAAGAAGCGCTCCTCGCCATAGGCATAGCCGGGCAGCAGCGAAGCCACGCGCTTGGCCAGGCGCGAGTGCCCTGCCAGCGAGCGGTGCTTGGCCCGCGACAGCAGCCAGCGCTGGCGGGCCCAGGGCAGTGCCAGCGCCACGGCGCCCAGCGTCAATACGTAAGCAGCGGCCATGTCCATCCTCGTGTGCATGCGATGTGGCCTTTGTATTTCCCACCCGTGACAACACCATGAACAAGACCCCGTGGATACGCCGCCTGGCGATGAACGAAGACCTCAACTTCCTGCTGACCAACCGGGTGCCACGCATCGCGCTGACCCGTTTCATGGGCTGGTTCAGCCAGATCCGCCAGCCGTGGGTGCGCGACCTGTCCATGGGGGTGTGGCGTGCCTTCACCGACCTGGACCTGAGCGACGCGAAAAAAGACCGCTTCGAGAGCCTGCATGACTGCTTCACGCGCGAACTCAAGCCCGGAGCCCGCAGCGTGGACATGCGCCCCGAGGTCATCGCGAGTCCGAGCGACGCCATCGTTGGCGCCTGCGGCGTCCTCTCGGGCACGCAGGTGTTCCAGGCCAAGGGCTATCCGTACGCTCTGCACGAGCTGCTGGGTGACTCCCCCGAGACGCACGCTCTGCCCAGGCTGCTGGCCGGCGGCACCTACGTGACGCTGCGCCTGACCTCGGCGATGTACCACCGCTTCCACGCGCCCCACGACGCCACGCTGGAGCATGTCACCTACCTCAGCGGCGACACCTGGAACGTGAACCCGATCGCCCTGCAGCGGGTGGAGAAACTGTTCTGCCGCAACGAGCGTGCAGTGCTGCGCCTGCGCCTGGCAGACGGCACACCGCTGGTGCTGGTGCCGGTGGCCGCCATCCTGGTGGCCAGTCTGCGCCTGCACGCGGCCGACGTGCTGCTGCACCTGAAGTACCGCGGCCCCAACGAGATCCCATGTGGGGCGGCCGTGCGCAAGGGCGAGGAACTGGGCTGGTTCCAGCACGGCTCGACCATTCTGGTGTTCGTGCCACCCGGCTTCGAGCTCGCCGAAGGCATGGCAGAAGGCGCACGCGTGTGCATGGGACAGGCGCTGCTGCGTCGGCGCCGGAGTATTTTTTCGGCGACGGAATAAACCGCATGTGCCAGGTGTTCATGCAGGTATCCATCACCACCAGGAGCCTTGCATGCGCACCCTCACCTCCCTCGTTCTGGCCAGTGGCATCCTGCTGGGCGCCTGCGCCAGCATGGCCCCTGCCCCGGCCAAAGTGGCCGACGGCGTGCTCACCGGCAGCAACGGCATGACGCTCTACACCTTCGACCGCGACGAAGCGGGCAGCGGCAAGTCGGTCTGCAACGGTGCCTGTGCCACCAACTGGCCACCGCTGATGGCCGCCGACAGCGACAAACCCATGGGCGACTACACCGTGGTCTCCCGCGACGATGGCAAGAGGCAGTGGGCCTACAAGGGCAAGCCGCTGTATTTCTGGGTGCGCGACAGCAAACCCGGTGACAAGACCGGCGACGGATTCAACAACGCTTGGCGGGTGGTGCGCCCCTGACGCCTTCTGGTACAGCGAGCCACAATACACCGGGTGGAACAGGACCAGCTCTTACAGCACCTGCCCGGGTTGCGCCGCTACGCACGCGCCCTCACGGGCGACGCGTGGGCGGCCGATGACCTGGTGCAGGACACCCTGGAGCGTGCCTGTGACCGCTGGCGGCTCTGGCTGGTGGGTACCGATCTGCGGGCCTGGCTGTTCACCCTCATGCACAACCTCTACCTGAACGGGCGCCGTTCGGTGGCGGCACGCCCGGTTGCTGTGCCGGTGGAAGACGTCGAACACACCCTGGCCGATACCCCCTCGCGGCGCGACGAGCTGATGGACCTGCAGCGCTGCCTGCTGCAGCTGCCAGACGACCAGCGCAGCGTGCTGCTGCTGGTGGGGATGGAAGACATGTCCTATGCGCAGGCGGCCCAGGTGCTGGGCCTTCCCATAGGCACGGTGATGTCCCGGCTGTCGCGCGCCCGGGTACGTTTGCGCGAACTGATGGAGGCACCCGCACGCCCCGTGCCCGCAACGGCGGCGCTGCGGCGCCTGAAATGACCCTGCGACGATGAGCGACACCCGATCACCCCACCCCGAGCCGGCCACCGAGGCCGAGGCCCACGCCTGGGCCCGGCAGGATGCGCTGTTGCATGAGCTGCACGCCGACGTGGCGTTCGAACCCCTGCCCCCCGAATGGGTGGCACTGGCTCGAGGCGCCGGCCAGCGGCAGCAAAGGGTGCGACGCTGGCTGCGACTGGGGGGGCTGGCCGCCTCGGTGCTGCTGGCCTTTGTGGCGGGGTGGGTCGCCCAGCCGATCTGGCAACGATCGGACACCACGCTGGCTCGTCACTTCGCCCGCGACGCGGCCCTGGCCCACGTGGTCTACACCCCCGAGGTACGGCACCCGGTGGAGGTGACGGCCGCCCAGCAGGAGCACCTGGTGCAGTGGCTGTCCAAGCGGCTGGACCGCCCGCTCAAGGTGCCGCAGCTGCAGGCATTGGGGTTTGATCTCGTGGGCGGGCGCCTTCTGCCCGGCGAAGCAGGCGCACGTGCCCAGTTCATGTTCCAGAACAGTGCCGGGCAACGCCTCACGCTCTACATCGGCGCGCTCGCCGCACACGGTGCCGACACCGGTACGGCGTTCCAGTTCTCGGACGACCGGGGCGTGGCCCGCTTCTACTGGCTGGAAGATGGCACCGGCTATGCGCTGGCCGGTTCGCTGCCCCGGGCCACGCTGCTGAGCCTGGCTCACGACGTGCACCGACAGATCGGCGCACGCTGAGGAAACGCTATCAGCCCAGATCGCGCAGAGGGTGGGCCGCTGCCGGCCAGGGGCTGACAAAGAACGGCGCCACCATGTCGGGCGTCACGTCTTCCAGCCGAGCGGGGTTCCAGCGCGGCGCGTGGTCCTTGTCGACCGCCAGGGCACGCACGCCTTCCACCGTTTCGCTGGCAGCGGCGTTGCGGCCCAGGTGGCGCGGCTGGAAGCAGTGGCGCACCAGATCGCGCTCCATGCGCAGCTCATCGGCCAGCGGCATGCCGCGTGCGCGGCGTACCTGCTCCAGCACCACGTGCAGCATCAGCGGCGAGCGCTGGCGCAGCAGCGCGGCCACGGCGCGGGCTTCATCGGTGCCGGCCGCTTCCAGCGCCAACACCACGGCCGTGGCATCGGGCGCGGCAAAAGCGGCCTCCACTTCGGCGGGCAAGGTCTGGGCCGGCACCTCACGCGTCCAGCCGGCCTCGCGCATCCAGGCGTCCCAGGCGCTGCGCAGCGCGTCGGGCGACGCCGGGTTGAAACCCTGCAGCGCGGTCCAGGCAACGGCCAGCGCCGCAGAGGGCGCCATCACGTCGGCGAGCCGCCAGGCCACGGCCTGCTCGGCGTGTATGAGCAGGCCACTCAGGCCCAGGTATTCGCCCACGCGGCCTGGGCAGTTGCCCAAGAAGTGGCCACCGCCCACATCGGGAAACAGGCCGATGTTGGTCTCGGGCATGGCCATCTTGGTCCGCTCGGTCACGATGCGGGTGCTGGCGCCCTGGCTGATGCCCATGCCACCACCCATCACAATGCCGTCCATGAAGGCGATGTAGGGCTTGGGGTAGGTGAAGATCAGGTGGTTGAGGGCGTATTCCTCGCTGAAGAAGTCCTCCAGCGCGGCATCACCCGCCAGCGCGGCCTGATGAAAGAAGCGGATGTCCCCACCGGCACAGAACGCTCCAAACGGGCCTTCCTTGTTGACGCCACGGATGGCCACGCCGTGCACCGTGGCGTCGTCGCGCCAGGCCAGCAGCACGGCGTTGAGCGCACGGACCATCTCCAGGCTCAGGGCGTTGAGCGCGCGCGGGCGGTTCAGCGTGATGAAGCCCACGCCGTTGTGAATCTCGGTCAGCACATCAGTCATGTTCGTCTCCTGCGGTTTGATCGGTGCCGGCACTGAGGGTCTGTATGCGGTAGTGGGCCATACGCTCCCGCCAGCCCAGCCACTCGTTGCCGGCCAGTGCGCCCATCACCAGCAGACCGCCCAGCAGCACCTGGGGGCTGGGTACCTCGCTGGCCCCCAGCCAGGCCAGGGCGATGCCGAACAGCACCTCCAGCAGCGCCAGCAGCGACACCTCGGGCGCACTGAGCACCCGGGCGCACACCACCGACAGCACGCAGGGAATGGCCAGCTGGCCCAGGCCCAGACCACCCAGCAGCCACAGGTCGTGCGCGCTGGCGGCGAGCGGCCAGGCCAGCGGCAGCGTGACCACGCTGGAGATCAGGGCGCCCAGCATCACGGCCGGCGCCAGATCGACCGCATGCCCGCTGGACTGGCTGCGCTGAACCAGCGTCCAGTTGACCGCGCCGGCAATCGGTACACAGAAAGCCACCAGCGTGCCGAGCAAGGCGCCGTCGCCCAGCTGTGAGCCGAACATCCAGGCGATGCCAAGGCCTGCGAGCACGATGGCGGCCCAGGTGCGCGCCGGCAATTTGTGCCCGATGAAGATGCGCGCGATCAGCGCGGTGAGCAGCGGACCGGCCGACATGGTGATGAGCACGTTGGCCACCGAGGTCAGCGTGAGCGCCACCATGAAGGCAGTGAACATCACCGACCAGCACAGGCCGGAAACCCAGAGGATGGCGCCCTCTTCCCGAATACGCCGCCAGATGCCCCAGCCCTGCCACAGGGGCAGGATCACGGCCAGCGAGACCAGCGTGAAGAAGCTGCGCCAGAACGTCACCTCAAAGGCCCGGGCGGCCTCTAGGTGGCGCGTAACCACACCGGCGGTAGACCACATCAGGGTCACCGCCACCATCAGCCAGACGGCCTGGGTGTGTTTGAGCTTCATCGTTGTCCGATGGACAAGGGCCACCGCCGGGCCGTTCCCAAGGCGGCCCAGCCCCCTAGGGGGACAGCGACCACGCGCAGCGAGGGAGCGTGGGGGATCATGCGTCGCGGCTGGCGCGCTTGCGCTCGTGCTCCTTCAGGAAGCGTTTGCGCAGGCGGATCGACTTGGGCGTGATCTCGACGAGTTCGTCGTCCTCGATGAACTCGACACCGTACTCCAGCGTCAGCTGGATGGGTGGGGTGATCTTGATCGCGTCTTCCTTGCCGCTGACACGGAAGTTGGTCAGCTGCTTGGTGCGGGTCGCGTTCACCACCAGATCGTTGTCGCGGCTGTGAATACCGACGATCATGCCCTCATACACCGGGTCGTTGGGCTTGACGAACATGCGGCCACGGTCGTCGAGCTTGCCCAAGGCGTAGGTGAAGATCTCGCCGTCGTCCATGGAAATCAGCACGCCATTCTTGCGGCTGGCGATCTCGCCCTTGTGCGGTTCGTAGCCGTCGAAGATGTTGGAGATCAGGCCCGAACCCCGCGTAAGGTTGAGGAATTCATTGGAGAAGCCGATCAGGCCACGCGCCGGGATACGGTACTCCAGGCGCACGCGGCCACGGCCGTCCGGGTCCATGTTGACCAGATCGCCCTTGCGCTCGCCCAGCGCCTGCATCACGCCGCCCTGGTGGCTGTCCTCGATGTCGGCGGTGACGAGCTCGATGGGCTCGTGGCGTTCGCCATTCACTTCCTTGAAGACCACGCGCGGCTTGGAGACGGCCAGCTCGTAGCCTTCGCGGCGCATGTTTTCCAGCAGGATGGTCAGGTGCAATTCGCCGCGACCGGAGACTTCGAACACGCCGTCCTCGTCGGTCTCGCGCACGCGCAGCGCCACGTTGTGCTGCAGTTCCTTCTGCAGACGGTCCCAGATCTGGCGGCTGGTCACGTACTTGCCTTCACGGCCGGCCAGCGGGCTGGTGTTGACGCAGAAGTTCATGGTCAGGGTGGGCTCATCCACCTTGAGCATGGGCAGCGGCTGCGGGTTCAGCGGGTCGGTCACGGTGACGCCGATGCCGATGTCGGCAATGCCGTTGATCAGCACGATGTCGCCCGGGCCGGCTTCGGTCGCCTGCACGCGCTCAAGGCCCTGGAAGGTCAGCACCTGGTTGATGCGGCCCTTGGTGGATTTGCCGTCCGGCCCTTCCATCACCACCACGTCCATGCCCGGCCTGATGGTGCCGTTGCTGATGCGGCCCACGCCGATGCGGCCGACGAAAGTCGAGAAATCCAGCGCCGAGATCTGCAGCTGCAGCGGAGCGCTCGGGTCACCTTTCTGTGCGGGCACGTGCTTGAGCACGGTGTCGAACAGGGCCGACATGTCCGGGCCCCACTGCTCGCCCGCCGGCCCTTCTTCCAGCGAACTCCAGCCGTTGATGCCCGAGGCGTACACCACAGGAAAATCCAGCTGCTCGTCGGTCGCGCCCAGCTTGTCGAACAGGTCAAAGGCGGCGTTGACGACCTTGTCGCAGTTGGCACCGGGCTTGTCCACCTTGTTGACCACCACGATGGGCTTGAGACCCAGGGCCAGCGCCTTTTTGGTCACGAAGCGGGTCTGGGGCATGGGGCCTTCCTGCGCGTCGATCAGCAGCAGCACGCCGTCCACCATGGACAGGGCACGCTCCACCTCGCCGCCAAAGTCCGCGTGGCCCGGGGTGTCCACGATGTTGATGTGGGTGTCCTTCCAGCTGACCGCGCAGTTCTTGGCCAGGATGGTGATGCCACGCTCGCGTTCGATGGCGTTGTTGTCCATCACGGTGTCAACCACCTTCTCGTGTTCGGCGAAGGTGCCGCTCTGGCGCAGCAGCTGGTCGACCATGGTGGTCTTGCCATGGTCCACGTGGGCAATGATGGCGATGTTGCGGATGGGTCTGCTCATGGTGTGCTCTGTAGAAGGATCTGTTGGATTTCGATGGGGCTCAACAGCCGCCCCGGTATCAGTTCGCCGGCTTTCACATGGGCCGTGCCCAGCAGTGCGAGCGGCTGCTCGCCAAAGGTGGCAACGTGCTCGGCATCGGGCCAGTTGCCCCGCCGGCGCACGCCGCTGAGGAAACGCCCGGCATCTTCGCTGCCCAGCGTGACGCTGGCGTGATCGGGCAGCAGCGCCTCGCACGGCTGCAGTGCCTGCAGGCGCGCGGGTTCGTCCAGCGCCTCCAGCGCCTCCAGCGTCATGGCCTGGGAGACGTGAAACGGCCCGGTGGCGGTGCGGCGCAGGAAGACGAGGTGGCCGCCGCAACCCAGCGCTTCGCCCACGTCCTCGCCCAGCGTGCGGATGTAGGTGCCCTTGCTGCAGACTACGCGCAGACGCAGGAAAGGCTCGTCGCCTTCCAGCCGCATGTCCAGGAGTTCCAGCTCGTGGATGGTGACGTCGCGCGGCGTGCGCTCGATCGTTTCGCCCTCGCGGGCGTATTCGTACAGCGCCTTGCCGTCTTTTTTGAGTGCGCTGTGCATGGGCGGCACCTGGGTGATGGGGCCGGTGAAACGGTCCAGCACCTCCACCACCTGGCCTGGCGTGCAGGTCACCGGGCGGCGCTGCACGACCTCGCCTTCGGCGTCCGCCGTCGTGGTTTTCACGCCCAGGCGCACCACGGTTTCGTAGGTCTTGTCGGCGTCGAGGTGGCCTTGGCTGAATTTGGTAGCCGCGCCAAAACACAGCGGCAGCACGCCGCTGGCCAATGGGTCGAGCGTGCCGGTGTGGCCGGCCTTTTCCGCGCGCAACAGCCATTTGGCGCGTTGCAGCGCCTGGTTGCTGGAGAGTCCCAGCGGCTTGTCGAGCAACAACACCCCATGCACAGGGCGCCGCTGCACCCGTGTGCGTGGCGCGTTCACGTTCAGTCGTCCTTGGCGCGCGAGGAAACCGCCTTGGCAATCAAGGCGTTCATGTCGGCCGCACGTTCGGTGGTGCGGTCAAACACGAAGTGCAACGTGGGCACGGTGTGGATGTGCAGGCGCTTGAAGAGACCGTTGCGCAGGAAGCCGGCGGCCTGGGTCAGGGCCTCCTGGGTTTCCTGCGGGTCACCCACCAGCACGCTGAAGAACACCTTGGCGTGCGCGTAGTCGGGCGTGACCTCCACCGCGTTGAGCGTGACCATGCCCACGCGCGGGTCCTTGAGCTCGCGCGCGATCAGCTCGGTCAGATCGCGCTGGATCTGATCGGCGACGCGGAAGCCACGGTTGGGGGTGCTGGCACGCTTGGGCATGGGTACGGCTGGCCTTACAGGGTACGGGCCACTTCCTTGACCTCAAAGAATTCGAGCTGATCGCCCTCTTTGATGTCGTTGTAGTTCTTCAGCTTGATACCGCACTCGAAGCCTTCCTTGACTTCGCGCACATCGTCCTTCATGCGCTTGAGCGACTCCAGCTCGCCGGTGTAGACCACCACGTTGTCGCGCAGCAGGCGGAAGTGCGCCGAGCGCGTGACCTGACCCGAGGTGACCATACAGCCGGCCACGGTGCCGATCTTGGAGGCCACGAACACGGTGCGGATCTCGGCCATGCCGATGACCTCTTCGCGCTTCTCGGGCGCCAGCATCCCGGACATGGCGGCCTTGAGCTCGTCCACCGCGTCGTAGATGATGTTGTAGTAGTGGACGTCGACGTCGTTGGCCTCGGCCAGCTTGCGCGCACCGGCATCGGCCCGCGTGTTGAAGCCGATCACCACGGCACCCGAGGCGATGGCCAGGTTGATGTCGGATTCGCTGATGCCACCCACGCCGGCGTAGACCAGCTGCACCTTGACCTCGTCGGTCGAGAGCTTGAGCAGCGACTGGGCCAGCGCTTCCTGCGAACCCTGCACGTCGGCCTTGAGGATGATGGGCAGCATCTTGACCTCGCCCGCGGCCATGTCGGAGAACATGTTCTCCAGCTTGGCGGCCTGCTGCTTGGCCAGCTTGGTGCTGCGGTACTTGCCCGCACGGTAGGTCGCGATTTCGCGCGCACGGCGCTCGTCGGACATCACCATGAACTCGTCGCCAGCCTGCGGCACCTCGGCCAGACCCTGGATTTCCACGGGAATGGACGGGCCGGCCTCCTTGGTGGCCTTGCCGTTTTCATCCAGCATGGCGCGCACACGGCCCGAGGTCTGGCCGGCAAGCACCACGTCGCCGACCTTGAGGGTGCCGGACTGCACCAGCACGGTGGCCACGGCGCCGCGGCCCTTGTCCAGGCGGGCTTCGATCACCAGGCCTTTGGCCATGGCGTCCACCGGCGCGGTCAGCTCCAGCACTTCGGCCTGGAGAAGCACCTGCTCCAGCAGGTCGTCCACGCCCATGCCGGTCTTGGCCGAAACGGCCACGAACGGGGAATCGCCGCCGAACTCTTCAGGCACGACCTCTTCAGCCACCAGTTCGGCCTTGACGCGCTCGATGTTGGCTTCGGGTTTGTCGGCCTTGGTCATGGCGACCACGATGGGAACGCCCGCCGCCTTGGCGTGCTTGATGGCTTCCTTGGTCTGCGGCATCACGCCGTCGTCGGCAGCACAGACCAGGATGACGATGTCGGTGGCCTGGGCACCACGCGCACGCATGGCCGTGAAAGCCTCGTGACCGGGGGTGTCCAGGAAGGTGACCATGCCACGCGGCGTGTTGACGTGGTAGGCGCCGATGTGCTGCGTGATGCCCCCCGCTTCGCCGGCCGCCACTTTGGAGCGGCGGATGTAGTCCAGCAGCGAGGTCTTGCCGTGGTCGACGTGGCCCATGACGGTGACCACCGGAGCACGCGACAGCGCTTCGGCCTGCTGGCCCTGGACTTCCTCTTCGGTGAACGCCTCGGGGTCGTCGAGCGCGGCCTGGATGGCCTTGTGGCCCAGCTCCTCGACCACGATCATCGCGGTATCCTGGTCCAGCGACTGGTTGATGGTGACCATCTGACCCAGCTTCATCAGGTGCTTGATGACCTCGGAGGACTTGACCGCCATCTTGTGCGCCAGCTCGGCCACGGTGATGGTTTCGGGCACGTGCACCTCAAGCTGCTTGAACTCGGCAGGCGCATTGAACGACGACCCGCTGTCGCGGCTGTCGCGGTCGCCACGGCGACCACCACCACCTTTGGGGCCGGCGCGCCAGTTGGAGCGGCCTGCCGAGGTGTCGCCACGGGTCTTGATTTCCTTCTTCTTGGCAGCGTCGTCCTTCCAGGTGGACGAGAGGTTCTCGCTCTTGACCTCTTTCTTGCCGCCCGCGCCCGCACCGGCCGCAGGGGCAGCGGCGCCGGCAGCGGGCTTGGTGGTGGTGCCACCCGCCGGCTTGTGCAGCGTGCCCTTGATACCCGCCTTGGCCTCGACGGCGGCGGGTTTGGGCTCCTCGGGCTTCTTGGCCACCAAGACTTTCTTGGGGGCAGCCATCATCGCGCGGATGTTGGCAGCCTCGGCCTCGGCCTTGCGACGGCGCTCCTGCAGATCGTTGGCGCGCTCGGCTTCGGCCTGTTTTTCCTCGGCCGCTTTCTGGGCCGCGGCTTTCTGGGCAGCCTCTCGCTCGGCAACCGCCTTGGCCTGCGCAGCAGCCTGCTCATCGGCAGCGGGTTCCGCGTCAACGGCATCCACCGTCACTTCAACCTTCTGTGCCGCCTTCTCGCGGGCCGCCTGCGCTGCGGCGGCCTGGCGCTCGGCCTCGGCAGCGGCTTCGCGGGCTTCCTGTTCTTCGCGCTCACGGCGCTTGCGGGCCAGGTCTTCCTCCTGGCGGCGCAGCAGCTCTGCCTGGCGGCTCGCCTCTTCCTCGCGGCGGGCCAGTTCGGCCTCGTCCACCACCGGCACGGCGGGCTCGGCCACCGGTTCGGGTTCGGGCGCCGCAACCGGCGCCTCGTCATCGCGCTTGATGAAGGTGCGCTTCTTGCGCACCTCGACCTGGATGGTGCGCGCGCGGCCGGTGGCATCGGCCTGCTTGATCTCGGTGGTCGACTTCTTGACCAGGGTGATCTTCTTGCGCTCGGCGCCAGCCGTGCCGTGGCTGGCCTGCAGGAAACCCAGCAGCTTGTGCTTGTCCGAATCGGACACGGCATCCGACTCGGATTGTTTGGGCACGCCCGCGCTGGCGAGCTGCTCCAGCAGCACGCCCGTGGGCTTGTTCAGTTCAGCGGCCAGTTCGGCGACGGTGGTACTTGTCATATGGGGTGTTCTCCGCTCGATGCCTCCGCGATCACTGCTGCGCCTTGTCACTGGTGAACCAGTGCTCTCGCGCTTTCATGATCAGGGCCGTCGCGTCCTCCGGCGTCTGGCCGGTGATGTCTGTGAGTTCGTCGGTGGCCAGATCGGCCAGGTCGTCGCGGGTGTGCACCCCGGCAGCGGTCAGCTTGCCGATCAGCTCGGGGGTCAGGCCCTCGAGGTCGCGCAGGTTCTGCGACACGGCTTCCATGTCCTCTTCCTTGGCGATCTCCATCGTCAGCAGTGCATCCTTGGCACGGGCACGCAGCTCGTTGACGGTGTCCTCATCAAAGGCTTCGATCTCCAGCATTTCCTGCAGCGGCACATAGGCCACCTCTTCCAGGCTGGTGAAGCCTTCCTCGATGAGGATGTCGGCGATTTCCTGGTCCACGTCCAGCTTGGCCATGAACACCTTGCGGATGCCGTCGGCCTCTTCGGCCTGCTTCTGCGCCGACTCGTCGGCGGTCATGATGTTGATCTTCCAGCCTGTCAGCTCGGAAGCCAGGCGCACGTTCTGTCCACCACGGCCGATGGCGATGGCCAGGTTTTCCTCGTCCACCACCACATCCATGGCATGGCGCTCTTCATCGACCACGATGGAGACCACATTGGCGGGCGCCAGCGCGCCGATGACGAATTGGGCCGGGTCTTCGGACCACAGCACGATGTCCACGCGCTCGCCGGCGAGCTCGTTGGTCACGCCGTTGACGCGCGAACCGCGAACACCGACGCAGGTGCCGATGGGGTCTACGCGCTTGTCGTGCGACAGCACGGCAATCTTGGCTCGGCTGCCGGGATCGCGGGCGCAGCTCTTGATCTCGAGCAGGCCTTGCTCGATTTCAGGCACTTCCTGGCGGAACAGCTCGATCATGAACTCGGGCGCCGCACGCGACAGCAGGATGGGCGCGCCGCGCAGGGTCAGGTCCACTTCCATGATCATGGCGCGCACGCGGTCGCCGGTACGGAAGTTTTCCTTGGGGATCATCTCGCCACGCTTGAGGCGGCCTTCCACGCGGCCGCTCTCGACGATCAGGTCGCCCTTGTCCAGGCGCTTGACGGTGCCGACGAAAACCTTGTCGCCACGGCTCATGAAATCGTTGAGCAGCATCTCGCGCTCGGCGTCGCGGATCTTCTGCAGGATGACCTGCTTGGCGGCCATCGCACCGATGCGACCGATCGGCACGCTCTCCACCGGCTTCTCGATGTAGTCGCCCACCTCGATGTCGGCGATCTCGTCGCGCGCATCGGTCAGCAGCTCTTCGGCGTCGGGGTTCTGCAGGCCGGCCTCGTCGGGCACGACCAGCCAGCGGCGGAAGGTCTCGGACTCGCCGGTGTCGGGGTTGACGGCCACGCGGATGTCAACCTCGCCCTTGTAGAGCTTTTTCGTGGCCGAAGCCAGCGCGGCCTCGACGGCGCCCAGCACCACATCGCGCTCGACGTTTTTTTCGCGCGAGATCGCATCAATCAGCATCAACAGTTCGCGATTCATTTCACCGCCACCTTTCCAATCACAGTTTTTGTTGTTCCCGGGCCGCCAGGCCCCTGCCGGACACCCGGCGAGCACCTCAGCCGACGTCGGCCGCGCGCCCCTTGAAATTCACGATGGGAGCCAGCCGCGCCTCGCGCAGTTCGTCCAGCACGAAACCCAGCGCCTTGAGCGGCGCAGGTTCGCGTTTCTTGCTGACCTTCTGACCCGGTTTGCGCGGCGGCTCATCACTCCAGACGATCTGCCAGCCAGCGCCATCGGCAGCACGCTCGAGCGTGCCGCGGAATTTCTTGCGGTTGGCCGCCACGGCGACCTCACCCGTTGCAGGGGCCGCGGCTGCCGCCGAGCCAATGGGTGCCTTGAGCGTGATGTCAATCACCTGACCGGTGAAACGCTCGAAATCGGTTTCGCGCCGCAGGGGCCGGTCGATGCCGGGGGAGCCCACTTCGAGGCGCTTGTAGTCGACGTTCTCCACCTCCAGCAGGAACTGGAGCTGGCGGGTGACCTTCTCGCAGTCCTCCACCGTGATGAACTGCACGGGCGCGTCGGCCTGCCAGGGCATGTCGATGGTGACGCGCAGCAACCCGCCGGCGGACCTCTCCAGGTCCACCAGGTCGTAGCCCAGACCGCTGATGGTCTGCTCAACCGCGTCTTGCCATGCCATGTGTGTGTGCCGCGCCGCCTTGAAAATCTGACAATTGCGTTCGACCAAAAAAAATGGGCCGGTAGTAACCCGCCCATTTGGTCGTGAAGCCGGGATTCTATCACCTTTCGCCCTGGCACGACAAGTGCTTCAAGCCGTCGCCTGCAGAGAAACGGGCGTTCCCGTACAGTGGTCGGCCATCTCAACCACCCGAGCTCCGTCACCATGATCGAAGTCCACTCCTGGCCCACCCCCAACGGACACAAGGTCCACATCATGCTGGAGGAATGTGGCCAGCGCGAAGGCCGCGACTGGCGCGCCATTCCGGTCAACATCGGCCAGGGCGACCAGTTCAAGCCCGACTTCCTGCAGATCAGCCCCAACAACAAGATCCCCGCCCTGACCGACCCGCACGGGCCGGACGGGAAACCCATCTCGCTGTTCGAATCCGGCGCCATCCTGGTCTACCTGGCCGCCAAATACGGCAAGCTCCTGCCCAAGGGCGACCGCCAGAAGTTCGAGGTGCTGCAGTGGCTGATGTTCCAGATGGGCGGCGTGGGCCCCATGCTGGGCCAGACCCACCATTTCCGGCTGTATGCCCCCGAGAAGATCGACTACGCGATCAACCGCTACACCAACGAGGCCAAACGCCTCTATGGCGTGATGGACAAGCGGCTGCAGTCCAGCCCCTGGATCGGCGGCAAGAGCTACAGCATCGCCGACATCGCCATCTTCCCGTGGCTGCGCAACTGGCAGGGTCAGGGCATCGACTTCGACCAGTACCCGGCACTCAAGGCGTGGTTCGACCGCATCGCTGCGCGTCCCGCCGTGCAGCGCGGTGTGACGGTGCTGGCCAGCCTGCGCAAGCCCATCACCGACGACAAGTCGCGCGACGTCCTGTTCGGCAAACAGCAGTACGAGCGCCGCTGAGCGCGCCGGGGTCGTCCCTCAGCGGCCCAAGCCCCCGCTGCAGCGCAGCTGGCCACGCACCTCGGTGCAGCTGGCCTGGTCCTGGCGGCGCATCAGGCTGCCATCGGGCTGGCGGTCGTAGCGGCCACCGCCCGCATCGGTACAGACGTTGCCACGGCAGTCCATGCTGTCCTGCGGGCGGGGCGGCGCTGGCGACCGCCAGGCGGGTGGGCGAACCACCAGCGTGGTGCCGGACTCACGCTGCGCCTGGGTCTGCTGATCCACCTGCATGCGCTGCTGCTCCTGGGTCGAGGCGGCACTGGCATGCACCGCCTCGGCCCGGCGGCGGGCCGCCTCTCGCGCCACGGGGTCGTCCGAGGTCTGCGCCGCCTGCGCCTCACGCAGCACCCGCCAGTCTTCGGCGGTGTAGCGGCTGCCCTCCCGGGAACAGGCACGTGCGCGGCGGATCTCGGCCCAGAGGAAGTCGCGCTCCCTGTCTTGCAGGCGCGAACTGCCGGCACTGGTCTCGAGGTTGCGGATCTCGAGCGGCGAGGGACACACGGAGGCGTTGGCTGCGACCGCTGGAGGCGCTGGCGGTGGGGTGTCGCGTTCGGTTTTGGCCCGCTCCCGCAGTGCGGCCGCATCCACCGTGTTGGCTTCAAGCTGCTCGCGGGACAGCTGGCGCGATCCGGCGCCGCATGGCGCATCGGCATAGACCGTTCGCCCGTCCGCGCCCACGCACTTGTAAACCTGGGCCTGGGCCGCGCCTGCGGTCAACAGCAGGCCAAGGAGGAATAGACGCAAGGGCTTCATGGTGGAGCGGATGATGCCCCCACCGGGCACAGGCCGCAAGCATGGGGCCAATCGTGGCAGATGGCCTGCCCGGAGGGAATCGAACCCCCGACAACTCGCTTAGAAGGCGAGTGCTCTATCCAACTGAGCTACGGGCAGTCACGATCAAAAAAGGCCCTTGACGGGCCGTTTTTGAAAAATGGTCGGAGCGGCGGGATTCGAACTCGCGACCCTCTGCTCCCAAAGCAGATGCGCTACCAGGCTGCGCTACGCTCCGACTGGCCGGGATTCTACCCTGTCAGAGCTTGACGTATTCGTACTCGACCGGCTGGGCGTTGATGCCGCGGTCCGGCGGCGCGATCCAGGCGGCCATCTTGCCGGGTTCGGTCACACGCTGCATCAGGCTCTGCACGAAGCGGATGTCGGCTTCGGTGGGCAGCCACTCGGCCTGACGGGCCTCGAACTCGGCCGCGCTGATGGGCTGGCCCTGCGGGTCGGTGTGCACGCCGGCCCAGGCGCCCACGCTGCGCCGGAACCGGATGGAGGGCAGCTGCAGCTTGAAATCCACGCCCGCGCGCTGGATGGCCATGTTCCAGCGGGTCACGCCCACATTGCAGTCCTTCACGTACTCCAGGCGGGTCACCTCGTTCATACCGTTGCGCATGGAGATGGTCTCGGTCTTCACGCCACCCATGCCGTCGGGCACCTCGATCTGCATCTCGCTGGCGGCTTCCACGTGGTCGGCGAAGCGGGCCTCATCGGGCCGACCCTTGATGCCGTTGGCGAAGTAGTTGGCCGCGTTGCTCGACGCTTCGGATCCGAACAGGTCGAGCGAGCTGGTGAACCAGAAGTTCATGAATTTCTGCAGGGTGGGCAGGTCCACCACGCCGGCGTTGCGCAGCACCTTGACGTCGTCGGTGTCCAGCTCCTTCATGACCTCCAGCGTGCGCTTGATGACACGGCCCACACCGGTCTCGCCCACGAACATGTGGTGGGCTTCTTCGGTGAGCATGAAGCGGCAGGTGCGCGCCAGCGGATCAAAACCCGATTCGGCCAGGCTCTTGAGCTGGAACTTGCCGTCGCGGTCGGTGAAGTAGGTGAACATGAAAAAGGACAGCCAGTTGTCCATGGGCTCGTTGAAGGTGCCCAGGATGCGTGGCTTGTCCGGATCGCCGCTGTGGCGCTCCAGCAGCTCCTCGGCCTCCTCGCGGCCATCGCGGCCGAAGTAGGCGTGCAGCAGGTAGACCATGGCCCAGAGGTGGCGGCCCTCCTCCACGTTCACCTGGAACAGGTTGCGCAGGTCGTAGAGGCTGGGCGCGGTCAGGCCCAGCAGGCGCTGCTGTTCCACCGAGGCGGGCTCGGTGTCGCCCTGGGTCACGATCAGGCGGCGGAAGGTGGAGCGGAACTCGCCGGGCACGTCTTGCCACACGTCCTGCCCCATGTGGTCGCCGAAGCCAATCTTGCGGTTGGCTTCCTGGTCGGCCAGGAAGATGCCCCAGCGGTAGTCGGGCATGGGGGTGTAGCCGTAGCTGGCCCAGCCCTGCGCGTCCACGCCCACCGCGGTGCGCAGGTAGACCTGGTTGGCCGCGAAGTCGCTCGGGCCCATCTCGCCCCACCACTTCAGGAAGGCGGGCTGCCAGTGTTCGAGCGCACGCTGGAGCTGGCGGTTGTCGGCCAGGTGGATGTTGTTGGGGATCTTGGCCTGCAGGTCTATGGTGCTCATGGGTGTCTCCTCGCCTTCGGTGTCAGATGCGTTTCCAGTCGAATTTCGCCTTTTTGCCGGTGCCGAACAGTTTGAGGGCACCGTCATCGCCCACGGCGTTGGGGCGGATGAAGATCCAGTTCTGCCAGGCGGACAGGCGCCCGAAGATGCGGGTCTCCATGGTCTCGCGGCCAGGGAAACGCAGCGAGGCTTCCATGCCCGTGAGTGCGTCGGGCGAGAGGCTGGCGCGCTCTTCGAGCATGAGGCGGATCTCGTCGTCCCAGTCGATATCGTCGGGCGTGAGCGTGACCAGCCCCAGCTCCAGCGCGCGTTCGGCCGCCAGCGGCTGGCCCAGCAACTGCTGCAGCGTGGCGATTTCGGCCGCGTTTTCGTGGAAACGGGTCTGCAGCCGGGTGAGGCCGTTGACCATGGGGTAGCGGCCGAAGTTGGCGGCGTCCAGCGTGAGCGTGGGGGCGGCGTCGGGCGAATCGGGCAGATCAAGCATGTAGGTGCGGTCGGCGGCAAAGGCCAGCTCGGCCAGCGTGCCGGCGTAGCAGGAGCCCTCGTCCACCAGCGCGATCAGCGAACGGCTGCTCACGTCCAGCCGTGCCAGCGTGCGCCGCAGCGCGCCGCGGGTCTCGCGCACGAGCCAGTGGTCCTTGAGCGACTCGAGCACGGTGTCGGCCTGCAGCACGTGCTGCGCGTCGCCACGGGTCTTGAACACCCACACGCCCGCCTCCAGGTCGTTGGCGCGCAGGTTGAGGATGGCGTCGTCCAGTTCGCGCGCCAGGCGCAGCGGCCACCAGTTGGCGCCAGCCGCCACGATGGTTTCGGGGGTGGCCTCCACCGCCTGGGTCGGCGCGCTCACGGTGAAGGTGGCGATGCGGGTGCCACGGTCCACCACCACGTCCACGGTGCTGTAGTGGTAACCGGCGTCGTCGATGGTGAGCGCCAGCGGTGTGAGAGCGATGCCCTGGGCCGGGCCGTTGCGGTTGGACTGGGCTTTGAGGGTGGCCACCTCGGCATCGATCAGTGCGGGAAACTGCTGCGGCTTGGCGTGCGCGTCGATCAGCTTCCACTGTCTGGCGCGGTCGGCACGCACGCCTTCGCTGGTGGTGCTGAAGATGTCGGCCAGGTCGCGGCGCACCTGGCGCTTGTCGGTGACGCGGGTCAGGCCGCCGGTGCCGGGCAGCACGCCCAGCAATGGCACCTCGGGCAGGCTCACGGTGCTGGAGCGGTCATCGACCATGGCGATGCGGTCGCAGGCCAGGGCCAGCTCGTAGCCACCGCCTGCGCAGGCCCCGGTGACGGCCGCGAGCGACTTCAGGCCCTCGTGGCGCGAAGAGTCTTCCAGACCGTTGCGGGTCTCGTTGGTGAACTTGCAGAAGTTCACCTTCCAGCCGTGGGTGGAGAGGCCCAGCATGTAGATGTTGGCACCCGAGCACCAGATGCGGTCCTTGCCCGATTCGAACACCACCACCTTGACCGCCGGATGCTCGAAGCGGATGCGGTTGAGCGCGTCGTGCAGCTCGATGTCCACGCCGAGGTCGTAGCTGTTGAGCTTGAGCTTGTAGCCAGGCTTGATGCCGCCGTCCTCATCGATGTCGAGCTTGAGACGGGCCACCTCGCCCTCCACGCTGAGCGCCCAGTGGCGGTAGTGTTCGGGGTGGGTGGAAAAGCGAACCAGTTCGCGCTCACCCTGCTGGAACAGCAGGGGTTCGGCCATCGCATTCATTGTGGGTCTCCTCGGTCTCTCGGGTTCAGCCCAGCGCGGGCACGGCCCGCTCCAGGTCTTTCAGGCTCTGGGCCACGCTGCGCGCCGCCGTGTCCACCACCGCATCGGCGCGGGCGTACAGGGGTTCGCGGCTGGCCAGGATGCGGCGCAGATCGTCCATGGCTTCGGCGTTGCCGCCCATGGGCCGCATGTCACCCTGGGCCACGACACGGGCCATGTGTTCATCGGGGCTGGCCTTGACCCACACACACCAGAAACTGGACATCAGCGCGTCAAACGTCTCGCGTTCGCTCACCAGGCTGCCACCCGTGGTCATCACCACACCATCGGCATGGGCCTCGGCAATGCGCAGCAGCGCGCGACGCTCGTAGCGGCGGTAACCGGGCTGGCCGTGCAGCAGGAAAATTTCGTTGAGGCTGGTGCCAGCCTCGCGTTCGATCTCACGGTCCAGCTCCACGAAGGGCACGCCCCGGCTGGCCGCGAGCTGCTGGCCCAGCGTGGATTTGCCCGCACCGCGCAGGCCGATCAGCGCGATGCGCCGTTCGCGCCCCTGCACCTGGCCAAACCCGAACTGCTGGCCCAACACCGACCAGGCCTTTTCCAGCTGATCGGCCTCCAGGCGCTGCAACTGGGTGACCACGCGGGCCAAAGGCGTCGGCATGGGGTCCTGCAGCAGCTCGACCAGGCCCACGTTGAGAGCACGCGCCACGGCGGCCAGCGAATGGATGGACACATTGCCGCGTCCCGTCTCCACGTCGGCCAGGAACCGCTCTGACAACCGGGCGTCCAGCGCCAGCGCCTTGCGCGTCATGCCCCGGCGAGCACGCCAGGCACGGATGCGACCGCCCAGCTCGTGCATCAGCTCGGCATCTGGGGCGGCATCCTGGGCGGGGCGTTTCACGGCATCCTGCATGGCGTGTGAGAAATTGGGGTTTTCCTGCTTGGAGGCTGGCAATGGAATGCAGTATATTTCAAAGCAATCGACTGTCAAGCAGTTTACTGCATACGGAGCCCAGCCCATGAAACTCAGGATACTCGTCGGCACCATGACCAACACGGCCGAGTACGTGGCCCAGTCCATCCAGATGGATTGCGCCGACCTGGTCGACGACATCGAGGTGGTGATGATGGATGGGCTGGACATCAACATCTTCGAAGAAGATGCACTATATCTCATATGCACATCCACCTACGGCTCCGGTGACGTGCCCGACAACGCCCGCTCGCTCTACGAGTCGCTCGACGCCACACCCAAGTACCTGGGCCATGTCCGCTACGGCGTGATCGCGCTGGGCGACCGCACCTACCTCAACACCTTCTGTTTCGGTGGCAAGAAATTCGACGAACGGCTGGCCGACCTGGGCGCCAAACGCATCGGCGAGGTCTGGTGCCACGACGCCAGCGCCGGCACGCTGGCCGAGGCCGAAGGCACCGCCTGGTGCCGCGAGTGGCTGGCCCAGGCCCTGCAGACGCAGGGGGCCTGATGTACAACGCCGCGCAGGACCTGCTGGAGCGCCACCGCGCCCGCGCCGCCAAACCGGCCTACATCGAGGCCACCACCGGTCGCCAGCTGAGCTACGCCGAGCTGGAGCGCCGCGCCCACGCCTTCGCGGCCGGGTTGCGTTGCCAGGGGGTGCAGCGCGAGTCGCGGCTGTTCCTGTGCCTGCACGACACGGTGGACTGGCCCGTCGCCTTCCTCGGCAGCCTGCTGGCCGGTGTGGTGCCCGTGGCCGTGAACACGTTGCTCACACCGGCCGATTTCGACTTCATGCTGCGCGATTCGCGCGCCCGTGTGCTGGTGGTGGGTGCGCCGCTGTGGCCCGCGTTCGAGGCGCTGCTGCCCGAGCACCCCGCCCTGCAGCATGTGGTGGTCTGTGGCGGCACCGCGCCGCAGGGCACGGGCATCGCCACCCACACGCTGGAAGACTGGGAAGCTTCCGGTGGCGGCGAGCGCGCCGTGGCCGACACCCAGGCCGACGAAGCCGCGTTCTGGCTTTATTCCAGCGGCTCGACCGGCAAGCCCAAGGGCACGGTGCACCTGCACGGCCACCTCCTCCCGACGGCCGAGCTGTATGCCCAGCCGGTGCTGGGCATACGCGAGGACGACATGGTGTTCTCTGCCGCCAAGCTGTTCTTTGCCTACGGCCTGGGCAACGCGCTGACTTTCCCGCTCAGTGTGGGGGCCACCACCGTGCTGCTGAACGAACGCCCCACGCCAGCCGCGGTGTTCAACGTGCTCACGCAACACCGGCCCACCCTCTTCTACGGCGTGCCCACGCTGTACGCGGCACTGCTGGCCGACCCGCAGCGCCCGGCACGCCCGGCTCTGACCCTGCGCGTGTGCACCAGCGCGGGCGAAGCCCTGCCGGCCGAAATCGGTCGCAAGTGGCAGGCCGAGTACGGCTGCGACATCCTCGATGGCATTGGCTCGACCGAGATGCTGCACATCTTTCTGAGCAACCGCCCCGGCGCGGTGCGCTACGGCACCACCGGCCAGGCGGTGCCGGGCTACCGCCTGCGCCTGCTGCGGGAAGACGGCAGCGAATGTGCCGACGGCGAGCTCGGCGAGCTGCAGGTGAGCGGCCCCACCGCCGCCCTTTACTACTGGAACCAGCGCGAGAAGACCAAGGCCACTTTCTGCGGCGAGTGGACGCGCAGTGGGGACAAGTACACGCGTCAGACCGACGAGAAAGGCGATGTCTACTACACCTACGGCGGCCGCAGCGACGACATGCTCAAGGTGGGCGGCATCTACGTCTCGCCGTTCGAGGTGGAGGCCAGCCTGATGACCCACCCTGCCGTTCTCGAGGCCGCCGTGGTGGGCCTTGCGGACAGCGACGGGCTGGTCAAGCCCAAGGCCTATGTGGTGCTCAAGCCCGGCCAGAGCGCCGACGAGGCCACGCTGCAGACCCATGTGAAGGAACGGCTCGCACCTTACAAGTACCCGCGCTGGATCGCCTTCGTGCCAGAGCTGCCCAAGACAGCCACCGGCAAGATCCAGCGCTTTCGTCTGCGGGCGGGCACGGTCTGATGACCCGTCGGAACCTTTGAAATTTCAGACCTGAACGTTTCAGGCCTGAAGTAAGGGAAAGTCAGTATCGCGGCTCGCCGCAATCACCCCTAGCATGGGGCCAACAACCTCAGGAGACACCCATGACCTCTCGCCGAATCGTCCTGCAACGTGGCGCCGCCATCATCGGCGCAGCATCTTCCGGCCTGCTGCTGCCCGAGATCGTGCGTGCGCAGTCGGCCAAGGTGCGTGTGGGCTTCATGCTGCCCTACACCGGGACGTTCGCCCAGCTGGGCGTGGCCATCGAGAACGGCTTTCGCATGGCGCTCAACGAACAGGGCGGCAAGCTGGGTGGCCGTGAGGTCGAGTTCTTCAAGGTGGACGACGAATCCAACCCCGCCAAGGGCATAGAGAACGCCACCCGCCTGGTCGAGCGCGACAAGGTGGACGTGCTCGTGGGCACCGTGCACTCGGGCGTGCAGATGGGCATCCACAAGGTGGCGCGCGACACCGGCGTGCTCAACCTCATCCCCAACGCGGGCGTGCACATCGCCACCCGCCAGCAGTGCGCCCCCAACGTTTTCCGCACCTCGTTTTCCAACTCGCAGCCCACGCTGGCGTTGGGCCAGGCCATGGTGGCCAACGGCCACAAGAAGGCGGTCTGGATCACCTGGAGCTATGCAGCCGGCGACGAGGCCTTCGAGGGCTTCGAGCAGAGCTACACCAAGGCCGGCGGCACCATCATCAAGAAACTGGGCCTGCCCTTCCCCAACGTCGAGTTCCAGGCCCTGCTGACCGAAATTGCGGCACTCAAGCCCGATGCGGTGGCGTGCTTCTTCGCCGGTGGTGGCGCGGCCAAATTCATGCGCGACTACGCGGCTGCCGGCCTCAACAAGACCATCCCGCTGTACGGCTCGGGCTTCCTCACCGAAGGCGTGCTGGACGCCGCCGGAGACGCGGCCAACGGCGTGATCACGACCATGCACTACAGCGATTCGCTGGCCACGCCGCGCAACCAGAAGTTCCGCCTCGAATACGCCAAGACCTTCAAGCTGCAGCCCGACGTGTACGCGGTGCAGGGCTACGACACCGGCCTGCTGCTCATCAAGGGTGCCAACGCCGTCAAGGGCGATCTGGCCAACAAGAAGGCCCTGTACGCCGCCATGGAAGGCGCCGTGATCGACAGCCCCCGCGGCAAGTGGACCATGAGCAAGTCGCACAACCCCATCCAGGACATTTACCTGCGCAAGGTGGAGAACAAGGAAAACAAGGTCATTGGCGTGGCTGGCAAGGCCATTGAAGACCCTGGCACCGGCTGCCGCATGGGCTGAGCGTCTCTTTCGGCCAGGGTTTTTGCATGGCCGCCTGCGGGCGGCCATGTCACACTGGCTCGGCCTTTGCTTTCCTTCCGTGTCATGACCTCCAGCACCTATCTGCTTTACCTGGCCGCCGTGGCCCTGCTCGTGCTCACGCCCGGGCCCACCATGCTCATGTGCATCGCCAACGCCCTGCGTCTGGGCACGGCCAGCGCACTGGCATCGGTGGCGGGCAGTGTCAGTGCTGTGCTGGGTGTGATGCTGTTGTCTGCACTGGGCCTGGGCGCGCTGCTGGCAGCATCCGAGGCGGCGTTTGTCACCCTCAAGCTGGTGGGCGCGGCCTACCTGGTCTGGCTGGGCGTCAGGACGTTTCGCCAGCCCGGCCTGCCCTGGAATGTGGAGGCCAGCGGCAGGCCCGCACCGCGGCGACTGCGCTCGCTCTACCTGCAAGGTTTTCTGGTCGGTGCCAGCAACCCCAAGGCCCTGCTGTTCTTCGCCGCCTTCTTCCCACAGTTCATCCAGCCCAACGCGCCCTGGGTCCCGCAGTTCGCGCTGCTGGCCGCCACCTTTGTCGCCATCGAGTTCAGCGTGCTCACGCTCTGCGCCCTGGGCGCGGCGCGCCTGGCACCGATGATGGCAGACGGCACCCGCATGCGTTGGTTCAACCGCGGATGCGGCGGCCTGTTCGCACTCATGGGTGCGTTGCTTCTGCTCTCGCGCAGGCAGGCCTGACACCTACACACGCCACAACGTGACACTCGCCAACTTCCTGATCCAGCTGCTCAACGGCTTGCAATACGGGCTGCTGCTATTCATGCTGGCCGCCGGGCTGACGCTGATTTTCGGCATCATGGGCGTGGTCAACCTCGCGCATGGCAGCTTCTACATGCTGGGTGCCTACCTGGCCTGGTCGCTCACGGGGCTGATGGGCAACCTTCTGCTCGCCATCGTGGCGGGCGCGGTGCTGTCGGTGGTGCTGGGCTGGCTGCTTGAATGGCTGCTGTTTCGCCACTTCTACCACCGCGACCACCTCGACCAGGTTCTGCTCACCTTCGGCCTGATCTACATCTTCGAGGAAACCCGCTCGCTGCTCTGGGGCGACGACGTTCACGCGGTGCAGATGCCCGAGGTGTTCAACTGGGCCATCCCGCTGACCGACAACCTCTCCTACCCGGTTTACCGGCTGTTCATGTCGGGCCTGTGCATCGTGCTCGCAGTGGGGCTGTACCTGCTGATCAGCAAGACCCGCCTGGGCATGAAGATACGCGCGGGCGCCTTCAACCGCGACATGACCGAAGCCCTGGGCATCAACATCCGCCTCATTCACGCCATCGTGTTCGCGCTGGGCGTGGGCCTGGCCTCGGTGGCCGGCATGATCGCTGCGCCCATCTCCAGCGTGTACCCCAACATGGGGTCCACCGTCCTCATCATGTGTTTCGTGGTGGTGGTCATCGGTGGCATCGGTTCGGTGCGCGGTGCGCTGGTGGCCTCGCTGCTGGTGGGTCTGGTGGACACCTTCGGCAAGGTGCTGCTGCCACAGGTGGCCGGCATGCTGGTCTACATGCTCATGGCAGCCGTGCTGCTCTACAAGCCCGAAGGGCTGTTCAAGCAATAAGTGTGTCCATGAGTGCACCCAAAGCCCTGATCGAAACCCTGCCGCGCAGCGTGCAGCTGCTGCTGGCCCTGGGCCTGGTGGCGCTGGCCGCGTTCCCGGCCGTGCCCATGGACGGGCGCGACTTCTACCTGCAGATGCTCACGCAGATGATGATCCTCGCCATCTTCGCGATGAGCCTCGATCTGCTTCAAGGCGTCACCGGCCTGGTGTCGCTGGGCCATGCGGCCTACTTCGGCATCGCGGGCTACGCACTGGCCTTCATCATGCCGTCCAGCGAGCCTGTGGCGCTCTGGTGGACGCTGCCGCTGGCCGCCGCCGCGTCTGGCCTGGCTGCGCTGGTGATCGGCTTCTTCGTGGTGCGTACCCACGGCATCTACTTCATCATGGTCACCATGGCGTTCGCGCAGATGGTGTATTTCCTGTTCTTCGACAACCGCGCCCTGGGCGGCTCCGACGGCATCTATGTCAACTTCAAGCCCACCGCACCCCTGTTCGGCTGGAATGGCATCGATCTGGAAAACCGCACCGTCTTCTACTACCTCGTGCTGGTGGCGCTGGTGCTGATCTATGCCTTCCTGCGCCGGCTGCTGTTCTCGTCCTTTGGCCGCGCGCTGGCCGGCATACGCGTCAACGAGCACCGCATGCGCGCCGTGGGCTACGGCACCTACGGCTACAAGCTCACCGCTTTCACGCTGGCGGGCACGCTGGCCGGCGTGGCGGGCTACCTGTGGGCCGCGCAGACCGGCTTCGTCAACCCCGAGCTCATGGGTTTCCACATGAGCGCGCACGCCATCATGATGGTCATCCTCGGCGGCATGGGCAACTTTGCGGGCGCCATCATCGGCACCTTCGTGTTCGAGTACGTGCTGCACCTCTTCAAGGACCTGACCAAACACTGGCAGCTGCTGATGGGCGGCTTCATCGTCGCGGTGGTCATATTGGCGCCGCGAGGGCTGCTGGGACTGATCGCCAAATCACGCGGAGGCCGGACATGAGCCAGGTGCTGCTCACCGCCCGTGGCCTCACCAAGCGCTTCGGTGGCCTGGCGGCCGTCAACGACGTCTCGCTCGACCTCTGGCGCGACCGCATCCACGCCGTCATCGGCCCCAACGGCGCCGGCAAGTCGACACTGACCAACCTGCTCTCAGGCGACCTGCCACCCACCTCGGGCCAGGTGCAGCTGGACGGGAACGACACCACCGGGCGCTCGCCCGAAGGCATCTCGCGCCTGGGCCTGGGCCGCAGCTACCAGAAGACCAACATCTTCGCCCCCTTCACGGTATGGGAGAACGTGCGCCTGGCGGCTCAATCGCGTCGGCGCGAGGCCCCGTGGAACCCGCTGCGCTGGCTCGCACCCGCCTCCCGCCTGAGCGAGGTCAACAGCACCAGCGAACGCGCCCTCGAACTCTCCGGCCTCAAAGACCGCCGCCACGCCGTGGCCGCCACCATCAGCCACGGCGAACAGCGCCAGCTGGAAATCGCCATGACGCTGGCCACCGCACCCCGGGTGCTGCTGCTGGACGAGCCGCTGGCCGGCATGGGCACGGCCGAGGCCGAGCGCATGGTGGAGCTGCTGCTGAGCCTGAAAAAGGACCACGCCATGATGCTGGTGGAGCACGACATGGACGCCGTCTTCGCCCTGGCCGACCACCTGACGGTGATGGTGAACGGCCAGGTGATAGCGAGCGACACCCCTGCAGCCGTGCGCGCCGATGCCGGCGTTCAGGCCGCCTACCTCGGTGAGGAACACTGAACATGAAGCCCCCACACTCATCGCTTCGCGTATCGCTGCCCCCCGAGGGGGCGCTTCAGCGCCTTCGGGCGGCCGGGCGGCGCTGAAATGGCCGCGGCCCTGATCCAGGCCCAGGGCCTGCACACCCACTACGGCCCCAGCCACATCCTCAAAGGTGTGGACTTCACCGTGCTGCCCGGCCAGACCATCGGCCTCATGGGCCGCAACGGCATGGGCAAGACCACGCTGCTCAAGAGCCTGATGGGTCTGGTCAAGCCCAGCGGCGGCCAGGTGCGAGTGAAAGAGCGCGACATGACGGGCGCCAGCGCCTACGAAGTCGCCAAGCTGGGCGTGGCCTACGTGCCCGAGGGCCGGGGCATCTTCGGCAACCTCAGCGTGAAGGAAAACCTGGTGATGGCCGCGCGGCCCGGCACAGGCGGCCAGCGCGACTGGACCTTTGAGCGCGTGCTCGACACCTTCCCGCGCCTGGCGGAACGCCTGAACCATGGTGGCCAGCAACTGAGCGGTGGCGAGCAGCAGATGCTGACCATTGGCAGAGCCCTGATGACCAACCCCGACCTGCTGATCCTCGACGAGGCCACCGAAGGCCTGGCACCCCTCATCGCCCGCGAGATCTGGCGCATCTGCGGCCTGATCCGCGAAAGCGGCATCAGCAGCGTGATCGTGGACAAGAACTGGAAACACGTGACCCAGATCACCGACCGCAACGTGATCCTGGTCAAAGGCGAGGTGGTGTTCGAAGGGCCTACGGCCGAGCTGGTGGCCCAGCCGCAGCTGCTGGAGCAGCACCTGGGCGTCTGACCCCGGCCTTGGGTGCCGCCCCCCGCACCTCGATGCGCACCTCGTCCAGCAGCTGGCCCTTCGCATCCAGCAGCTGCACCACCTGCCGCCCCGGCCAGGGCAGCCACTGGGCCTGTGTACCCCGCCCCACCTCGCGCCCTCCCACGCGCCAGCGCACCCCGTTGGCCATGCCCTGCCCCGTGCCCTCGGCCTGGAACGTCAGCCGCTGGTGGGCCGGCGGAATGTCGGGATCCAGTGCGACGATGCTGCCGTTCACCGGCGCCAGGATACGCGTGGCCGCCGCGGGTGCAGGCGCCAGCGCGTAGCGGGCCTGTGAGGTGCCGGGCAGGAACCACTCCAGCCGCGCGGCCTCGAGGTCCGCTCCGAAGGTGACGGCTGCGCGCTGCAGCCCAGCCGGCGCCGCAGGCGCACGCGAAGGCTCGCGCTCGTGCAGGAACTGCATCACCGCCGCCCAGACGGGCGCCGCACCGTGTGAGCCGCTCACGTCGTGCATGGGTGAGCCACCGGCGTTGCCCACCCACACGCCCACGGTGTAGCGGGCCGACCAGCCCACGGCCCAGTTGTCGCGCATGTCCTTGCTGGTGCCGGTTTTCACGGCCGACCAGAACCGCGTGACCAGCACGCTGTCGCTGCCGAAGGTGCGGGCACGGGCCTGGTTGTCCGAGAGGATGTCGCCAACAATGAAAGCGGCACCTGTGTCCAGCGCGCGCACGGGTGCCGCGCGCGGATCGCTGGGCAAACGCCGCACGGGCGAGAGGTGCCCGCCATTGGCCAGCGCGCGGTAGGCGTTGGTCAGCTCCAGCAGGCTCATCTCGGCACTGCCCAGCGCCAGGCTGTAGCCGTAGTAGCCCGCCGGTTCGCGCAAGGTGATGCCCAGCGCGCGCAGCTGCCGCGCAAAGGCGTCGGGCGAGACCATCACCAGCGCACGGACCGCCGGCACGTTGAGCGAGGCACCGAGTGCGGTGCGCGCCGACACCCAGCCCTTGAAGCGGCGGTCGTAGTTCTGCGGGATGTACAGGCCCGACGCGGTGGAAATGTGCGCGGGCGAATCATCCAGCAGCGATGCGGCGGTGAGCCGGCGCTCGGCAATGGCCTGTGCATAGAGGAAGGGCTTGAGCGTGGAGCCCGGCTGGCGCAGCGCCAGCACCGCATCCACCTCGGTGGCCGCACTCAACCCGCCCGACGAGCCCACCCAGGCCAGCACCTCGCCGCTGGCGTTGTCCAGCACCAGCACGGCGCCGTCGTTCACCTGGCGGCCCTGCAGCTCACGCAGCTGCTGGTGCAGCGTGGCCACCGCGAAGCGCTGCAGCGGCGCGTGCAGCGTGGAACGCACGTTGCCGGCACCGGGCCGCAGCAGCTGGCGCGCCAGGTGCGGCGCCACACCATCGCTGGCCTCGAGGTGGCGCTGCGACAGTACCGCGTGCACATAGGTGGGCAAGCCGTCGCAGCGCTCGGCAGCCGTGCGCAGCTGGCGCAACACACCGCAGGTACGTTCGGCCACCTGCGCCACGCCGGCATTGGGCGCGCGCACCAGGGCCACGGCGAGTGCGGCCTCGCGTTCGTCCAGCCCGTGGGGGGCCTTGCCGAACAGCGCACGGGACAGCGCATCGATGCCCACCAGCTCGCCGCGCCAGGGCACGAGGTTGAGGTAGGCCTCCAGGATCTGGTCCTTGCGCCACTGGCGCTCCAGCCGCTGTGCAGCCAGCACCTGGCCCAGTTTCTGACCCACACTCCGGCCGCCGTTGCTGGCGCGCAGGTCGTCGTCCAGCAGGCCCGCCAGCTGCATGGTCAGTGTGGAGGCGCCACGCGTGCGGGTGTCCCATAGGTTGGCCCAGGCTGCGGCCGACACGGCCCGCCAGTCCACCCCGCTGTGCTCGTGGAAACGCCGGTCTTCCGACAGCACGAGTGCGGTGCGCAGCGCGGGCGATACATCGGCCAGTTCCACCCAGGGCCCACGCCGCACGGTGGCATCGGTGCGCAGGCGGTGCAGCGGTTCGCCGTCGCGGGACAGCAGCCAGGCATCAGACGGCTGGTGGGCGGCACGAACCTCGGCGGGTCCGGGCAAAGCCCACGCGCCAGGCCAAGAGGCCAGCGCCAGCAGCAACGCGGCGGCCCAGCGCCTCATGGCCGCTCCTTCAATGCCCGCGCCACGTCAGCCAGCGTGGCCGCCGCGTCGGCAGACAGCCCCGGATGGCGCGCCCCCACCCAGTTCAACAACGCCTCCCGTTCGGCCGGCGTGAGCTGGTCAAACTGCGAGCGCATCTGAGTGGCCTTGTCCGCATCGCGCCACCAGGCGATCAGGGAGAACTGCCATTCGCTCACATGCGCCGGGCGCGCCTGCGCAAACCGCACCGGCACCCGCAACAACGCCAGCGTGGCCTCGGGCGGCCCGCCGATGATGTGGTTGTGCACGAGGGACATGCCGGAGGGGCGACCCGAAAAGAAGCGCTCGGCGTCGTCACCGCAGGCGGCCAAGCCCGCCACCAGGATCAGCAGCAGGTAGCCATGCACACCCACGGCTCTCACCGCCCGGCTCCCACCACCAGCGCCTCGTTGGGCGCTTCGCCGTACATCTCGGGGGCGTACATGGCCTCCACCCGAGTGGGCGGCAGGCCGAAACGGCCGACGTTGTTCAGGCGCACGGTGTACTCCACCTTGGTGGTGCCCTTGGGCAGGTAGGCGTAGTAGGCGCGAAAGGCGTCGAAGCCCCTTTCTTCAAAGGCCAGCCAGCCCGCGCCGCCGCTGCGCTCGCTGCGGGTGGCTATCTGCGTATCGCGCCCGAGGCCGCTGCCCAGGATGGTGGCGCCGCCTGGCACCGGGTCGCTCAGCACCACCCAGCTCATGTCGGCGGACGCGTCCACCTCCAGGCTCACACGCAACACGTCGCCCCGACTGAACGAACCGGGCGTGGCCTGCTCCACCGGCGTGACCACGCGGCGCACGCGGTAACCGGCCGCCACAGGTGCCGTCAATGGCACCGCGGCCGAGGCCTGCAGCGTGAGCCAGGGCGCACCGCTGCCGGCATGGGTCACCTCCAGTTTCTCGCGCGCGGGGGGCCAGGGCAGTTCGGCGCTGCGCTCGCTGCTGCGCCAGTCCACCGCCACGCTGCGCCCGGCCAGCGAGGCACGGGTGGTGCCAGCCACCGGAGCCGACTCCAGCCGGCGCGAAAAACCTTCCAGTGCCAGGCTGCCCCAGAGGTTGGCCGTGGTGGTGGACCACGCACCGCCTTGCTGACGGCCGATCAGGCCGTTGGCCAGGCGCGCCCAGTCGTCTTTCCACTGCGGGTCTTCCAGCACGGCGGACAGCAGCCTCGCGGCGTTCACATCGCCGTTCTGCATCAGCCACCACCACGCGTCTTCGCGCTCGCGGCTGAACAGCACACGCGTGCCCTGGTACGACAGCCGCGCCCGCAACACCTGCGTGGCCTGGGCCAGGCGCTGCTCGCGCTGCGGCACGCCGTCGAGCCGGCGCAGCACCAGCCACCAGTCGATCACCGCGTGGGTGGGCCACTGGTCGGGCGCAATGGTGAGGCTCTCCAGCAGGCGGGGCGGGGCCAGGCCGTGACGCGACAGCGCTTCGATGGCGGCCAGCTTGCGCAGCTCCAGGTCGCGCTGCGGCGACCAGTGCTTGCGCTCGACACGGCCTTCGACGAACGCCGTCAGCCCTTGGGCCAACCGGGCCTTGACGTCATCGGGCAACGCGAGTTCGGGGCGCCACAACGCGGCCTCGTGCGACACGGCCAGCAGGTAGGCACTCAGGGTGTCGCTGCCATGGCGGTCATCGCCTTCGCGGGGCGGGAAGTAGCCGGCCAGGCCGTCGGCGTCGAGGTAGGACGGCAGTTGTGCCACCAGCGCGCGCCAGGCCGTGGCATCGCGCAGGCCCAGCGCGCGGCTGGCACGCTGCTCGAGGCAGGTGTAGGGGTAGCGTTCGAACCAGGCCTGCACGCCGGGCAGGCCATCGGCCAGGCGCGGGCGCAGGCTCATTTGCACGCCACCGCGCCCCGGCAAGGCGTTGGGCGGTGCGGCCACCTCCACGCTGAAGGGGGTGTCCAGCCGCACGACGGTGGCCTGCTGCACCGTGACCGGCACGGCAGGCAGCACACGCTGGCTGGCCTTGAGGGCGTCGCGTGCAGCGGCGTTGCCGCGCTCTTTGGCCTCCACCTCCCACAGCAGGGCTGCCGAGCGTGTATCGGCCAGGGCGGACGGCACCGTCACCTCCCACACCGCCTCGCGTGCTTCGCCGGCCGGAATGTCCAGCGTCAGCGGCTTCACGTCCAGCAGCGTGGCGCGCGGCGTCACCTCAACGCTCATGGCCCGGCTGGTGGTGTTGCGCAGCGTGAATGCGGCACGGAAACGGTCATCGGCGCGCACCAGCGGCGGCAGGCCGCTGATGAGCTGCAGGTCCTGGGTGGTGCGCACCGTGGTCTCACCGGTGCCGAACTGCGCCGCGCCCACGTCGGCCACGGCCACGATGCGAAAGCGCGTGAGCGCGTCGTTCAGTGGCACCTCGACCTCGGCGCGGCCTTGCGCATCCAGCGTGACGCGCGGGTTCCACAGCAGCAGCGTGTCGAGCAGCTCGCGGGTGGGCGCCCGGCCACCGCCTCCACCGGCTGGCACCGCCTTGCGGCCGTAGTGGCGTCGCCCCACGATCTCCATCTGCGCGGTGGCCGTCTCCACGCCCCAGGGGCGGCGCTGCAGCATGGCAGAGAGCACGTCCCAGCTGGCGTTGGGCATCAGCTCCAGCAAGGCTTCATCCACGGCGGCCAGCGCCACCTCGGCCTGTGCGGCGGGCTTGCCGTCGGGCAGGCGCACCTGGACGTTCACGCGCACCTTGCCACGCACGGGGTAGTCGGCCTTGTCGGTCTTCACCTCCACCGCGAGCCTGTGGGCGGCGGTGTCCACCAGCAGTTCGGTGGCGCCCAGGCGGAAGGCGGGTTTGCTCAGGTCCACCAGGGCAGTGGGAATGGCGTATTCCCGGCCCTCATGCCAGTAGGCGTTCCACCACTCGCGCGGGGCCTTGATGCCCCAGGTGAAGAAGGAGTACCAAGGCACCTCATGCAGGCGCCCGCGCAAGGCCAGCACGCTCACGTACACATTGGGGCCCCACTCGGGCCTGATCTTCAGGTCCACCGTCGGGTCCTGGCCGCTGAGCGTGACGACCTCGGTCCAGACCACGCCCTCACGCTCCACCGCCACCAGCGCCGTGGCACGCCGAAACGGCATGCGCACCTGCAGGCGTGCGGTCTCGCCAGGCCGGTAGCTGCGTTTCTCGGGCAGGAGGTCCATGCGGTCGTGGTTCTCGCCGCCGAACCACAGCTCGCCCTGGCGCGTGACCCACACCGTGCTCGCGGCGCGGCTGCTGCGGCCGGCATCGTCGCGGGCGCTGGCCACCAGCTCCACCTCGCCGGCCTGATCCAGTGCCACATCGCACAGCAGCAGGCCCCGGCTGTCGCTGCGTCCGCTGCACACCGCGCCCAGGTCTTTCACCCGGGTCTGGCTGTCGTAGGCGTAGAAGCCGCCCACCAGTCGCTTTCGGCTGGTGGTGGTGGTGCGGGCAACGGCGCGCACCTCCAGCGGCACGCCCGCCTTGGGCTTGCCCGCGAGGTCCAGTGCCAGGGCCTGCAGCTTCATGCGACCCCGCACCGACACCCAGCCTTCGGTCTTGATGCCGGCCAGCACACCCGCCGGCCACAGCGGCACGGTGGAGCGCAGGGTCTGGATCTCGCCGTTGGGGTCGGCGTAGCTGGCCTCCAGCTGCAGGTCCTGCGGGCGGTCGGCCTTGGGCAGGCCGGTAATGGTGAGACGCCCCGCGCCCTGCGCGTCCAGCGTGAGGGGCAGCTTGTCGGCCACCACGCGGCTGTCGGTGGAGGCGGTGTTCTCCCCCTCATCCTCACCGCCGCCGGGGGTGTCCTGCGCGGCGCGCGGCGGCTCGAAGCTGAAGCCGTCAAAGCCCGCGAACGCCAGCGCCTTGTTCTGCACCAGGGCCGACACGCGCACCGGCAGCCTTGCAGCGCCGCCACCGGCCACGTAGCTCACCGAGACATCCACCGGCAGCGATTCGGCCAACACGGTGGGCTGGCGGTCGACAGGCGCCAGACGCCCCTGCATCACGGGCAGCCGGAAGGCCTCGACGCGGAACTGGCCGCTGGGCAGCTGCTGCCCCTCAGCGCCGTAGGCCAGCGCCACGTCGTAGGCGCCCAGGCGCGCACCGGTGGGCGGTTTGAATTCGTTCTCGGCGCTGAGGCCACCGGTGGCCGTGCGCCGCCACACCAGCTGCTGCGTGTAGCGCTGGCCACTGCCCACATGGGTCACCACCAGGGTGTCGGGCGTCTTGGCGGGCAACTCCAGCCCCTGCCCGGTTTCGGCGCGCAGCAGGTGTTTCATGGACACCGTCTCGCCGGCGCGCAGCAGCGTGCGGTCGAACACGGTATGGGCGCGCTGGTCGGGCCGCGGGTCGGCGCTGGTGGGCAGGTTGAAGCGCCAGGACTCGATGCCGCGCGTCCAGTCGCTCCAGGCAAAGGCCATGTCGTTCTGGCCGCCCAACTGCGCGCGCGCGCTCACAAAGTAGCCGTTGGCGCCCTCGCTGCAGCGCAGCGGGTCGCTGGAGAGGCCGGTGAAACCCGCCAGGCCCCTGGCATCGGTGGTGGCACTGGCCAGTTCGCGCCCGTTGCAGTCGGACACGCGCACCGCCGCCCCGGCCACGGGCTGGCCCTTGTCCAGCGTGGTGACCCAGGCCACGGCGTTCTCGCGGCCCAGCTTGAAGTGCACCCCGAGGTTGGTGACCAGCGCCGAGCTGCGCACGTGCATCGTGCGGCTGTTGCCCAGACGCTTGTCCAGCAGGGACTGCCCCAAGAGCGTGGACGAGAGCTCCATCACATGGAAACCCGGCGGCAGCGGAACGCCTACCACCTCGAATGGGCGCGGGTCGTCCCCGGAGGTCTGCGGCAGATCCAGGCGACGCGCCTGGGCCTGACCATCGAGCAGCGACAGCTGGCGTGGCTGCACCCAGGCCTTGTCCTGCGCATCCAGCACGGGCGGCAGCGGGCCGAGGCCGTCGGCCGTGGCCTGCCTGCGCTCCACCATGAAGCGGTCGTAGCGCTCCAGCTTGCGCTGCCAGGCAATGATGTCGGCGTCGCGCTCGAGCGTGAGCGTGCGCAACCGGGTGTTGGCGCCGCCTTCCACCCGCCGCAGCGTCACCGGCACCCGGGGCTGCCCGTCGGGCTCGGCGAAACGCTCCACCACACCAAACGGCGAGGCCGCGAACTTGGCCAGTGGCGGCAACACGCCGGTGCGCACCGCCAGCGGGAACTGGTCCGCATTGGCGAGCGGGCGACCCGAGGCGTCCTTCAGGTCGGCCGGCACCTCGATGCTCAGGGCCGCCTGCTCCACCCCCACCGGCTTGAAGCGCACACTGTCCACCAGCCCGTCGCCGGCCACGCCTTCGTCGATGACCGGCGCCACCGAGCCGGAGGGCGACTTGAGGCGGACCTTTTCTGCCAGCTCACGTGGCACCGGCGCGCTGAACTGGAGCATCAGGGGCCGGATGGGGAGGCAGGCGGCCTGGGCGTTCTCACGTTCGCAGCTGAAGCTGGCGGTGAAGGGCTCGCGCACATCGAAGGTAAAGCGCTTTTCCACCCGGTTCGCAATGCCCGTGGGCGTTGCAACACCGGCCCCGAACACCAGCGAAACCCGCCCGCCTGGCGGCATCCGACGGTTGCAGGCCAGCGTCAACACCGCCTGCGCCCCGGGCGCAGCCTGGCGCTGCACCCGGGCGGCCTTGAGCAATGCCTCGCGCTCGGCCCCTTCGATCAGCCGCACCGGCACACGCTCGCCCAGACCGTCCACGGCGCACCAGACGTTGTCGCGCACGCTGGCCGGAGTGGCCGGGCCGGTGAGCATCAGCACAAACGACTGATCCTCCTCGACCGTGGCGCCCGGATAGGGCCGGGTGTCCCGCACGAAAGGGCCCCCGGTGGAAAAACGCCAGCGCGCGCCGGCATCCAGCGTCTCGCCCTGGGTGGACCTGAACGCCGCGTCGGGCCGCAGTTCGCAACGCACCCCAGGCGGCAGGTCGCGCACGAAGTCGTAGACCCATTCCCTGTCGTTGAGCCAGCGGCCACTGCCCTGGCTGGCCGCCGGATCGCTGCAGCTCAGCGACAGCGGCGCCGGAGCTTGCGCAGAGCCGAACGCGATGGCCGGTGTCTGGAACCGCACCACCACCTGACGCACCTGTGCCACCTCGCCCTGAGGCGAGACACGGGCCACCTGCAGGGCCTGCGCAGGCCCCGCCAGGCAGCCACCCATCAGCAGCGCCAACGGCCCACACACCCTGCTTGCCCAACCACCCACTCGACCGCGCATACCACCTCCACATTCGTGGCTCAGAGGGTACCGCAGCACGGAGCGGAAAGTGTGAAATCCGCTACAGCAGCGGGCGCAGCTCGCGCACCGCCTCGCGCAGCAGCGGCAGCCAGTACTGCTCCACGGCGTCAGGCTGCAGACGCTGACGCGTGCTGACCACGTTGATGGCGGCCACGGTTCGCCCCTGCAGGTCGCGCAGCGGCACGGCCAGCGCGTGCACGCCCAGCTCGTGCTCTTCGCTGGCCAGGCAATGGTCCTGTGCACGCACCTGTGCGATCAGCGCGCGAAAGGCCTTGGGGTCGGTCAGGGTGTGGGGGGTCACCCGGTAGAGGGTGTGTGACTTCATCCACGCTGCAAAGGCAGTCCGGTCCAGCGCGGCCAGCAGCACGCGTCCGGTGGAGGTGGCGTGCGCCGGCAGCCGCGCACCCAGGTGCAGGCCGTACGCGAGCACACGCGGCGCCTGCGTGGCACGCCATGGCGTACCCAGCGAGGCGGAGTCGTCGGCCTCCTGCAGCGCCACACTGCGCGCCACGATCACGCCTTCCGAGCCATCAAGCACCACGGCCGAGAACGAGCCGTGGGCCTGGGCGGCCAGCCGGTTGAGCGTGGGCTGGAGCACCCGCGGCAGCCGGGCCGAAGCGAGGTAGCTGCCCGAAAAGCGCAGCACCTTGGGCGAAAGCCAGAAATAGCTGCCATCGGTTTCCAGGTAACCCAGGTGGGCCAGCGTGAGCAGGTGGCGGCGGGCAGCCGCCCGGGTGATGCCCGCGCGCTGCGCGGCCAGCGTGGCATTGAGGCGCTGGCGCTCGGTATCGAAGCTCTCGAGCACCGCAAGGCCCTTGGCCATGCCTTCGATGAAATCGGCCTTGGCTATATCCATTGCGCGATCATCGCACAAGCGTTCTGTTTCACGCGCAATTCTGCTCAAAAGGTGAAGCCGATACCGGGTGACGCTCCTAAGCTGCAGCCGTTGAACCGACACCCCCACGGATTTCCACGGAGACAGCCATGCGTACCCAAGTCGCCATCATCGGCGCCGGCCCTTCGGGCCTTCTGCTCGGCCAGCTGCTGCACAAGGCCGGCATAGACAACATCATCATCGAACGCCAGAGCCCGGACTACGTGCTGGGCCGCATACGTGCCGGCATTCTGGAACAGGTGATGGTGGACCTGCTGCACGAAGCCGGTGTGGACCGCGTGGACCATGAGGGCACGGTGCACCACAGCATCGACCTGGTGTTCGCGGGCACGCGCCACGCCATTCCGGTGAGCGACCTCACCGGCGGCAAGGTCGTCACTGCGTACGGCCAGACCGAGGTCACGCGCGACCTGATGGACGCCCGCCAGGCCGCCGGCCTGACCACCATCTACGAAGCCAAGGACGTGAGCATCCACGACTTCGCCACCGAGCAGCCGCGCGTGCGCTATGTGAAGGACGGCCAGACCCACGAGCTGGCCTGCGACTTCATCGCCGGCTGCGACGGGTTTCACGGTGTGTGCCGTGCCAGCGTGCCGCGCAACGCCATCACCGAGTACGAGAAGGTCTACCCCTTCGGCTGGCTGGGCGTGCTGGCCGATGTGCCGCCGGTCTCGCCCCACGCGATCGTCTACGCCAACAGCGAGCGCGGCTTCGCGCTGTGCTCCATGCGCAGCCCCACGCGCAGCCGCTACTACGTGCAGTGCCCGCTGGACGACAAGGTCGAAGCCTGGAGCGATGAGCGCTTCTGGGACGAACTGCGCCTGCGCCTGGACCCCGAGATGGCCGCACGCGTCATCACCGGCCCCAGCATCGAAAAGAGCATCGCGCCGCTGCGCAGCTTCGTGGCCGAGCCCATGCGTTTCGGCCGCCTGTTCCTGGCCGGCGATGCCGCCCACATCGTGCCGCCCACCGGTGCCAAGGGCCTGAACCTGGCCGCGAGCGACGTGAAATACCTCTCGGGCGGTTTGATCGAGTACTACCGGGAAAAGTCCAGCGCCGGCATCGACAACTACTCCGACCGCGCGCTGCGCCGCGTGTGGCGCGCCGAGCGATTCTCGTGGTGGCTGACCTCGCTGATGCACCGCTTCCCCGACACCGCCGGTTTCGGCCAGAAGGTGCAGGAAGCCGAGCTGGAATACCTGGTCAACTCCGAGGCGCTGTCGCGCTCACTGGCCGAGAACTACGTGGGCCTGCCGCTGAACTTCGGCGAGTGACATCGGGCAGGCGCCTGCCAGGCAGATGAGAAAGAACAAGGGCCGCACGCAGCGGCCCTTGTTCGTGGCGGCAGATCCGGTCAGCCCGCCAGCTGCTGCCAGGTGTCGATCACCGAATCCGGGTTCAGCGAGATGGAGCTGATGCCCTGATCACGCAGCCAGAGCGCGAAATCGGGGTGGTCGCTGGGCCCCTGGCCGCAGATGCCGACGTATTTGCCTTCGGCTCGGCAGGCCGAGATGGCCAGTGTGAGCAGCGCCTTGACGGCCGGGTCGCGCTCGTCGAAGTCGTGGGCCAGCAGTTCCAGACCTGAATCACGGTCCAGACCCAGGGTGAGCTGGGTCAGGTCGTTGGAGCCGATGGAGAAACCGTCGAAGTACTGCAGGTAGTCCTTGGCCAGCACCGCGTTGCTCGGGATCTCGCACATCATCACGAGCTTGAGATCGTTCTCGCCGCGCTTGAGACCGTGTTTGCCCAGCAGGTCCACCACTCGCTCGGCCTGCTTGAGTGTGCGCACAAAGGGCACCATCACTTGCACGTTGGTCAGGCCCATGTCCTCGCGCACACGCTTGAGCGCTTCGCACTCCATGGCAAAGGCCTCGCCGAAATCGTGGCTGATGTAGCGCGCGGCGCCCCGGAAGCCCAGCATGGGGTTCTCTTCCTCGGGCTCGTAGCGGCTGCCGCCCACAAGCTTGCGGTACTCGTTGCTCTTGAAGTCCGACAGCCGGACGATCACCGGCTTGGGCCAGAAAGCGGCGGCGATCGTCGCGACGCCTTCGGCCACCTTGTCCACATAGAAGGCACGCGGGCTGGCGTGGCCACGGGCCACCGATTCCACGGCCTTCTTCAGGTCGGCGTCGATCTGTGGGTAGTCGAGGATGGCCTTGGGGTGCACGCCGATGTTGTTGTTGATGATGAACTCCAGCCGCGCCAGGCCGACGCCGCTGTTGGGCATCTGGGCGAAGTCGAAGGCGAGCTGCGGATTGCCCACATTCATCATGATCTTGACGTCGATCTCGGGCATCTGGCCGCGCTTGACCTCGGTGATCTCGGTCTCCAGCAGACCGTCGTAGATGTTGCCGGTGTCGCCTTCGGCGCAGCTCACCGTCACCAGCGTGCCGTCCTTGAGCGTGTCGGTGGCGTCGCCGCAGCCGACCACCGCCGGAATACCCAGCTCGCGCGCGATGATGGCCGCATGGCAGGTGCGACCGCCGCGGTTGGTGACGATCGCGCTGGCCCGCTTCATCACCGGCTCCCAGTTCGGGTCGGTCATGTCGGTCACCAGCACGTCACCGGGCTGCACGGTGTCCATCTCGCTGATGTTGTGCACCAGGCGCACAGGGCCCGTGCCCACCTTCTGGCCGATGGCGCGGCCACTGGCCAGCACCGCACCCTTGCCCTTGAGCTTGTAGCGCAGCTCGGCCTTGTCGCCCTGCTGGCTTTTCACCGTCTCCGGGCGGGCCTGCAGGATGTAGAGCTGGCCGTCGGTACCGTCCTTGCCCCACTCGATGTCCATGGGGCGGCCATAGTGCTGCTCGATCACGAGTGCGTACCGGGCCAGCTGCGCCACTTCGGCCTCGGACAGGCTGTAGCGGTTGCGCTGCTCGACGGCCACGTCCACGGTCTTGACCAGCTTGCCGCTGGCGGCCTTTTCTTCCGGGGTGGAAAACACCATCTGGATCAGCTTGGAGCCCAGGTTGCGGCGGATCACGGCCTTCTTGCCCGCCTTGAGCATGGGCTTGTGCACGTAGAACTCGTCCGGGTTCACGGCGCCCTGCACCACCGTCTCGCCCAGGCCGTAGCTGGAGGTGATGAAGACCACGTCTTCAAAGCCGCTCTCGGTGTCGATGGTGAACATCACGCCGGCCGCGCCCAGGTCGGAGCGAACCATGCGCTGCACGCCAGCGGACAGGGCCACGTCGGCGTGGGCAAAACCCTTGTGCACGCGGTAGCTGATGGCGCGGTCGTTGTAGAGGGAGGCAAACACCTCCTTCATCTTGTGCAGCACGTCGTCGATGCCCACCACGTTCAGGAAGGTTTCCTGCTGGCCGGCAAACGAGGCGTCGGGCAGGTCTTCGGCGGTGGCCGATGAACGCACGGCGAACGAGGCCTGGGCGTTGCCCGCCGCCAGCGTGGTGAAGGCCTCGCGGATGGCGGCTTCCAGGTCGGCAGGGAAAGGCTGGGCCTCGACCCAGCCGCGGATTTCGGCGCCCGCCTCGGCCAGCGCGCGCACGTCTTCGGTGTTGAGGGCGTCCAGACGGGCGTTGATGCGCTCCGTCAGGCCGCCGTACTGCAGAAACTGCCGAAAGGCATGTGCCGTGGTGGCGAATCCGGTAGGCACACGCACGCCCTGGGGCAGCTGCGAAATCATTTCGCCAAGGCTGGCGTTCTTGCCACCGACGACTTCGACGTCGGTCATTCTCAATTGCTCGAACGGCACGACCAGGGCGGTCGCACTGAAGCGGTTGGACATGGAAAGCTCCTAAGGTTGAAAAACCGGTTGGAACGCGCCGTCGGAGCCTGTTGTGCTGTTCTGGGCGGGGGCCGCGCGAACCATCGCTGCCGCGATAATGACCCGGATTGTAGGTTCCCCACCCACCCCACCATGCCTAACCGCACCGCCTTTTTCATCTCCGACGGCACCGGCATCACCGCTGAAACGTTTGGCAACGCCATCCTGGCCCAGTTCGAGGGCACGCCACGCCGGGTTCGCCTGCCCTTCGTGGACGACGCGGACAAGGCCCATCAGGCGGTGCGCCAGATCAACCACACGGCCCAGATCGAAGGCAAACGACCGCTGGTGTTTCTCACGGTGGTCAACATGGAAGTGCTGGAAGTGATCAAGGGTCACTGTCAGGGCATGCTGATGGACATGTTCGGCACCTTTGTCGAACCGCTGGAGGAGGAGCTGGGCATCAAGTCCAACCACCGTGTCGGGCGTTTTTCAGATGCCTCCAAGAGCAAGGCCTACCACGACCGCATCGAGGCCATCAACTACGCGCTGGCCCACGACGACGGCCAGAGCAACAAGGATCTGGAGAGCTCCGACGTGATCCTGGTCGGGGTGAGCCGCAGCGGCAAGACACCGACCAGCCTGTACCTGGCCATGCAGTACGGCGTGAAGGCCTCCAACTACCCACTGATTCCCGAAGATTTCGAACGCCGCCAGCTACCGCCTGCGCTGGTGCCCCACCGCAAGAAGCTGTTCGGCCTGACCATCAACCCCGAGCGCCTGAGCGAGATCCGCAACGAGCGTCGGCCCAACAGCCGCTACGCCAGCATCGAGAACTGCCGCTACGAGGTCAACGAGGCCGAGGCCATGATGCGCCGAACCGGCGTGCGCTGGCTGTCCACCACCACCAAGTCCATCGAGGAAATCGCCACCACCATCCTGCAGGAGGTGCGGCCTGAGCGCCTGGAGTACTGAGCTGCGGCGTCAACGCCGGCAGCGGTAGATCACCTCATAGGCCTTTTCGGCCACGGCATCATCGTGCAGGCAGGCCAGAGCGGCAATGAAATCGGCCGGAGCGCCCTGCTCTTTCATGTTCTGGGTCAGCGTGGCGATCACGCCGCGGCGCTGCGCGTCGGGCAGCGACAGCAGGCGTTCGAGCGTGTCGTTGATCTGCGGGTTGTCACAGGCGGCGCGCAGCACGTCGATGAAACGCCCCACATGCGCCACGCTGGCCCGTGTGTTCACATCGCCCCCGGCGGCTGGTGGGTGGGTGCACGGTAGAAGCGCAGGATGCGCTGCACGTAGTCCTGCGTCTCGCGGTACGGCGGAATGCCACCGTGTTTGTCCACCGCACCTTCTCCGGCGTTGTAGGCGGCCGAGGCCAGCGCCACATTCTGGTTGAAGCGGGCCAGCAGCCAGCGCAGGTAGGCCAGGCCGCCACGCACGTTCTGCTCGGGGTCGCGGATGTTGCGCACCCCGAACCGCTCGGCGGTGTCGGGGATGAGCTGCATCAGCCCCTGCGCGTTCTTGGGCGAGACCGCCTCGGCATCGAAATTGGATTCGGCCCGCACGATGGCCAGCGCCAGGCGCGGGTCGACCTCGAAGCGCGGGGCCAGCCGCAGCACCATCAAGGCGTGCCGGCGCTTGTCGCCCGGAAGGGCCCAGACAAAACGCTCGACCACTTCATGGGGAACAGCCAGGATCTGCTCAGGTGGCGGGGGTTCGAACGCCACTGTCGGGTCGCCACCGGTCATGAGGCATTCGGGCGGGTCACCCAGCATGAGCGGGCCCTTGGCATGGATGTCGGCCAGCACGCTGGCGGCTTTCTCGTGGCCACGCTGTGCGGCCAGTGCCAGCAGGGTCTGGCCCTGCACGTTGCCGGCTTCATCGGTGCTGGTGAGGAACAGGCGGCCCAGGCGGTACTGGGCTTCGATGCTGCCCAGGCGTGCGGCCTGGCAGTAGCGCGCAGCGGCATCGCGTGGGCGGCGCTGCGACTGCGCCGCGTAGGCATCTTCGATCAGGCGCGAGACCACGGGCGGCTCGTCGCTCCACTCGGGGGGCTCGTCCTGCACCCCGGACTGCGCCCACGCCGAACCGGCGAGACACATGCCTGCCACCCACCCCACCACTAAGAATCTGCGCATCGGACGATTATCGATCACGGTTGTCTGCGACCTTGGGATTCTCAGGGTTTGCACCCGGTTTGTCAGCCCCCTTTAAGTTTCAAGCAAGCCCGTGTTGGGATGGCGTCAGAGCAGGGTCAGAGCGCGCTCCTACATTCGCCGCACCGGAGATGCCCGGCAACAATCCAACGAGGAGACAAGCATGGCCACGGCCAACATTCCACGTCCCATGACGGGTGAAGAGAAGAAGGTGATCTTCGCCTCTTCGCTCGGCACCGTTTTCGAGTGGTACGACTTCTACCTGTACGGCTCACTGGCAGCCATCATCGCCAAGCAGTTCTTCGCCGGCCTGGACCCGACCTCGGCCTTCATCTTCGCGCTGCTGGCGTTCGCAGCAGGATTCATCGTGCGCCCCTTCGGCGCCATCTTCTTCGGGCGCCTGGGCGACATGATCGGGCGCAAGTACACCTTCCTGGTGACCATCCTGATCATGGGCGTGTCGACTTTCGTCGTCGGCATCCTGCCCACCTACGCCACCATCGGCGTGGCCGCGCCCATCATCCTGATCGCGCTGCGCATGCTCCAGGGGCTGGCACTCGGCGGTGAATACGGTGGCGCCGCCACCTACGTGGCCGAGCATGCGCCCCACGGCGCACGCGGCGCCTACACCTCGTGGATCCAGACCACGGCCACGCTGGGCCTGTTCCTCAGCCTGATCGTGATCCTGGGCACCCGCACCATCCTGGGCGAAGAGGCCTTCAGCGACTGGGGCTGGCGCGTGCCCTTCATCGTCTCCATCCTGCTGCTGGCGATCTCGGTGTGGATCCGCCTGTCCATGAACGAATCGCCCGCCTTCAAGAAGATGAAGGAAGAAGGCAAGACCTCCAAGGCCCCGCTGACCGAGTCCTTCGGCCAGTGGAAAAACCTGAAGATCGTGCTGCTGGCCCTGTTCGGTCTGGTGGCCGGTCAGGCCGTGGTCTGGTACTCAGGCCAGTTCTATGCGCTGTTCTTCCTGACCAGCGTGCTCAAGGTTGATGGCGCCACCGCCAACATCCTGGTCGCCATTTCGCTGCTGATCGGTACGCCGTTCTTCGTGGTCTTCGGCACGCTGTCCGACCGCATCGGCCGCAAGCCCATCATCCTCGCAGGCCTGGCTCTGGCGGTGTTCACCTACTTCCCGCTGTTCAACGCACTGACCAAAGCCGCCAACCCGGATCTGGCCGCCGCCCAGGCCAAGGCCACCGTGGTGGTGACCGCTGCTGCCGGCGACTGCTCGTTCCAGGGCAACCCGGTGGCCCGCGAGATCGACTTCACCAAGTCGTGCGACATCGCCAAGCGCTTCCTGGCCCAGAACTCGGTGAGCTACGACAACGTCGTGGCCGCCGGCCCCGGCCCGGCCGTGGTCAAGATCGGTGACACCCAGATCACTGCGCCCACCGGCACCGTGGTCAACAGCAAGTTCGACGCCGACAGCGCGAAAGCCATTGCCGAGTTCCGCAAGCAGGTGAGCGAGGCCCTGAAGGCCGCCGGCTACCCCGCCAAGGCCGACCCGGCCAAGCTGAACAAGCCGATGATCGTCGCCATCCTGACCATCCTCGTGATCTACGTGACCATGGTCTACGGTCCGATCGCCGCCATGCTGGTGGAGCTGTTCCCCACCCGCATCCGCTACACCTCCATGTCGCTGCCGTATCACATCGGCAACGGCTGGTTCGGTGGCCTGATGCCCACGATCGCCTTTGCGATGGTGGCGCAGAACGGCAACATGTACTACGGCCTGTGGTACCCCATCGTGATCGCTGCCATCACCTTCGTGATCGGCCTGCTGTTCGTGCGGGAAACGAAGGACGTGGACATCTTCGCCAACGACTGACCTCGGAGTTTTCGCATGTGGAAGATCGTCATCGGTTTCGTGGTGTTTGCCGCCGTGTCCCTGTTCGTCATTGTCAAAGGGGGTGATTCCCTCGACATGGGTGGCGAAAAACACGGAACGGAAACGGAATCCCACGAGAAAAAATGAACCGCGCTGCGCGCGGCGGCCTCAGCCGATCAGCGCGCGCAGCACCCCGGGAGTGAAATGCCGCTCCACGGTATCTGCCAGCCCCTCGAACACGGTCTCCAGTGTTCGGGGGGCTTTTTCATGGGCGCTTCCCCACAGCGCCTCGCACACGCCGTCCTGCTCGAACAGGCCGTGCAGGTACAGCCCCAGCACGTTGCCCGCGGTGTTCTGCCAGGCCAGGCCCGGCATGACTTCGACGGCGCGGTCGCCCCGCTCGGCCATGGCCGGGTGCTCGGCGGTCTGGCCGTGGTGGATTTCGTAGCCCGCCACCGGCAACTGGGAGAGCGCCGCCCACGGCCCTCCCAGCGTGCCAAAACGGGCCACCGTGCTGCGCAGCATCTTCAGCGGCTCGAAACGCGTGACCAGTGGCAGCAGGCCCAGGCCCGGCGCATTGCCGTCGATGCCGTGGTCATCCACCAGGGCCTCGCCCAGCATCTGCAGACCGCCGCAGATGCCCAGCACGGCACCGCCCCGCCCGGCGTGCGCCGCAATGGCCGCATCCAGGCCCTGTGCGCGCAGCCAGGCCAGATCGGCGCTGGTGTGTTTGGAGCCGGGCAGCACGACGACCTCGGCACCCCGCAGGTCGGCTGGCGTGCGCGCCCAGACCAGGCGCACCCCGCCCTGGTGGCGCAGCGGCTCGAACTCGTCGAGGTTGCTCACGCGCGGGTAGGCCACCACCGCAAGGGTCTGCCCGTCACCCGCGCTGGCCCGTTCGTCGTACACGCCGTCTTCTTCGGGCAGGCCATGCTGCCACTGCATCGGCAGCGTGGCCACGGTGGGCACACCGGTCAGTGCCTGCAGCTGCTCGGGTGCGGGCGACAGCAGCGACGCGTCACCCCGGAACTTGTTGAGCACAAAACCGTGGATCAGCCGGCGCTCGTTCTCGGTCAGCAAGGCCCAGGTGCCGTAGAGGTGGGCGAAGGCCCCTCCCCGGTCGATGTCGGTCACCAGCAGGCAGCGCGCGTCGGCGTGCTGTGCCATGCGCAGGTTGACAATGTCGTCGGCGCGCAGGTTGATCTCGGCCGGCGAGCCGGCGCCTTCGAGCACGATGACATCGTTCTCGGCCCGCAGTTCGTCAAAAGCTTTAGCCACCACCGGCCACACGCTGGCACTGCGGCCACGCCAGGCGCGTCTGGACAGCTCGGCATCGACCTGGCCCATCAGCACCACCTGGCTGCGGGTATCGGCCTCGGGTTTGAGCAGCAGCGGGTTCATGCGCACCTCGGGCACGGCTCGTGCGGCCAGCGCCTGGAAATACTGGGCGCTGCCGATCTCGCCACCGGCCACCACGCGGGCGTTGTTGCTCATGTTCTGGGCCTTGAACGGCGCCACCTTGAGTCCCTGGTTGCTGTACCAGCGGCACAGCGCCGTGGCCAGCCAGCTCTTGCCGGCTCCGCTGGTGGTGCCCAGCACCATCACGCAACGTGCGCTCATCTCAGGTTTCTCCATTCATCGTGGCGGCCCATGCATAAGCCAGCGCGTCCTGCGCAGCAGGTGGCAGCACGCCCACCCGCACATGGCCTGGCAAACCGAAGGATGCCGCGTCACGCAGTTTGACGCCATGGCCTTGCCGCAGGCGCGCCAGCTGCGTGGCATCGGCCGCTTGTGGTAGCCGGGCACAGAAATAGTTGGTGTCGCTGGTCAGCACCTGCCAGCCCAGGCGCTCGCAGCGCTCGATCTGTCGCGCCTTCCAGGTGCGCAGGGTGTCCAGGCTGCCCAGCACCCAGCGCTGTACCTCGGGCCGGGTCCAGGCCAGCAGCAGGGCCTCGCCGTGTGCACCCACGGGCCACGACGCTGCCATGGCCTGCAGCACCACCACGTCACCCTCGGCACCCTCGGGGGCCAGCGCATAGGCCGCGCGCACACCCGTGAGGCCCAGGGCCTTGTTGGGCGAGAACAGCTGCCACACCCGCGCCCTGTCCAGCGCGGTGGCCTGGCCCGACAGGCGCAGGGGCTCGTAGGCGCTGTCCAGCACCAGGCACTGGCCCGGCTGCAGCGCCCCCACACGGGCCGCCAACCCGGCCTCAGGCCGCCCCAGCGGTGTGGAGGGCTCGCAGGCCCACACCAGGCGTGCAGCGGCCGGATCGTCGGTGCGCGCCAGGCCCCAGGTCGACGCGGCACGGCCAAGGTCGCCATAGTGCTGCGGCGGCAGCCAGACACGGGCATCCGGCGTACGCGCCGCCCAGGCCGAGAAACGCTGCATGCCTTCGCTGGCACTGGCCAGCAGCAGCACACGGGCCACATCGACACCGTGGAACGCCGCCAGTGCGGCCTTGACGCGCGTGCCCGCGGGGTCGGGGTAGCGACTGGCATCGGCCGCCTGCACCAACGCCAAGGCCTGCGGGCAGGGGCCACAGGCGTTGGCATTGGTGGAAAAGTCGTGCAGCGGCACGCCACCTGCATCGGGCCCGCCGTGGTCGGTCACGGCCATGTCAGACGCCCCGCCGCCAAGACACCCGCGAGCAGCAGGCCCACCACCAGCGCCCGCCCTGCCAGGGCGATGGCAACAGCCGTGTCAGGTGCGGCGGGCGAACGCCCCGCTGCGTTGAGCACATAGACGCCAGGTTTGCGCAATCGCAGACCCATGACCAGCGCCAGCGCCGCCATGGGCCAGCCGCTGTTGGGCGACGGTGTCTGGCCCGCCTCGAGCCAGAGCTTGCGCCAGCCCACGCACCCTCCAGCCAGCATCAGCACGGCGGCCGTGAGACGTGCAGGCACCCACGACAGCAGGTCGTCGGCACGCGCAGCCCACTGGCCAGCCCAGGTCCAGTCGCGCTGAAGGCCCTGTGCGTCCCGGCGCAGGCCGTTGTAGCCCCACATGGCGTCCGAGGTGTTGGCCCAGCGGTAGAGCGCAGCGCCGGGCAGGCCTGCAAGCAGGAACCAGAACAGCGGCGCCACAACCGAATCGTTGAGGTTCTCGGCCAGCGATTCGATGGCGCTTTCACGCACACCGGCTTCGTCCAGTGTGCGGGTATCGCGGCTCACCAGCCACGACAGGCGTTCGCGCCCCTGATCGAGCGACTGAGACAGCGCCGCCTCGACCGCCCGCACCTCGTCGCCCAGCAGCCGCCAGGCCAGCAACGGCTTGAGCAGCAGGCCAGTGAGCAAAGCCGACACCGCCCAGGGCAGACCGGCCAGAGCCTGCTGGAGCACCCACGCCAATGCCACCACAACCACGGCGCCCAGACACCAGCCAACCACCCCGCCCAGCCAGGGGCGAGCGTCAAACCGGTTTTCGGCCACGTCCCGCACCGGTGCGATGCGCCGCCCCATGGCCTCCAGCGCATGGCCCATCCAGACCACCGGATGCCAGCGTGCGGCGGGCTCGCCGAACGCCCGGTCCAGCGCGAGTGCCACACACACGGCAACGGACAACGCCGCCAGCGACACGGCCACTCAGTCTTCGATGCCGCGCTGTGCCGGCACACCCGCGTTGAACGCGTGTTTGACTTTGGTCATCTCGGTCACGGTGTCGGCCAGCTCGATGATCTCGGGCGGGCAGCGCCGACCGGTGATGACCACGTGCACGTCGCGCGGACGCTGGCGCAGCGTGTCCAGCACATCGTCCAGTGGCAGCCAGCCGTAGATCAGCGGGTAGGTCAGTTCGTCCAGCACCACCATGAAATGGTCGCCCGCGAGGATGGTTGCCTTGGCACGTTGCCACCCGTCGCGCGCCAGCTGGGCCGAGTGCTCCAGGTCCTGGCTTTTCCAGCTGAAGCCATCGCCCAGACCTTCGACGGGCAGGCCCAGCCGTTCGAACATGCGGTGTTCGCCGAAACGGGCAGTGGGCACCTTCATAAACTGGTAGATGCGCACGCTCTTGCCGTGCACATGGGTACGGCCCAAAGCGCGTAGCGCGAGGCCGAAGGCCGCCGTGCTCTTGCCCTTGCCGTCACCGGTGTTCACGATGACAAGGCCACGCCGTTCACCCTCGGGTTTGTCGTAGGGCTTCTCGCTCGGTGGGTTTTCGATCTGCATGTCAGTTTTCCCTAGGCACCACCCGCGGCGCATGGAACGGTCGAACCGGGGATGCCGCCGAGCCGGCTTTGCCGGTCGGCTGGCATCGCCCATTTGAGGGGGTGACGCCGAAGGCGGCGCGGGGGTGGTTCATGTCAGGCGTGGCAACGCGGCCCATTGGCCGGCCACCGACTGGATATGGATGCGGTGCTCAAACACCGCTTCAAGCGCTGCGTGGGTGGCGGTGTCGCCGCTGGCGCCCTGGTGCTGGACGCGCCCGCCGGCCATCACCAGCACCTCGTCGGCGTGCAGCGCCAGGCCAATCTCATGCAGCACGCTGATCACGGTGTGCCCGCTGTCCACCAGACCCCGCACCAGTTGCAACCAGTCGGCCTGGTGCGGTGGGTCCAGGTTGGCCAGCGGTTCGTCCATCAGCAGCACCTGGGCCTGCACCGCCAGCGCCCTCGCCAGCAGCACCCGCTGGCGCTCGCCGCCAGACAGTGCACCGAGCGCGCGTTCGCGCCAGTCCCAGGCCTGGGTGGCCCGCAGGGCCTGCTCCACCGCCGCGTGGTCGGCCGCGCTGGGCGCGCCCAGCCAGGGCTGGTGTGGCAGGCGGCCCAGCATGGCCACGTCGTAGACGCGCAAGTCTTCGCCCGCGCCCTGGTTCTGGCCCAGCCAGGCCAGATGACGGGCACGTTCACGCCGGGGCCACTGGGTCAGCGCACGTCCGTCCAGCTTCACCGTTCCCGCATGCGCCGGCAGCAGACCCGCCAGCACACGAAGCAGCGTGGACTTGCCCGCGCCGTTGGGGCCGACCACGCTGGTCCAGCGGCCGCGCGGCAGTTGCAGGCTCAGGCTGTGCAGAACCTCCACGTCGCCCAGCCGCGCGTGCAGCCCCGTGATGTCGAAAGCGGCCGTCATGACACCCCCCCCGTGGTGCGGCGGTGCATGAGGTACAGCAGGTAGCTGCCGCCCAGCACGGCGGTCAGCACACCCACGGGCAGTTCCTGCGGCGCAACCACCCAGCGCGCCAGCACGTCGGCGGCCATCAGCAGCAGACCGCCCATGAGGGCACTGAGCACCACGAGCCGATCGTGGGTGGCTTTCACCAGCGAGCGGACCAGGTGTGGCGACGCCAGCCCGACAAAGGCGATGAGCCCGGTCTGTGCCACGGCTGCGCCGGTGGCCAGAGCCAGCACGCCCACCAGCACCACCCGCACCACGCCGAGCGGCAAACCCAGGCTGAGAGCCGTGGCTTCGCCAAGGGCCAGGCCATCGAGCGCACGCCCGAACGCCATGGACAGCAACAGCGTGACCAGCAGCATGACGGCCATCACGCCACAGGCTGCCCAGCCGACAAAACCGGTGTTGCCCAGCATGAAACCCTGCATGGCCTGCAGCACGTCGGGCGAAGCGATGGTGACGAGGTCGCGCACGGCGCCCAGCACCACGCCCACGATGACACCGGCCAGCAGCAGGCGCAGCGTCTGCTGCACACCCCGTGCCAGTGCCAGGGTGAGCAGCACACCCACCACCGCACCGATGAAGGCCGCCCCCGTGAGGCCCAGGCGCATCAGCCACTGCGTCGCTGCGGCCGTGGTGCCAAACAGGGCGAGCGCCAGGGACACGCCCAGCGCGGCACCCGAGGCACTGCCCAGCAGATAGGGGTCGGCCAGGGGGTTGCGGAACAGGCCCTGCGCCACCGCTCCGGCGAGGCCCAGCAGCGCGCCGGCCGACCACGCGCCCAGCGTGCGCGGCAGACGGATGTCCCACAGGATCTGCCAGGCGACCGGGTCGCGGTGGGCCTGCAAGACGCTGTCAAAACCGGTGCTGCCCACGCCCGCCCCCAGCGCCAGCACCAGCAGCGCGGTCAGCAGCAGCGCGCCAGCCAGCCAGCGGTTGCGCGATGAAGGGCTCATCCCAGCCCCTTCTCGGCGATGCAGCGGGCCATGAGCCGGGCGGCCTCGGCCATGCGCGGGCCGGGGCGCACCAGCACATCGGATTCGTCGGCGCTGAAGATGCACACGCGCCGCTCGCGCAGCGCACGCATGCCCTGCCAGCCGGGCCGCTGCTCCAGCCCGGCGGCGTTGCGCGAGCCGATCATGATCAGGTCGGGGTTGGCCCGCACCACGTATTCGGGATTGATGCGCGGGAACGGGCCCAGCTCGGGCGTGACGATGTTCTGCACCCCAAGCCTGGCCATCAGCTCACCGATGAAGGACTGAGGCCCGGCCGCGTAGCCGCCGCTGCTGACCTCGTAATACACCCGCAGCTGGCGCGCCCCGGGCGGCTGCGACTGTGCGGCGGCCGCCACGCCAGCCTCGATCTGGCGCCAGATGCGCGGGGCGTCGGGCACCCCCAGCGCCTGACCCAGCAGGGCCATCACGCGCTGCGCGTCGCTCGAGCGTTTGGGCTCCAGCGCCAGCACCTTGAGTCCGAACGACTCCAGGCGCTGTGCGGCGCGCGACGAGGTGGCCATGAGCACCAGATCGGGCTTGAGGGCCACGATGGCTTCGATGTTGGGGTCTATGCCCCCCCCGGTCTGGGGCAGCGCGCGCACCGGCGCCGGCCAGTTGGAGTAGCGGTCCACGCCCACCAGCCGGCGGCACTGGCCCAGCTCGCACACGGTTTCGGTGAGCGACGGCAGCAGGCTCACGATGCGCTGCGGCGGCGAGGCCAGTGTCACCGCCACACCGCGGTCGTCGCGCAGCGTGATCTGGGCCTGCGAGGCCGCGCTCAGGGCCAGCAGCAGGCCAGCCAGCAACAGTCGGAAGGTCATGGTGTCTTCAGGGTCAGGGGCAGGCCGGCAGCCACCAGCGTCACGCGCGGGCAAACCGCCGCCACGGCCTGGTTGAGCCGGCCCAGGGTATCGACGAAGTTGCGCGTTTCGCTGCCCAGCGGAACCACACCCCATCCGATCTCGTTGCTCACCAGCACCACCGGCCCTGGGGCGGTGGCCACGGCCGAGCACAGCCGGTCGATCAGGCGCCCGGGCTCCTGTGGCTGGGTCAGCGGCCACTGGGGCATGAGGTGGTGGGTGAGCCAGAGCGTGAGGCAGTCGACCAGCACCAGCGTGTCGGGCTGGCTGTGGCGAGCGATCATGCGAGCCACCTCAAGCGGCTCTTCCACAAGCTCCAGCCCGTTGAGGCGGCCGGCGCGGTCGGTCTGGTGGCGGCGAATGCGCGCGGCCATTTCGGTGTCGCCGGCCATGGCGGTGGCCAGCAGCACGGCACGGTGGCCGCGGTCAGCGTCCAGCCACGCCTGGGCGCGCGCCTCGGCCCAGCGGGTCTTGCCACTTTTCTGCCCACCCAGCACCAGCTCGGTCTGAACCGTCTCAGCCATGGCGTGCGCTCCAGTCCATCACGATGCGGTGCAGTTGCTCCACTCCATCGGTCAGCGCGGCGGGGCCGGGCTGCAGGATGTCGGCCGACTTGATTTCGAACAGCTGGCCGTCGCGCACGGCGGGCACCCCCTGCCAGCCCGGGCGCGCAGCCACCTTTTCGGGTCGGAACTTCTTGCCGCACCACGAGCCGATGACGATGTCGGGCGCACGGCGCACGATGTCGTCGCCGTCGGCAATGATGCGGTCCTTGCCCAGGGGCTTGGCTGCCAGTTCGGGGAAGCAGTCGTCGCCCCCCGCGATGCCGACCAGCTCCGACACCCAGCGTATGGCACTGATGTGGGGTTCGTCCCACTCCTCGAAGTACACACGGGGCCGGCGCGGCAGCGCACTCGCAGCTTCGGCGATCGCCCCCAGACGCGCTCGGGTGCGCGCCATCCAGGCCAGGCCCTGTTCGGCCTCGCCCACCACCGCGGCCACCTGGTACAGCATGTCGAAGATCTGCGCCACGCTGCGCTGGTTGAACACCGTCACGGGCACGCCGTGGCGTATCAGCGCGGCTGCAATGTCGGCCTGCAGATCGGAGAAGCCGAACACGCAGTCCGGCTCCAGCGCGAGGATCTTGTCGATCTTCGCGCTGAGAAAGGCACTGACCTTGGGCTTTTCCTCGCGCGCCCGGCGTGGACGCACCGTGTAGCCCGAGATCCCCACGATGCGCGACTCCTGCCCCAGCAGGTAGAGCCATTCGGTGGTTTCCTCGGTCAGGCAGACGATGCGCCGTGGGCCCAGAGGCACGCTGAGGTCGGAGGTCATCCGCGCACTTTACTTCGGTGCCCAGCGCAGCGTGACAAACACGCCCCGGCCCGGCTGGTTGTAGCCGCGCGTGGTCTCGTAGGCTTCATCGGTCAGGTTGCGCAACTGGGCCTGAAGCGTCCAGTCCTTGGCCAACGCGTACTCGGCGTGCAGGTCCACGGTGGTGTAGGCCTTGAGCACGAAAGTGTTGCCGGTGTCGTCGAAACGGTCACCCACGCTGAGCAGCGAACCACCGAACTTCCAGGCCCCCACACGGTAGTCCGCACCGAAGGTGAGCTGGCTGTCGGCGCGGCGCGGCAGCTTGCGGCCGGTGACCACGTTGCGTGGGTCCAGCGAGTCGTAGGAGGCATGCACCGCGAAATCGCCGAAGCGGCCTTCGTAGCCCAGCGTCCAGCCGTCGATGCGGGCACGTGGCACGTTGGCCGGCAACGGCCCCGAGGGGATGAAGCCGCGGATCCTGTTGTCGAAATAGACCAGCTTGACGGTGTGGCCGGCGCTGCTCCAGCTCAGGCCGACATCGGTGTTCTTGCCGTTTTCCGGCTGCAGTGTGGGCGTGCCGAAGCCCGGGTAGTACAGCTGGTTGAACGACGGCGCCACGAAGGTGGTGCCATGCGACACGTGGGCACGCAGCGCCGGTGTGAGCTTGTAGCCGTAGCCCACGAAGCCGGTGGTGCTGTTGCCGAACTGCGAGTTGCGGTCGTTGCGCGCGTTGAGCTGCCAGCTGTGCGCACCGGATTCACCGTTGAGGCCGACGAAGGCCGAGCTGATGTCGCGCCGGGTGACCGTGTAGGCCGTGGCGCTGTCCACTTTCTGCTCCAGTCGCTCCAGCCCGAACAGCGCCACGCCCAGCGGCGTGTCGACGTCGTTCTGCCACAGCACCTGGCTCTGCGTGGTCTTGAAGTGGCTGGGCAGAAACGAGGCCTCGATCGAGCGCGAATCGTCAACACTGCGCGAAACTTGGAATTGCGTTTTCCAGCCCGGGGTGACCTTGCCGATCAGACCGGCACGCCACAGATCGGTACGGACCTCGTCACGGCTGTTGATGTCGGGGCCGTCATCGAAGTGGCTGGTGCCCTCGGCGTGCAGCACGCCGAAATCCAGCCTCCAGTCGCGGGACAGCTCCAGGCCCAGGGTGGCGTTGGCCGAGCGCTGGCGGAACGGGTCGCGGTCCGGGTTGTGGTTGCCGAACTGCACGGTCGGGTTGGTGCTGGAGAACCCCCTGTCGTTGAGCGTGGCCACGTCCAGCGAGTAGCTCACCGCGCCCTCGCCGCCACTCAGCGCCGCACCGGCCTGCGAGAACCCCTCACTGCCCAGCGAGACAAACGCGCTGGGGTGGAAGCCTTTTTTCCCCTTGCGGGTGAAGATCTGCACCACGCCGCCCACGCCGTCGCTGCCATAGAGCGACGACGCCGGGCCCTTGAGGACCTCGATGCGCTCGATGGCGTCCAGCGGCAGGTTGCTCCACACCGGTGTGCCCAGCGTGGCCGAGCCGTACCGCACGCCGTCGATCAGGAGGATGGTGTGGCGCGACTCGGCACCGCGGATGAAGATGTTGCCGCTTTTCCCCAGGCCGCCATTGGCAGTCACCTGCACGCCAGCGGCACGCGCCAGCACCTCGGGCAAGGTGCGGCCGGCCATGCGCTCGATGTCGGCGCGCTCGATCACGGTCACGTCGCTCACCAGAGCATCGGTGCGGGTGGGGGTTCGGGTGGCGGTCACCACCGTTTCGGGCAGCGAGGTGGTGGTGTCCTGGGCATGGGCCGGGACGAAGGTAGGAATGGTCGCAGACAGGGACAGCGTCAACGCAGCCTGGCGCCAGGACGGAGCACGGGTTTTCATGAATGAAGCGATACAGAGGATGCCCTCACCGCCTTCCCCGACGGTGCATGGACGTCACGGTGGCTCGCCTGGGCGAACCACCACCTCGTTGGCCGGTATCCGGGCTGGCGGAACGACTCCCTTCGCCTTCCCAGGCGCGCGTTGCGCACCCAGTGGCCTCGATGAGAGCGGGGTTCGGATGAACCCGTCCGCTTACCGTTGCGGGGGCAGCGCTGGTTAGAAACCCGTGCGAGACACGGTTTTCCCCCAGCTTCCCGTTGAACTGCGGCATGAGAACCACGCCGCGAGCACCAACAGCGTGCATTGTAGTCACGCTGGGGCGAGGCAACTCTACAATGTCACACAAATGGCCGTATACCCCCTCATCGATCAGGTTGCCGCCCGCGTGGAGCGGTTGCTGCTGCGCCACGACGAGTTGCGCCGCACCAACGAGCTGCTGGCCGAGCAGGTGCGTGCACTCAGCCACGAGCGCGATCAGCTCAAGTCGCGACTCGGCGCCGCGCGCCAGCGCATCGATGCGCTGCTGGACAAGCTGCCGCAGGCCCACGCCAAGGACGACGCATGAACGATGACCGGCCGCCCGAAGTCGTTCGCGCCACAGTGCGCCGCACGGAGGCATTCCAATGAACAAGCCCGGCTTCAAGCAGATCGAGGCACAGATCATGGGCCAGAGCTACCTGCTGGCCTGCCCCGACGGTGGCGAGGCCACGCTGCTGGACGCGGTCGAGAAGGTGGACGCGGCGATGTGCCGCATCCGCGACGCCGGCAAGGTCAAGGCGCGTGACCGCATCGCGGTGCTGGCCTCGCTGAACATCGCCTTCGAGCTTTCCCAGAAAGAAGCCCTGACCTTCAACGCCTCGTCGTTCGGGCAGACCGAAGACCCGGCGCTGGCCGAAAGCGGGCAATCCGCCTCTGCTGCTGCAGAAGCCCGCCTGCAGGATCTGCTCAGCCGCCTGGACCAGGCCCTGGAAAGTGACGGCCGTCTGCTCTGACCGCCTGGCGGTGATTGCAAACGGCCTTCGCGCATCGCTCTACAATCGCACCTGTCTGCGGTGCACGCCGGGCTTTATATTTCCTTGAACCAATGCTCTCTGAGCCCGGGCTTGGTACATTGCGTGGCGGGCGTGAGCGTCTCGCGTCAGACGAACCCGAAGCCCCGCTGCCCTCGCCCACCTGAACCCCGCGTTCAGGATGCCGGTCCGGCGGCACTTGCAGACACCCTGATTTCCCTTCCCCGCGCCGCCTTCGGCGTCTCCCCCTCAAGGGGGCGATGCCTGCCGACTGGCAGAGCCAGCTCGGCGGCATCCCCGGCTTGGGCGCTACTCGCGCCGGGCCGTCACTACTGAAATGACCATGGATCCACTTCTGATCGTCGAGTTGGCCGCTTTGGGCCTGTTCTCCGGTTTTCTCGCGGGCCTGCTGGGCATAGGCGGCGGCATGCTGATGGTGCCCTTCATCACCTTCATCCTCTCGAGCCGCGGTATCGAAGCCAACCTCGCGGTCAAGATGGCCATCGCCACCTCCATGGCCACCATCGTGTTCACCTCCATCTCCAGCGTACGTGCCCACCACCAACGTGGCGCGGTGCGCTGGGATATCGTCAAACGCCTGGCGCCCGGCATCGTGCTGGGCGCGGCGGTCGCCAGTCTGGGCGTGTTCGCACTGCTCAAGGGCTCCTGGCTCGCGCTGTTCTTCGCAGCCTTCGTGGGCTTCTCGGCCACGCAGATGTTCCTCGACCGCAAGCCCGCCCCCACACGCACATTGCCCGGCACAGCCGGCCTGCTGGGCGCGGGGGGTGTCATCGGGTTTCTGTCGGGGCTGGTCGGTGCGGGCGGCGGCTTCGTGAGCGTGCCCTTCATGACCTGGTGCAACGTCGCCATCCACAACGCGGTGGCCACCAGCGCCGCGCTGGGGTTCCCCATCGCGCTGGCGAACGCGCTGGGTTATGCGGTCTCAGGCCAGGGCGAAAGCGCGCTGCCGGCGGGCTCGCTAGGCTACATCTACCTGCCCGCACTGGCCGTCATCGCGGTGGCCAGCGTGTTCACCGCACCGCTGGGCGCCAAAGCCGCGCACGCGCTGCCGGTCAAGCAGCTCAAACGCGTGTTTGCAGGCATCCTGTACCTGCTGGCCGCCTACATGCTGTACCGGGGCCTCACGGCCTGAACGTCTGAACCGGCGGGCTCAGACCAGCGGACGGTCGCTCACCACGATGCCATCGGCATCGGCGTAGAGCCAGTCGCCGGGGCGCACCCACACGCCCTGAATCCGCACCGGGGTGTCGCGCTGGCCTTCGCCCCGGCGCTCGGTGGGCAGCGGGATGGAGGCCAGCGCGCGTATGCCCACGTCGCAGACCGCGAGTTCGGCCACGTCGCGCACGCAGCCGTCAATCACCACACCGGCCCAGCCGTTGCGGGCCGCGGCCGCACCCAGGTTGCCGCCCAGCAGCGCCCGGCGCAGCGAGCTGCCACCGTCCACCACCAGCACACGACCTTCGCCAGGACCCTCAACCAGGGCCTTCACCACGCTGTTGTCCTCGAAACATTTGACGGTGGCCACCGGTCCGCAGAACGCAGCACGCGCGCCGAACTCGCGAAACAGAGGTGGCAGCACACGAAAGGCATCGCTGGTATCGCCTTTGTGGGTGTCGCAGAGGTCGCAGGTGGCAAAGGCCGGTGTGGTCATGAGAGGCTCCGTTTTCAGTGGGCGTGGCGCATGCCGCAGTGTTTGCCGATGGCCAGGCCCTTGCAGGCGTTCTGCAGGTCCTTGAGGCAATCGTCGGGCTTGCGGCCGGCTGCCAGGCACTGGGCCGCCGCGGTGTGTGCGGCGGCCATCGCCTTGTGGCGTTCGATGTCTTGAGCGATCTCCTTCTGGCTGTGGGCCTGGGCCCAGGCGGCGCCAGTGGCACAGAAGGCAACGGACAGGACGAGGATGGCGGAGCGGATCATGAAGCATTCCTTCGGTTGGGTTGATCCATCCAGCCTAGCAAAGCTGTCAAGCCCCTGCCCCGTCGGTTGGCGTCAGGCCGGTTTGACCAACCGCGCAAAGGTGTCGCGGAACTTGTTCACCTTGGGTGCCACGACAAAGGCGCAGTAGCCCTGGTTGGGGTGCTTGAGGAAGTAGTCCTGGTGGTAGTCCTCTGCCGGCCAGTAGTTGGCTTCGGCCTCCACCTCGGTCACCACGGGGGCAGCAAACACCCGGCGCTCGCCCAGTTCACGCACCATGGCCAGCGCCTCGTCGCGCTGGGCCTCGGTGTGCCAGTAGATGCCGCTGCGGTACTGCGGGCCGATGTCGTTGCCCTGGCGGTTGCGGGTGGTGGGGTCGTGCACCAGGAAGAAGATTTCGAGCAGCTCACGCAGGCTGACCTGCTGCGGGTCGTAGACCAGGCGCACCACTTCAGCATGCCCGGTGTCACCCCTGCATACCTGCTCGTAGCTCGGCTGTGGCACATGGCCGTTGCAGTAGCCGGACTCGACGTCGAGGACGCCGCGCACGCGGTCGAACACGGCTTCCGTGCACCAGAAGCAGCCGCCGCCGAGGGTGATGGTCTCTTGGGTCATGGTTGAAGCGTCCCTGTCGATTCGTCCGCTCCACTGTACGCCAAAGCCCGCGCCGCGCTTGACGATTGTTTGATTTTGTCCGGGAAAGCCCGGTCTACAGTACCGCCTCATTTCACAAGACATGGGGGAGGAATCACATGAACATCAGAAGCTGCACCGCCGAGGCCCTGGGGACGTTCTGGCTGGTACTGGGCGGCTGCGGCAGCGCGGTGCTGGCCGCCGGGTTCCCGCAGGTCGGCATCGGCCTGCTGGGTGTTTCGCTGGCGTTTGGCCTGAGTGTGCTGACCATGGCCTACGCCATCGGCCCCATCTCGGGCTGCCACCTCAACCCGGCCGTGTCGCTGGGGCTGTGGGCAGCAGGGCGGTTCCCCGGCCGCCAGCTGCTGCCCTACGTGATCGCACAGGTGCTCGGCGCCCTGCTCGCGGGCGGCGTGCTGTGGCAGATCGCCAGCGGCGCACCCGGCTTTGACGCCACCTCAGGCTTCGCCTCCAACGGCTACGGTGCGCACTCGCCAGGCGGCTACGGTCTGGCTGCGGTGACGATGGTGGAGGTGGTGATGACCGCCGGGTTCCTCTTCGTGATCCTGGGTGCCACCGACCGGCGTGCGCAGGCGGGTTTCGCGCCACTGGCCATTGGCCTCGCGCTCACGCTGATCCACCTCGTGAGCATTCCGGTCAGCAACACCTCGGTCAACCCCGCGCGGAGCACGGGTGTCGCGGTTTTCGCGCAGGGCTGGGCACTGGAGCAGCTGTGGGTTTTCTGGGCCGCGCCGCTGCTGGGCGCGCTGGTGGGCGCCGTGCTGTACCGCACCATTTCTGCGGATGAGTGACCCAGGCACGTACGACGGTGTTGTTTTCTGCTGCAAGAAGGCCTCTTTCCGAGGGAAAAATCGCTGAAAAACCGCTGTGCACACCTTGGAAACGCGCGACAACTCCATTAGCATGCACGCACCAGATGGAAAGCGCGTTTTCCCCTGGTGTTGAAAAACTCTTCTAGAAGGAAACAAACCATGGCAACTGCAAAGAAAGCGCCCGCCAAAAAGGCGGCTCCTGCGAAGAAGGCTGCTCCGGCGAAAAAAGCCGCTCCGGCCAAGAAAGCAGCGCCCGCTAAGAAGGCTGCACCTGCGAAGAAGGCCGCTCCGGCCAAGAAGGCAGCTCCTGCCAAGAAGGCTGCACCCGCGAAGAAGGCTCCTGCCAAGAAGGCACCTGCCAAGAAGCGCACCCCCAACGCCGCCTTCATGAAGGCCATGACCCCCAGCGCCGCGCTGGCCGCCATCGTCGGCTCCAACCCGCTGCCGCGCACCGAGGTCACCAAGAAGGTGTGGGAATACATCAAGAAGAACAAGCTGCAGGACGCGGTCAACAAGCGCATGATCAACGCCGATGCCAAGCTGAAGGAAATCTTCAAGAAGGCCCAGGCTTCCATGTTCGAGATGACCAAGATGATCAACGATCACCTCAAGTGATCGGTCTCATCCACCTCGAAAAAGCCGGCGCAAGCCGGCTTTTTTCATGGCCGTCTCAGCGCTGCAAGGCCTTGTGGGTGATGGCGTCCAGCGTACCGCGCGTGGTGATGACCTGCGGGTCCAGCGCGGCCACCAGCACGGTGCCGGTGCTGCGCTGCAGGGCGCGCCGCAGCGCGGGCTCGAACGCTGCCGTGTGGTCCACGCGCTCTGCCTCGTAGCCGTAGGCCCGCGCCAGTGCCACGAAATCCGGATTGGCCAGCGATGAGCCGGCCACGCGCTGCGGGTAGTGCGTTTCCTGGTGCATGCGGATGGTGCCGTACATGCCGTTGTCCAGCAGCAGCACGATGCTGCGCGCGCCGTGTTGTGCGGCGGTGGCCAGCTCCTGCCCGTTCATGAGGAAATCGCCGTCGCCCGCGATGGTGAAGGCCACGCGGCCAGGGTGTGTGATGGCGGCCGCGATGCCGGCGGGCACGCCATAGCCCATCGCCCCGACGGTGGGCGCCAGCTGGGTCTTGTGGCCCCGCGCCAGGCCACGGTACCGGTAGAAACGGTGCAGCCAGCTCGCGAAGTTGCCGGCGCCGTTGGTCAGCACCGCGTCCTCGGGCAGCAGCCGCCACAGGGTGTCCATCATCGCGGGCAGATCCAGCGTGCCGGGCAGCACGATGCCACCGTTGGCCGGATCGATGTTGGCGCGGTAGTCGGCCTGGCAACCCGCCGTCCATTCGGTCCAGGGCAGTTCGGGCGGCGCGCTGAGCACCTCCAGGCTGCGTGCGGCGGCGTTCATGGTGGCGCAGATGGCCAGGTCGGCCTGGTAGACGCGGTTGAGTTCTTCGGCGCTGGCGTGGATGTGCACCAGCGTCTGTGCGGGTTTGGGTGCCTCGATCAATGTGTAGCCACCGGTGGTGGCCTCGCCCAGGCGGGCGCCCAGCACGAGCAGCAGATCGGCCGAGCGGATGTTGCGCGCCAGCGCGGGGTTGATGCCCAGACCGACGTCACCCGCGTACTGCGGATGGTCGTTGTCGAAGGTGTCCTGGAAGCGAAAGGCGTTGGCCACCGGCAGCTTCCAGTTCTCGGCAAAACGCTGCAGCGCCTGGGCGGCCTGTTGCGTCCAGCCACCGCCACCCGCAATCACCAGCGGGCGCCTGGCGGCGAGCAGGCGCTCGCGCAGGCTGCGCAGCGAGCCCGGATCCGACCAGGCCTGCACCGGCTCCACGCGCGGCAGTGCCTGCGCCTCGACGGCCTGTGTCAGCATGTCCTCGGGCAGCACCAGCACCACCGGACCAGGTCGGCCGTTCATGGCGGTGGCAAACGCACGCGCCACGTATTCGGGGATGCGGCGCGCATCGTCGATACGCTCCACACGCTTGGCCAGGGGGCCGAAGAAGCTGAAGAAGTTCACTTCCTGGAAGGCTTCGCGGTCGCGGCAGTCGCTGGCCACATCGCCGACGAACAGCACCATGGGGGTCGAGTCCTGGAACGCGGTGTGCACACCGATGGACGCGTTGGTGGCGCCCGGCCCGCGGGTGACGAAGCAGACACCGGGCCGGCCGGTGAGCTTGCCGTGCGCCTCGGCCATGAAGGCCGCACCGCCTTCCTGGCGGTTGATCACGAAGCGGATGCGGTCGGCGTGGGCATGGAAACCGTCGAGCACGGCCAGGAAACTTTCGCCCGGCACACCGAACGCGTGGGTGACACCCTGGGCCAGAAGGCATTCGACGAGCAGATGACCGGCAAGTTGCGACATGGCTTGACTTAATTAACCAGTTAGAGAATTATTGGGCTATGGCTACCGAAACGATACCCGCCACCGAAGAACGGCTGCGCGATGCAGAACGCTCGCAGAGCACGATATTAGCCGCCGCCCGCGACGAGTTCGCCGAGTACGGCCTGGGCGGCGCGCGCATGGACCGAATCGCCGAGCGCGCCGGCCTGAACAAGCGGCTGATCTACTACTACTTCGAGGACAAGGAGCGGCTGTTCCAGGCCGTGCTGGAGCTGGCCTACCACGACATCCGCGAGCGCGAACGTGAGCTCAACCTGCTGGAGCTGAACCCGACGGAGGCGGTGCGGCGGCTGGTGGAGTTCACCTGGCACTACTACCTGGAACACCCCGAGTTCCTTACCCTGCTCAACAGTGCCAACCTGCACCGCGCGCGACACCTGACGCAGTCCCACGAGGTGCGCGAACTCAACTCCCCGCTGATTGCGATGCTGGGAGAAATCCTCGAGCGTGGCCGCAAGGACGGCAGCTTCCGTGGCGGCATCGATCCGGTGCAGCTCTACGTGTCCATCGCCGGTCTGTCGTACTTCTACCTGTCGAACAACTTCACGCTCTCGGCCATATTCGGCCGCGACCTCATGGCCCCCAAGGCGCGCAACGAACGCCTCTCGCACATGTGCGACGTGATCCTAGGGTATGTCCTTAGAGATTGAGCCGCCAAGCAAATTGACACCGCAGACCCCACTCCTACAATTCACGCTGCGGTGAATTAATACGATCAACCACCCGGAGACAAACCATGCCCTCGTTCCCCTTTGCCCGACGCGCACTGGTGCTGTGCGCCCTCTCCCTCGCCGCTGGCGCCGCCATGGCCCAGTGGAAGCCCGATCGCCCGATCACGCTGATCGTGCCCTGGGCGCCTGGCGGCTCCACCGACCAGGTGACCCGCGTCACCGCGGCCGAGCTGGAGAAGCACCTGGGCCAGAAGATCGTCATCATGAACCAGCCCGGTGCGTCCGGCTCGGTGGGCACCAAGAACGCCATGGCCGCACCGGCCGACGGCTACACCTGGACCGCGGGCGGCGCCAAGGACCTGGGCACCTACAAGGTGCTGGGCATGCTGGAGACCTCGGCCTCCGACTGGAACCTCTACCTGAACGTCGCCCACATCGCCGTGGTGGGCGTCAACGCCGACACCCCGTACAAGACCATGCCCGAGCTGCTGGCCGCGATGAAGGCCAACCCCAACAGCATCTCGGTGGCCACGGCCGGCGTCAACTCCAGCGGCCACTCCGCGATCGAGGCCCTTTCGCGCGCCGCCGGCGTGACCTACAAGCACGTCACCTATGACGGCGGTGCGCCGGCCGCCGTGGCCGCCGCCTCGGGCGAGACACAGGTCACCACGCAGCTGGCCGCCGAGCAGACCGACATGATCCGCGCCAAGCGCATCCGCCCGCTGGCCGTGGTGGGTGACAAGTCCATCGACATCGAAGGCTTCGGCACCATCCCGCCGCTGTCGCAGTTCATTCCGGGCTTCAAGGACCCGATCAACTACTTCGGCATCTTCGTGCCCAAGGCCGCGCCGCCCGAGGTGAAGCAGACGCTGGACCGCATCTGGGCAACCGAAATGAGCAAGAGCGACGCACTGCGCAAGTACGCTCAGTCGCGTGGCGCGATGTTCGCCCCGATGGCGGGTGAGGACGCACAGAAAGCCGTGTTCCCGGCCATCCAGTCCTACGCCTGGACGCAGCACGCAGCCGGCAAGGCCAAGGTGTCGCCCGACACCGTGGGCATTCCCAAACCCTGAGCGCCGTCAGCGGAACACAACATGACCGAGGGTGGAAAAACCGCCCGCTCCGACCTTCTGGGTGGAGCGGGTTGGGTGGTGTTCGGCCTGATGATCGTGGTCGGCTCGGTGCGCATGGACCGTTTCGAGACCATGGGCGCCCAGCTCTACACCATGCCGGGCTTCGTGCCCGGCCTGATTGGCGGCCTGCTGGCCCTGCTGGGGCTGGTGCTGATGCTGCGGGGCTGGCGGCGGCGCGCTTTCGAGACTGCCACATCCGCGGACCCTGCCGAGCCGCTGCTGAACCGGCGCATCGTCACCACGACGGTGCTTTCGCTGCTGTACGCCGGCCTGCTGGTCGGGCGTGTGCCGTTCTGGCTTGCAACGGCCCTGTTCGTGGCCGCCTTCGTGGGCATCTTCGTACCCGCTGACCAGCCGCCTGCACGGCGGGCCCTGGTGGCCCTGCTGGCGGGAGTGCTCACTGCGGCGGTGGTCACCGTGGTGTTCCAGCACGTCTTTCTCGTTCGCCTTCCCTGAGCCTCACCATGTTTGACGGACTGATCATGTTCGGGCAGTCGATCGCCCGCTTCAGCGGGCCCGAGACGATCGCCTACGCCCTGCTCGCCTCGCTGGTGGGTGTCGTCATGGGTGCCCTGCCCGGCCTGACCGCCACCATGTCGCTGGCGCTCGTGACCACCCTCACGCTCAAGCTGCCGCCCAGCCAGGCGCTGCTGATCCTGATCTGCACCTACGTGGGCTCCATCTACGGCGGCTCGCGCTCGGCCATTCTGCTGAACATACCGGGCACACCGGCGTCTGCCGCCTCGTGCCTGGATGGTTTCGCCCTGGCGCGTCAGGGCCTGGCCGGCCGGGCCATGGGCATCGCCACCACGGGCTCCGTCATGGGCACGCTGATCGGCATGTTCTTCCTCGCCACGCTGACCCCGGTGCTGGGCAACATGGCGCTCAAGTTCGGGGCTTATGAGTTCTTCTGGCTGGCACTGTTCGGCGTGATCATCGCCGGCACGCTCACCGGGGACGACCCGCTCAAAGGCTGGATCGCCGGCATTGCCGGGCTGTTTGTGGCCACCATCGGCCAGGAGCCGCAGTACGGCTACGAGCGCTTCGCCTGGGGTGTGCGCGACCTCGCCGGCGGCATACAGCTGGTGCCCGCGCTGGTGGGCGCCTTCGGATTCGCCGAACTGCTCACCGCCATGCGCACACGGCAGGCGCCGGTGACCATCAGCGCCTTTGACACCGTCATCCCCAAGGTTCGCGACGTGCTGCAGTACTGGCGCACCATCCTGCGCTCGGGCCTGATCGGCACCGGCGTGGGTGTGGTGCCGGGTGTGGGCGAAGACGTGGCAGCCTGGTCCTCCTACGCCGCTGCCAAGCGTGCCAGCAAGGAAAAGGAAAAGTTCGGCAAGGGCTCGATCGAAGGCCTGATGGCGGCCGAGACCGGCGACAACGCGTGCGTGCCCGGCGCCGTCATTCCCGTGCTCACGCTCGCCATCCCCGGTTCGGCACCGGCTGCGGTGCTGATGGCCGCCATGATCATCCACGGCGTCAAGCCAGGTCCGCTGATCATGGTGGAGAACCCATCGTTCGTGTACGACGTGGTCACCATGATGCTGTTCGCCACCATCGGCATCCTGATCTTCGGCCTGGTGCTCACCAAGGCGCTGGTGCAGGTGCTGCGCGTGCCCCAGCATCTCATCACGCCCATCGTGTTCGTGTTGTGCACCGTGGGCAGCTTTGCCATCGCCGGCCGCCTGTTCGACGTCTACGTGATGCTGGCCTTCGGTCTCATCGGTTTTGCCCTGCGGCACTATGGCTACCCCATGGCACCGCTGGTGCTGGGCATCGTGCTGGGTGACCTGCTGGAGAAGAACCTGCGCCGCGCGCTGATCCTGTCCGACGGCGACCTGTCGCCTTTCTTCACCCGACCTATCTCGGGCACCGTGGCCGCGCTGATCTTCGTCACCATCGCCGTCAAGCTGTACAGCCTGCACCAGCAGCGAAAGGCACGCCCATGAAGCTGGCCCTGTGCAACGAGGTGTTGCACCCCCTGCCCTTCGGGCGCCAGTGTGAGCTCGCCGCGAGCCTGGGTTACCAGGGCCTGGAACTCGCTCCCTTCACGCTGGCCGATGACCCGCTGGCACTGGACGAAGCCGCCGCGGCCCGCCTGCGCGAGACCGCCGGCGCCCACGGCCTGGCCATCTCCGGGCTGCACTGGCTGCTGGTGAAGCCCGAGGGGCTGTCTCTGGTTGACCCCGACACGGGCGTGCGCGCACGCACCCTGCAATGGCTGCGCCAGCTGATCGCCTTCGCGGCCGCCTGTGGTGCACCGGTGATGGTGCACGGCTCGCCGCGCCAGCGATCACCGCTGCCGGGTCAGAGCGTGGCCGATGCGACCGGGCGCCTGACGGACGCGCTGGCCCACCTCGCACCACACGCAGCGGCGGCCCATGTCACCTACTGCCTGGAGCCGCTCTCGCCGGTCGAGACACCCGTGATCAATACCGTGGCCGAGGCCGCCACACTGGTCGACCGGATCGGTTCCCCGGCTATCCGCACCATGCTCGATGTGAGCGCCGCATCCCAGGCCGAAACCGAACCTGTGCACGCGGTGCTGGCCCGCTTCATTGCCAGCGGCCACATCGCCCACGTACAGCTCAACGACCGCAACCGCCGTGGCCCCGGCCAGGGGGAAACTGCCCAGCTGCCCGTGCTGCGCACGCTGCGCGATGCCGGCTACACCGGCTGGATGGCGGTGGAGCCTTTCGACTACCGGCCCGACGGTCCGGGTTGCGCCGCCTTCAGCGCCGGCCATGTGAGCGGCCTGATGCGCGTGCTGGAACAGGAAGCCACATGAGTGCAGTTGCCGTCCGCCTGTTGTCCGTCGAGCTGTACGAGCGCCCCGTCACGCTGCGCCTTCCGTTTCGCTTCGGAGCAGCTACCGTCACACGCTGCCCGCAGGCGTTCGTGCGCGTGCTGGCCGAGGTCAACAGCCGCCTTACCGAGGGCGTGGGTGCCGAGCTGATGGTGCCCAAGTGGTTCGACAAGAACCCCGAGCTCACGCACGAACAGAACTTCGAACAGCTGCGCCAGTCGCTGCGCGACGCGCGCGATGCCTACACCGCCGCCGGCCCGGTGGCCAGCGCCTACGTGCTCAGCCAAGTGGCGGGCAGCGCGGCGCTCGCCACGTCGGTTGCTCTGGGGCTGCCCCGCCTGGCCGCGCAGTTCGGCACGGCCCAGCTCGACAAGGCCGTGGCCGATGCGGTGCTCAAAGCCACGGGTCTGGGCTGGGTGCAAGGGCTGCGTGCCGGCGTGCTGGGCGACCCCTGGAGCACCATCCTGCCCCTGGTGGCCGCCGACAGCGTCACCCTGCGCCACACCGTGGGCCTGGCCGACCGGCTGCACGACGGCGATGAAGGTCACGACCCGCACGACGGCTTGCCTGCCACGCTGCAAGCCGCCATCCGCACCTATGGCCTGCACCACTTCAAGCTCAAGCTCTCGGGCAAGGTGGGACCGGATGTGGAACGCCTCAGGCGCATCGCCGCCGTGCTGGACGCCCATGCGGGCGACTACCGGACCACGCTGGACGGCAACGAGACCTTCACCGACACCGCCTCGCTGGCGGCGCATTGGCACGCGCTGCAGGCCACACCGGCCCTGGCCAGTCTGCTGCAGCGCACGCTGCTGCTGGAGCAGCCGCTGGCGCGCAAGGTCGCGCTCGAGCAGCCTCTGCACGGCCTGAAGATACCGGTGCCCGTCATCCTGGACGAGTCCGACGACAGCGACGACACGCTGGAGCGGGGCCTCTCGCTGGGCTACCGGGGCATCTCGAGCAAGGCCTGCAAGGGCATCTACCGCTCGCTGCACAGCGCGGCACGCATCGCCCGCGAACCGGGTCTGCTGCTCTCGGGCGAAGACCTCACCTGCCAGGCCGGTCTCGCGGTGCAACAGGACTGCCTGCTGGCCAGCAGCCTGGGCGTGACCCACATCGAACGCAACGGCCACCACTACGTGGACGGCTTCGGCATCGCACCGCCCGACGAGGCCACAGCCTTTGCCCGCGCCCACCCCGGCCTCTACGAAACCCAAGCGGGACGCCCGCGCCTGGCCGTTCGCCAGGGGCAGATCGACCTGCGCGCACTGCACGGCCCCGGCTTCGGCAGCGCCGCCACACCCCTGTGGGACAGCCTCACACCCATCCGTTGAACACCCCCCCAAGAAGGACACACCATGGCCACCCAGACCCTCGGTCTCATCATGCACGGCGTCACCGGACGCATGGGCATGAACCAGCACCTGATCCGCTCCATCGTCGCCATCCGCAACCAGGGTGGCGTGACCCTGTCCAATGGCGACAAGGTGATGCCCGACCCGATCCTCATCGGCCGCAACGCGGAGAAGATCGAGGCATTGGCGAAGGCGCACGGCATCGCGCGCTGGGGCACCAACCTCGAAGCGGCGCTGGCCAACAAGAGCGACACGGTGTTCTTCGATGCCGGCACCACGCAGATGCGCCCCACCCTGCTCGCGCAGGCATTGCGTGCGGGCAAACACGTGTACTGTGAGAAGCCCATCGCCACCACGCTGGCCGAGGCCATGGACATTGCCAGGACCGCGCAGGCCTCGGGCCTCAAGCACGGTGCCGTGCAGGACAAGCTGTTCCTGCCCGGCCTTCGCAAGCTGGACATGTTGCGCCGTGCCGGTTTCTTCGGCCGCATGCTGTCGCTGCGGCTGGAATTCGGCTATTGGGTGTTTGAGGGCGACCTGCAGCCCATACAGCGCCCCAGCTGGAACTACCGCGCCGAGGATGGCGGCGGCATGATCCTGGACATGATGTGCCACTGGCGCTACGTGCTGGACAACCTGTTCGGCGAGGTCAAAAGCATCAGCTGCCTGGGCACCACCCACATCCCCCAGCGCTGGGACGAATCCGGCAAGCCCTACCCCTGCACTGCTGACGATGCCGCCTACGCCACCGCCGAACTCATCGGTCACAACGGCGAGCCGGTGATCGCGCAGCTCAACATGAGCTGGGCCACCCGCGTGCGCCGCGACGATCTGGTCACCTTCCACGTGGACGGCACCCACGGCTCGGCCGTCGCCGGCCTCTCCGACTGCCGCGCGCAAAGCCGTGTCAACACACCGCGTCCGGTGTGGAACCCCGATGTGAAACAGACCATGCCCTTCTTCGACCAGTGGCAGGAGGTACCCGACACCCAGGTCTACGACAACGGCTTCAAGATCCAGTGGGAGCATTTCATCCGCCACGTGGTGGAAGACGCGCCTTACCAGTGGACCCTGCCCGAGGGCGCCAAAGGCGTGCAGCTGGTGGAGACCGCGCTGCAAAGCTGGAAAGAGCGCCGCTGGGTGGACGTGCCCGCCCTGACGTTCTGAGGCCCGCCATGGCACTGTCGCTCAAGCTACCGCAGGCCGATGGCTCGCTCGCCCTCTACGCGCTGCAAGGCGCACCGCTCGCGCTGCCCGCCACCCGCCCCGCCTTCAACCGCATCGCCTATTCGGCCGCCCACGTGGTGGCCGACCCCCGCGCCGCCATCGACCCGTGGCTGCAGTGCGCGGTGGACTGGGACGCGACCATTGCCTACCGCCAGCGCCTGTGGTCGCTGGGTCTGGGCGTGGCCGAGGCCATGGATACCGCGCAGCGCGGCATGGGCCTGGACTGGCCCACCTCGCTGGAGCTGATCCGCCGCTCGCTCGATGCCGCCAAGGACCACCCCGGTGCCCTGATCGCCTCGGGCTGCGGCACCGACCATCTCGCACCCGAAGACGCCAACAGCGTGGACGACGTGATCCGCGCCTACGAGTTGCAGATGGAGGCCATCGAGAAGCTCGGCGGCAAGCTCATCGTGATGGCCAGTCGCGCACTGGCCCGTGTAGCCAAAAGCCCGGCCGACTACGAACGCGTCTACGACCGCGTGCTGTCGCAGGCGAAACAGCCGGTGGTGCTGCACTGGCTGGGCGAGATGTTCGACCCGGCGCTGGCCGGCTACTGGGGCACGCGCGACACCAACGCCGCCATGGACACGGCGCTGGGCATCATCGCCGCGCACGCGGCCAAGGTGGACGGCATCAAGATCTCCCTGCTCGACAAGGACAAAGAAATCGCCATGCGCCGTCGCCTGGCCCCCGGCGTGCGCATGTACACCGGCGACGACTTCAACTACGCCGAGCTCATCGCCGGCGATGGCTGGGGCAGCGAGGCCACACACGGCCAGAGCGACGCACTGCTGGGCATCTTCGACGCCATCGCGCCGGCCGCGAGCGCCGCACTGGGCGAACTGGCCCGTGGCAACAGCGACCGGTTCCACGCCATCCTCGGCCCCACGGTGCCGCTGTCGCGCCACATCTTCCAGGCACCCACACGTTTTTACAAGACCGGCGTGGTCTTCATGGCCTGGCTCAACGGCCACCAGAGCCACTTCACCATGGTGGGCGGCCAGCAGAGCACGCGCAGCCTGGTGCACCTGGCCGAGCTGTTCCGCCTGGCCGACGCTGCCAACCTGCTGGAACAGCCCGAACAGGCCGTGCACCGCATGGGCCACCTGCTGGCGCTGCACGGGGTGGACGCATGAGGAACCATACATGAGAGACTTTTCCGCGGACCACCGCTGGCTGTCCATCAACACCGCCACGGTGCGCCAGAGCCGTGGCAAGGAACTGCCCTTGCCCGACATCATCGAAGCCTGCGTGCGGCGCGGCATACGCGCCATCTCGCCCTGGCGCGACCAGGTGGCCGCCGCCGGGCTGGACACCATCGCCCAGCTGGTGCGCACCCACGGCCTAGAGCTCTCGGGATACTGCCGGGGCGGCATGTTCCCCGCCGCCGATGCCGCGGGCCTGCGGGCCGCGCTGGATGACAACCGGCGTGCGGTTGACGAGGCCGCCACGCTGGGCGCGCCCTGCCTGGTGCTGGTGGTGGGGGCGCTGCCCGGTGCACTGGAGGGCCACGCCGTGCACAAAAATATCGCGCTCAGCCGCAGCCAGGTGCGCGATGGCATTGGCGCGCTGCTGGAGCATGCGCGCGCCGCCAACATGCCGCTGGCCATCGAACCGCTGCACCCCATGTACGCGGCCGACCGCGCCTGCGTCAACACGCTGGAGCACGCGCTGGACCTGTGCGACGAGCTCGACCCCGCACGCTCGGGCGCGCTGGGTGTGGCGGTGGACGTGTACCACTGCTGGTGGGACCCGAAGCTGCAGCAGCAGATCGAACGCGCCGGGCGCCAGCGGCTGCTGGCTTTCCACGTCTGCGACTGGCTCACCCCCACGCGCGACCTGCTGCTCGACCGCGGCATGATGGGCGATGGCGTGATCGACATCCCGCGCATCCGCAGCTGGGTCGAGACCCAGGGCTTCGCGGGCTACAGCGAAGTGGAAATCTTCTCGAGCGCGAACTGGTGGCAGCGCGAGGCCGGCGAGGTGCTGGACACCTGCATCACCCGCCACCAAACGGTGGTCTGACGCGATACCGGTTTTCAGGCCGTCGCGACCGCACCACCCGGCGTGCGGCGCACCCGCCGCACGTTGAAGGCGCTCACGATCAGCGCGCCCTGCACGATGGCCAGGCCCAGCAGCACACCGCTGTACTGGCCGTGGTCCATCAGCGATCCGAACACCAGCGGCGTGAACGCCTGGCCAATGTCCAGGCCCGAATAGACAACGCCGTACACCCGGCCCGTTGCATTGGGTGGGGTGGACTTTTTCACCAGCAGGTCGCGCGAGGGACCGGCAATGCCGGACGCAAACCCCATGGCCGCGAACAGCACTGGCACCGCCATCACCGGCAAGGTGGCCAACGCCAGGGTCAGCGCCATCACCGCCGCGATGCCGAAGCCCACACCCACGATGCGCTCGCAACGCGACGGATCGGCCGCCAGGAACCCACCCAGCACCATGCCCCCGGCACTGCTCACCATGTAGACCGTGAGGCACACCGCCGCCAGTGCCAGCGGCACGCCGTGCAGGTGGCGCGCGGCCTCGGGCGCGAAGGCCTGCACCACGCTGATCACCATGGCGTAGACGAAGAAGAAGGCAAAACACATCCACACCGCCGGGATGCGCAGGAAATCGAAGCCCTGGTCACCCGTCGGCGCGTCGCCGACCTTTGCCGTCGGCGCAGGTGCCGCCGCGGGCAGTACCAGCCGCTCGCGGTGCCACCACAGCAAGGCGAGCACCGCCACGGCCACCAGACCGGCGCCCACCAGCGCCACGCGCCACGAGTAGGCAATGGCCAGCGGCACCACCAGGGCCGGCGCCAGCGCCCAGCCCAGACTGCCGGTGATGCCGTGCACGCTGTAGGCATGGCCCAGGCGCGGTGCACTCACCTTGCGGTTGAGCAGCGTGTAGTCCACCGGGTGGAACACGCCGTTGCCCACCCCTGCCACCACCGCAAACGCGGCCATCATCCAGTAGCTGGTGCTGCTGGCAAAACCGAAGGCAGCCACCGCCAGCAGGCCCAGCCCACCGAACAGGATGGGGCGCGGACCGTGTTTGTCGACCAGAAAGCCTGAAGCCGTCTGCACCACGCAGGAGACGACGAAGAACAGCGTCATCAGGAAACCGAGCTGGGTGTAGCTGACCTGGAAGGCGTCCTTGAGCCAGGGAAACAGCGGCGCCAGCAGCAGCTGGCTGAAGTGGCTCACCAGGTGGGCTATGCCCACCAGGGCGATCAGGCTGGCGTCCTGCCGCAGGGGCACGGCAGACGCTGGAGAGAGGCTTGCGGTCGTCATGGGGGCTATCGTAGTATCGGCCGACGTTTCCGATATGCGACGAAACGCCAACATCTATCGAATTTCAGACAGACCATGCAGCGCCCTCTGCGCCAGCGCCTCACGCCGGTAGGCGACACCGACCCGTTCCAGCCCAGCGCCGAGCGGCCGGTGCGGGTTCGTGCCCGGCACCTGCCGGTGGACACCCATTTCGAGCCCCACCACCACGCCTGGGCCCAGCTGGCCTACTGTTCCAGTGGCCTGTTGCAGGTGGTGGCCGCACGCGGGCTGGACGCCAGCGATGAAGTGACCTACATCGTGCCGCCCTCGCGCGCCGTCTGGATTGCGCCCGGAGTGCGCCATGCGGTGCATGCGCTGGAGGCGGCCGAATTCCGCACCCTCTACATGGACCCGGGCGTGAGCCCGGACGGCTGGGCCACCTGCCGCATGATCGTGGTGAGCACGCTGCTGCGCGAGCTGATTCCCGCCCTTGACATGGCGGGCCCCGAGCCTGGGCGCGAGCAGGCACTCACGCGACTGCTGCTCGACGAAATCACCCGTGCCGACGCCCTGCCTCTGGGCGTGCCCATGCCCCACCCTGAATCCGGCGACAAGCGCCTGCGGGCGCTGTGTGAAGCCGTGCTGCGCCAACCCGACCACCGCGCCACGCTGGCCGAATGGGCCACCGCCGCGGGCGCGAGCGAACGCACGCTGGCGCGGCTGTTCCGCGCCGAACTGGGCATGAGCTACCAGCACTGGCGCCAGCAGGCCGCGCTGGCCCATGCCCTGCCGCTGCTGGCCAGCGGCCTGCCGGTGAGCGAGGTCGCAGCGCGCTGCGGCTACGCCAGCGACAGCGCCTTCAGCGCCATGTTCAAGGCCGCCATGGGCGTGCCCCCGCGCCAGATGCGCCCAGGCCAGAGCGATGTGAGCGTGCGGGCACAATAGCCGCATGAACATCGTGATTCTCGACGACTACCAGGACGCGGTGCGCAAGCTCGCCTGCGCCGGCAAGCTCGACGCCTACCCCGCCAAGGTCTACACCAACACCGTCAAGGGCGTGGGCCAGCTTTCCGTGCGCCTCAAGGACGCCGACGTGCTGGTGCTGATCCGCGAGCGCACCACCATCACCCGCCAGCTGATCGAAAAGCTGCCACGCCTCAAGCTCATCGCCCAGACCGGCAAGGTCGGCAAACACGTCGACGTGGCCGCGTGCACCGAGCGTGGCGTGGCGGTGGCCGAAGGCGTGGGTTCGCCGGTGGCACCTGCCGAGCTGACCTGGGCCCTCGTCATGGCCGCCATGCGCCGCCTGCCGCACTACATCGCCTCGCTCAAGCACGGCGGCTGGCAGCAGTCCGGGCTCAAGGCCGCCTCCATGCCGCCCAACTTTGCGCTGGGCATGGTGCTGCGGGGCAAGACGCTGGGCGTCTGGAGCTATGGCCGCATCGGCGAACTGGTGGCGGGCTACGGCCGCGCCTTTGGCATGCGGGTGCTGGTGTGGGGCAGCGAAGCCAGCCGCGAACGCGCGCGCGCCGACGGCTACGAGGTGGCTGCAACCAAGGCGGAGTTTTTTGAAAGCTGCGACGTGCTGACGCTGCTGCTGCGCCTGTCGGACACCAGCGCGGGCTGCGTGACGGCCGAAGACCTGGCTCGCATGAAGCCCACCGCCGTGCTGGTGAACACCTCGCGCGCCGAACTGATCGAGCCCGATGCGCTGCTGACCGCACTCAACAAGGGGCGTCCCGGCATGGCGGCGGTGGACGTGTTCGAATCGGAGCCCATCCTGCAGGGGCATGCGCTGCTGAGGCTGGAGAACTGCATCTGCACGCCCCACATCGGCTATGTGGAGCAAGACAGCTACGAGCTGTACTTCTCGGCCGCGTTCGACAACGTGGTGAACTACATCAAGGGTACGCCCACCAACATCGTCAACCCGGGCGCGCTGCAAGTCAGGCGCTGAGTGACCGGGCGGCCGCAGCCGCGGGTTCAGGCCTTCTTGTCGGTGTCCGCGCTCTGGCCCTTGGCCGGTCCGGGCTCAAGGTCGAAGAGGTCGAAGTCCAGCATGGGCAGTTCGCGCCGCTCCGGCTCGGCGGTCGGTGGCGCGTTGTCCGGCAGGGGGGGCGGAGGCGCCGCATCGGGGATGCTCAGGTCCACATCCAGCGCAGTGGGTTCGGTCTCCAACTGGCTGCTGTCGGCAAACGCGGCCGGCGCAACACTGGGCCAGACCTCGGGCGCAGGCGCGGGCTGCTTTGCCACAGGCGCGTGCACAGGCGCAGGCAGCTCGGCTTCAGCGGGCAGCGACTGCGCCAGCGTGTGCAGCAGCAGCACATCCTGGTAGGCGTTGAGCGTGGGCTGGCTCATGGGCCCCACGCCGGGCCGACCAAAAGCCGCGTGGCGCAACAGCTCCTGCGCCTTGGCCGAAGGCCACAGGCGCTGCAGGTCACCCAGCAGCCGCTCCTGCTCCAGCAGCCCCGGAGCCGCATGGTCGTAGGCTTCGGGCGGCGGCACGGCGCGGCCGAACACCTGCTCGTAGCGACGCGACCAGCGGCGGCGCTCGTCATCACGCCCCTGTTCATTGCTCAGGCGCAGCAGCCACAGGTAAGGCAGCTCGCTGGCTGACGGGTGGCGGCCCACAAAGTCCTCCAGCACCGCGATCGCATCGGGGCGCTGACCCAGCGATTCGAAAAACTCGCAATGCTGATTCAGGTCGACCAGCATGTCGACCTCGGCCGGCACTTCCTCGTGCAACACGGCAAACGACGATTCGGAAGCCTCGGACACCTCCACGCCGCTGTCTTCAGGATCGTGACCATGAACCACCGGTGCCGCCCAACCCGATTCGGCCTGGGCCATGTCGGACAGGGCCTGGCCCGGCCCTTCGGCTCCGGCCACCTGGGATGACTGCCACCACGGCTGAGAACCGGCAGCGGCCGCCACACCCGCACGGCGCCGCTCTCGCAGCAGCCAGGCAAAGGCTGCGAGCGCTGCCAGCAAGGCTGCCACCAGCAAACCGATCAGCCAGCCGGGCGTGCGCTCTTCACGGGCCTGCTGCAACTCCCGTTGCAGGGTTTCGACGGTGGCCTTGAGTTTCTGCTCCTCGGCCCGCAAACCCTGCACCTCCTGCTCCAGGGTCGCCAGCTTCTGGGCGTCCTGCATCTGCTGCTCGGGCGGCGCGTTGAGGGCGGCCCAGAGTGCCTGGGCGGCCTTGCGGCGCTCCTCGGATTCGGTTGGCGTGCTCTGCAGGTCGAAGCTGGAGCGCAGCGTGGGCGCGCCCTGCGGCGTGAGATCCACCGGGTCGAGCTGCAGGCGCGGGCCACTGGCGGCGGGCGGTGCGGGTGGCGCAGCAGCGGCCCGGGCCGGTGCCGGAGCGGGAGCCGCAACACGCGGGGCCG
>CALRLO020000001.1:0-165565 GCA_943368755.1 Synechococcus sp. UW140 | reverse complement strand
CCGAGGGCGTCGTTGATGGTCTTGAAGTGGTCCAGATCCAGCATCAGCACGGCGCCGTGGCCGTGGTTCGTGCGTGCGTCGGCCAGCGCCTGCTGCAGGTGTTCGTGCAGACGCGAGCGGCTGGCAAGGCCGGTCAGGTAGTCCTCGTGTGCCAGACGGCGCATGTGGCGCTCCGCTTCTTCGCGGCGCATGTCGGCACTCGTGCGCGCGGCCAGGATCTCCAGCATGTCCATGGCCAGCCGGGGAGGGGCCATGCGTTCGTGGTGCAGCACCACCATCAGGCCGATGATCTGGCCCTGCGCATCCGTCAGCGACGTGCCGACGTAGCTGTCCACGCCCATCTCTCGCAGCAGCGCATCCTTGGGAAACAGGCTTTGCACATGGCCGTCGTGCACGCAGGTGCCGCCATCCGCCACATTGGCACAAGGCGTATCGATGAGCGGGTAACTGAAGTTGGGGACGCTGGTGCCACGGCTGAAAACGGCCAGCGTGTGGGCGGTGGGGACGGGGCTGCGCTCCACCCGGGCGATGAAGGCGTGGTCGGCGCGGAACAGGCGGGTGAGCTGCTCCACCAGGTGGTTCAGGTGCGACGGCCCGTCACCGGCCGAGGTACCCAGTGCGATGTCGCGCAGCACATCCTCCATGCGCTTGCGGTCGGTGATGTCGGTGGAGACGCCGCCCACTGCAACCACCTCGCCATCGGTGCCGTGCAGCGGGAAGCGCTGGGTCAGGTAGGTACGGTCCTGGTCGCGGTGACGCAGCACCTCCTCGAATGTGAGTGTCGTGCCGCTGGCAATGACGGCGCGGTCCTTGGCGAGCAGCTCATCGGCGGTCGAGGCGTTCCACAGACCGTGCAGGTCCTGGCCAGGCAACGCGCCGGGGGACACGCTGTTGAGGTGCGCGTAACGTTCGTTGGCCAGCAGGAAATGGCCTTGAACATCGCGCAGATAGATCAGCGCCGGCACGTGGTCCAGCACCGCCTGGTTGTTGCGCTGGGTCTGGCGCCAGCGGGACTGTATCGCCGCACTCATGCCCAGCACCATCACCAGCAGGCCATAAACGCCCAGGGGCATGAAATCCACCACGCCCTGGCGCGACAGCGCGCCTTGCAGCGTGGCGAACATGAACACGAGCAGGCCGCCCAGGGCCCAGCGCATGTCCTTGGAGGCGCGCTTGCGCCAAAGCGCTACCAGCGCGTAGCCAATGACGCCCAGCAGCCCGATGGTGGCCAGCGAGAACCAGGGACTGACAACACCGACCACGCGTGTCCAGGGTTCACCCCAGGGCAGCAGGGACTGGGTCAGCCCGTCGATGCGGGTGTACTGGGCGCTGTAGGGCAAGAACAGGTTGGACACGCCAAGCCCGGCAAACAGCACGGTGAAGGCCCAGAGCAGCCAGCGGGGACGCCAGCCGGTGAAGTCGGCGATGAGCCAGGGCAGCAGCGTGTAGGTCATGGCCGCCAGGACCAGGTTCCAGCGCAAGGCGGTGACAAATGTGGCCAGATCCGTGGCCTGCACCACAAAGGACTGGGTGACCGCGAACAGCGAAGCGCAGGTGCACAGGGCCACCATGAACAGGTGCAGCGTGCGGTGCCCGGCGGTGCGCAAATTGAGCGCGTGGTGAACAGCCGCGTAGGCACAGAAGCCCACCAACAAATAGAGGCTGGGCTGTATCAGCGACATGGCTGGTGGTTCAGCGGCTGGCCGAGACGGCGATGCGCATCTGCGCGGTGAGCGACTGGCCTGGTTCCAGCACCTGAATGCCGAGCTGGGCTGCATCGTGGCCCTGGCCCACCAGGTTGAGCGCGTTGTTGGCGTGGCTCACCGGCTCAACGGCGACGAAGTCCTTGCTGGCGTTGGTGAACACCACCAGGTGCGACAGGTTGGCGCTCACGGTGACCGTCATGCGCCCGTCGGCGAGTGTCGCGCTGCCGTCCCAGCCATCGTGGCAGTGGTCCACATCCAGTGTGCTGCACGGCGCGTCAATGCCCGTGCTGGTCCGGTGTTCGGTGGGCAGCTTGTCGGTGCCCATCTCCCAGCGCCCCTTGGCTGCGAAGCGCAGGTGGGCATCGCCCCGTTTGGTGAAGTAGGGGTGCCAGCCCAGGCCCAGCGGTGCGGGCCGGTCGGCCTGGTTGGTGACCGACAGCGTGAGCGACAGCCCTTCAGGGTCCAGTCGCAGGGTCTGCGAGCTGTCGAAGGTGAAGGGCCATGACGCGTCGGCGTGGTGCTCGTAGGCCAGCAGCGCAAAGCGGTCGTCGGCTTCCAGCACCTGCCACTCGCGTTGCCAGCCCACGCCGTGTATGGCGTGCGGCTCGGGCCCGAAGTTGCGCACCAGCGGGTGGCCGGTGCCCTGCCACCACAAGGTGGCCTCGCCAATGCGGTTGGAGAACGGCACCAGCGGGTAGCTGCCCGACTGCCGCACCGTGTGCAGCTCGGCCGCCGGGGTGGAGCGCAGCACGGGTTCGCCCTCGAACCACAACCCGGCAATGCAGCCGCCCAGGTCGGGTCGCAGTTCACATACCAGAGGGCCGGACGACAGGCGCAGGACGTTCATGGGAGGCTCAGTTGAGCAGCGCCTGCGCGAATTCGCGCGCGCTGAAGGTTTCAAGGTCTTCGAGTTTCTCGCCCACACCGACGAAGTACACCGGCACCGGCCTTTCCATGGCGATGGCGGCCAGCACGCCGCCCTTGGCGGTGCCGTCGAGCTTGGTGACGACCAGGCCCGTGAGGCCCAGCGCTTCGTCAAAGGCGCGTACCTGGGCCAGTGCGTTCTGGCCGGTGTTGCCGTCGATCACCAGCAGCACCTCGTGCGGTGCCGAGGTTTCGGCCTTTTGCACCACGCGCTTGATCTTTTTCAGCTCTTCCATCAGGTGCAGCTGCGTGGGCAGGCGCCCAGCGGTGTCCACCAGCACCACGTCGCGCCCACGCGCCCGGCCGGCGTTGACGGCGTCGAAACTCACGGCGGCCGGGTCGCCGCCTTCCTGGCTGATGATCTCCACGAGGTTGCGGTCGGCCCACACGCCCAGCTGTTCGCGCGCAGCGGCACGGAAGGTGTCGGCCGCCGCCAGCAGCACCGAAGCCCCCGAGCCCGAGAGGTGGCGGGTGAGCTTGCCAATGGAGGTGGTCTTTCCCGCGCCGTTGACGCCAGCGACCATGATGACGGTGGGCGTGTGTTCCCCGACCACCAATGGCTTTTCCAGCGGCTTTAGCAGCTCGGTGAGCGCGTCGGTCAGCAGGCCCTTGACCGCCTGCGGGTCGGTCGCCCTGGCTTCCTTCACCCGGCGTCGCAAGTCGTCCAGCAGGTGCTGGGTGGCCTTGACACCGGTGTCGGCCATCAGCAGTGCGGCTTCGAGTTCCTCGTACAGCGCCTCGTCGATCTGGGTGCCGGTGAACACACCGGCAATGCTGGAACCCGTCTTGCGCAGGCCAGCCTTGAGCCGGCCCAGCCAGCCCTGGCGAGCCGGCTCGTTACCCGCCACCGCAGGCAGGGCGGGCGCGGGCGTGGGCGCCTCCACGGCTGCAGGCGCCGGGGCCGGCGCCGAGGCCTGTGCCGCAGCCGGCGTCGCATCCGGGGAGGGGGTAGGGGTTTTTTTCTTGAAGAAACTGAACATGAGGCCGTTTATAGAATCCACTGCATTCTATGAAACGAATCCTGCTCATGGGCCTGATGCTGGCCCTCGCACCCTGGCTGGCCCTGGCGCAGCCCGGTGCGCAAAGTTTCACGCTGGCCAACGGCCTGACCGTCATCGTCAAACCCGACCGCCGCGCGCCCACGGCGGTGCACATGTTATGGGTGCGCGTGGGGTCCATGGACGAGGTGGATGGCACCTCGGGTGTGGCCCATGCGCTGGAACACATGATGTTCAAGGGGACGGGCACCCTGGCGCCGGGCGAGTTCTCGCGCCGCGTCGCCGCTCTGGGTGGGCGCGAGAACGCCTTCACCATGCGCGACGCCACGGGGTACCACCAGCAGGTGCCGTCCGACCAGCTGGAGGCGGTGATGCGCCTGGAGGCCGACCGTTTTGCCAACAACCGCTGGCCCGATGAAGAGTTCAGGCGCGAGATCGAGGTCATCAAGGAGGAGCGCCGCCAGCGCACCGAGGTCTCGCCGCGTGCGCGCATGTTCGAACAGATGAACGCCGCCACCCATGTGGCCCACCCTTACCGTCGGCCGATCGTGGGCTGGATGAGCGATCTGGACGCTATGACGCCCGACGACGTGCGCGACTTCCACCGGCGCTGGTACGTACCCGCCAATGCAGCGGTGGTGGTGGTGGGCGATGTGGATGTGAACCAGGTCCGGTCCTGGGCCGAGACCCACTATGGGCGCATTCCTGCACGCGCTGTGCCCGCACGCAAACCACACAACGAACCCGGACAGCAGGGCACACGCCGCATCGAGTACCGCGCGCGGGCCGAGCAGTCGGTGGTGGCGCTGTCGTGGGCGGTGCCGCGTCTGGAGCAATTCGAGGTCACAGATGCGAGCGCCACCGACGCGCTCGCTCTGACCGTGCTCGCCGCCGTGCTGGATGGCTACAGCGGCGCGCGTCTCGGTCGTGCCCTGGTGCAGGGGCAAGGTGGCGCACAGCGGATCGCCGACAGCGTGGACGCGTCATACAGCCCGCTGGGGCGGGGCCCCGCCGTGTTCAGCCTGACCGGGGTGCCCGCGCCTGGCGTCGATGCCGGTGTGCTGGAGGCGGCGCTCAAGGCCGAGGTGGCGCGCCTGGCACGCGATGGCGTGGACGAGGCCGAGCTCAAGCGCGTCAAGACCCAGTGGATGGCCGGCGAGGTCTATGGACGCGACTCCATCGTGAGCCAGGCGCGCGAACTGGGAAGCTACTGGATCAACGGTCTGCCGCTGGATGGTCCGCAGCGGTTGATGGAGAGACTGATGGCGGTGACCGCCGATCAGGTGCGCGATGTGGCCCGCCGCCATTTCGATGACCGGCGACTCACCGTGGGCGTGCTGCGCCCGGAGGGGCGGCCATGAAACGGTTGCGTCGGCTGATAGCCGCCATCGGCGCAGTGCTGGCGTTGCAGGCACAGGCCGCACTGCCCATCGAACACTGGACGCACGCCAGCGGCGCCAAGGTCTACCTCGTCAACAGCCCCGCCATTCCCATGCTGGACGTGCAGGTGGAGTTCGACGCCGGTGGCCGGCGTGAACCGGCGGGCCAGGCCGGGCTGGCGGGCGCCACCGCGATGCTGCTGGGGCGCGGTGTGGAGGCAGGCCCTCAGGGGCCGGCACTGGACGAAAACGCGCTGGACGAGGCCTGGATGGAACTGGGTGCGCAGTTCGGTGCCAGCGCCGGCGCGGATCGCCTGGGTTTTTCGCTGCGCACGCTGACCGCCGCGGACCTGCTGCCCCGGGCGGTGGCGCTGGCGGCGCGCCAGATGGCCATGCCCAGCTTCGATGCGGCGGTGTGGGCGCGCGAGCGCGACCGCCTGCTGGCCGCCAAACGCGAGGCGGAAACCCGGCCCGGTACCCACGCCGGGCGTGCCTTCTCGCGTGCGGTCTATGGTGACCATCCCTACGGCCGCGAGTCCACCGAGCAGACACTGAGAGCCATCGACGTGGCGGCGATCCGTGACTTCTACCGCCGGCATGTGATGGCGTGTGGCGCACACGTCACCCTGGTGGGGGCCGTGGACCGCGCCCAGGCCGATGGCATCGTCACCGCGCTCATGAGGGCCATCGCTGCGCACGGTTGCCGCACGCTGCCGGCGGTGCCCGAGGTGGCGGCACTGACCGCTCCGCGACAGGAACGCATCCCCTTCGAGACGGCGCAGGCTCAGGTGCTGCTGGGGCAACCGGGCATACGGCGTGCCGACCCGGACTACCTGGCGCTGCTGGTGGGCAACCACATCCTGGGCGGCGGCGGGTTCAACTCGCGGCTGATGGCTGAACTGCGCGAGAAACGCGGCCTGACCTACGGTGCCTACAGCTATTTCTCGCCGGGTCGCCATGCCGGGGCTTTCACGGTGGGGGTGCAGACACGGCCCGACCAGGCCGACCAGGCACTGACGCTGGCGCGCGATGTGGTGGCCCGCTACGTGGCCGAAGGTCCCAGCGATGCCGAGCTGCAGGCCGCCAAGGATTTCCTCATCAAGGGTTTCGCGCTGCGGCTGGACAGCAACCGCAAACTGCTGGACAACGTGACCGCGCTGGGCTGGAACGGCCTGCCGCTGGACTACCTGGACACCTGGACCACCCAGGTGGGTGCGCTCACGCGCGAGCAGGTGCATGCGGCACTGAAGCGAGCGCTGCAACCGGATCGCATGGTCAGCGTCGTGGTGGGAGCGAAACCATGAGCGCCGCGCCGGGTGAGGTGCGGATCATCGGTGGGCAGTGGAAGCGCAGCAAGCTCGCCGTTGCCCGGCAAGATGGTCTGCGCCCCACGCCTGACCGCGTGCGCGAGACCCTGTTCAACTGGCTGGGCCAGGACCTGAGCGGGCTGCGCTGCGTGGATGCCTTCGCCGGCAGCGGTGCCCTGGGGTTCGAAGCCGCTTCCCGAGGGGCCGCCCGTGTGGTGCTCATCGAGCAGGCCGTGCCGCTGGTGGCCACACTGCGGGCCAACGCCACCCGCCTCAAGGCCGACAAGCTGGAGATTGTCCCCGGTGACGCCGTGGCCTGGCTGCGGCAACACGCCGGCGAACGCTGGGACGTGCTCTTTCTCGACCCGCCGTTCGGACAGCCGGCGCTGTTCGACCAGGCGTTGGCTGCGGCTCAAGCGGTGCTGGCGCCTGAGGGGTTCATCTACCTGGAGGCCCCGCGTGCCTGGACCACCGAAGAGCTGGCGGCGCAGGGTTTGTCCCTGCACCGCCAGGGGCGGGCTGGCCAGGTGCACTTCCACCTGTTGCGCCGGGCGGATAATCCGGGGTCATGAGCACCAAGCGCATCGCCGTCTGCAGCGGCACCTTCGACCCCCTGACCCTGGGCCATGAGGACGTGCTGCGGCGCGCCGCCGGTCTGTTCGACGAGGTCGTTCTGGCCGTTGCGATAGCCCATCACAAGAAGACGCTGTTCACGCTGGACGAACGCCTGGCCCTGGCCCGCGAATCGCTGGCGGGACTGCACAATGTGCGTGTGCTGCCGTTCGATGGCCTCATCATGGATTTCTGCCGCACCCAGAACGCCTGTGCGGTGGTGCGTGGCATCCGCAACCTGACCGACTTCGACTACGAATCGCAGATGGCTGCGATGAACCGCAAGCTGCACCCGGCAGTGGAGACGGTGTTCCTGCTGCCGCAGGCTGACCTGCAGTGCATCTCCAGCACGCTGGTACGCGAAATCTCCAAGCTGGGTGGCAACATCGCCGGCATGGTCAGCGCACCTGTGGCAACCGCGTTGGCGCGCGTGCACGGGGGCTGAGGGGACACATATGGCCTTGATGATCACCGACGAGTGCATCAACTGCGATGTCTGCGAGCCCGAGTGCCCCAACCAGGCCATCTACCTTGGCGAGGTGATCTACGAGATAGATCCCGCCAAATGCACCGAATGTGTGGGGCATTTCGACGAGCCCCAGTGCGTGCAGGTCTGTCCGGTGGCCTGCATCCCGGTCGACCCGCAGCACACCGAGAGCCGCGAGACGTTGATGCAGAAGTACCTGCGCCTGCAGGGCGCTGCCGGCTCGACCGCTCAGGCCTCGCCGCCCTCGGCCTGAGGGGACGGAGCAGGGCGCGGCGGTTTGGGCCGCGGCGGCTTGCTCGTGTGTATGCGTGCCGTGGCCTCGTTCATGCGGCCAGCCAGCAGGTCGGGCAAAGCCAGCAGGCAACGTGTGAGTGAGGCCTCGATGGCATCGCGCTGATCGGGTGCGGGTTTCTTGAGCACCCAGTTGGCCACTTCGGACTTGTCGCCCGGGTGGCCGATGCCGATGCGCAGCCGCCAGTAGTCAGGGCTGCCCAGCTGCGCGTGGATGTCGCGCAGGCCGTTGTGGCCCGCGTGGCCGCCGCCCTTTTTGAGCTTGCACTCGCCGGGCGGCAGGTCCAGCTCATCGTGCACCACCAGCACTTCTTCGGGGGCGATCTTGAAAAAGCGCGCGAGGGCCGCCACGGCCTGCCCCGAGCGGTTCATGTATGTCATGGGCATCAGCAGCCACAGTGGCTGGCCTTTTACCGTGGTGCGTGCCATGTTGCCGAAATAGCCCCTCTCCGGCACCAGGGACACCTTGAGTTCGCGCGCCACCGCCTCCACCCACCAGAAGCCGGCGTTGTGGCGGGTCTGTTCGTATTCGGCGCCCGGGTTACCCAGGCCGACGATGAGCTTGATCATGGGGTGGAATTATCGGTGTGCACCAAACAAAAGGCCCGCACAGGGCGGGCCTTTTGAGAGGTCAAGTTCAAGAATTACTTCTTGCCCTTGCCCTTTTTCTTGTCGTCGGCAGCGGCGGCCACGGGTGCGGCGACAACTTCCTCGACAGGTTCCACCACGGTGGCGATGGTCAGGCTGGCGCGGCCGTGGGTCACGACCTTCACGCCGGCCGGCAGTTGCAGGTCGGAGGCGTGCAGGCTCTGGCCCTTGACCACGTTGCCCAGGTCAACCGTGATGTGCTCGGGCAGCTGGACGGCCAGGCACTCGATCTCGATCTCGGTGACAACCGGGTTGACCAGGCACTTGTCGGCCTTGACCGCAGGCGAGTTCTCGGCGTTGATGAAGTGCAGGGGCACTTTCTTGTGCAGGCGGGTCTTCTCGTCCACGCGCTGGAAGTCCACGTGCAGGACCAGCGGCTTGAAGGGGTGGTACTGCACATCGCGCAGCAGCACTTTTTCAACCTTGCCGTTCAGCTCCATGTCGAGGATGGAAGCGTGGAAGGCTTCCTTGCGCAGGGCGTGCCACAGCGCGTTGTGGTCCAGCTCGATGTTGGCGGGGGTGGTGTTGCCACCGAAGACGATACCGGGCGTGCGACCGGTGTTGCGCAGACGGCGGCTCGCACCCGTACCCTGCTTGGCGCGCTCAAAAGCGACGAATTGCATGACTCTTACTCCAGTTGAGGGGTTCCGCGACCAGAACGCCTCGTTTCAAAATGCACCGGAACCGGTGCGGCTACTTGCTGCCGTGCAGGACCTGTTCAGAACAGGTTGTCCTGATCGGCAAACAAACTCATGACCGACTCGCCCGAGGCGATGCGCGCGATGGTCTCGGCCATCAGCGGCGCCACGGAGAGCTGGCGGATCTTGGAGCAGGCCTGTGCGGCCTGGCTCAGGGGGATGGTGTTGGTGACCACCACCTCGTCCAGGGCCGAGCCCTTGGCGATGCGGTCGATGGCCGGACCCGAGAAGATCGGGTGGGTGCAGTAGGCGTACACGCTCTTGGCGCCGCGTTCCTTGAGCACCTCGGCGGCTTTCACCAGGGTGCCGGCGGTGTCGATCATGTCGTCCATGATCACGCAGTTGCGGCCATCGATGTCGCCGATCACGTGCATGACTTCGGAGACGTTGGCCTTGGGGCGGCGCTTGTCGATGATCGCCATGTCGCAGCCCAGCTGCTTGGCCAGTGCCCGGGCGCGGACCACGCCACCGACGTCGGGCGACACCACCAGCAGGTCGGGGTAGTTCTTCTGACGCAGGTCGCCCAGCAGCACCGGAGACGCGTAGATGTTGTCGACAGGGATGTCGAAGAAGCCCTGGATCTGGTCGGCGTGCAGGTCCATGGTCAGCACGCGGCTCACGCCCACGGTCTGCAGCAGGTTGGCCACGACCTTGGCGGAGATGGGCACGCGGGCCGAGCGCGGACGGCGGTCCTGGCGGGCGTAACCGAAGTAGGGGATGACCACGGAAATGCGCTCGGCCGAGGCACGCTTGAGCGCGTCGACCATGATGAGCAGTTCCATCAGGTTCTCGTTCGTGGGTGCGCAGGTGGACTGGATCACGAACACCTGGCGGGCGCGCACGTTCTGGGTGATCTCGACCGTGACCTCGCCATCGGAGAAGCGGCCGACGTTGGCCGCACCCAGCGTGGTACCCAGGTGTTGGGCGATCTCGGACGCCAGCACGGGGTTGGCGTTGCCGGTGAAGATCATGAAATCCGGTGATTGCGCTTGCATGGCGGTTCCCGACGGTGGACAGTGTGCAGCGGTACTCAGCTTCCAATGAAACAAGCGGCCACCGGGCCGCTTGTTCAGAAACAGGTTTGGCAGGGGAGGAAGGACTCGAACCCTCGCATGCCGGAATCAAAATCCGGTGCCTTAACCAACTTGGCGACTCCCCTACACAGGTCAAGCGCCTCAACGGCGTTCAACCTCAATGCGTCGCTGGGTGCACATCGAGTGCACGACAGGCGGTGATTCTAACCGTCACACCAGCCGTGCAATGGATGGACATCCATATTGCTGCATTCGCGAAGTGTCCAGTGTTTCGGGGCCGAAGCCAGCCTTGCACCGGGCAACATCTGCGCAAACACGGCACTTCCGGAGCCCGTCATGCGGGGGTTGAACCCCTGCTTGGCCAACCAGTCGAGCGCCTCGCGGATCTCGGGACAGGCTTTTTCGGCCACGGGCTGCAAGTCGTTGTGACCAAACACGATACCGTGTGCAGCAAAGCTCGCCATTGTAGCAGTAAAAGTGTCGCGCTTTAAGTCCGGCGACAAAAAGATATCGCGGGTGGACACACCGCTGGCCGGCTTGAGCACCACAAAGCGCGCCGGTGGCACGTGGACCGGGGTGAGCTGTTCGCCCACGCCCTCCACCCAGGCGTTGTGTCCGCCAACAAAGAAAGGCACATCCGCTCCCAGTGCGAGGCCGATGCGGGCCAGCTCCGTGCGTGGCAGGCCCAGGCCCCAGAGCCGGTTGAGCGCGATCAGCGTGCTGGCCGCGTCGCTCGATCCGCCCCCCAGGCCGGCTTCCATGGGCAGGCGCTTTTCCAGCACGATGTCAGCGCCCAGTGTGCAGCCCGTGTGTTCACGCAGCGCCTGGGCGGCGCGCAGCACCAGGTCGTGCTCAGGCAGTGAGGCAGCGTTGTCGTTGTGGGCATCGGTCCGTCTGAGCTGGCCATCGAGGCGCAGGTCGAAATGCAGCGTGTCGCACCAGTCGATCAGCATGAACACCGACTGCATCAGGTGGTAGCCGTCGGCACGCCGGCCGGTGATGTGCAGGAACAGGTTGAGTTTGGCGGGGGCGGGCACGCCGTGCAGGCGTTCCAGGGGCGTGGCGGTCATGGTGTGGCAAAGCGCAGGCGCAACTCGGCAGCGGGCGGCGGTGCCGTGCGCCGCGCCAACAGACGGCCCTCGGCGTGGCCGCTCAGGTCCACCTCCCAGCCGGCGGGCGCATCGGCCTGGCCGCGCAGCCAGGCGAACAGCGCGGCCAGGGGGAGTGCGGTGCCGGTCAGGTCGGTGGTCATGTCGTCCACGCTGGCGTAGCGGCGCTCGGTACCACCTTGGCGCAGCCGAGCGCCCTGTGCGCTCCAGTCAGCCACTGCCAACACCTGCCCCAGCGGGCTGCTCAGGGCCAGTTCGCCTTGCTGGGCGCTGCCACGCAGCTCGAAGCCGGCCGACAGCGACTGCGGTGGCTGGCCGTCCACGCGCAGCGCCAGACGGCCTTGCCAGATCGCCTCACCGGGCACTACAGGCTCGCGCGGGGCGGTGGCGCAGGCGGTCAGCAGGGCCAGCAGCATGCCGGCGGCCAGCGAGCGCACCGGCGGGTGCAGCGACAACGGCCAGGCCATCACGGCTGCGGAGCGACCTGGAAACGCTTCAGCGTTTCCTTCAGTGTCTCGTTGTCGGGGTTGAGCAGCAGGCCTTCGCGCCAGATGCTTCGGGCGCGGTCGCGTTGGCCTGCCACCCAGAGCACCTCGCCCAGGTGGGCGGCGATTTCGGCGTCGGGCCTTTTGCCGTAGGCCTGCTGCAGCACACGCAGCGCCTCGGCGGTGTTGCCCATGCGGAACTCGACCCAGCCCAGGCTGTCCTGGATGTAGGGGTCGCCGGGTGCGAGCTCCAGGGCTTTCTGTATCAGCTGCCTGGCCTCGGGCAGGCGCTGGTTGCGGTCGGCCAGCGAGTAGCCCAGCGCGTTGTAGGCGTGGTGGAAATCGGGCTGGCGGGCAATCAGCTGGCGCAGGATGCGCTCCATCTCGTCGGCCCGACCGGCCTTCTCGGCCATCATGGCCTGTTCGTATGCCACGTCGCCATCGTCGGGGAAACGTGTGGCGGCCTGGGTGTAGACCTCATAGGCGTTCTGGTAGCGGCCCAACTCGCGCAGCAGCTGGGCTTCTGCCATCAGCTTGGACCGACCGTCAGAGGCCAGCCGCTCCGGCTGGGAGCGGATCAGGGCCCGGGCTTCATCCACCTTGCCCTGGCGCGCCAGCACCGAGGCCCGGCGCAGCTGCACGGCGAGCACCTCACTGGGGTTCTCGATGCGGTCGAGCCAGCGGTTGGCGGCCGGATAGTCCTTCTGTTTTTCAGCTGCCTGCGCCAGCAGCAGGTAAGCCTGGGTGCGGGAGCGCTCGGTGGCGTCACCGGATACGTTGGCGACACGCTGCAGGTAGGTCTGCAAGGTGGTCAGTGCCTGAGCAGCCTGGTTGTTCTGAACCTGCAGACCGCCCAGCACGAGCCAGGCTTCGGCCGGGCCGTCATTGGCCTGGGTCAGGCGTTCGAGCTGCTGGCGGGCGTCGCTGGTGCGTTGCAGGTCCAGCAGCGTGCGGGCATAGGCCAGGCGCACCGCGGACGCTTCGGGTGGGTTGGCTGCCAGGTGGCGTGTCACCACGGCCTCAGCGGCGGCGACGTCCTGTTCCATCAGCTGCAATGCCAGCAGCACCGGCAGGCGCGAACGGGCGTCGGCTGCCTGGCCGCGCTGAGCGGCATCCAGTGCAGCGTCCTTGGCGTCTCGGGCCAGTTCCATGCGACCCACGGTGGTCCAGGCTGCGGCGGCGTTGGGGCCGCCGGCCAGTTCACGCTTGAGGGCCTCGCGGGTTACGCGCAGCGCGAGCGGCTTGTCGGACACCCGTGAGAAGGTCTGAGGAATGGCGTTGATGATGTCGTCGCGACCCTCCGGCGGGGACAGAGCGAGCAGCCGCTCCAGCGGCCCCTGCGTGTCTGCCGGGCGGTTCAGGGCCAGCAGGATCTGCAGCTGTGTGCGCTGGGCGTCGAGCGATTGGGGCAGGACGTCGGACCAGGCCCGCGCGGCCGTCAGCGCGGCGTCACCCGCACGGCCCTGCAAGGCGATGTCCACCGCACGGCGGAAAAGTTGCGGGTCCTGGGTGCGGCGGGCGGCGTCGAGCATGAGCGAGTAGCCGGCACCGGCATCGCCGCCGCGCAGATTGAGCTCGCCGAGCAGCAGCTGGTAGAACAGCGCGGCATCCAGTGCCGATGGGGCGGGGGGCGGCTCGGCCACTTCGGCCGCAGCCGATGCCGCCTGAGCGTACGCGGCGACGCCCGACACGCTCAGCGCGAGCGCCGCAACAAGGGGGCGCAAGGTGCGCGGGAGAGCGGGGTGGCGGCGGCTGGGGCTCATGCGGGTCATGATAATTGAAGCCTCCTGACCCCATACGTATCCAAGGGTTCCCGCACCATGCCCGAATTGCCTGAAGTCGAAGTCACCCGCCTGGGATTTGCCGACCGCATTGCCGGTGCCCAGGTGCGCTCCGTGCGCCTGGGTCAGCCCCTGCGCTGGCCGCTGGGTTGCCCACCGGGGCAACTGGCCGGGCAAAGGGTACTGGGGGTGCGCCGGCGTGGCAAATACCTCCTGATGGACCTGGACGCCGGCTTGCTGCTGCTGCACCTGGGCATGTCGGGCAGCCTGCGCCTGCACGAGGTGGCGCCCGAGCCGGGCAAACACGACCACTTTGACCTGGTGACCGACCGCGGCACGCTGCGCCTGCACGACCCGCGCCGTTTCGGTGCGGTGGTGTTTGCCCGAGGCGAGGAAGATCCGGTGGCGCGCAAGCTGCTGCAGGGCCTGGGCGTGGAGCCGCTGGACATTTTTTTCGAACCCCAGGGATTCTGGCGTGCGCTGCGTGAACGCCGCGCCAGCATCAAGCAGGTGCTGCTGGCGGGCGATGTGGTGGTCGGCGTAGGCAACATCTACGCCTCGGAGGCCCTGTTCACGGCCGGCATAAGGCCCACACGCAGTGCGCGCCGTCTGACCCGCGCCCAGGCGACGCGGCTGCACGCGGCCGTGCGGCAGGTGCTGCAGCGCGCATTGGAGCTGGGAGGCAGCACCCTGCGCGATTTCCGCAACGCCGATGGCGAGAGCGGCTACTTCCAGCTGGACGCCATGGTCTATGACCGCGAGGGTCAGCCCTGCCGGGTCTGTGGCACACCCATCAAGGGTATGCGCCAGGGCCAGCGTTCCACCTATTTCTGCCCTACCTGCCAGCCCGCCTGAAACGGGTGGCCGGTGCTATATTGGCCCGGCCATGAACTTCAACGACGAATTCGACCAGCACGGCGCCTGGCGCCGCCAGTTTGCCCAGCGGCTCAAGCACCTATCGGAGTGGCTGGGCGAGCGAGAGCTGATCGACGACGGTGTATCGGACCGGCTGGACAAGCTGCAGGAGCAGGTCCGTGCCGACAAGGTCATGGTCGCCTTCGTGGCCGAGTTCTCACGCGGCAAGTCCGAGCTGATCAACGCGGTGTTCTTTGCCGGCTATGGCCGCCGCATCATGCCGGCCAGTGCGGGACGCACCACCATGTGTCCCACCGAACTGGGCTATGACGCCGACCTGCCACCCTGCATACGCCTGCTGCCCATCGAGACGCGGCTGCAGCCGCAGTCGCTGATGGAGTGGCGCGGTGCCCCCGAACAGTGGGAGCGCATCGACCTGGATGTGAACGACCCCGCGCAGCTGGCGCAGGCCATCGAGAAGGTGGCCGAGGTCCATCGCGTCGATCAGGCCACCGCGCGTGCGCTGGGCTTCTGGCACGACGAATCGCCCGAAGACAACCCGCTGCCCGGCCCCGACGGCCTGATCGAGGTGCCGCGCTGGCGGCACGCGCTCATCAACATGGCGCACCCGCTGCTCAAGCAGGGGCTGGTCATCCTGGACACGCCCGGCCTCAATGCCATCGGTGCCGAGCCGGAGCTGACCGTCAGCCTGCTGCCGAAGGCGCACGCCGTGGTTTTCATACTGGCTGCCGATGCCGGCGTGAGCAAGTCCGACCTGACCATCTGGCGTGAGCACCTGGCCCCCGCCGCCGAACGCCGCGACACCCGGCTGGTGGTGCTCAACAAGATCGACACCCTGTGGGACGAGCTCAGCACGCCCGAGTACATCGAGGCGCAGATCCAGCGCCAGCGCGACACCACGGCGCAGGTGCTGGGGCTGGAGCCCGCTCAGGTGATTGCGGTTTCGGCCCAGAAGGGGCTGCTGGCTAAGGTGCAGCAGGACGACGGCAAGCTGGCCGCAAGCCGCCTGCCCGACCTGGAGCGGGCCCTGAGCGATGGCCTGCTGGCCCAGCGCCGCGAGATCCTGGCCGCCTCGGTGCAGGAAAGCCTGGCCGGTCTGCGTGCGGAAACCAGCCGCATGCTGCGCACCCGCGAGCGCGAGCTGATGGAGCAGATGCAGGAACTTGATGGCCTGCGCGGCAAGAACGCCACCGTGATCAAGCAGATGCGCCTGCGCATCGAGCAGGAGCAGACCGAGTTCGACGCCAGCGGTGCGCGCATCCAGGCGGTGCGGTCGGTGCACATGAAAGAGCTCAAGGCCGCCATGGCGTTGCTCAGCAGCAGCGTGCTCAAGGCCGAGGTGGCGCAATTCGGCCACGCGCTGACTCAGCCGGGCATCAAGCTGGGCCTGCGCAAGACCTACGCGGAGTGTTTCGACCGCCTGCGTGCCATCCTGACCCAAGCCCAGGCAGCGGGCGAGGCGATCCACGGCATGCTGGCGGGCAGCTTCAAGTCGCTCAACGCCGAGTTCGGCTTCACGCTGCAGATTCCCGATGCCCCGGACCTGAAGCGCCACGCTGAAGACCTCACGCTGATCGAGCGCAACCACTTGCAGTACCTGGGCCTGAGCAACATGCTCAAGCTCGCACAGCCCGAATTCACCGAACGGCTGGCGCGTGCGCTTTTCTCACGCCTGCGCGGGGTGTTCGACGCCGCGCTGGGCGACCTGGAGCTGTGGAACAAGTCCGCCGCAGCGCAGCTCGACGGGCAGCTGCGCGAACGCCGTCGCAACTTTGCGCGCCGCATCGAGGCGGTGGGCCGCATCCAGCAGGCGGCCGGGGGCCTGGATGAACGCATCCAGGAGCTGGAGGCGGCTCTGGCCGACCTGAGCGCCACGCAAGAGAGGCTGGCGGCGCTGTGCGAGCAGCTGCTGGCCGCGCCCGAAACCGAAGCCACGGCCTGATGGCAGTCGACACCCTGTTCCGGCGCGTGGTGCGCTGGCAGCGCCAGCATGGGCGCCAGCACCTGCCCTGGCAGGGCACACACGATCCCTACCGCGTCTGGCTCTCCGAGGTGATGCTGCAGCAGACCCAGGTGGCCACGGTGCTGGATTACTTTCCCCGCTTCCTGGCGCATTTTCCCGATGTGGCCGCACTGGCCGCCGCACCGCTGGACGACGTGCTGACCCTCTGGAGCGGCCTGGGCTACTACAGCCGCGCACGCAACCTGCACCGCTGTGCTCAGGCGGTGGTTGCGCGCCACGGCGGGCGGTTTCCGCAAACCGCGGCCGAACTCGCCACCCTGCCAGGCATCGGCCCGTCCACGGCAGCGGCCATCGCGGCGTTCTGCTTTGGCGAACGGGTCTCGATACTCGATGGCAACGTCAAGCGCGTGCTGTCTCGCGTGCTCGCCTTTGAGGGCGACCTCGCTTTTGCGCGCGAGTTGCGCACGCTCTGGGACCGGGTTCAGGCGCTGGTTGACACGGATGCCAGCCACGCCGACATGGTGGGCTGGACACAGGGCCTCATGGACCTGGGGGCGGGGTTGTGCGCGCGCAGCCGCCCCGATTGCGCCGCCTGCCCGCTGGCACGCGACTGCCAGGCCCATGCCCAGGGTCGCGAGGCCGAGTTCCCGAGGCGTACACGCAAAGTGGTGCGCCGCCACGAAAGCTGGTACTTGCTGGTGCTGTGCCGGCCCGATGGCACGGTGGCCCTGGTGCAGCGGCCCGCACGGGGCATCTGGGCGGGGCTGTTCGCGCCGCCGGTGTTTGCCAGCGAGGCCGATCTGCTGGCGGCACTGGCCGCTGCCGGTGTCCAGCCCTTGGCGCTGGAATGGCCGCCTGCACGTGGCCATGCGCTCACCCACCGCGAACTGACCCTGCACCTGGCCCACGTGCACGTCAAGGCTTCGACCGACTGGGCGCAGTCGCGCTGGGTGTCCCCCACCGGGTGGGCGGGCATGGGCTTGCCGGCGCCGGTGCGCAGCTGGCTCAACGAGCTGGCGGGGGTGTGACGGTTTCCCAGAGGTCCAGCTCGCGGTGGCGCAATTTCACCGTCCAGGCCAGCGCAAACTCGCGGGCCAGCTGCTCCACCAGATAGACCGAGCGGTGCTGGCCGCCGGTGCAGCCCACCGCCACGGTGACGTAGCTGCGGTGATCGGCCTGCAAGGCGGGCAGCCAGCGCCGCAGGAAGCCGCTGATGTGCTGCTGCATCTCGGTCACGTCGGCCTGCTGACGCAGGAACTCCGCCACGGGGGCGTCACGCCCCGTCAGTGGACGCAGGTCGGCCTCGTAGTGCGGGTTGGGCAGCATGCGCACGTCGAACATGAAGTCGGCGTCCATGGGGACGCCCCGTTTGAACGCAAACGATTCGAACACCAGTGTGAGCGGCGAGGGCTCGAGGCTGAGCAGGCCGCGCACCTGGTGGCGCAACTGGGCCGAGCGCAGCTGGCTGGAGTCCAGCACCAGGGCGTTGTCTCGCAGCTCGCCCAGAAGTTCGCGCTCGAGTTCGATGGCCTCCACCAGGGCGCGCTGCTGGTCGGCCACACCCGAAAGCGACAGGGGGTGCAGGCGCCGCGTTTCGGAAAAGCGACGCACCAGCGTGTCGGTGGTGGCATCCAGGAACACCGTGGTCAGCGTCAGGCCGTCGGCCTTGAGCTGCCTCAGGGCGGCCGGCAGCGCGGGCAGCGAAGCGGCGCTGCGCACGTCCATCGCGATGGCGACACGCTCGGCGTTGTGCTGGCGCTCCACCGCCACGAAGTCGCGCAGCAATTCGGGCGGCAGGTTGTCCACGCAGTAGAAGCCGGCGTCTTCCAGCGCGTGCAGCGCCACCGATTTGCCGGAGCCGGACATGCCGGTGATGACGACGAGCTGCATCGTGAGGCTCCCGTTCAGGCCGCGCGCTCCAGCATCTCGCGCGCATGGGCGAGCGAGGCGTCGGAGCGTTGGCTGCCACCCAGCATGCGGGCCAGTTCGGTAACGCGGTCAGCAGCAGGCAGCAGTCGCACGTCGCTGCGGGTACCTTTGCCGTCACTGGATTTGATGACCTGCAGGTGGTGGTCGGCACAGGCCGCCACCTGGGGCAGGTGGGTCACGGCCAGCACCTGGCGGTCGCGGCCCAGCTGTTTCATCAGGCGGCCCACGGTCTGTGCAACAGCGCCGCCCACACCGGAATCCACCTCGTCAAAGATCAGCGTGGGGGCCTCGCCCAGGGCGCTGGTGGTGACCGAGATGGCCAGCGCGATGCGCGAAAGTTCGCCACCCGAGGCCACCTTGCCCACCGGGCGCGGCGTGCTACCGGGGTGGCCCGCCACCAGGAACTCGACCTGTTCAAGCCCATGGGACTGCGGTGCGTCCAGGGGAGTCAGTCGCACCTCGAACCGCCCGCCCTGCATGCCCAGGCCCTGCATGGCCTCGGTGATGGCGGCCGACAGGCGTTTGGCGGCCTGGCCGCGCTGGCGGCTCAGCACCTGGGCCGCCTGGGTAAAGGCGGATTCGCGCGCCAAGGCCTGGTGCTGCAGGGCCTGCAGGTCGCCAGCGGCGTCGATGGCGGCCAGCTGCGCTTTCCACTGCGCGAGACGCTGGGGCAATTCTTCGGGCGCGCAGCGGTAGCGCCTCGCAAGCGAAAGCCACAGCGCCATGCGGTCGTCCAGCTTCTGCAAGGCCTGCGGGTCCAGCTCGATGTCGCGTGAGCCGTGCTGCAGCGTGTGGCAGGCGTCTTCGACCTGGGCCTGCGCATCGGTGAGGGCGACCAACGCTTCGGCGAAACGGGGCTCGATCTCGCGGTGGGGCTCCAGCGCGTGGATGGCGCGGGCCAGCAGCGCGGACACGCTGGGGCCGTCGTCTTCATCGAGCGCGCCCAGCGCGGCCTGTGCAGCGTCGATCAGGCTCTGGGCGTTGGACAGGCGGCTGTGCTGAAGGTTGAGTTCGTCCCATTCGTCGGTGCCGGGCGCGAGCTTGTCCACCTCGCCAATCTGCCACTGCAGCCGCTCGCTTTCCTGCTGGCGGGTGGCCTGGTGGGCGGTGGCGTCCTGCAAGGTGCGCAGGGCGGCGCGCCAGCCCTGCCAGAGAGTGTGGAGTTCGGCGGTGGAGAGGCCGGCGTAGGCGTCCAGCAGCTGGCGCACCGCGTCGGGCCGCGTCAGGCTCTGCCAGGCGTGCTGGCCATGGATGTCGACCAGCGCATCGGCCAGGGCCTTGAGTTGCCCGGCCGTGGCCGCGCTGCCGTTGATCCAGGCCTTGCTGCGGCCCTGGGTGTCGACACTGCGGCGCAGCAGCAGGCTGTCTTCGGGCTCGAAGCCGTTCTCGGCCAGCCACGCCGACACGGCGGGCGTCAGGTCGAACTCGGCCGATACCTCGCAGCGGCTGGCACCCTCGCGCACGACGGCACTGTCGGCGCGGGCGCCCAGCACCAGCTGCAGGGCGTCGATCAGTATGGATTTGCCCGCGCCGGTTTCACCGGTCAGCACGGAAAAGCCACCATGGAGCTCCAGCTCCAGCCGGGGCACGATGACGAAATCGGACAGGACAATGCGTTGCAGTGCCATGGTTTCAAGCGACGCCTTCGTTCCAGTGCAGCTTCCTGCGCAGGGTGTCGAAGTAGCTCCACCCGGTGGGGTGCAGCAGCCTCAGGTGGTGGTTGGACTTGCGCACCATGATGCGGTCGCCGCGCAACAGGCTCGTGAAAGTCTGCATGTCGAAGTTGGCGCTGGCGTCGCGGCCGGTCACCACCTCGAGCGCGATCTCGCCATCGGACGGGAGCACGATGGGGCGGTTGGACAGGGTGTGGGGTGCGATGGGGGCCATCACCCAGCCCGCGATGGCCGGGTGCAGCAGGGGACCGCCGGCCGACAGTGCGTAGGCCGTGGAGCCCGTGGGCGAGGCGATGATCAGGCCGTCCGCCCGCTGGTTGGCCACGAAACGGCCATCCACCTCCACCCGAAGCTCGATCATGCTGGCAGAGGCACCGCGGTTGACCACCACGTCGTTCATGGCGGTGGCCTCGAACACGCATTCGCCGTCGCGCCACACGCTGGCCTGCATCAGCGAACGGTGGTCTTCCTCGTACTCGCCGCGCAACATGGGGCGCAGCTTGAGCGCGTACTCGTTGAAGGCGATGTCGGTGATGAATCCCAGCCGACCCTGGTTGATGCCCACCAGGGGCACGCCATGGCAGGCGAGTTGCCGGGCAATGCCCAGCATGGTGCCGTCGCCACCGACCACCAGGGCGAGGTCGCAACGCGCCCCGATCTCGGCCACGTTCAGGGCGGTGTATTGGGCCAGACCGGTGTTGAGGGCGGTTTCCTGCTCCAGCGCCACGTCGCAGCCCTCGTCGTGCAGGAAGTGGGCGATGGCGTCCAGCGCGTCGCGCGAGCCCACGGCATGGTATTTGCCTACGATGGCCACATGCCGGAATTTCAGCGGGGCACCGGTGGCCGATCGGTGGGTTGAACGCAAGGACATGGGCAAATTACAGCACAGCTCAATAGAATGACAGCATGTTAGACGACCGTGCCAAGCTGTTGCTCAAAGCGCTGGTGGAGCGCTACATCGCCGACGGGCAACCGGTCGGCTCGCGCACCCTGTCCAAGGAAACCGGGCTGGACCTGTCACCCGCGACCATCCGCAACGTGATGAGCGACCTGGAGGAGCTGGGCCTGATCGTGAGCCCGCACACCTCGGCGGGCCGCATTCCCACCGCGCGGGGCTACCGGCTGTTCGTGGACACCATGCTCACCGTGAACCGCGAGCGCCTGGCGCAGGACGAACTGCCGGCGCCCAGCCTGGCGCCCGATCAGCCGCACCGCGTCATCAGCCACGCGGCGCAGATGCTCTCCAGCATGTCCCAGTTCGTGGGTGTGGTGATGGCGCCCAAGCGCAGCACGGTGTTCCGCCACATCGAATTCCTCAGCCTGTCCGAGCGGCGCGTGCTGGTCATCATCGTCTCGCCCGATGGCGAGGTGCAGAACCGCGTCATTCACACCCACGCCGCCTACACCCAGCCGCAGCTGCTGGAGGCGGCCAACTTCCTCAATGCCCACTACGCCGGCCTCACCATGGAAGCGGTGCGCGAGCGCCTGCGCACCGAGGTGGACGCGCTGCGCGGCGAAATCGCCAGCCTGATGCTGACGGCGGTGGAAGAGCAGGGGGGTGACGACAAGGACGGTGACGGCGTGGTGATCGCGGGGGAGCGCAACCTGCTGTCGGTCAGCGAGTTCTCGAGCGACATGGGCAACCTGCGCCGCATGTTCGACCTGTTCGAGCAGAAGACCGTCCTGATGCGCTTGCTGGATGTCTCCGCCCAGGCCGAGGGTGTGCGCATCTACATCGGCGGCGAAAGCCAGGTCGTGCCCTACCAGGACCTGTCGGTCGTGACCGCACCGTACGAAGTGGATGGGCAGGTGGTGGGTACGCTGGGCGTGATCGGCCCGCAGCGCATGGCCTACGACCGCATGATCCAGATCGTGGACATCACGGCCAAGCTGGTCAGCAATGCCCTGAGCCACGGCGGCAAGACGCCCTGATACCCACGGCTACAATAGCCGGTTTGGGTAACGTGAATAAGTTGCCGGGCCCCTAGCTCATGCTTGGTTAGAGCAGTGGACTCATAATCCATTGGTGCCGTGTTCGACTCACGGGGGGCCCACCAGAACAAAGCCCCAGTCTCTCGCAGACTGGGGCTTTTTTGTTGATTGATACCCCACAGAACCCGAGCCGTTGCGCCCTGGGGCTCGCAGGGATTCGCGTCGGGAGGGTTGCCGCGTATCATGAATTGCAACCCAATCTGATGGCCCTGGAAAACGTTCCCCACGACTTGATGGGCCCAGCCCCTGTCTGATTGCTTCCCTTCACCGTCCGAAAGGCACCCACGTGAAACGGCGCAAACTGCTGGCCTTGCTCACCATGGCCTTATCCACCTCGGTGGCCGCACAGCAATGGCCCGCCAAACCCATCCGCTTCATCGTGCCGTATGCCGTAGGGTCGGGGCCAGACGTCGCCACCCGTCCTGTCGTCGAGCGCATGGGACAGATTCTTGGTCAACCGGTGGTGGTGGAGAACCCCGCAAGCGCTGGAGGCATCATCGGTTCGCAGCGGATCGCCCGTTCTGCGCCGGACGGCTATACCTTCGGTTTCGCCAACAACATCACACTGGCCGTCAACAAGAGCTTCTATGAAAGCCTGCCATACGACCCGGACACCGACTTCACGCTGGTCGGGCTGCTGTTCGACAACCCTTACATTCTCGTTGCCCGACCGGGCCTTCCCGTCAATTCGGTACAGGAACTCATGGCCTATGCCAGGGCCAATCCGGGGCGCATGAGTTTTGCATCGGGAACCGGCATCGGATCCGGCAGCCACCTGACGGGCGAGATGATGAAGGCCAAGGGTAAGCTGGACATCATCCACATTCCCTACCGCAGCGGATCACAAGCGGTGTCTGACCTGGTGGCCGGACGAGTCGACATCATGTTTGACAACGTTATCGCGGTCCAGCCATTCATTCTCAATGGCGCGGTCAAACCCTTGGCTGTGACAACCATCAGGCGGCTGTCGCAGTTCCCAAACATTCCAACGATGGCGGAATCGGGGTTTCCGGGGTTTGAGGCGGTGGCATGGGGCGGCGTGGTCGCGCCAGCTGGACTGCCTGCGCCCATACTGGAACGCATGAATGCGGTGATTGCCGAGGCCATGAAAAGTCCGGACATCGTCCGCGCGAACGCTGCCATGGCACTGAATCCGCTTGTCTCCACCCCGCAAGAATTCTCCAGCTTCGTGGCCAAAGAGACGGCCAAGTGGTCCGAACTGGTTCGGATCTCGGGTGCCAAGCCGCAGTGAACGCGGGCACACAACCGGACGCATGGCCAGGCCACGACCCGTCCGGACACGTGACCCAGTTTGCGCACGCTAGATCTTCAGCGTGTCGGTCGGTCGCTGGTCTGTCGGTGGTGCCCGCTTCATGGTATCGGCAACGCTGTAACGTTGGGGGCCTTCGGGACCCGCAACTTCACCGCTCTCAGAGTGTGTACGTTGTTTCAAGAGGGAAAGCCTTTTGAACGTGTGCGCAACACTCGGCAGAATGGCGTGATGGATCCCATCCTCGAACGCCTTTCCACATCGGTCACCTCCGCCCGAACGGTCGAGGAGCTGACGCGCCCCTTGCTCGAGCTGCTGGAGGCCGTGACCGGCCTCGAGTCCACATACCTCACGATGGTGGACCTGCAGCAGGGCGTGCAGAAGATCCTGTACGCCAGGAACACCAGCCGGCTCGATATCCCGGAGGGGCTGACCGTTCAGTGGGAGGACACGCTCTGCAAGCGGGCGCTGGAATCCAACCAGCCCTTCACCAGCGACGTGGCGGCCTGCTGGGGCGACTCCGACGCTGCCCGGCAACTGGGCATACAGACTTATGTGAGCACCCCGGTGCTCATGGGAGATGGGTCTCTGTACGGCACGCTGTGCGCCGCCAGCGCAGACCGGCACACCCTGGCACCACAGGCGCAGCGTCTGCTGGCCCTGTTTGCCACACTGATTGCCCACCAGATCGAGCGTGAGCAGCTGGTCTCGCAACTGCTGCGGGCCAACGACCGCCTCACCACCTACGCCATGACCGACCCGCTTACGTCGCTGGCCAACCGCCGGTCGTTGCTGCAGGAGCTCTCCAGGCTGCTGGCCCAGGGGCGGCGCCAGGGCTTCTGGGTGCTGGTCGCTTTTGTCGATCTGGACGGCTTCAAGGCGATCAACGACCGCCATGGCCACAGCGTGGGCGACCGGTTTCTGGTCGAACTGGCTGCCCGCATGCAGCACGCCTTGCGTGGCGGTGATTTCGCGGCGCGCCTGGGCGGCGACGAGTTCGTGGTGATCGGGCAGGGGCCCAGCGAAGCCCACGAAGTGGAAGCGGCCCGTCAGGCGTTTCAGCAGCGGGTGTTCGGCTCCACGGTTGCCGACATGTCCCTGGACGGCACCAGGGTCGCCTACGGCGGGGCCAGTGTCGGGGTGCTCGCTGTCGAGCCGGGTCATCACGACGCGGCTGAGGTACTGGAAGGCGCGGACGCGCTGATGTACCAGGTCAAGGTGTCCCGGCGCGCATCCGGCTGAGCCGTCTCAGGGCTGCGGCGGTACCACCAGCACCACACGCCGGTTTTCAGTCCGGCCATCAGCCGTGTTGTTGTCGGCGACAGGGTAGGCAGCGCCATGCCCGTGCAGTGTCAGCTGGGCTGGATCGAAACCGGCCTGCACGAGCACCCGACTCACCGCCGTGGCGCGGCGCAGGGACAGCTGCTCGTTGTGCGCCCGGGCGCCCGTGTTGTCGGTATGGCCCTCGACACGCAGCCGCTCGACCTGAACCGCTCTCAGCTGCTGCCCCAGCCGCAGAATGGACTGCCTCGCGCTTTCGCGTACCCGGTCGTCATCCACTTCAAAGAGGATGCGGACATTCAGCCCCAGCTCCCAGCCTTCGGAACTTTCATGAAAGCCGGCGTCGCGCAGCACCTGCAACTGGGCGCCGGAGTACCCGCGAGCCTTGGTCAACGTCTGGCAGCCCAGCAGCAGGGTGGCGGCACAGAGGGTCGCGGCAATGGACCATTGACGCCTTGTAGAGGCGATATCGTCAGCGGTGAAGCGGGTCAACGGGCTCTCCTTGATGCGCGGTGGTTGGTCGGCTCATGCCGCGTGCGCTCTTTGTCGTTTGATGTGGTACATCGCGCCGTCCGCATGCCCCAGCAGGGTGGCTGCGGTGGCTCCGTGTTCGGGGTAGACGGCCATGCCGACCGAGACCGATGCCTGGACCAGCGTGCCATCCTCCAGCATCACCGGATCCACCATGGCCTGCCGCAGCGTTTCGGTCATCTGGCGCGCCTGTTCGCCATCGCGCAGTGGCGAGAGCAGGACAGCGAACTCGTCACCGCCCAGCCGCGCCACCTGACCGCCATCGCGCACCCGTGCGCGCAGCCTGTGGGCGACTTCACACAACACGGTGTCGCCGGCCGCGTGCCCGAGGGTGTCGTTGATGGCCTTGAAGTGGTCGCAGTCGACAAACAGCACGGCGAGCCGGCCCTGTGATGCCTTGGCCAGCGCCAGGCCAGACTCCAGCGCGCGGGCAAAAGCCGAGCGGTTGGGCAGACCGGTGAGGGTGTCGTGCCGGGCCTGATGGGCCAGGTGGGCATTCTCGTCGCGCAGCGCTTCTTCACGCAGGGCCACTTCCTCGATCAGGGCGTTGAGGTCGTCGCCCAGGTCGCTGAGTTCGGACACGGCGGCGTCGGGCACCCGACGGCTCATGTCGCGTTCGTGTCGCACCGCATGGGCCACTTCGGCCATGGTGTGGAGTGGACCGGTGATGCGGTCCAGCATGCGCCGGCCCAGGTGCAGCGCCAGCGCTGCCGTGATGCCCAGGCACAGGGCCATGATCGCGATCACGGTCAGGAGGAAGTTGACGAGGTCCATGGCATCGCCCTGAACCTCCAGCTGCCCCAGCGTCCGGTTCGCCCGGACCACGGGCAGCCGCACGGTGTCAGGCCACAGCGAGCGGGCCACACGGGATTGCCATCCGTGTCGTGGGCGATCCCATTGCGCGAACGACTGACCCTTGCTGTCCACCACCTTGATCGAGGCCAACCGCTCCGTCTGCGCCACGGTGGCAATGGCTTCCAGGGCCGCCTCGCGGTCCTGGAACACCAGGGAGGCCTCGACGGTGTAGGCCAGGGAGCGTGCGATCAGCTCAAGGTTGTACTGCGAATGTTTGCGCAAGCCGGCCCAGGCAATGGCCGAGAGCAGACTGCCCGCCAGCGCGATGGCAACCAGGATCAGCGTGAGGTGCACCCGCCGGAACTCGTCCCGCAGGCTGTTGGGGCGCCGCCCGAGGGTCTCGCGTCCGGTCTTCATGGCGTGGCCTTGTCCCGTCGTTTGGCGAGTTTGAGAACGCTGGGGTGGATGCGCAGCCCGCTGCGCGCGACCGAGTCGAGGTTGACCTCGAAAGACAGGTTCTGCTCGCGCACATCCAGGCAGAAGATGCCACCGGCCTGGCACTGTTCGCGCCGCTCGCCGATGCTCAGCACGGGTCGGCCCGCCAGGCGCTGGAACACGGTCTGCCACGACGCATCATCCAGCAGGCCGAGGTAGACCACGTCGCATCCCGCGGCAGGCACCTCGGTCGCCGCGTGGCGCCTGACCTGGATGCGTCGCCCACCGGGCTGACTGATGGCCTGGGCGCGGGTCAGGTCATCGGCGTACTCGGTCGGGCCGATGATGCACAGCGAGAGATCGCCCGATTCCTGCGGCCAGCGCACATAGCTCATGATGCCCAACACCGCCTGGGCCACGCCGGCAGTGCGTGCCTCGGCGTTCGGGGGGGCACCCGAAGGCGAGACGAGCGGCGTCTGTGCCCACGCCGTCCCGCTGGCCAGGCCCAGGGCAAACACCACGTTGCCCACCCAGCGGCGCTGGCGGTGTTGAAAGAGGGAGAGGCTGGCCGCATTCATGGTGCGCCAATCTTAGCGATTGGCACTTGCCGACAAGTGCCGTACGGCGCAAGAAAAAGCCCGCAAGTCTTGCGACTTGCGGGCTTTCTGTAGTGGCGCGGCTGGCAGGATTCGAACCCACGACCCCTTGGTTCGTAGCCAAGTACTCTATCCAACTGAGCTACAGCCGCGTAAGCCTTGCATTGTAGCACGGTTTTTTCAGGTCCTTTGAGGAACCTGTTCCGTGCGATCTGGTTGGTACCCGGGACGGCTCAATCCACCTTGGCGCCGCTGAGTTTCACCACCCGCTCGTACTTGGCTCGCTCGCGCTTCATGAAGTCATCAAACTGTTGCGGAGTGGTCGGCGTGGGCTCGGCCATCAAGGTGGCGAACCGGCTTTTCACCTCGGCGGTCCTGAGTGCATCGGTGAAGGCGGTGTTGAGTCGGGCCACCACGTCGGCGGGTGTGCCGGCCGGCGCAATCAGGCCCCACCAGGTGTCGATCTCGAAACCCGCGAGCGTTTCGGCCACCGTCGGTACCTCGGGCATCACGCTGGCGCGCTGGGCGGTGGTGACGGCGAGCGCCTTGAGCTTGCCCGAGCGGATGTTGGGCGCGGCCGTGGCCAGGTTGTCGAAGTTGAAATCCACCTGGCCGGACAGCAGGGCCAGCTGCGCGGGGTTGCCGCCGTTGTAGGGGATGTGCACCGCGAAGATCTTGGCCTGGTTCTTGAACATCTCGCCCGCCAGGTGGCCCGCGCTGCCATTGCCGCCCGAGCCGTAGTTGAGCTTGGCGGGGTTGGCCTTGGCGTATCTGATGAGGTCGGCGAGGGTCTGGATATTCAGGCGCTGGGCGGTCTCGGCATTGATCACCAGCACATTGGGCACGCGCAGCATCTGCGTGATGGCGCCGAAGTCCTTGGCCGGATCGAAGGGCAGCTTGCTGAACAGCCAGGGGTTGATGCCATGCGAGGCCGTGGTGGCAATGCCCAGCGTCAGGCCGTCGGGTGCGGCCTTGGCCACGGCGTCCACGCCGATGTTGCCGCCGCCGCCCGGGCGGTTCTCGATGATCACATTGCCCAGCGAGCCGCGCACGGCCTCGGCCAGGATGCGTGCCGTGACGTCGATGGGGCCGCCTGCCGCGAACGGCACGACGATGCGCGTGGTGCGCGCCTGTGCCAGTGCCGTGGCGGGAACAGCGGCCGCAAGGGTGGCTGCAGCGATGAAGTGGCGGCGTTGCATGGTGTCTCCTGTCGTGTGGGGGCGGGGTTCAGGCGCCTGCTTTTTCCTTGGCGGTCGTGAAGGCGTCGGCGTAGAACTCTTCAGGCGGCAGGCCGGCCTGGGCGCTGTAGGCGGCACAGGCCGAGTCGACCACGATGGGTGCGCCGCAGGCGTAGACCTGGTGGCCAGATAGATCGGGAAAATCCTGCAGCACGGCCTGGTGCACGAAGCCGGTGCGGCCACTCCAGCCGTCCTCGGGCAGTGCGTCCGAGATCACGGGCACGTAGGTCAGGTGCGGCATCTCGGCCACCCGGTCCAGCAGCCACTGGTGCTGGTACAGGTCGGCGGGGCGGCGGCCACCCCAGTACAACGTGGCGGGGCGTGTGATGTTCTTGAACTGCATGTGCGCGATCAGCGCCTTGATGGGAGCGAAACCGGTGCCCGACGCCAGCAGGATCAGCGGCTTGTCGCTGTCCTCGCGCAGGTAGAAGCTGCCGAACGGACCCTCGAGCCGCAGGATTTCCTTTTCCTTCATGGCGCCGAACACGTGGTCGGTGAACTTGCCGCCTGGCATGTGGCGCAGGTGCAGTTCCACCGCAGGTTTGTCGGCCTGCGTGTGGGGCGCGTTGGCCATCGAATACGCGCGACGGTCACCATCGCGCAGGATGACCTCCACGTACTGGCCGGCGTGGTACTTGAAGCTGTCGTTGGCGGGCAGCTGCAGCTGCACCAGCATCACGTCGTGGGACACCTTTTCCAGCGAGGCCACGCGCGCAGGCATCTTCTTGATGGGATAGGCGCTTTCGTCTGTGACTTGACGCGACTCGAGCACCACATCGGTCTGGGGCACAGCGCAGCAGGTCAGCACGTAGCCGGCGGCTTCTTCGTCAGCGCTCAGCGCCTTGCTCTGGTGCGCACCGTGCACGACGGTGCCTTCCAGCTTCTTGCATTTGCAGGAACCGCAGGCCCCGTCCTTGCAGCCGTAGGGCATGCCGACACCCTGGCGGATGCCGGCGGCCAGGATGGCCTCGCCGGCTTCGGCACCGAAACTGCGGCCACTGGGTTGTACGGTGATGGTGAATGTCATACTCGAGAACGTGGGCTGGAAACAGCCCGGGATTGTCTCAAATTTGTTTTTTCCAAGCGGTGGGCATGAATTCGATCGGGGCGCGGCCGGCGCGGTTTCGGCGCCAGCGGGTGCTGGTGGTGGGGTGTGGCGACGTGGGCCAGCGCGCAGCGCGCGAGCTGCGTGGTGCGCGTGTGATGGCACTGACCTCGTCGCCGCAGCGTGTGCCTGTGCTGCGTGCCCAAGGCATCACGCCGCTGCTCGGCAACCTGGACGAGCCCGCCAGCCTGCAGCGGTTGGCAGGCATCGCCACGCGTGTGCTGCACCTGGCGCCGCCACCCTCGCAGGGTCTGCCCGATTGGCGGCGCGACCCACGCACCACCTCGTTGGTGCGGGCACTGGCACGGCGTACACCACCTGCCACGCTGATCTACGGCTCCACCAGCGGCGTCTATGGCGATTGCGCGGGGGCGAGGATTGCCGAAAGCCGCCCGGTCAACCCCGCCACGCCGCGCGCCATGCGCCGCGTCGACGCGGAGGAGGCGGTTCGCTGGCTGGGGCGCGCCCTGGGCGTGGGTACGGTGCTGCTGCGCATACCAGGCATCTACGCCAACGACCGAGAAGGGGGCACGCCACGCGAACGCCTGCTGCGGGGCACGCCCGCATTGCGACCCGAGGACGACGTCTACACCAACCACATCCATGCCGACGACCTGGCCCGGACCTGCGTGCGGGCGCTGTGGTGGGCACGCGGGGGCGGGCGGGTGTTCCACGTCAGCGACGACACCGAACTGCGCATGGGCGACTACTTCGATCTTGCCGCCGACCTGTACGGCCTGCCGCGCCCGCCCCGCGTGGCGCGCAACGAAGCCCAGCAAAGCCTGCCACTGAGCCTGCTGAGCTTCATGGGCGAATCGCGCCGGCTCGACAACACCCGCCTCAAGCGCGAGCTGCGGTTGCGGCTGCGCTACCCCACGGTGAGCGAAGGGCTCAGATCCCCGACGGTCTGAGCAGGGTTTTCATGCGGTCAACGGCCTTGAGCGTGAGGTTGCGCACCTCGGCACCATGCAGCACCTGCAAGGTCACTTCGCTTTCTGGGTCGGGCCGGTCCCATAGCTTCTTGTAGAAACCTTCCAGGGTGGTCACCCGGGTGCCGTCCACGGCCAGCACCGCGTCGCCCGGTTGCAGGCCGGCCTGCTGGGCCGGGCTGTCGGGGTTGACGCGCAGAACCTGTACGCGCCCGTTCTGCACCGTGGAGGACAGACCCAGCCAGGGGCGTCGGCTCGCGCGGCTGCTGCCACTCTGGCGCAGTTCGGCCAGTATCGGCCTGAGCAGATCCACCGGGACGAACAGGTTGCCAGGGTACTGGCGGTTGTCGCCCAGGGCATCCATCACGAAAAGGCTGCCAATGCCCATCAGCTCGCCGTTGCGGTTGAACAGGGCCGCGCCGCTGTGGCTGGAGATGGGCGGGCTGGTGAACAGCGCCGACTCGATGTGGTATTCCCAGTACCCCGAGAAGGCGCGCTGGCTCACCAGCTGCGTCACGGCCAGGCCGGGCTCGTCGCCCTCCTGAGCGCCCACCACCGCCATCAGCGGCTCGCCCACCTGCAGCGAGCCCACCTGGCCCAATGGCGCCGGCGTGATGCCCCGCAGCGGTGACAGGGGGCGCACCAGGCCGAAGCCCGTAGCGATGTCGTATGCCAGCGCACGGGCCGGTATCTGCCGGTTGTCCTGCGTGGTGATGCGGATCTGGTCGGCCTCCAGCATCAGGTAGCCGATGGTGAGTATGGTGCCGTCGGTGCCGATGACCACACCGCTGCCACGGCGCCGCGGGCCCAGCGTCTCGCTGGAGCGCGCGCCGGCAATGGCCTGGGTCTCGATGCCGACCACGGCAGCGGTGGCGCGTGTCAGGGCGTCGACGGCGGTCTGGGGTGTGGGCGCCGCAGTTGCGGCCGGCGCGGGCGTGGCCGCTTGGACCAGACCGGCGAGGCCCAGCAGGGCAGCGGCAAAAACAGGGCGAAACGAGACGGCGAAACAGCGAGACGGGATGTCCATGGCGGTCTCCTGACGAGACCTCAGCATGCGCCACAAAACGCCACCCTGCAAGCAGCAGGGACAAGGACAGGGAGAGGGGTGGTGCCCAGGGTCGGACTCGAACCGACACTCCTTTCGGAACCGGATTTTGAATCCGGCGCGTCTACCAATTTCACCACCCGGGCGGATGTAGGGAGACGGAAATTATGGCACAGTGGCAGGCTTGTCCCGCCCGACCACCCCCTGCGAATCCATGAGCCTGCCTGCCTATCCCACCCTCGAAGACGCCGTTGGCAACACCCCGCTCGTGGCCCTTCAGCGCCTGGGCGCCGATGCCTGCCGGGCACGCAACAACGTCGTTCTGGGCAAGCTCGAAGGCAACAACCCGGCCGGCTCGGTGAAAGACCGTCCTGCGCTGTCCATGATCCGGCGCGCCGAGGAACGCGGTGACATCAAGCCCGGTGACACGCTGATCGAGGCCACCTCGGGCAACACCGGCATCGCGCTGGCCATGGCTGCCGCCATCAAGGGCTACCGCATGGTGCTGATCATGCCGGAGGACCTGTCCATCGAACGCGCCCAGACCATGAAGGCGTTTGGTGCCGAGCTGATCCTCACGCCCAAGAGCGGTGGCATGGAGTACGCACGCGACCTGGCCGACAAGCTGGAAAAAGACGGCAAGGGCCGCGTGCTGGACCAGTTCGCCAACCCCGACAACCCGCGCATCCATTTCGAGACCACCGGCCCCGAGCTGTGGGCCCAGACGCAGGGCCGCATCACCCACTTCGTGAGTGCCATGGGCACCACCGGCACCATCACCGGCGTCTCGCGCTTCCTCAAGTCCAAGAACCCCGCCGTTCGCGTGATCGGTGCCCAGCCCAGCGAGGGCTCACGCATCCCCGGCATCCGCAAGTGGCCGCAGGAGTACCTGCCCAAGATCTACGACCCCAGCGTGGTGGACGAGCTGGTGTACGTGAGCCAGAGCGACGCCGAGGACATGTGCCGCCGCCTCGCGCGCGAGGAGGGCATCTTTGGCGGCATTTCCGCTGCCGGTGCCTGCCATGTGGCCTTGCAGATCGCGCAGCAGGTGGAAAACGCCACCATCGCGTTCGTGGTCTGCGACCGGGGCGACCGTTACCTCTCCACCGGGGTGTTCCCGGCATGACGGATCTTCCGCGCTACTGTGCGCAGTGCGCCAACGCGCTGGCCGAGATCAGCCAGCCCGAGGACGGCGGCGACAAGACCCGACTGCGCTGCCCGGCCTGTGGCTGGACCCACTGGGGCAACCCCACGCCAGTGCTTGCGGCCATCATCGAGATGCCCGACGGGCGTGTGCTGCTGGCACGCAACGCCGCCTGGACACACCGCATGTTTGCGCTGATCACCGGCTTCATGGAGGCCGGCGAGTCGCCCGAGGCGGGCATTGCGCGCGAGATCGCCGAAGAAACCGGCCTGGTGGCTGACGAGCTGAAGCTGGTGGGCGTGCACGAGTTCCTGCGCATGAACCAGGTCATCATCACCTACCACGCCCGCTGCCACGGCGAGGTGGTGCTGTCGCCCGAGCTCGCCGAATACAAGCTGTTCCGCCCCGAGGACATCCTTTGCTGGCGCGCCGGTACCGGCCTGGCGCTGGCCGACTGGCTGCGCTCGCGCGGTATCGAACCCCGCTTCGCGGACCTCGCCCGCTAAAATCGGCCCGTTTTTCAGGAACTCCCCATGACCGCAGACAAAGAACTCGACGCGCGCGGGCTGAACTGCCCGCTGCCCATCCTCAAGGCCAAGAAGGCGCTGGCCGAGATGACCAGCGGCCAGACGCTCAAGGTGATTGCCACCGACTCCGGTTCGGTGCGCGACTTCCAGGCCTTTGCCAAACAGACCGGCAACGAGCTGGTGGAACAGAGCACCGCCGGCCCCGAGTACGTCTCGGTGCTCAAGCGGCGCTGACCGGTTTCAGCCGAGGCGCGACAGCTGCGCCTTGACCTTCTCCAGCGTGGCCGTGAAATCGGCCACACGTTTGTTCTCCTGCTCGATCACCGCTGGCGGCGCCTTGGCCACAAAGGCCTCGTTGCCCAGCTTGGCGCGGGCCTTGGCCAGTTCGGTTTCCAGCCGGGTGGCTTCCTTGCCCAGGCGGGCTTTCTCAGCCACCACGTCCACCTCCACGAAGAGGCACAGGCGCGCATCGCCCACCACGGCCACCGGCGCGGCCTGAGCGGCGGCAGCCCAGGCGGCCTCGTCGTCAAACACTTTGACCTCGCTGAGCTTGGCCAGCGCCTTGAGCACATCGGCGTGGGCGCGCAGGAATTCGGCGTTGCCCAGAGCGTAGAGCGGCAGGCGCGTCGCGGGCGACACATTCATCTCGCCGCGCAGCGTGCGGCAGGCGTCCACCAGCGTCTTGAGCTGACCGATCTGGGCGATGGCGTTCTCATCGATGCGCTCAGGCTGGGCCACCGGGTAGGCCGCGATGCTCACCGATTCACCCGCGCGGCCGGCCACCGGCGCCACCTTCTGCCACAGCTCTTCGGTGATGAAGGGCGTGATGGGGTGGGCCAGCCGCAGGATGGTCTCCAGCGTGCGGATCAGCGTGCGGCGGGTGCCACGCTGCTGAGCCGCATCGCCGGTCTGGATCTGCACCTTGGCGATTTCCAGGTACCAGTCGCAGAACTCGTTCCAGACGAAGTCATAGACCGTGTTGGCCACGTTGTCGAGGCGGTACTCGGCAAAGCCCTTGGCCACCTCGGCTTCGGTCTGCTGCAGCAATGAGACGATCCAGCGGTCGGCAGCGCTGAAGCTCAGGTAGCCATGGAAAGGCTGGCCGGGCGCGCACTCGGCCTTGGTGTGCTCCTGCAGGCCGCAGTCCTGGCCTTCGCAGTTCATCAGCACGAAGCGGCTGGCGTTCCAGAGCTTGTTGCAGAAGTTGCGGTAGCCCTCGCAGCGCTTGCTGTCGAAGTTGATGCTGCGGCCCAGCGTGGCCAGGGCGGCAAAGGTGAAGCGCAGCGCGTCGGCACCGTAGGCGGGAATGCCCTCGGGGAATTCCTTCTGCGTGTTCTTGCGCACCTGAGGCGCTGTCTCGGGTTTGCGCAGGCCGGTGGTGCGCTTGTCGAGCAGCGGCTCCAGCGAGATGCCGTCGATCAGGTCCACCGGGTCCAGCACGTTGCCCTCGGACTTGCTCATCTTCTTGCCCTGCGCGTCGCGCACCAGGCCGTGGATGTAGACGTCCTTGAACGGCACGCGGCCGGTGAAGTGGGTCGTCATCATGATCATCCGGGCGACCCAGAAGAAGATGATGTCGTAGCCAGTCACCAGCGTGGTGGAGGGCAGGTAGAGGTTGTAGTCCTCGGTCGGGCCGTCACCCACCTCGGGCCAGCCCATGGTGCTGAAGGGCACCAGCGCGCTGGAGTACCAGGTGTCGAGCACATCGGGATCGCGCTTCAGGGTCTTGCCCGGGGCCTTGGCCTGCGCCTCGGCCTCGGTCCGCGCCACGATCACGTTGCCGTCTTCGTCGTACCAGGCGGGGATCTGATGACCCCACCACAGCTGGCGGCTGATGCACCAGTCCTGGATGTTGTTCATCCACTGGTTGTAGGTGTTGACCCAGTTCTCGGGCACGAAACGCACCTGGCCAGACTGCACCGCATCGATGGCTTTCTGCGCGATGGATTTGCCGGTCGGATCCTGGTCTGAGACCTTGCTCATCGCCACGAACCACTGGTCGGTCAGCATGGGCTCGACCACCTGGCCCGTGCGGGCGCAGCGCGGCACCATGAGCTTGTGCTTTTTCACCTCGACCAGCAGCCCGTCGGCGTCCAGGTCGGCCACGATCTGCTTGCGGGCGACAAACCGGTTCAGACCCCGGTACTTCGCGGGCGCGTTGTCGTTGATGGCGGCATCCAGCGTCAACACGCCGATCATCGGCAGGCCGTGGCGCTGGCCCACCTGGTAGTCGTTGGGGTCGTGCGCGGGCGTGACCTTGACCACGCCGGTGCCAAAGGCCCGGTCCACGTATTCATCCGCGATGATGGGTATGTCGCGTTCGCACAGCGGCAGGCGCACCGTCTTGCCGATCAGTGCCTGGTAGCGCTCGTCCTCGGGGTGCACCATCACGGCGGTGTCGCCCAGCATGGTTTCCGGGCGGGTGGTGGCCACCACCAGCGAGCCGCTGCCGTCCGAGAGCGGATAGCGTATGTGCCACAGGAAACCGTCCTCTTCCTCGCTCTCGACTTCCAGGTCGGAGACGGCGGTTTTCAGCTCCGGGTCCCAATTGACAAGGCGCTTGCCTCGGTAGATCAGACCCTGCTCGTACAGCCGCACGAAGGTCTCGGTGACGATGCCCGAGAGCTTGTCGTCCATGGTGAAGTACTCGCGGTCCCAGTCCACGCTGTCGCCCATGCGGCGCATCTGCGTGGTGATGGTGTTGCCCGACTTCTCTTTCCACTCCCACACCTTGGCCACGAAGTTCTTGCGGCCCAGGTCGTGGCGGCTGACCTTCTGCTCCTGCAGCTGGCGCTCCACCACGATCTGGGTGGCGATGCCGGCGTGGTCGGTGCCGGGCACCCACACGGTGTTGAAGCCGCGCATGCGGTGGTAGCGCGTCAGGCTGTCCATGATGGTCTGGTTGAACGCGTGCCCCATGTGCAGCGTGCCGGTCACGTTGGGCGGCGGCAGCTGGATGGCGAACGAGGGCGCGTCGGCCTGAGGCGTGCCGCTGCCGCGTACGCCCGCGCGGCCATAGCCGCGTTTTTCCCACTCGGGGCCCCAGTGCGCCTCCAGGGCGGCGGGCTCAAAGGATTTGGACAGGCTTTGCAGGCCGGGCTGGGCCGGGGTGGTGTCTGGGCTCATGGGGGGCAAGTGAAAACGGCAGCCCAGGGGCTGCCGTTGCGCGCTAGGGACGTGGAGGCGTGATTTTACGCGGCGTCCAGGCCATCGGTGGCCAGGGCGATGCACTCGGCCAGCAGCTGGGGATCGGCGATCTGGTTGGCCATGACCAACACCAGCCGGGCGTTGAGCAGTTCGGAGCGCTCGCGGCTCAGGCCCTGGTGGGCGTCCAGCAGCTGTTCGTAGAAGCCATCGGCGTCCTTGAGCTCGGGGGTGGTCTTGGCGTGGATCAGGTGTTTCATGCGTGTTGCCTCCTCAGTGCAGGGCCAGGGCCTTTTCCAGCGCGGCCACCAGTTGGCCGTCCACCGCCTCGCCGGTGGCTGCCAGATAGCCATCGGGCCGTATCAGTGCCCAGGCGTGACCGAACACGTGGCAGGCGCCTTGCAAATGCCCTTTGGGGTCGCGGATGTGCTCCAGCGCCTGCGCAGGCGCGTCGGCGTCCAGCACCTGTACGCTGACCAGCGGGGCGTGGCGCGACAGCTCAGAAAGGCGTTCGCATGCCGCGGCCGACAGATCGCCAAAGGCCAGCAGCAGCAGTCGGCCGTTGGCCCAGCGCAGCAGGTCGTTGAGGTTGCCGGTCGCCGAGCCCTGACCGGGCCAGCGGAACGCCACGTTCTGCACCGACTGGCCCCCCGCGCTGCTGGGGCCGTAGCCGCAGACCGGTGAGCGGGTGTAGGTGTTGGCCACGGCCATGCGACCGGTGTTCACGAAGTTGCGCGCAAAGGCGTGCTGTTTGGCCAGCCCCAGCACGGCGCGGCGGAAAAGCCGCTCAGCCTCGCCGGCCGGGCGCAGGAAACGGGCGGTGCGGTTGGTGACCTTCACGTTCTCCTGTGCGGCCTGGTGGCGTTCGGCGTGGTAGCTGTCCAGCAGCGCAGGGGCGGCCTGGCCTCGCAGAACGGCGGCGAGTTTCCAGGCCAGGTTGTCGGCGTCGGAGATGCCGGTGTTGCCACCCCGTGCGCCAAACGGGCTGACCACCTTGGCCGAGTCGCCCATGAAGTACACATGGCCGGCGCGCATGTGGTCCACACACTCGCTGCGGTAGGCGTAGGGGCCCACCCACACGATGTCCACCTTCGTGCCGGCGCCGAACTGGCGCGCCAGCCGTTCGCGCACCACATCCTCACGGCTGACCTGCGCGGGGTCGCTGTCGGGCGCCATCTGGTAGTCGATGCGCCAGACGTCGTCGCCCATCAGGTGCTGCCAGACGGCGCGGTTGTCGTTGAACGGCGCCTCGATCCAGGTGTGGCGTTCGGTGGGTGGGTGGGTGTCGAAGCGCACATCGGCGATGCACCAGCGGTCGTCACCGCGTTTGGAGGTGAAGGGCACCTGCAGCCACTGGCGCAGCGGACTGTGCGAGCCGCTGGCGTCGATCACGTGTTCGGCCTCCATGCGATAGCGGCCGTCGGGCGTTTGCACCTCCAGCGTGGCGAAGCCGGCGTTCTGCTCGAAACCGACCAGCCGGTTGCTCCAGCGCAGCTCCACGTGGCCCAGCTCGGCGATGCGTTCCACCAGAAAACCTTCGATGTAGAACTGCTGGATGTTGATGAACGGTGGCTGCTCCGAGAGATTGAACGCGCTCTGCTGGCGCAGGTCGAAGCTGTAGACCTCGTCGCTGCCGGCGAAGGTGCGGCCCACGCTCCAGCGGATGCCCTTGGTCGCGATGCGTTCGTAGATGCCCAGCCGCTGGAAGATCTCCAGGGACTTCTGGGTGTAGCAGATGCCCCGCGAAGACGCGCCCTTGACGCCCACGGTGTTGTCTTCGTCGATCAGAACGGCGCGCACGCCCAGCTGCGCCAGGCTGGCCGCCAGCGTGAGGCCGGTGATGCCGCCACCCACGATCACCACCGGGTGGCGCAGCGTGTGCGGCCGGTCCAGCTCGGGCGGCCGCACGTAGGGGTATTCGGGCAGCGTGTAGCCACTGCCTTCGGTGAACTCGTAGCCGTTGGTGTAGGCCGGGTCGCGGTAGGCGCTGGCGGTCATGGCGTGCTCCGCATCAGGCCAGTGTGCCGGGCACGTACTCGGGCCGGTCGTTGGTCTGGGGCTTGAGGGGTGCGGCCGTCTGGCCGGCTGCACGTTCGGCCCGCCACTGCTCCTTGCGTGCGTTCCACTCGGCCAGGCGTGCGTGGGCGGTCCGGCTTTCCTGCAGCATCTGGAACTCGTCGGCCAACTGGGCGGTGAGTTCCAGCCGGATGCCGTTGGGGTCGAAGAAGTAGATGCTCTTGAAGATGTGGTGGTCGGTCACGCCCAGCACCTCGATGCCGTGGGCCTGCAGCCGCTGCTTGGTGTCCTCCAGCTGCTGCACCGTGTCGACCCGGAAGCTGATGTGGTTGACCCACTTGGGCGTGTTGGGCGAAGGCTCGGCGGCGGTGTCGTCGCCCAGGTCGAAGAAGGCGATGAACGAGCCGTCCTGCAGGCGGAAGAAGAAGTGGGTGTAGGGGCAGTACTCGCCGGTGCTGGGCACGTAGTCGCTCTGGATGATGTGGTAGAGCGGCAGGCCCAGGATGTCTTCGTAGAAGCGCCGCGTCTCCTCGGCATCCCGGGCGCGGTAGGCGTAGTGGTGCAGTTGCTGGATGGGCGCAGGAGCGGGCAGCTGGGCGGCGTTCATGGTCGTCTCCGAATTCACCATTAAGAAATTAATTTACCTTAGGTGAATTCTAGCCCTGTGGCTGGGCCCTGTCGATGCTGGTTTGCCCCGGGTCGTGGCAGTGCCCTCAGCGCCGCGTGGTGGTGTAGATGCGGCTGCGGCCTTCGATGCAGTAGGTCTGCGCGAAGAACACCGGTGTGTCGCCCGCGGTATGCAGGCGGTCCAGCATCACGTAGAGCCGTTTGCGCCGGGGCTGGCCCCAGCCGATGGCATCGGTGTGCACCGCATGGAACTCCACCTGGGTGCCGTCCACATGCACGCCCAGGCCACGGAAGATGTCCACGAAGGACTGGGTGAACACGGCGTCGTCGAGAGTGGGCGCAAACAGCCGCTCGCGGTAGCGCTCGTAGCCGAAGCTGACCAGGTCGTCGTCGCTGTAGACCGCACGCTCGGCGTAAATGACGCGCTCGCCCGCTTCCAGTTGCAGGCGCCTGACTTCCTCGGGTGTGGGCGCACGCCGCTCCAGCCGGTGCAGCTCGATGCGTGGCGTGCAGCCCTGTGCGGTGATGGATTCGGTGAGCGAAACATAGGCCGTCATGCCCATGGGTGCGGGCGGGGGCGGCGGCGCCACGATGGTGCCGATGCCGCGCCGTATGCGCAGCTGGCCCTCGGCCACCAGGCGGCTCACGGCCTCGCGCACGGTGTTGCGCGAGACCGCGTAGGTCGTGGCCAGTGCCATTTCGGGCGGGATGGCCTCGCCCAGCGGCCACTCCCCGGCCTGCAGGCGGCGGCGCAGGTCGTGCGCCACCTGTTCCGAGAGCGAACCTCGCCGCGTGCCCAGCATCAGCGGCACCCGAGCGTCACGCCGTGGCCTCGGCCCACGACTTGCGTTCGCGCGCGAAGTTGCTGTAGACCTGCTCGCCCGCCACGATGGGTTCGAACCGCGGTGCCTCGCTACCGGCGAAATCGCGCGGGTCTATCACCTGGTGGTAGTTGGGGTGCACGAACAGCGGGATGGAGTAGCGCTCGCGGCCCGAGCGGTTGACCACCTTGTGCAGCGCCGACTTGAGCTGGCCGTTGGTCCAGCGGGTCAGCAGCTTGCCCACGTTGAGCACGATGGCGCGCTTGTCGGGTACCACAGGCAGCCAGTCGCCCTCGGGCCCCAGCACCTCCAGGCCGCCGTTCATGTCCTGGATCAGCAGCGTCACGAGACCCTGGTCCTCGTGGGCGCGCACCCCCACGTCGGTGATGTGCTGCACGGCCTCCTGCGGCGGGTAGTGCACCACGCGCATGTTGGAGTAGGTGTTGCGCGACACGGTGGCGAAGAAATCGGCCGGTGCCCCCAGGTGGGTGGCAAACGCGCTGAGCACCGCTTCACCGACGCCGAACATGGCGTGGTAGCAGGTCTGCAGCTGTTCGCGAAAACCCGCCAGGTCGGGCCAGGGCGTGGCGGCGTAGAACGGCAGCGCCAGCAGGGCCGGGTCTTCGGGCGGTATGGGGTGGCCCATGCTGAAGGCCTCCTGCCCGCTGGGCGTGCCGTTGCGGTCAACGTTGTCGAACATGGGCTGAAAGCCCCGGTTGGTGCGGCGTTCCTGATAGGGCAGCTTGGCTTCCTCGGGCTGACCGAAGAAGCGTTCGGCCATGCGGAAGGTGTCGGCCACCACCGCATCGGGTACACCATGGCCAATCAGCTTCATGAACCCGTAGGTGCGCGCGGCCTGGCCCACGGCCTCGGCGACGATGGTGCGGTCGGCGCCGGAGCCGCCGAACAGCGGCGCGATGTCGATCGTGGGTATGACGTGTGGTGTGGTCATGGCAGTTTTCAGTTGGCCTTGATGCCCGGGTTGAAGCTGTTGGTCATCACCTCGGCGGCCGGCACCACTGCCTTGATCTGGTCGTATTCCTTGTAGAAGGCCATGGTGTCGTCCCACACCTTGGGGTTCATCCACAGCAGGCCATTGGCCTTGGTTTCGGCGCTCTGGTTCAGCGGGTTCTGGATCTTGAGGCGCCAGGCCAGCTTGTCGGCGCGTTCGATCTGCTGCGGGTAGGCATCCACCAGTTTCACGGCTTCGGCCGGGCTGTCGATGGTGAACTTCAGCCCTTTGGCAACGGCACGCGTGAACTTGCGCACCAGCTCCGGGCGTTCCTTCACCATCTTGCCGGTGGTGAACAGCGTGTCGCCGTAGGAGGACACGCCGTACTTGGAGAAACGCAGCGCCTTCCAGGTCTTGCCCTTGAGGTGGGCCGGTGCATCGGGCTTGGCGGCTTCGAGTTCGACCTGGTAGGTCTGGTTGTGCAGGTGGCCGGTGAAATAGTCCACCTTGCCCACCAGCAGCGGCTCGGCGTTGGCCAGCACGGTCTCCACCTTGATCTTGGAGAGGTCCAGGTTGTTGCGCTTGGCCAGGGCCTGCAGGAACATGGCGCCGTCGGCCTGTATGCCCACACGTTTGCCTTCGAGGTCCTTGGGCGTGGGTTCGGGGTCGCCGGGGTTGCCCAGCGCAATGAAGGCGTAGGGCAGTTCCTGGATCAGCGAGCCGATGGCCACCACGTCCACCGGCGACGGCGCCACCCGCGCCGAGAAGATGAACGACGAGCTCATGACGCCGAAGTGCGCCTGGCCCACGGCCACGGTGGGAATCGGGTTCTTGCCCGGGCCGCCGTCGATGAAGCTGACCTTGAGGCCTTCCTCGGCGAAATAGCCTTTGGCGTCGGCCACCATGAGGGCCGCGTACTGGCCGTTGCGCAGCCATGACAGCGCGATCTTGATCTCTTCGGGGGCCTGCGCCTGGGCGGCCGACAGGCCCCCCAGCGTGAGGGCAAGCGCCAGGGCGAGGGAGCGGCGGTGAAGCTTCATGGGGAGTCCTTTGAACGACGGAAGGAAAGGGTGGAAGAGAAAACCGGACCAGCGTCAGGACCGGCCCGCGTTGGCGCGTTCGCTCCAGTTGATGCGCCGGCCGATGAACTGGACCAGCGTGTAGACAGCGTACGACAGCACGGCCGCCAGCAGGGCCACGGCGTAGACCTGGTCGCCGCGGTACTGGGCCATGCCCCGGTTGATGACGTAGCCCAGGCCCTCGGAGGAAATCATCCATTCGGCCGCGATGGCGACGATGATGCTGCCGCTGCCGGTGATCTCCTGCGCGGCCAGGATGTAGGGCACCGAGTAGCGCAGGCGCACGCTGAAGAACACGCGCCAGGGGCTCACATCGAGGATGCGCATGCGGTCCAGCACCACCGGGTCCACCGCGCGAAGGCCCCGCATGGTGTTGACCAGCACCGGAAAGAAGCCCGCGATGGTGACGATCATGACCTTGGTGATCAGGCTGTCGCCGATGGCCAGCACCAGCACGCTGGCCAGGGCCACATAGGGCACGTTGCGGATGGTGATGGCCGCCGGCATCAGCAGCCGGCTGAAGAACGGCACGGAGGTGAACAGCACGGCCAGCCCGATGCCCACCACGTTGGCCATCAGGAAGCCCAGCGCGGCCGCCTTGAGCGTGACCAGCAGGTGCTGGGTCACGAAGTCGGTCTCGTTGATGAGCACGCCCAGCACCTGCTGCGGGCGCGGGATCACGAAATCGGGCAGGCCCGAAAAGGCCACGGCCAGCATCCACAGCCCGAGGATGGACACCACGGGGAAGGCGATCTTGCCGAGCAGGTTGAGGACGACCAGCAGGCGCTCGCGCAGCACCGGGGGCGGCGGCAGCGGAGCGGAGGACGAGGCGGGATCGACGGTGCTCATGCGGCAGCCTTCCATTGACCGAACAGCAGGTGGCGGATCTGGTCGGTTGCGCGCACGAAGGCTTCCGTGGTGCGGAAGGCCGCCGTGCGCGGACGGGGTTCGTTGATGGGGATGTCGGCAATGATCCGGCCCGGTGCGGGCGAGAACACGATCACGCGGTCGGCCAGCAGCACGGCCTTGTCCACGTGGTGGGTCACGAAAAGCACGGTCTTGGGGCGGTTGGCCAGTTCGGTGCCCAGCCACAGGCCCAGTTCCTCGCGCTTCATTTCATCCAGCGCGGAGAAGGGTTCGTCCATCAGCAGCACCTCGGGGTCGTGGGCGATGGCGCTGGCGAAGTTGACCCGCTGCAGCATGCCGCCCGAGAGCTGGTGGGGCGCCTTGTGTTCATGGCCGGCAAGGCCGAAGTCGCGCAGCAGCTGGCGTGCGGGCAGACCCTCGCGACCCGTGACGCGCTGGGTGAACTGCACGTCATCGATGGCACGGTTCCAGGGCAGCACCGCAGGGCGCTGCGACACCAGCCCCAGCTGGCGCTGGCGCCGCGCCACGGCGGGTGGCAGGCCGCCGATCTGCACCGTGCCGGTGCTGGGCTGGTCCAGGTCGGCCACCACGCGCAGCAGCGTGGTCTTGCCGCAGCCGGACGGCCCCAGCAAAGCGATGAACTGCCCAGCTTCGATGTCGAGGTTCACCGTATCCAGCGCCAGCGTGGCGCCATAGCGGCGGGTGAGGTTGCGGAGCTGTATCGCGACGGACATGGGCCAAACCGGTGCAGGAGGTGGGACGTCCTACGTCTATGCGATTTCCGTGCCAAATCCGTCCGCCGGCCACAAGCCCGGCGCGGCGTGCGCCCATGCCCCGCTCAGGTGCACGCGACATAATCCGGGGTGCTGCCGCACCCCCGCGCGGCGCACCCTGTTGCCCCCCCGAACCATGCTGTTTCTGATCTCTCCCGCCAAGGCGCTGGACTACGACACGCCACCGGTCACCGCCACGTACACCCAGCCGCTGTTCGTGCCCCAGGCGACCGAACTCATCACCGTGCTGCGCGAAAAGTCGCCCCAGCAGATTGCCGAGCTGATGGACCTGAGCGATGCCCTGAGCGGCCTCAATGTCGCGCGCTACCAGGCCTGGAAGCCCCGCTTCACCACCAGGAATGCCAAGCAGGCCGTGCTGGCCTTCGATGGCGATGTGTATGGCGGCCTGCAAGCCCCCACGCTGGGCGAGGACGACCTGACCTGGGCGCAGCAGCACCTGTGCATCCTGAGTGGGCTGTACGGCGTGTTGCGCCCACTGGACCTGATGCAGCCCTACCGCCTGGAGATGGGAACCCGCCTCAAGACCGAGAAAGGCACCAACCTCTACCAGTTCTGGGGGCGCCAGGTGTCCGACTACCTGAACCAGCGAGCGGCGGCTGACAAGACCCCGGTGGTGGTCAACCTTGCGAGCGAGGAGTATTTCAAGGTGGTGGACCGCAAGGCGCTCAAGCCCCGTGTGGTCACCTGCGCCTTCGAGGAACTCAAGGCCGGAACCTACAAGGTCATCAGCTTCAATGCCAAACGGGCGCGCGGCCTGATGGCGCGACACGCCATCGTCAACCGCCTGCAGACCGTCGAACAGCTGCAGACGTTCGACGCCGAGGGCTACCGTTTTGTGCCCGCCGCGTCCGAACCCGACCGGCTGGTGTTCCGCCGGGACACCGCCGCCTGAAGGAGCCCCGCATGAGCCAGGCCGTCACCCCCGAGTTGCGACAGTGGATCGTCGAGCAGGCGCGCATGGGCTGCAGACCCGAGGCCGTTCTCAAGGCCATGACCGAAGCCGGCTGGAAAGAGGACGTGGCCCTTGAGGCGATGGAGAAGACGCTGGGCGAGCACCTCGAGCAGCAGCGCAGCGCCGCCCAGCAGCCGGCGCCCGTGCCCATCCCCATGCCCGACCTGCGGGGTGCGCCCCACCGCATCGACGCCGGAGACCGCCAGGTGGAGGTGCTGTTCGCGCTCAACCACCCGCGCGTGGTGCTGTTCGGCAACCTGCTGTCTGCCGAGGAATGTGATGCCCTGATAGCCGATGCCGGCCCGCGCATGAAACGCTCGCTGACGGTGGAGACGCAGACCGGTGGCGAAGCGCTCAACGAGGCCCGCACCAGCAACGGCATGTTCTTCCGGCGAGGCGAAAGCCCGCTGATCCAGCGCATCGAGGCGCGCATCGCGCGGCTGCTGCAGTGGCCATTGGAAAACGGCGAGGGCCTGCAGGTGCTGCACTACCGCCCCGGCGCCGAGTACAAGCCACACTACGACTACTTCGACCCCAACGAGCCCGGCACACCCAACATCCTCAAGCGGGGTGGACAGCGTGTGGGCACGCTGGTGATGTACCTGAACGACCCGGCGCGCGGCGGCGGCACCACCTTTCCCGACATCGGGCTGGAGGTGGCACCACAGCGGGGCAACGGCGTCTTTTTTGCCTACGACCGGCCCCACCCGGCCACCCGCACGCTGCACGGCGGCGCGCCGGTGCTCGAGGGGGAAAAATGGGTGGCCACCAAGTGGCTGCGCGAACGAGAGTTCATCTGATGACCACCTTGACACCTGAACCACCATCTCCCGAACAATCCCCGCTGGGCAAGACCTCGGCCTACGCAGACCGCTACGACCCCTCGCTGCTGTTCCCGCTGCCGCGTGCCACCAAACGCGCCGAGATCGGCATACCCGGCGCCGTACCGTTTCTGGGCGCCGACCTCTGGACCGCCTACGAACTGAGCTGGCTGGGCCCGCGCGGCAAGCCGCAGGTGGCGCTGGTGCACTTCACCATCCCCTGCGAAACGCCCAACATCATTGAGAGCAAGTCGTTCAAGCTCTACCTCAACAGCTTCAACAACAGCACCTTTGCCAGTGCCGACGAGGTGCTGGCCAGGCTGCGCGCCGACATCTCCGAGGCCGCCTGGCGCGGCAGCGAAACCCCCGCCACCGTTGGGGTGAAGCTGTTGCTGCCCGAGCAGTTCGAGCGTGAGAGCGTGGGGGAACTGGACGGCCTGAGCCTGGACCGTCTGGACGTCGAGTGCGACCGCTACCAGCCCGCGCCCGAGCTGCTGAGCGCCGACTTCAGCCAGGCGCCGGTGACCGAGGTGCTGCGCTCCGACCTGCTCAAGAGCAACTGCCTGGTGACCGGCCAGCCCGACTGGGGCAGCGTGCGCATCGCCTACAGCGGCGCGCCCATCGACCAGGCCGGCCTGCTGCAGTACCTGGTGAGCTTTCGCAACCACAACGAGTTCCACGAGCAGTGCGTGGAGCGCATCTACATGGATGTGTGGACCCGCTGCAAGCCCACCAAGCTCAGCGTATACGCCCGCTACACGCGCCGCGGCGGCCTGGACATCAACCCCTGGCGCACCAGCCACCCGCAGGCGCTGCCGCCCAACGTGCGGAATGCCCGTCAATAGCGCGCGGCGGTGATCAGGGCAGCCTGAACACCTCGATCGAGCGCGCCAGCGCCTCGGTGCCGTCGCGCAGGCCCTCGGCCGAGGCCGAGGACTGCTCCACCAGCGCGGCGTTCTGCTGGGTCACGCTGTCGAGCTGGGTCACGGCCTCGTTCACCTGTGCGATGCCGATGGACTGCTCCTGCGTGGCGCTGCTGATCTGCTGGACCAGCTGGCTGACCTTGAGCACCTCGGCCACCACCGCGTCGATGGTGGTGCCGGCGTCCTTCATCTGCCGCGCGCCGGCGCTCACCTGTTCGGTGGACTGCCCGATCAGTTCGCGGATCTCCTTGGCCGCGTTGGCGCTGCGTTGCGCCAGTGCACGCACCTCGCTGGCCACCACCGCAAAACCGCGGCCCTGCTCACCGGCACGCGCGGCTTCCACGGCTGCGTTCAGCGCCAGGATGTTGGTCTGGAAGGCAATGCTCTCGATCACCTGGATGATTTCGCCGACCTTGTTCGACGACGCCTCGATCGCGCTCATGGACGAAGCCACCATGTCGATGGCCTGCTTGCCCTTGGCGGCGACTTCGGTGCTGCGGCGTGTCTGCTCGGCCACCTGGGTGGCGGTGTCTGCGGTCTGGCGCACGGTGCTGGACAGCTCCTCCATGGAGGAGGCGGTTTCCTCCAGGCTGCTGGCCTGCGATTCGGTGCGGGCCGACAGATCCTGGCTGCCCTCGGCGATCTCGCGGGCCGAACGGCTGAAGCCGTCGATCTCGGTACGCACATCGCCAATCACCGCGCGCAGGTTCACCTGCACCTGGAACAGCTTGCGGATCAGCGTGCCCATGGGTTCCGGGTACTGGGTGTTGACCGGCGTGTCCAGGCTGCAGCTGGAGAGGTCGCGCGCAAAGCGGTCGGCCTCGGCAATGCCCACCGAGAAACGCGAGTGGAACCACAGCAGCACGCCGGCGGCGCCCACCAGCAGGCCCAGCACCTGGGCGCCGACGAGCGCGGTGCCCTGCAGCCCCAAGCCCAGCGGGGCCAGGCCCAGCAGGCCCATGACCAGCAGCGAAAGCGCCAGCCGTGGGGTGGCCGACATGCGGCCCAGCGCGCCCAGCCAGTCGCGCCAGCCGGTGGCGCGCACCTTGCCGGCGTGCAGGCGGAAGCTGGCGCGGCCCTGTTCGCGCTCCTGGTTCATCTGGGCGTAGAGCGCCTCGGCGGCACGGACCTGCTCGCGCGTGGGCGCCACCCGCACCGACATGTAGGCCACCGGCTTGTTGCCCTGCATGATGGGCGTGACGTTGGCTTCCACCCAGTAGTGGTCGCCGTTGCAGCGGCGGTTCTTGACGACGCCGGTCCAGGGCCGGCCGCGCCCGATGGTGGCCCACATGTCCTTGAAGGCCTCGGGCGGCATGTCCGGGTGGCGGATCAGGTTGTGGGGCTGGCCGATGAGGTCTGCATGCTCATAGCCGCTGACCTCCACGAAGGCGCGGTTGCAGTGGGTGATCACGCCTTTGGTGTCGGTGGTCGACACCAGCATCTGGTGTGACGGGTAGACGTATTCCTGTTGCGTGACGGGCAGGTTGGTTCTCATCGGCGGATTGGATTCGTGACAGTCTCTAACAATTTTGCCACCGGCGGCCGGACATGACCTTGTGCCAGATCAAGTGCCGCCGTTCTGGAAACCCTGCAACACGTTGACCGCGTTGATGCCCACCTCGGCCACCGCGTAGCCACCTTCGAAGGTGAACACCGTGGGCAGGCCGATGCCGGCCAGGCGCTCGCCCACGCGCAGGTAGTCGGCGCTGCGCAGCGTGAAACCCGAGATCGGGTCGCCCTCAAAGCTGTCCAGCCCCAGCGGCACCACCAGCGCATCGGCGCCGAAGGCGTGCACGCGGGCGATGGCCGTGTCCAGCGCGGCCAGCCAGGTGTCGAATCCGGTGCCACGTGGCAGCGGCAGGTTGAGGTTGGCGCCCACGCCGTCGCCCGCACCGGTCTCGTCCGCGTGGCCCAGGTAGAACGGGTACTCGGTGCGCGGGTCGCCGTGCAGCGAGAGGGTGAACACGTCGGCTCGCTCGTAAAAGAGGGTCTGGGTGCCGTTGCCGTGGTGGTAGTCCACGTCCAGCACGGCCACGCGGTTGGCGCCGCCGTCGCGCAGGGCCTGGGCGGCCAGCGCGCCGTTGTTCAGGAAGCAGTAGCCGCCAAAGAAGTCCGGCCCCGCGTGGTGGCCAGGTGGGCGGGTCAGCGCGAAGGCGCTGCGGTCGCCCGCCAGCACTGCGTCGGCGGCGGCCAGCGCACAGGCGGCGCCGGTCTGGGCGGCCCGCCAGGTTCCGGCGGTCAGGGGCGTGCCGGCATCGAACGAGAACAGGCCCACGCGGGCGGAGAAGTTGTCGGGCAGCACGTCGGAACGGAAACCCCGCGCCGGCCACACGGAGGGCAGCACGTCGACTTCGGCGTTGGCCGGGTCCAGCGTCACCCATTCGCCCCAGGCGTTGGCGATGAAGTCAAGGTAGCGTGCGCTGTGCACGCGCTCCAGCCGCGCGCGTGTGGCCGGGGGTGGCACCAGCAGCTCGCCCATGGGCCGGCGCTGCAGCTCGGTCATCACGTGGTCCAGCCGCTCGGGCACCTCGTGGCAGGGCACCAGCCGGCCGCGGTACATCTCGTGGCGCCCGCTGTGGGCGCGGTGGTCGGGGTTGTGGAAAATTTTCATCCGAGTTCGGCAAAACGCTGCAGGGGGGCCAGCGGCGTGAATGCGCCGGGGCGTTGCTGCTTCATGGCGGTGACGGATTCGCGCACGTGGGCGTTGCTCCAGATCGCGCCCTGCAGCCACCCCATCTGTCTGAGCGCATCGTCCACCGAGTGGTCGCGCGCGTAGTGGATGGCCTGCTTGCTGCCCCAGATGGCAATGGGCGGCTTGGACGCGATCTCACGCGCACAGGCCATGGCGCGCTCCAGCGTGGCAGCAGCATCGGCGCAGACGGCATTGACCAGCCCGTACTGGTGGGCCTCTGCCGCACCCAGGCGCCGGCCGGTGTAAGCCAGCTCTTTCACGATGCCCAGCGGCATCAGTTTGGGCAGGCGCTGCAGCGTGCCCACATCGGCCACCATGCCGATGTTGATTTCCTGGATGCAGAAAAAACTGTCGGCCGAGGCGAAGCGCAGGCAGCAGGCGCTGACCATGTCCACCGCGCCGCCCACGCAGCCGCCGTGCAGCGCCACGATGGTGGGGATGCGCAGGTTCTCCAGCCGGGTGAAGGTGGCTTGCATGTCGGTCAGCAGATCGAAGATGGCGGCGCGGCCCTCGGGGCTGGCGTCGTCCATGGCGATGGCGCCGCCAAAGGTGTCCAGCGCCATGCCGGCACTGAAGTGTTTGCCGGTGCTGGAAATCACCAGTGCGCGCGCCGTGCCCGCACGGTGCACCTGGGCCAGGGCCTGGTCCAGCTCGCGCCAGAACGTGGGGTTCATGGTGTTGAACTGCTCCGGGCGGTTGAGCACCAGGTGGGCGATGTGATCGGTTTCGGTCAGCGAGAAGCAGCTCAGCGTGTCCATGGTGTCTCCGAAGGTGGTTGTCGTTTCATTATGGGGATCAGTCGAACAGCGACGGCGTGGTCGGTGTCGCCTCGGGCGCATCCACCTCGCCGGGGCGCGAGAGACCCCCCACGCGCACGCCCAGCAGGCGCAGGCGGCGCTCCAGCGGCGCGCGCTTGAGTGCCAGGCCGGCTGCGCGGCGGATGTCGGCCGCGCCGTTGACCGGGGCGGGCAGGGTGTGGTCGCGGGTGACAATCTTGAAATCGTCGAAGCGCAGCTTCACGCCAATGGTCTTGCCCACGTAGCCCTTGCGCTGCAGGTCGGCCGCGACCTGCTCGCACAGCCGGGTGAAGACGGCGCCCAGCTCGGCGCGGTCGCGCACCGCGTGCAGGTCGCGGTCGAAGGTGGTTTCGCGGCTCATGGAGACGGGCTCGCTCTGCGTCACCACCGCGCGGCTGTCGCGGCCGTGTGAGGCGTCGTGCAGCCACGCGCCGTAGGCCTTGCCGAAATGTTCCAGCAGCCAGGGGCGCTCGCGCGCGGCCAGCTCGCCGATGGTGGTGATGCCATGGCCCTTGAGCTTTTCGTCGGCCTTGGGCCCGATGCCGTTGATCTTGCGGCAGGGCAGCGGCCAGATCTTCTCCTTCAGGTCGCTCTCCAGCACGATGGAGATGCCGTTGGGCTTGTTGAACTCGCTCGCCATCTTGGCCAGCAGCTTGTTGGGTGCCACGCCGATGGAGCAGGTGAGACCGGTGTCGTCGAAGATGCTTTTCTGGATCAGCCGCGCCAGCACGCGCCCGTGTTCGCGCTGGCCACCCGGCACCTCGGTGAAGTCGATGTAGACCTCGTCGACGCCCCGGTCTTCCATCACCGGCGCGATCTCGGTGATGATGTCCTTGAAGCGGCGCGAATAGCGCCGGTACTCGGGAAAGTCGACCGGCAGCAGGATGGCATCGGGACACAGCCTGGCCGCTTTCATAAGACCCATGGCCGAGCCCACACCAAACTGGCGTGCCGCGTAGGTGGCGGTGGTGATGACACCACGGCCCACGTAGCCGCTCAGCCGCGGGAAGGCGTCCAGCGGCAGGCGGGCGGCGGTCTCGGGGTCGGGATCTTCGGTGCGGCGCATGCCCCCGATCACCACGGGCAGCCCCTTGAGCTGGGGGTAGCGCAGCAGTTCCACCGACGCGTAGAACGCGTCCATGTCCAGGTGGGCAATGCGTCGCACGGGCGCGCGGGCCGCCTTCAGGCCGGGGCTTGCGCGGGGATGTGGATGGCGGGTGCCGCGTTGGCGAGCACGGCGGCTTCGTCCACCGCGTCGATCTGTTCGGGCACCAGGAATTCGGCGGCGTACCTGGCGTATACCTGCTGCTTGACGAAGACCTCGAACAGGTCGGGGTCGATGTGGTTGTTGCGAGAGAAATTGGCCAGGATGTTCATGGCCTGCGAGAGCTTCATCGCGTTCTTGTAGGGGCGGTCGCTGGCGGTGAGCGCCTCGAAGATGTCGGCGATGCCCATCATGCGGGCCTGCAGCGACATCTCGTGGCGCTTGAGTCCGCGCGGGTAGCCCTTGCCGTCCATGCGCTCGTGGTGACCGCCTGCGTACTCGGGCACGTTCACCAGGTGGCGGGGCCAGGGCAGCTGCTCCAGCATCTTGATGGTGGCCACGATGTGGTGGTTGATGACCTGGCGCTCGGCTTCGGTCAGCGTGCCGGCGCGAATGGTGAGGTTCTCGATCTCGTCGTCGCTCAGGAAAGGCACGCTCTCGCCCTCGGGGTTGCGCCAGGTCCACCGTGCGCCGATGTCGCGCACGCGCTGCTGGTCCTCGGGCTTCATGGCCTCGCCGCCCTTGTTGGAGCGGCGCAGGAAAGCGCGGTCGTCGTCGATGGCCGCCAGGGTCTGCTCGAAGGTCTGCTGCAACGCGGCTTCCGCTGCGGCATCCTGGCTGGGGCGTAGAGACAGCTGCTGACGCAGCAGGGCGATCTCGGCGTCGCGCTTGAGGACCTCGAAGCGGGTGTCCACGGTTTCCACTCGGTCGTACAGCGTCTGCAGCTTGGTGGCCTTGTCGACCACGTGCACCGGGGTCGTCACCTTGCCGCAGTCGTGCAGCAGACCGGCAATCTTGAGCTCGTAGCGGTCGTGCTCGTCCATCGAGAAGTCCGCCAGAGGGCCTTCGGTGGTCTGGGTCACCGCGTCGGCCAGCATCATGGTCAGTGCCGGAACACGCTGGCAGTGACCCCCGGTGTAGGGCGATTTGTCGTCGATGGCGGTGTCGATCAGGTCGATGAACGACTCGAACAGCGCTTCCTGTTGCAGGATGAGCTGGCGGTTGGCCAGCGCCACCGCCGCCTGCGAGGCCAGCGATTCGGCCAGGCCCTGGTCGGCCACCGAGAAGGGCACGGTCGTTCCCGTGGCCGGGTCGGTGGCGTTGATGAGCTGGAGCACACCGATCACCACGTTCTCATGGTTCTTCATCGGCACGGTCAGGAACGACTGCGACCGGTAGCCGGTCATCTGGTCGAATTTGTGGGTGCCGGAGAAGTCGAACTGGTCGGCGTCGCTGTAGACGTCGGGGATGTTGACGGTCGTGCCCTGGATGGCGGCGTAGGTGGCCACCAATGCGAGGTTGGGCTCGCCAGCCTCGTTGCGCAGCTGCAGGTTGGGCAGCTTGATGGGGTTGCCCGTGGTGCCGCCCAGCGCGATGCCCAGCGAATCGGTGCGCATGATCTCGAAGCGCAGCGACTTGTCGTCGTCTGTCAGCTGGTAGAGCGTGCCACCGTCGGCCCGTGTGATGTTCTTGGCCGCGATCAGGATGTTTTCAAGCAGGCGCGAGAGGTTGCGCTCGTTCGACAGCGACGCTCCGATCGCGTTGAGCTGCTCCAGACGGCGAAACAGGTCTTCTTCCATCTCCATGGCGGCGATCGACTCCAGGTGTGCGTGCGCTGTTCTTGTGTTGGCGGGGTGGTGTGCCGGGCCATTGTAGGGGTGCGCCGCCCTTCCTGCGAACGAAAAAACCCACCGCCCGGAGCGGGCGGTGGGTGTCAACCTCTGGAAACGGCGGGGCTCAGAAATCGTGGCGGACGCCCACCGAGTACAGCCGGCGTTTGGTCGTCGTCACGCCCGCACCGTTCTCGACCTTGCCGTCCAGCAGGGCGCCGTACAGGCGGGTGCGTTTGGACAGCGAATAGGTCACGCCAGCGGCCAGGCCCGAACCCTTGGCGGTGGTGGCACCGGCCAGCTTGGATTTGCTGTAGGCGTAGCCCACCGAGACCTCGAACTTGTCGATGGGCATGTTCAGGCCGATGGCGTAGCCGTTGGCCTTGGCGCCACCCTTGACTTCGGCGATGTTGTAGCCGGCCGAGACGCGCACCCCGCCGAAGTCGTAGGCGCCGGAGACGGCGGTGTACTCGCGGTTGTTGTTCTTCTGGTCCTGGAAGCCGATGCCCAGGTCCAGCGGGCCGCTGCGGTAGCGCAGGTTGTACGCGGTGACATCGGCCTTGGCGTTGGCATCCTCGTCCAGACCGTGGCTGATGCCCACCGAGAAGCCGGCGAAGGAGGGTGATTCGTAGCGGATCTGGTTGCTGGAGCGGCTGGAGTAGTCGGCCACGCCGGCGGTGTAGGCGATCTTGTGGGGCGTGAATTCCGAATCCCACAGGTTGCTGCTGAGGCTGATGTCGCGGATGTCATCGAACGAGGTGTCGTGGCGGCCAAGCTTGACGGTGCCGAAGCCGCCGCTCAGGCCCACGATGGACTGGCGGTCAAACATGGAGCCGGCGGCTGCCGTGCCCGTGCTGCTGTCAAAGCCCTGCTCCAGGACGAAGAGAGCCTTGAGGCCGCCGCCGAGGTCTTCGGTGCCCCGCAGGCCCCAACGGGTGGAAGACAGGTTGCCGCTGAAGAGCTGGGTGGTGCTGACGCCGTTGACCTTGTTGGCGCCGAACGAGGTGTCGATGCGGCCGTAGAGGGTGACGCTGGATTGCGCGAGTGCGGTGCCGGCGCTGGCCAGCGTGGCCAGTGCGGCCAGAGCGGTGAGGCTCTTTTTCATGTGCAGATGCTCCGATGGGGTATCCAGGGCCTGGTGGCCCCGCTTCTTGCACCGTGCAAGAAGTCAGGGGTGATTCCATCGGAGCGCAGCGAAAACTCTGTGACACCCTGCGGTGGGTATTCGGGTTTTCCCGCAATACAACACAAGCCCCGCGTCTCGGTCGGGGCTTCACACGGGCGTCACACCGCGGGGGGCCAGGGGCATTCCGGCGGCGGCCCAGCCATCGATGCCACCGCGCAGGTAGCGCGCGTTCACGCCGGCCGCGCGCAGGCGCAGGGCGGTGGCGCGGCCGACCTCGTGGCCGTAGACGCAGTAGACCGTGACCGGCCGGTCGCGTGGCAACTCGGCAGCCCACTGCGAAACGGTGGCCGGATCGCGCCAGGTGGCATCGGGCAGCCGGGTAGGGGCTGACTCGAACACGCCGGCGCGTCGCACGTCCAGCACCAGACTGCTTGTCACGTCGGCATGGCTTGCGCCATAGGGTTCACTGGCCACGTGCACCGCCGCCTGGTAGCGCGCATACACGCCCGTCCAGTCGATGGCCGCGAGGCAGGCGTCCACATACGCGCCCGCCATGGCGCCGTAGTCCAGGTGGTAGGCATGTTCGTACATGTCCAATGCCAGCAGTGGCGCGCCGCCCGCCAGCGAGTGGGTGTGGTCGGCGGACCACTGGTTGAACAGCGTGCCTTCGCGGGGGTTGAACACCAGCAGCATCCAGCCCGAGCCACCTCCCAGCGCTTTCGCACAGGCCCCGAATTGTTCGCGCCAAGGTTCCACCCCGCCAAAGTTGGCATCCAGTGCCAGACGCATGGCGGGTTCCATGGTCTGCCCATCGCCGCCCAGGCTGTTGAAGTACAACTCGTGCAGCAACATGGAGTTGGCGGCTATCAGTTCTTCGCGCTTGAGGCCATTGAGGTGGTAGGCCGCCGCGGTGGCATGCGGTGTGGCCGCGAGTTGCGCGCGGATGGCGTTGAGGCGTCTGACAGCGCCGCTGTAGTTGTTCTGATGGTGGCTGCTGATCAGCCGCTCTGACAGGCCGGGAATGGCCCCCGGCGCATAGGGCAATGGCAGGGCTTGCAGTTCCATGGGAAAGCTCCTCAGCGCAGCAACGTGATGGCCAGCCCGGCGGCTGCGCAGGCGCCAAGCAGGGGAAGCACGCCGACCTTGAAGCGGAACAGCGCCACGGCTGCGGCCCCGGTGATGGCGGCCGAGAGGATGTCGAATGCGCCGGCAAAACCTTGGGGCCACCACACGTGGTAGGCAAAGAACAGCGCGAGGTTGAGGATGACGCCGACCACCGCCGCGGTGATGGCCGACAGCGGCGCGGTGAAGCCCAGCTTGCCATGGGTGGCCTCCACCAGCGGGCCACCCGCGAAGATGAACACGAACGACGGCAGGAAGGTGAAGAAGGTGACCACCGTGGCCGCCAGAGCGGCGCCGAGGAACAGCGCGTCGGGCCCCAGTACCGCCTGGTTCCAGCCGCCCAGGAAGCCGACGAAGGCGACCACCATGATCAGCGGGCCGGGCGTGGTTTCGCCCAGCGCCAGGCCGTCGATCATCTGCGGGCCGCTGAGCCACTGGAAGGACTCCACCGCGCCCTGGTAGACGTAAGGCAGCACCGCGTAAGCGCCACCGAAGGTCAGCAGCGCCGCCTTGGTGAAGAACCAGCCCATCTGCGCCAGCGTGGTGTGCCAGCCCTGCCAGGCCACCAGCGCCGCCATCGCCAGCAGCCACAGCCCCAGGCCTATGCCCAGCACACGCGCGAGCCGGGCGTAGCTGAACCGGGCGTGTTCGGGTGTCGGCGTGTCGTCGTCGATCAGAGCCGGGCCGTAGCCTGCATGGGCTGTGCCGTGTCCGCCGCCGAGCGCGAACACCTGCGGCCAGCGGCGCGCACCCAGCCAGCCGATCAGACCTGCTGCGGCCACGATGGCGGGGAAGGGGGTGTCGAACGCGAAGATGGCCACGAAGGACGCGGCGGCGATGCCCCACATCCAGCCGTTTTTCAGCGCCCGTGTGCCGATGCGGTGTGCCGCGTGCAGCACCAGTGCGGTGACGGCGGGCTTGATGCCGTAGAACAGACCGGCCACCACGGGCACGTCGCCGTACGCGAGGTAGACCCACGACAGCGCGATGAGTATGAACAGCGAAGGCAGCACGAACAGCGCACCGGCCACGATGCCGCCCCAGCTGCGGTGCAGCAGCCAGCCGATGTAGGTGGCCAACTGCTGGGCCTCGGGGCCGGGCAGCAGCATGCAGTAGTTGAGCGCGTGCAGGAAACGCTTTTCGCTGATCCAGCGCCGGCGCTCCACCAGCTCGGTGTGCATGATGGCGATCTGCCCGGCCGGGCCACCGAAGCTGATGAAGCCCAGCTTGAGCCAGAAGCGCAGTGCTTCGACGAACGAGACGGGGTCGGGGCGGTTCATGGTTGGGTGGTATGACCGGGGTTGGCAATAAGGGCGTCGAACACGGCGCAGGCCGCGTCCAGCAGGGTGTCGTCGTCGGTGTGCAGCGTGCGCAGGCCGGCCAGCACGGCTTCCAGCCCGCTGGCCTCGGGCGCGGGAATGCCGCCCGCGTCCAGGTAGTGCACCACGGCGCCCAGGCGGCTGAGGCGGGGGTCCTGTTCCAGCCCGAAACTGGCCAGCAGCACCTCGAAGGTCACGCGCCCGCCCACGTGGGTGAAACGCGCGCCGTCGAAATCGAAACCCAGTGCGCCACGCGGCAGGCCGCTCACATCCGGCAGCCAGATGAACTGTGCCTGCGGGTCAATGAAGCGGCGGATCAGCCAGGCGCTGGCCAGGCGGTCCACCCAAGGGCGGGCCCGGGTGGCCCAGCGTTTGCCCTGAAACTTGCGGATGTCCAGGCGGGGGACACCTTGGTCCGGCTGGGCACGGGGCTCACCGTGCGAGAAGCGGGCGTCGAGTGCCGAGCGCGCATCGGCCAGCGCGGCTGCGGCCTGCAGCGTGGCTTCGCCGGGGTAGTGGTCGATGGACTGGATGTCTCGCAAGGCCTGCTCCAAGGCCCGCAGCCGCCGCCTCGCCTCCGGTTCGGGCCAGTCTGGCAGCGAGGCCAGCCACCCGTCCAGCCCGGTGCGCCATTGGGCGTAGGCCTCCCGCCGGTCAAACAGCGCCTGCAGGTCGTCCCGCTGGCGGTCGTCGGTGGCGCTCAGTTCCAGTACCAGGGCCGAACCGCCGTGTTCGCGCACCTCGTCGGCCAGCGGCTGGAACTTGGCCTGGTGTTCCTGTGGCAGCAGGTAGGCACCTTCACGCAGCATCGGGCTGCCCAGTGCCTTGAGCGCGCGCCAGAGGCGCACCCGCACGGCTGTCGGTTGTGTGGGGAGGGTCAGGAACAGTACGGCCCACATGGTTTGTAATATATGCGACAAACCATGAAATAGATATTTCCATTTTTGCTGTGGGGTCGGTTCCGTGGCCCACCCCACCTGCCGCCGTCTACAGGCGCACGAGTTCAACGCCTGGCATGTCGGCCGCGGCCGTCATGAGGGGCTTGCACAGGATCTTGTAGCTGTCGGCATCGAACCCGGCTGCGACCCGGTCCAGGCCACGGGCATCCGCCAACGTGGGCGCGCTGCCCAGGTAGCACCAGTTGCGCACCACGTGCCACTGCACGAGCTCGGGTGGCTCGCCGACTTCGACCTGGCAGCGTTCCACCAGGGCCACCGCTCCGCCGAAGGGCCAGCAGACCAGCTGGAGGCCTCGCAGTGCGGCCTGCAGGCGAGCGAGGTGCTCGGCTTCGGTTTCCCGTCCGCAGCAGACGCCGGCGCACTTCTTGAGCATGGACCGAAAGCAGCCCCGGCCCTGGGCTGGCTTCTCCAGGCCCAGCGCGCCGTGACAGAGGTGGTGGTCGTCGGCCAGCGCGCGCAACGCGTCGAGAGCGGCATGGCGGCTGCCATAAAGGCCGTACAGGCCGCGCTCGCTGGCGAAGTCGAGATCCCGGGCGTAGACCACCTCCGGGCGCCCGCATTCAGCCAGGCGCAGGGCGCAGAGCTGCCGGTTGCGCCTCAGCTTCTGGTTCATGAGCGGGTGCTGCTGCTTGATCAGCTGGGCCTCGAGCAGCAGGGCGCCGACTTCGCCGGCGGTGCGGATGTGGCTGATCCGCGTGGTCTGGCGCAGCAGCCGCGCCTCCTCGGGGTTTCTCAGGTGCGAGAGCACCCGCGCACGCAGGTTGACGCTTTTGCCGATGTACAGGGGCAGGTCGCCTTCCTGGCCATGAAAGGTGTAGACGCCGGGCGCCTGGGGCAGGCCGTCGAGCGCGGCACGCAGGTGCTCGGGGTACTCGTAGTGGCGGGCCTCATCAAACCCGGCATGGCGGCGTTGGGAACGCTTCATGAGGCGATGGTCATCCTGTTGCATCGGCGCCGGGCATGAAAAAGCCCAGCGGGTGAGGCTGGGCTGAATCAAGTTTGTATTGGTGCCGGAGAGATGAATCGAACACCCGACCTTCTCATTACGAATGAGCTGCTCTACCGACTGAGCTACACCGGCGAAGCCCCGGATTATAGCGGACTTCCGAAGGGCTGAATCAGTCGGTCTCGAGGTGGTAGCGGGTCACCCGCTCAACCTCGTTCTTCGAGCCCAGCACCACGCTCACGCGCTCGTGCAGCTTGGTGGGCGTGATGTCGAGGATGCGCTGGCGGGCGTTGGTGGCGGCGCCACCGGCCTGTTCCACCAGCCAGCCCATGGGGTTGGCCTCGTACATCAGGCGCAGCTTGCCGGCCTTCTCGGGCTCGCGCTTGTCCCAGGGGTACATGAAGATGCCGCCGCGTGTGAGGATGCGGTGCACGTCGGCCACCATGCTGGCGATCCAGCGCATGTTGAAGTCCTTGCCGCGCGGGCCTTCCTTGCCGGCCAGGCATTCGTCCACATAGCGCTTGATGGGGGCGTCCCAGTGGCGCATGTTGCTCATGTTGATGGCGAATTCCTTGGTGTCGGCGGGAATCTGCAGGTTTTCCTGCACCAGCACGAAGGAGCCCTGCTCGCGGTCGAGCGTGAACATGGCCACGCCGTCGCCCACGGTCAGCACCAGGGTGGTCTGCGGGCCGTAGATGCAGTAGCCGGCGGCCACCTGCTTGCTGCCAGGCTGCAGGAAGTCCTGCTCGGTGACCCCAGGGTTTTCATCGGCTTTCCTGAGCACGCTGAAGATGGTGCCGATGCTGACGTTGACGTCGATGTTGGACGAGCCGTCGAGCGGATCGAACAGCAGCAGGTATTCGCCCTGCGGGTAGCGATTGGGCACCACGTAGATGCCTTCCATCTCCTCGCTGGCCATGGCGGCCAGGTGGCCGCCCCACTCGTTGGCCTCGATCAGCACTTCGTTGGCGATGATGTCCAGCTTCTTCTGGACCTCGCCCTGCACGTTTTCGGAGTCGGCGCTGCCCATGACGTCGCCCAAAGCGCCTTTGTTGACGGAGTGGCTGATGCGCTTGCAGGCGCGCGCCACCACCTCGAGCAGCAGGCGCAGCTGGGGCGGGATGCGGCCGTCAACACGTTGCTGCTCGACCAGGTAGCGGGAGAGGGAAATGCTTTTGCTCATGTTCAGTCCTGCAGGGCGTGGGTGACGACTTCACGCACGTCGTTGCTGAGATCGGGTTTGGCGGCCACACGGGCAATCGCTTCGCGGGCGGCGCTGCGGTAGGGCTCGGCCAGCTTTTTCCAGCGGTCGAGCGCGCGTGCGAGGCGGGCCGCAACCTGCGGGTTGAAACCGTCGATCTCCATCACGCGCTCGCTCCAGAACACGTAGCCGGCCGCATCGGTACGGTGGAAGGCGGCCGGGTTGCCCTGGCAGTAGGTGGTGATCAGGCTGCGCGCGCGGTTGGGGTTGCGCAGCGAGAAGTCGGGGTGCTTGAGCAGCTGGCGCACCAGCGGCAGCACGTCGCCGCCGCGGTCGGGCGTGCCGGCCTGCAGCGCGAACCATTTGTCCAGCACCAGGGCTTCGTTCCTGAACAGGGCGTGGAACCGTTCCAGCGCGGGTCTGGCCAGCGCGTGGCCGCTGACCACCAGGGCCGACAGCGCGTTGAAGCGGTCGGTCATGTTGCCGGCGTCCTTGAAGCGCTGGTAGGCCTTGCCGGGCCACACCCCGTCGCCGCTGGCGCGGGCCGCGATGCACAGGTGGGTGAGGGCCAGGCCGGTCAGGGCGCGGCGGCCGCTGCCTTCGCTGTCGGGGCGGTAGGCGCCGGTGTCCTGGTGCGCGTCGAAGGCCCAGGCCCAGTCGGCTTGCAGGGCGTCGGCCAACTGCGCACGCATGGCCTCGCGCACGGCGTGCACGCGCTGCGGGTCCACCTCGTTCAGCTGTTCGGCCAGGTAGGTCTCGGCCGGCAGTGTCAGCACCAGGTCCTTGAAGGCGGGGTCGAGATCGGGGTGGCGCAGAACGGTGCGCATGGCCTCGATGAAGGCGCCATCCAGCACCTCGGAGGGCACCGGGCCCGGCGTCTGTATGGCCTTGAGCGCGCGGCGCAGGGCCAGGCGCTGGCCGGCTTCCCAGCGGTTGAAGGCGTCGGTGTCGTGCGCCAGCAGGGTCAGCAGCTGTTCGTCGGTGTCTGCGGTTTCCAGGATGACCGGGGCGCTGAAGCCGCGCAGCAGCGAAGGCACGGGGACGGAGTCCACACCTTCGAACACCACATCGGTCTGCGGTTCGCTGAGCACCACGGTACGGGCACTGCCGGGCACCTCGCGGCCATCGGCACCGATCAGGCCCAGCGCCACGGGTATGACGAAGGGCAGCTTCTCGGGCTGGCCCGGCGTGGCCGGGCAGCTCTGGCGCAAGGTGAGGATGTAGCGGCGGGCCTCGGCGTCGAACTGGCCGCTGGCCTGCACGCGCGGTGTGCCGGCCTGGCTGTACCAGCGCTTGAACTGCGGCAGCAGGCGGGCCAGTTCGCTGTCGGGGTTGGCGTCGGCAATGGCCTGGGCAAAGTCGTCGCAGGTCACGGCCTGGCCATCGTGCCGCTGGAAGTAGAGGTCCATGCCGCGGCGGAAACCATCGCGCCCGAAGGGGTCGGACTTGTCGTTGCCGACAAGGGTCTGCTGCATGCGCACGACCTCGGCGCCTTTTTCGTACACCGTGACGGTGTAGAAGTTGTTGATCTCGGCGTAGCTGTCGGGGCGTACCGGGTGGGCCATGGGGCCGGCATCCTCGGGGAACTGGGCGGTGCGCAGCACACGTACGTCCTCGATGCGTTTGACCGCGCGCGCCGACGGGCTGGCGCACAGGTCCATGCTGAATTCCTGGTCGCGGAAGACGGTCAGGCCTTCTTTCAGGCTCAGCTGGAACCAGTCGCGGCAGGTGATGCGGTTGCCGGTCCAGTTGTGGAAGTACTCGTGGCCCACCACCGACTCGATGTTGGCGTAGTCGGTATCGGTCGCGGTGGCGGCATTGGCCAGCACGTACTTGGTGTTGAAGATGTTGAGGCCCTTGTTCTCCATCGCGCCCATGTTGAAGTCGCTGGTGGCGACGATCATGAAGCGCTCCAGATCGAGCGGCAGGCCGAAGCGGGCTTCGTCCCAGGCCACCGAGGCCATCAGCGAGTTCATCGCGTGTTCGGTCTTGTCGAGATCGCCGGCCCGCACGTAGACCTGCAGCAGGTGTTCCTGCCCGCTGCGCGAGACGATGCGCTGCTCGCGGCAGACCAGCTGGCCGGCTACCAGCGCGAACAGGTAGGCCGGCTTCTTGTGCGGGTCCACCCACCTGGCGAAGTGGCGGCCGTCGTCCAGCGCGCCTTGCTCCACCAGGTTGCCGTTGGACAGCAGCACAGGGTAGGCGGCCTTGTCGGCCTTGAGCGTGACGGTGAAGGCCGACATCACATCCGGGCGGTCCAGGAAGTAGGTGATGCGGCGAAAGCCCTCGGCCTCGCACTGCGTGAAGAAGGTGCCCTGGCTGACGTACAGCCCCATGAGCTGCGTGTTCTTGGCCGGGGCGCAGGTGGTGAAGATCTCCAGATCGAAGGCATCGGTGCCTTCGGGCAGGTTCTCCAGCACCAGCTGGCCGCCATCCATCTTGAAGCTGGTGCCCGCGCCGTTGACCAGCACGCGCGCCAGATTCAGGTCTTCGCCGTCCAGGCGCAGCGGCTGGGCCGGCACGTCCGCGTTGCGGCGCACGCGCATGCGGTTGAGCACGCGGGTCTTGGCCGGGTCCAGGTCGAAGGTCAGATCGACGCTGTCGACCCAGAACGCGGGGGCGGTGTAGTCTTCACGGCGAACCACGGTGGTGGGGCCTTCACGCAGAGAGCTCATGTTCAGACGCCTTGCTTGAGAGAGGCTTCGATGAAGGCATCGAGATCGCCGTCCAGCACCTTCTGGGTGGCGGAAATCTCGACGTTGGTGCGCAGGTCCTTGATGCGGCTGTTGTCCAGCACGTAGCTGCGGATCTGGTGACCCCAGCCGACGTCGGTCTTGGTGTCTTCCAGCTTCTGCTGCTCTTCCATGCGCTTGCGCATCTCGTGGTCGTACAGGCGCGAGCGCAGGCGCTGCCAGGCCACGTCGCGGTTACTGTGCTGGCTGCGCCCGTCCTGGCACTGCACCACGATGCCGGTGGGGATGTGGGTCAGGCGCACGGCCGAGTCGGTCTTGTTGATGTGCTGGCCGCCTGCACCGCTGGCGCGGAAGGTGTCGGTGCGCACATCCGAGGGGTTGATCTCGATCTCGATCGAGTCGTCGATCTCGGGGTAGACGAACAGCGAGGCGAACGAGGTGTGGCGGCCGCCCGAGCTGTCGAAGGGGCTCTTGCGCACCAGGCGGTGCACACCGGTTTCGGTGCGCAGCAGGCCGTAGGCGTACTCGCCCTCGATCTTGATGGTGGCGCTCTTGATGCCGGCGGTGTCACCCGGGGTCTCGTCTTCCACCGTGGCCTTGAAGCCCTTGCGTTCGGCATAGCGCAGGTACTGGCGCAGCAGCATGCTGGCCCAGTCGCAGGCCTCGGTGCCGCCGGCGCCGGCCTGGATGTCCACGAAGCAGTTCAGCGGGTCGGCCGGGTTGTTGAACATGCGGCGGAATTCCAGCTGTTCCACCTCGGGTGCCAGCTTGGCCACTTCGGCCTCGATGGTCAGCAGACCGGCCTCGTCGTCTTCGGCGGCCGACATCTCGAACAGCTCGGCGTTGTCGGCCAGCTCGCTGGTCAGGCGGTCCAGCACCAGCACCACGCCTTCGAGCGTGCGTTTTTCCTTGCCCAGTTCCTGGGCGCGTTTGGGGTTGTCCCAGACGGTGGGCTCTTCCAGCGCGGCATTGACCTCGCTGAGCTTCAGGGCCTTGGCATCGTAGTCAAAGATACCTCCGTAGCTCGACCACCCGATCGGTGAGGTCGGCGAGCTGGTTCTTGAGGCTGTTGAGGCGTTCGGCTTCCATGTGATTCTTCCGGCGTTCGTCTGCAAAACGCGGATTTTCTCATGGCAGCCGCCAACCGCTCACATCAGTAGCGCCAGCTGGCCCCGAACATCACGGCTGCCGTGCCCAGTACCTGCATCTCCACCGAGGCGCGGTCGCTCAGGCGGTAGCCCACGGCAGGGATGATGGCCGGCGCGAAGCCGCCGAAGTTCAGCGGCACCTTGTCCTTGAACTCACCCTTGTAGCCGTAGATCACGCCCGCGCTGACCGAGCCATACAGGCGCGGCACGGCCGGGATGAAACTCTCCCAGGTCTTGCCTACATACACGTAGGCCGAGGGCTGGCCGAACGAGTTGCGGAACAGCGAGGCGCCGCAGAAGCGGTTGTCGGGCAGGCGCCGGCTCAGGCTCAGCGCAAACACCGGCCGGTGGTCGTCGGAGGGACGCCAGTGGTAGGTGTAAGGCGAGAAGAAGGCTTCGTTGCGGGGTTGGTCGTCGCCTTCGACGTGGTCCCAGCCGGGACACAGGTTGACGGCCCACGACTGACCCAGCCAGAGTGCCGCCACGAGCGCCACCAGGGGTGGCAAGAGGCGTTTCTTGTGCATGGCCCCGACTGTGCCGGAGCCATGTGTCGGGCAGACGAGCCGCTGTTACGAAACGTTGGCTCAGGGCTGTGCCAGGAAATCCTCGATCAGCCTCGCCAGAACGGACGGCTGGTCGTGGTGCATCATGTGCCCGGCATCGTCCACGCGGGCGCTCTGCAACTGTGGCACCACCTTCAGGCGTTCCTCGAACTCGGCCAGGGTGAACTTGCCCTGCCACCAGGCGTCCAGACTGTTGTCTGAGGCTACCACCGACAAGACAGGCGCGGTGATGCGGCGGTAGATTTCCAGCACCTCGTCCACGCGATAGAGCTGGGCGTTGATGACCTTGTGCGCCGCATCGCCGAGGATGGCCCAGCGGCCCTCGGCATCGGGCGCTGCCCAGTGGCGCGCCAGCCACTGCGCCTTGTCGGCCCCCAGGCGCGGGTTGGTCTTCATCAGGCGGCGCGCCACGCCGTCCACCGTGTCGTAGGTCTTGAGCGCCATCTCGCCGCGCGCCAGACTCTTCATCTCGTCCATCCATTTGGCGTAGCGGCCCGGTGCCTGCGAGGGGCGCGAAGCTGGCATGCCAAAGCCCTCCAGGTTGACGAGGCGGCGGATGCGCTCGGGGCGCACGCCGCTGTACATCATGGCCACGTTGCCACCCATGCTGTGGCCCACCAGATCCACGGCCTGTCCGGGAGCGTAGTGGTCCAGCAGCAGGTCCAGGTCGGCCAGGTAGTCGGGGTACCAGTAGTTGTCGGTGGGTGGCACGGTGGTCAGGCCGTAGCCGCGCCAGTCCGGTGAGAGGATCCAGCGGTCTTCGCGCAGGGAGTCCACCACGAACTGGAAGGAGGCCGACACATCCATCCAGCCATGCACCATGACCAGCGGCGGCTGGCCATCGCGCGGCGTACCCCAGTGGCGCACATGGTAGTTCAGGTGGCGCAGGGGCAGGAACTCGGAACGGGAGGGGCGTTGCTCTTGATACATTCCGGCCATTATCAGGAGACAAGCCGTGAGCCGCAGTCCGCGCCGAGACAAGACCCCCACCCTTACGCCCACCGCCACCGCCGACCACCAGGCCGCCCTGCACCAGGGGTTTCGCTGGCAGGTGCCGCAGCATTTCAACGTGGCCGAGGTCTGCATGCGGCGCTGGGCCAGCCAGCCTGCCACGGCCCGGTCCACGGCCATCATCGCGGATGGCCCGGGTGTCCAGCCGCGCCGCCACAGCTTTGCCGAACTGATGGCGCAGGCCAACCGCCTGTCCAACCTGCTGGCCGAGCAGGGCGTGCGGCGCGGTGACCGTGTGGCCATCGTGCTGCCGCAGCGGTTCGAGACCGCGGTGGCCTACATGGCGGTGCTGCAGATGGGCGCGGTGGGCATGCCGCTGTCGCAGCTGTTTGGCCCTGAGGCTCTCGAGTTCCGCCTGCGCGACAGCGAGGCCGTGGCGGCCATCTGCGATGCCAGCACGCAGGACAACCTGCTGGCAGTCCGCTCGCAGTGCCCGCTGCTGCGCAGCGTGATCGGGATCGGGTCGCCCGGTGCCGATCTGGACTGGCCCCAGGCGCTGGCCCGTTCGTCAGGCACCTTCAAGCCCGTGGCCACGCTGGCCGACGAGGCGGCGGTGCTGATCTACACCAGTGGCACCACCGGCAACCCCAAGGGTGCGCTGATCCCGCACCGGGCGCTGATCGGCAATCTCAGCGGTTTTGTCTGCAGCCAGAACTGGTTCGGCTTCGACCCGTGGGATGCGTCCGCCCCCTCGCAGGCGGTGTTCTGGTCACCGGCCGACTGGGCCTGGACCGGCGGCCTCATGGACGCGCTGCTGCCCACGCTGTACTTTGGGCGGCCCATCGTGGGCTACAACGGCCGGTTTTCGCCCGAGGTGGCGTTCGAGCTGATGCAGCGGCATGGCGTGACGCACACCTTCCTGTTCCCGACCGCGCTCAAGGCCATGATGAAAGCCGTGCCCGAGCCGGCACAACGCTACGGCTTGAAGCTGCAGGCCATCATGAGCGCGGGCGAGGCCGTGGGCGACGCGGTGTTTGCCTACTGCCGCGACCAGCTGGGCGTGCTGGTGAACGAGATGTTCGGCCAGACCGAGATCAACTACATCGTGGGCAACTGCACCAGGCTGTGGCCGGCCCGGCCGGGCAGCATGGGCAAAGGCTACCCCGGCCACCGGGTGGCCGTGCTGGATGAGGATGGCAACGAATGCCCCGTGGGCGTGCCGGGTGATGTGTCGGTGCACCGGCTGGACGTGCACGGCCAGCCCGATCCGATCTTCTTCCTGGGCTACTGGAAAAACGAGGCCGCCACGCGGGCCAAATTCACCGGCGACCCGGCCGACAGCTGGTGCCGCACCGGCGATCTGGCGGTGCGCGATGCCGACGGCTACCTCTGGTACCAGGGCCGTGCGGACGACGTGTTCAAGGCGGCGGGCTACCGCATCGGGCCCAGCGAGATCGAGAACTGCCTGGTCAAGCACGCGGCCGTGATCAATGCCGCCGTGGTGCCCAAGCCCGATGCCGAGCGCGGCGCGGTGGTCAAGGCCTATGTGGTGCTGGCGCCGGGCCGCGAGGGCGGCGAGGCACTGGTGAAGGAGCTGCAGGCCCACGTCAAGGGCAAGCTTGCGCCCTACGAATACCCCAAGGAGATCGAGTTCGTCGACAGCCTGCCCATGACAACAACGGGCAAGGTGCAGCGGCGGGTGTTGCGGCTGCAGGAAGAGGCGCGTTTCAAGCAGCGGGGCGTCTAGACCTGGACTGGTCGCGCGCGACCTCGATGAATTCGAGGATCTCCGGTCGCAGCGGCGAGCCGCGACGCCACACCAGGCCCACATCCACCGTGGGCACGGCGTCGCGCAGCTTGCGCACTTCCACGTGCTCGGCGTCCAGCGTCCAGGGGCGGTAGAGGAAGTCGGGCAGCACCGCCACACCCGCGCCCACGCCCACCAGCGAACGCACCGCCTCCAGCGAGCTGGTGCGCAGCAGCGTGCGCGCCTTGAGCTGGTGGCGCGCCCACACGTTGCGCATCAGCACCTCCACGCGGTCGGCCAGCAGCACCACCTGATCGTACTCGGCACATTCGGCCAGCGACACCTCCTCCTGCCCGGACAGCGGGTGGTCGGCCGCCATCCAGACGCGGTTGGGTGAACGCGTCAGCGTCTCGGCCACCAGCGCCTGCGGTTCGCCCAGTGCGTTGCTCACCATGATGGCGATGTCCAGCTCGCCGTTGATCAGCAGGTGCTCGAGAAAGGGCGGGGCGTCCTCCACCACGTGCAGCTCCACACCGGGGCAGGTGCGCTGGAAACGCGCGAACACCTCGGAGAGGTAGTAGCCCGCCACCAGACTGGTCACGCCCACGGCCAGCGTGCCGCCCAGCGGCGTGGTGCTCTGCTGCACGCCGCGCGCCGCGTCGGCCACGGCGCCAATGACACGCCGCGCCTTGACCAGAAAGCGGTGGCCCTCGGGGGTGAGGCGCATGCCCTTGGTGCTGCGCTCGAACAGCACCAGGCCCAGCGAGTCTTCCAGCTCCAGGATGCTTTTGGTGATGGCCGACTGCGCGATGTTGAGCATGCGCGAGGCAGCGGCCACCGAGTCCGACTCGGCTACCGCGAGAAAGTAGCGGAACTGCTTGAGCGTGAGGTGGCGGTTCATGTTGGTGCGAAACGGGTCTTGCCTGCCCTGTTGCGGTGCAAAAAAAGAAAGGGTTAACCCTTGATCTCTAATTTTTCGATAGCTTACCGCAGCAATATTGAATTTTGAAAGCCACCACAAGCTGCCTAGGATGCGCTCCCAGGCAACACGCCGGCTGGCGGTTGTGCTTGAGTCCACCCATTCTCAAACCTGGAAGGTGACACCGATGAAATTTGCTCAGAGCACCCTGGCCCGCAGCGTTGCGGGTGTCGTGACCACCGCGCTGACCCTGGCCACCCTGGCCCCGGCGGCGCAGGCGCAGACCGCGCGCAAGCAGATCGGCAAGGGCGAAGGCCAGGTCGACATCGTGGCCTGGGCCGGCTACATCGAGCGCGGCCAGACCGACAAGAACTTCGACTGGGTGACCGACTTCGAGAAGAAGACCGGCTGCAAGGTCAACGTCAAGACCGCCGGCACCTCCGACGAGATGGTGGCGCTGATGAACGAGGGCGGCTTCGACCTCGTGACCGCCTCGGGCGACGCCTCCATGCGCCTGATCGCGGGCAAGCGCGTGCAGCCCATCAACGTCAACCTGATCCCCAGCTACAAGAACGTGGACCAGCGCCTGCAGAAGGCGCCCTGGCACTACGTGAACAACAACCACTACGGCGTGCCCTACCAGTGGGGCTGGAACGTGCTGATGTACAACACTACGGTGTTCAAGGACAAGCCGCCCACCAGCTGGAGCGTGGTGTTCGAGGAGACCACGCTGCCCGATGGCAAGAGCAACAAGGGCCGCGTGCAGGCCTTCGACGGCCCGATCTACATCGCCGACGCCGCGCTCTACCTGATGAAGAAGAACCCGGCGCTGGGCATCAAGGACCCGTACGAACTCAACGAGGCACAGTACAAGGCCGCGCTCGACCTGCTGCGTGGCCAGCGCAAGATTGTCGGCAAGTACTGGCACGACGCCTTCGTGCAGATCGACGACTTCACCAACGAGGGTGTGGTGGCCTCGTCGTCGTGGCAGTTCCAGGCCAACATCCTGAAGTCCAAGAACCGGCCGGTTGCCACCGTGGTTCCCGTGGAGGGCGCCACCGGCTGGGCCGACACCACCATGATGCATGCCGAGGCCAAGAACCCCAACTGCGCCTACATGTGGCTGGAACACTCGCTCAACCCCAAGCTGCAGGGCGACCTCTCGGCCTGGTTCGGCTCGGTGCCGGCCGTGCCGGCCGCCTGCAAGGGCAACAAGCTGCTGGGTGACGACGGCTGCGCGCGTCAGGGCTTCAACAGCTTCGAGCGCATCAGCTTCTGGAAGACGCCCACCACCAAGTGCGTGAGCCAGAAAGACCAGTGCATCCCCTACCACAAGTGGGTCTCCGACTACATCGCTGTACTGGGCGGCCGCTGAGACCGGCCCATCCCCGCGCCGCGCCCAGGAGCGCGTCACCCCCTCAAGGGGGCGCAACCAGCGGACCGGCAACGCCGGCTCCGCGGTTGCCTCGGTTAGAACCTTTCTCTCGTTGCGTTTTTTCCTATGACCGTAGCCGTCACCCTTGAAGCCGTTTCCTGCGTGTTCGGCAGTGGCGCACAGACCGTGCGCGCCGTCGACCGCGTGGACCTCACCATTGAAGGCGGCGAGTTTTTCACCCTGCTGGGGCCCTCGGGTTCGGGCAAGACCACCTGCCTGCGCATGATCGGTGGCTTCACGTTGCCCACCGACGGTCGCATCCTGATCGGCGGTCAGGACGTGACCCACCAGCCGCCCTACGCGCGGCCGGTGAACACCGTGTTCCAGGACTACGCGCTGTTCCCGCACATGAACATCCGCGACAACGTGGCCTATGGCCTCATGGTGCAGGGCGTGGATAAGGTGGCGCGGCACCAGCGTGCCGACGAGATGCTGGAGCTGGTGCGCCTGGGCGGCGTGGGCAGCCGTCGGCCGGCTCAGCTCTCGGGTGGCCAGCGCCAGCGCGTGGCACTGGCGCGCGCGCTCATCAACCAGCCGCAGGTGCTGCTGCTGGACGAGCCGCTCGGCGCGCTGGACCTCAAGCTGCGCGAGCAGATGCAGACCGAACTCAAGGCCCTGCAGCGCCAGCTCGGCATCACCTTCCTGTTCATCACGCACGATCAGCACGAGGCGCTCTCCATGAGCGACCGTATCGGCGTGTTCAACAACGGCCGGCTGGAGCAGGTGGGCACGCCACAGGCCATCTACAACACGCCAAACACCCGCTTCGTGGCCGACTTCGTGGGCTCTGCCAACGTGTTCGATGGCGAACGTGCACAGCGCATCGCCTCGGCCGCCAGCGTGATGCTGCGGCCCGAGCGCATACGCCTGGGCTCGGCCGATGGCGCGCGCCTGAGCGGCGCCGTGCTCGATGCGCAGTACTTCGGTTCCTTCTCCCGCGTGCGTGTGGACTGGGCCGGCGAGGCGGTGTCGGTGGACCTGAACCCGCAGCTCGTGCCCGAGCTGCCGCAGGCCGGCGAGACCGTGCACCTGCACTGGGACAACGACGCGGTGCACGCGCTGCAAGGGCACGCCGCATGAGCACCGTGGCCTTGCCCTCGGCGCGCCCCGCACCCGATGGCGTGCTGCGCTGGCTGTCCGACCTGCTCTACACCCGCAAGGGTCTTTTGATGGCGACCCTGCTGCTGCCGCCGCTGCTGTGGTTTGGCGTGGTCTACCTCGGTTCGCTGTTCGCGCTGCTGGCCAACAGCTTCTTCGCGCTCGACGACTTCTCAGGCCTGGTGGACCGTTCCACCCTCACGCTGCACAACTTCCGCGAGCTGCTGGACCCGACCAACGTGGACGTGGCCGTGCGCACCGTGGCCATGGCCATCGCGGTCACGCTGGCCTGTGTGGCCATCGCCTTTCCCATCGCCTACTACATGGCCTGCTATGCACGCGGTCCGCAAAAGGCGCTGCTCTACATCGCCGTCATGCTGCCGCTGTGGTCCAGCTACCTGGTGCGGCTGTACGCCTGGAAGCTGCTGCTGGCCAAGGAGGGCGCCATTTCCTGGGTGCTGGCAGAGCTGCACCTGACCTGGCTGCTGGACCTGGTGCTGGCCACACCCGGCATCGGTGGCAACTCGCTGTCGTTCTCACGTATCGGCACCTTCATCGTCTTTGTCTACATGTGGCTGCCGTTCATGATCCTGCCGATACAGGCCGCCATCGAGCGCATCCCCGGCTCGCTGCTCGAAGCCTCGGGCGACCTCGGCGCACAACCGGCCACCACCTTCTGGAAGGTGATCTTTCCGCTGGCCATGCCGGGCATCGCGGCGGGGTCCATCTTCACCTTCTCGCTCACGCTCGGTGACTACATCATTCCGCAGGTGATCGGTGACTCCACGCTGTTCATCGGCCAGGTGGTCTACCGCCAGCAGGGCACGGCGGGCAACATCCCGTTCGCCGCGGCGTTCTCGCTGGTGCCCATCGTGGTGATCGGCGTATACCTGTGGCTGGCCAAGAAGATGGGGGCCTTCGATGCGCTCTAAAACCCTGCGCTCCGATCCGTCCAGGGCCGGCTGGGGCCTCAGGGCCGCCACTTGGGCCGGCGTGCTGTTCCTGCACATCCCGCTGGCGCTCATCATCCTTTACGCCTTCAGCGCCGAGGACAAGAGCTATGTTTTCCCGCCACCTGGCCTCACCACGCAGTGGTTTGCCGCGGCGTGGGAGCGCGAGGACGTCTGGCAGGCCATACGGCTGTCGGTGCAGGTGGCCACGGTGTCCACCGCCATCGCCATCGTGCTGGGCACTCTCGCCGCCGCCGCACTGGCACGCACGAACTTCTTTGGCCGCGACGCAGTCTCGCTGCTGCTGATCCTGCCGATCGCGCTGCCCGGCATCATCACCGGCATCGCGCTGCGCACGGCCTACAGCACCTTCGAGATCCCCTTCAGCTTCTGGACCATCGTGATCGGGCACGCCACCTTCTGCGTGGTGGTGGTCTACAACAACGCGGTGGCGCGGCTGCGGCGCACCAGCCCGTCGCTGATCGAGGCCTCCATGGACCTGGGCGCCAACGGCTTTCAGACCATCCGCTACGTGATCCTGCCGCAGCTGGGCTCGGCCCTCCTGGCCGGCGGGCTGCTGGCCTTTGCGCTGAGCTTTGACGAAGTCATCGTCACCACCTTCACCGCCGGCCAGCAGACCACGCTGCCCATCTGGATGCTGCAGGAGCTGATACGCCCGCGCCAGCGCCCGGTGACCAACGTGGTGGCGGTCGTGATCATCGCGCTGACCTTCATTCCCATCCTCGCCGCGTACTGGCTCACGCGGTCCGACGAACAACCCGCAGGACGCTAAGGAGAACCCCATGGGCAAGACCCCCGACATCCAGAACCTGATCCACACCGAGCTGCTGATCGACGGCCAGTTCGTGGCCGGCGAGGGTGAGGCCGAACGTGTCCTCAACCCCGCCACCGGCGAGGTGATCGTGATGCTGCCCGAAGCCTCGTACGAGCAGCTGCACCGCGCCGTGCTGGGCGCCAACCGCGCGTTCGACAGCTGGAGCGACACCACGCCCGGTGAGCGTTCGCGCCTGCTGCTGAAGATCGCCGACGCCATCGAGGCCAAGGCCGAGCAGTTCGCGCGGCTGGAGTCGCTCAACTGCGGCAAGCCCTACCTTCGGGCCCTGGAGGACGAGATTCCGGCGATTGCCGACTGCTTCCGATTTTTTGCCGGCGCGGCACGCACCATGAACGGCCCGGTGGCCGGCGAGTACCTCAGCGGCCACACCAGCCTGATCCGCCGCGACCCGGTGGGCGTGGTCGGATCCATCGCGCCCTGGAACTACCCGCTGATGATGGCCGCCTGGAAGGCCGCGCCCGCGCTGGCCGCGGGCAACACCGTGGTGCTCAAGCCGTCGGAGCAGACGCCGCTGAGCACGCTGCTGCTGGCCCGCGTGGTGGCCGAGATCCTGCCCAAGGGCGTGTTCAACGTGGTCTGCGGCCGTGGCCCCAGCGTGGGTCAGCCGCTGGTGGAGCACCCGCTGGTGCGCATGGTCTCGCTGACCGGCGACGTGGCCACTGGCCGCAAGGTGCTGCAGGCGGCGACCGGCACGCTCAAGCGCACCCACCTGGAGCTGGGCGGCAAGGCGCCGGTGATCGTGTTCGACGACGCCGACATCGATGCCGTGGTCGAGGGCATTCGCACCTTCGGCTACTACAACGCCGGGCAGGACTGCACGGCGGCCTGCCGCCTCTACGCCGGCTCCAAGGTCTACGACCGGCTGGTGGCCGACCTCTCCAGCGCGGTCAAGACCATCAAGATGGGCACGCAGGACGAGGCTGGCGTGGAGCTGGGCCCGCTGATCAGCGACCGCCAGCGCGACCGCGTGGCCAGCTTCGTGGAGCGCGCCCAGCAGCTGGGCCACATGGAGATCACGGCCGGCGGCAAGGTGCGTTCGGGCAGTGGCTTCTTCTATGAGCCCACGGTGATTGCCGGTGCCCGCCAGGACGACGAGATCGTGCGCCGCGAGGTGTTCGGCCCGGTGGTGTCGGTGACGCGCTTCACCGACCCCGACGAGGCCATCACCTGGGCCAACGACTCCGACTACGGCCTGGCCTCGTCGGTCTGGACGCAGGACATCGGGCGCGCCATGAAGGTGGCGCGCAAGCTGCAGTACGGCTGCACCTGGATCAACACCCACTTCATGCTGGTCAACGAAATGCCGCACGGTGGCCTCAAGTCCAGCGGCTACGGCAAGGACATGTCCATGTACGCGCTGGAGGACTACACGGTGCCGCGCCACGTGATGGTGAAACTTTGACCCCCCCAGCGCCGCGCCTGCGGCGCGTCACCCCCCAGGGGGCGGCACTGGCCGACCGGCGAAGCCGGATCGGCGGTGCCCCCGGTGGGCTCCAGCTGGCTTGGATAAACTCAGAAACTTCGTTTTCTCCAGCGGAACCAGCGGCATGAACCTCGTCACCCTCGGCCAGAGCGACCTTCGCGTCACCCCCATCTGTCTTGGCACCATGACCTTCGGCGAGCAGGTCGCCGAAGGGGATGCCCACACCATCATGGACCGTGCTGTCGAGCGCGGCGTCAACTTCCTGGACACCGCCGAGATGTACGCGGTGCCGGCGCGTGCCGAGACGTTCGGCGCCACCGAGGGCATCATCGGCCGCTGGCTAGCCGCCCGCCCGGGCCTGCGCCAGAAGCTGGTGATTGCGACCAAGGTGGCCGGCCCGTCGCGCGGCATGCCCTGGGTGCGCGAGGGCAAGGGCATGACGCCTGACGACATCCGCCGCTCCATCGAAGGCAGCCTCAAGCGCCTGCAGACCGATCACGTCGACCTGTACCAGATCCACTGGCCCGAGCGGCACGTGCCCGCTTTCGGCCCCATCTACTACGACCCGGCCAAGGAAACCTCGACCACGCCCATCCACGCGCAGCTGGAAGCGCTCAGTGGCCTGGTCAAGGCCGGCAAGGTGCGCCACATCGGCCTGTCCAACGAAACCGCTTTCGGTGTGCACGAGTTCGTGCGGCTGGCCGAGCAGCACGGGCTGGCACGGGTGGTGTCGATCCAGAACCCCTACTGCCTGATCAACCGCAGCTACGACAACGGCACCGACGAAACCTGCCACCGGCTGGGCGTGGGGCTGCTGGCCTATTCGCCGCTGGGTTTCGGTCTGCTGACCGGCAAGTACGACACCAGCGGTACCACGGGCCCGGATGCACCCAAGGGCGCGCGCATCTCGAGCTATGAGTCGGTGCGCAAACAGCGCTGGGGCCGTCCGGAGGCGCTGGCGGCGGCTCGCCGCTACAACGCCCTGGCCCGCGAACACGGCCTCACGCCCACGCAGCTGGCGCTGGCCTTCTGCTACACCAGCTGGCGCGTCGCGAGCACCATCATCGGCGTCACCTCGCTGGCCCAGCTCGACGAGTGCCTGGACGCGTGGGGCACCACGCTGTCGCCCGAGTTGCTGGCGGCCGTGGACACCATCCGCTGGGAGCAACGCGATCCCGCGCAGTGATGGGGAAAAAAACCCACGTCAGCGAGACGCCCGCCACGGCCTTGCTCAAGGCCCGGGGTGTCGAGTTCACCGAACACCCCTACGAGTACCTGGAGCACGGCGGCGCCCAGCACAGCGCCCAGGTGCTGGGGCTGGACCCGTTCACTGTGGTCAAGACCCTGGTCATGCAGGACGAAAAGGCCCAGCCGCTGCTGGTGCTGATGCACGGCAACCGCACCGTCTCCACCAAGAACCTGGCACGGCAGATCGGCGCCAAGTCGGTCGAGCCCTGCAAGCCCGAAGTGGCCAACCGCCACAGCGGCTACCTGGTGGGTGGCACCTCGCCGTTCGGAACCCGTCGCGAGATGCCGGTCTACATCGAGGAAACCATACTCGCGCTGCCGCGCATCTGCATCAACGGCGGACGCCGGGGCTACCTGGTGGGTCTTGCGCCGCAGGTCTGCGTCGAGCTGCTAGGCGCCAAGCCGGTGAACTGCGCGCTGGCAGAATGACGCCCCATCAGAAGAAGTCCAAGAGGAGCCTGCCTTGCAGAACCTGTACCCCGTGCTGGCGGTGATTGCCGCCTACCTGATCGGCTCGTTGTCCTTTGCCGTCATCGTGAGCCGCGCCTTCGGCCTGGCCGACCCGCGCAGCTACGGCAGCAAGAACCCCGGCGCCACCAACGTGCTGCGCTCGGGCAACAAGGCAGCGGCGGTTGTCACGCTGATCCTCGACGCCCTGAAGGGCGTGGTGCCGGTGCTGCTGGTCAAGTCCTACGGCAACGACTGGGGGCTGGGCGACTGGACCCTGGCCGGCGCCGGCCTCGCGGCTTTCCTGGGGCACCTCTATCCGGTGTTCTTCCGCTTCCAGGGGGGCAAGGGTGTGGCCACGGCGGCCGGTGTGCTGCTGGCGCTGGAGCCCTGGCTGGGGGTGGCCACGCTGGCCACCTGGGTCATCGTCGCGCTGTTCTTCCGCTACTCGTCGCTCGCGTCCATCGTGGCGGCGGTGTTCGCGCCGGCCTACTACCTGTTTGGCAGCGGTGTGGCCTGGAGCGTGTCGCGCCCGGTCATGCTGGCGATCGCGGCCATGGGTGTGCTGCTGCTGTGGCGCCACCGCGAGAACATCAACCGCCTGATCGCGGGCAAAGAATCCAGGCTGGGAGCGAAAAAATGAGCCTGCAGCGTTTTCATGTGGCCGCCCGCTACAGCGAGGCCGCCGTGTTCGACGGCGTGGTCTACCTCGCGGGCATGGTGCCCGAGGCGGGTGACACCGACATCCGCGGCCAGACCCGCGACGTGCTGGCCCAGATCGAGCAGCGGCTGGCCGAGTGTGGCAGCGACAAGACCCGCCTGCTGAGGGTGCAGATCTACCTGAGCGACATCCGCGACATCGCGGCCATGAACGAGGTCTGGGACGCCTGGGTGCCTGCCGGCCATGCGCCACCGCGTGCCACCGTGCAGGCCGCCTTGGCCGATCCGGCGTGGAAGATCGAGGTGGTGGCGACGGCGGCTCAGCGCGAAGCCTGAGCCTGGGGGCTCAGCTCAAGCGCTCGCTGCGAGCTGAAGCATCCGGTTGTGGTTCAGCCGCACGCGTACCGTGCGGGTGATCAGCGCCGCTTCGATGCGGTGGTTGCCGTCGTCGGTGTTGACCAGCACCGGTTCCGGCACCGGGTCGCCCTGGGCATCGAGCACCGGTGCCACCAGCGGCGCACCCGGGCGGCCGGTCCGGCGCAGCACCACCGCCACGGATTGGTCCTGGAGGCGCACGAACGTGCCCGGTGGGCAGATGCCCACGGTGCGCAACAGGGCGTGGCCCACCGGGTCGGGTGAATCGCCCTGGCGGGCCACCACGCTGCGGCCGGAGTCCGTGATGACACGGCCCGGTCGCGTTTCACGCGGGCTGATCAGCGCGGCGTAGCGGTCGGTGGCCATCAGCGCACGGGTGAGTTTTTCCGTCACGCTGCTGGCATCGCTGAGCGATGGCGGGCTGTCGTGGTGGCGCGCCACCAGCTCCAGCCACATCAGGTCGTCCACGCCCAGGTCCTGCAGCAGCGCGGAGCTGTCCAGCGGGTGGCGGTCGATCTGTGCGCGCTGCTCGGCTGTGGGCGGCGCGGCCTGCGCGGCCAGGTCGTCCTGCAGCGTGGTCATGGCGATGTTCATGCTCAGCGCGGCCAGGTTCAGGCAGCGCTGCTGAAGGGGTTCCAGTTCCAGCTCGGGCGCGAGCAGGTGGCACAGGCTGGCGCACACCAGCGCATGCGAGGCGCTGTAGCCCACGCTGGTGGACGCGGCCAGCTGCAGCAGCAGGTAGAGCGAGCCGTCGCTGTCGTGGCGCAGCAGCGTCTCCATGCGGCGCTCCAGCGCCCGCAGCTCGGCGCTGAAGTTCTCGGACCGGTGGGGGGCGCGCAGGAGCAGCGAGAGCCGGGTCTCGAGGTCGGTCCAGGCGTCGAGCAGGTCCAGCGGCGGCGCCGAGGCGGGCCAGGTTTCGGAGGGGGGCGTGGTCGAGTGCATGCGGGGCGGGTCAGAAACGTTTGTCCAGCACCATCTGGTCGTTGGTGCGCTGCATCTGGAAGCGCGACAGGAAGCTGTTGCCCAGCAGCACATAGGGCATGGACTGTGGCATCACCACGCCGGGCACGTCGTGGATCTGGGCCTGACCCACCCGCACGCTGGTCAGCCGCACCTGGCGGGCCTGCACGGTGCCGTTGGCGGTGGTGATGCGAACGGGCTGGCCCTCGCTGGCCCGCAACCCGATCCGTTCGGCGTCGGCCTGACCCAGGATGACCAGGGTCGCGCCGGTATCCACCAGGAACTGCACCGCCTTGCCGTTGATCTGCCCGCCGGTGACGAAGTGGCCGCTGCTGTCGGCGTGCAGCACCACACGGCCCGCCCCGGTGTCGCCGCTGGCCTGCAGCTTCACGGGGGAGTGGCCCAGCCGCAGCTCCTGGCGCTTGCCGCCCACTTCCACCACCGCGCTGTCTTCGCCCACGCTGAGCAGGCGCACACCGTCGCGGCTTTGTCCGGTGGCCATGAATCGCGGGGCTCCACCATCGATCACCAGCAGCGCCCGGCCGCTGGACACGCCGGTGAGCGAGACCTCCTGCGCCCAGGCGGTGCCACCGGCCAGCGCCAGCAGCAGGGCCATCAGGCGGGCGCGGTGGCGGGCGGGCATGGGACCTTCAGTCGCGGAAGTTGTTGAAGGACAGTGGCAGGTCGGCCATGTCCTTTCGGATCAGGGCCATCGCGGTCTGCAGGTCGTCGCGCTTGGCCCCCGTGACGCGCACGGCGTCGCCCTGGATGGCGGCCTGCACCTTGAGCTTGCTGCCCTTGATGGTCTGCTGGATCTTCTTGCCGTCTTCGGTGGCAATCCCGTTGCGCACCTTGACGACCTGCTTGACCTTGTCGCCGCCGATCTTCTCGATCTTGCCGGCGTCCAGGAAGCGCACGTCGACGTTGCGCTTGGTCAGCTTGTTGCGCAGGATGTCGTCGACCTGGCTGATCTGGAAATCGCTGTCGCCGAACAGGGTGATTTCCTTGTCCTTGAGTTCGAGCGCGGCGCTGCTGCCCTTGAAATCGAAGCGGGTGCCGATTTCGCGGGAGGCCTGTTCCACGGCGTTTTTCACTTCCACCAGGTTGGGTTCCAGAACGGTGTCAAACGAGGGCATGTTTCAGAGGGAGAAAGGTACGGATGAGACAATCCGCCCATGTTAGTCGAGAACAACGTGTCGCTCCAGCCGTACAACAGCTTTGGCATCGTCGCCCGGGCCGAACGGCTGCTGCGTGTGCGCGATGAAGCTGAGGTGCTGGCGCTGGTGGCTCAGCCCGATTGGCATCGCACTCCGCGTTTTGTGCTGGGCGGCGGCAGCAACCTGGTGCTGACCGGCGACCTGCGCGCGCTGGTGCTCAAGGTTGAAATCATGGGGCAGCGCCTGGTGGAGGAAACCCCGCGCGGCTGGCTGGTGGAGGCTGGCGGTGGTGAGAACTGGCACGGTTTCGTGCGCTGGACGCTGGCGCAGGGCTGGCCCGGGCTGGAAAACCTGGCGCTGATTCCCGGCACCGTGGGCGCGGCCCCGGTGCAGAACATCGGGGCTTACGGCGTGGAGCTGCAGGATCGCTTTCATTCGCTGGACGCCATCGACCTCGAAACCGGCAAGGTCATCACCCTGGACGCTGCGCAGTGCGGTTTCGGTTACCGCGATTCGGTCTTCAAGCACCTGCCGGTCGACAGCCAGGGCCTGGGCCTTGCGGGCCGGGCACTGATCACGCGGGTGCGCTTCTGGCTGCCCAAACCCTGGAAGCCTGTGCTGGGCTACCTGGACCTGGAGCGCAAGATGGAGGAAACCGGCAACGATGCGCCGGACGCCCGCCAGGTCTTCGACTGGATCTGCGCCATCCGCAGTGCCAAGCTGCCCGACCCGGCACAGATCGGCAATGCCGGCAGCTTCTTCAAGAACCCCACGGTGACGCCCGAGCAGTGCGCCGACATCATCGCGCGCGACCCCAAGGTGGTGCACTACCCCTTGCCCGACGGGCGCATCAAGCTCGCAGCGGGTTGGCTCATCGATGCCTGTGGCTGGAAGGGCAAGAGCCTGGGGCACGCCGGTGTCTACGAAAAGCAGGCGCTGGTGCTGGTGAACCGGGGCGGCGCCACCGGCGGCGAGGTGATGACGCTGGCCAAGGCGATACAGACCAGCGTCTACGAGCGTTTCGGCATCCGGCTGGAGCCGGAGCCGGTGGTGATCTGAGGCCGGCGCTAAAATTGAAGGTTCCGGCCATCCTGCCGAGTCATGGGTTCCCTCGCCCCCATTTGCCAAAAAGGTCTCCTATGCCAGTCACGATGGCGCCGCCCTCGCGCGTGCCTTTCTACCTCTCCGTCCTGGTGGCGTTTCACGTCACGATCATCATCGCCAGCAATTACCTCGTGCAGTTGCCGATCGACCTGTTCGGCTTCCACAGCACCTGGGGCGCCTTCAGTTTCCCGTTCATATTCCTGGCGACCGACCTGACCGTCCGGCTGATCGGCAAGGCCTCGGCGCGACGCGTCATCACGCGCGCGATGCTGCCGGCGCTGGTCGCATCCTATGCGGTGGGCGTGCTGTTCCAGGAGGGCGGCTTCAGCGGCTGGGCAGCCCTTGGCGAGTTCAACACCTTCGTCTTCCGCATCGCCGTCGCCAGCTTTGCCGCCTACGCGCTGGGCCAGCTGCTCGACATCCAGGTGTTCGACCGCATCCGCCAGCGCAGCGCACGGTGGTGGCTGGCGCCCTCGGTGTCGATGGTGTTTGGCCAAGCGCTCGACACGGCGGCCTTTTTCGCCGTGGCCTTCTGGCGCAGCTCCGATCCCTTCATGGCTGCCAACTGGGTGGAGATCGCTGCGGTCGACTACGTCATCAAGCTCATCGTGAGCCTGCTGCTGTTCGTGCCAGCCTATGGTGTGGCGCTGGCGGCCATCGCGCGCTACATGCGCGTCGGGCCGGCACCGGCGGCGGTCTGAGCGGACCTTTCCTCCACCGGCGCCACCGCGGGCTTTACTTCTTCGAGTCTTCCAGCTGCGCCAGCGCCGCGTTCCCGCCCAGCGACAGCAGGCCGCTCTGGGCGTAGATGCCCAGCTTGCCACGCGTGTCGGTGATGTCCAGGTTGCGCATGGTCAGCTGGCCGATGCGGTCGGCCGGGGAGAACGGCGCGTCTTCCACCTTTTCCATCGACAGGCGCTCGGGCGCATAGGTCAGGTTGGGCGATTCGGTGTTGAGGATGCTGTAGTCGTTGCCGCGGCGCAGCTCCAGCGTCACCTCGCCAGTGACGGCGCGGGCCACCCAGCGCTGGGCCGATTCGCGCAGCATGATGGATTGCGGGTCGAACCAGCGGCCCTGGTACAGCAGGCGGCCGAGCTTCAGGCCGTTGATGCGGTACTGCTCGATGGTGTCTTCGTTGTGGATGCCCGTCACCAGGCGCTCGTAGGCGATGTGCAGCAGCGCCATGCCGGGGGCTTCGTAGATGCCGCGGCTCTTGGCTTCGATGATGCGGTTCTCGATCTGGTCGCTCATGCCCAGGCCGTGGCGGCCGCCGATCTCGTTGGCCTTGAGGAACAGGTCCACCGGCGAATCAAAGGTCTGGCCGTTGAGGGCGACCGGCTGGCCTTCTTCGAAACGCACCGTGACCTCTTCGGCTTTCACTTCCACGTCAGGCTTCCAGAACGCCACGCCCATGATGGGGTTGACGATACGGATGCCGCTGTTCAGGTGCTCCAGGTCCTTGGCTTCGTGGGTGGCGCCCAGCATGTTGCTGTCGGTGCTGTAGGCCTTCTCGACCGACATCTTGTAGTCGAAGCCGTTGGCAATCAGGAACTCGCTCATCTCCTTGCGGCCGCCGAGTTCGTCGATGAAGGCCTGATCCAGCCAGGGTTTGTAGATCTTCAGGCTCGGGTTGGTCAGCAGGCCGTAGCGGTAGAAGCGCTCGATGTCGTTGCCCTTGAAGGTCGAGCCGTCACCCCAGATGTTGACGTCGTCCTGCTTCATGGCGGCCACCAGCATGGTGCCGGTCACGGCCCGGCCGAGCGGGGTGGTGTTGAAGTAGGTGATGCCACCGGTGCTGATGTGGAACGCGCCGCACTGGATGGCGGCGATCCCTTCGTGCGCCAGCTGCAGGCGGCAATCCACCAGACGGGCGGTCTCGGCACCGTAGGCCATGGCCTTGCGCGGAATATCGTCGTAGTCCGACTCGTCCGGCTGGCCCAGGTTGGCGGTGTAGGCGTAGGGCAGGGCGCCCTTCTTTTTCATCCACAGCAGCGCGGCGCTGGTGTCCAGGCCGCCCGAGAAGGCGATGCCGACCTTTTGCCCCAGGGGCAGTTTTTGCAGGATGGTGGCCATGGTGGTCTCAGGCGAAGTGGCAGATGTAGTGATAGGCCTCGGTCACGCGGATCTCGAAGCGGGAATGGGCGGGCACGCTGAAGCGCTCGCCGGCGCCGGACTTGACCCAGGTGTCGGTGCCGTCCAGTTTGTATTCGCAGCCGCCGGCCACGCACTCCATGACCTCGGCTGCGCCGGTGTTGAAGGTCAGCGTCGCGGGCAGGATCACCCCGACGGACTTTTTGGTGCCGTCGGCAAGGGTCAGGCTGTGGCTGACGCATTTGCCATCGAAATAGACGTTGGCCTGGGTCTTGACGGACACGCCGTCGATCTGGGAGGTGGTCATGGGCGGGGCGGGAGGAAGGGATGGGGGCAGGTCGGAAAACCCGCCATTTTAGTTAGGCGCGGCGCGCCCAGTCCGCGGCGTCAAAGCCCACGGTGAGGCCGGTGCCCCAGTCGACCACGGGCCGCTTGATGACGCTGGCCTGCTCGCGCATCAGGGCCACCGCACTGGCGGCGTCGCTCACGCGCTCGCGGGTGGCGTCATCCAGCTTGCGCCAGGTCGTGCCTTTGCGGTTGAGCAGGACCTCCCAGCCCACGGTCCGGGCCCAGTGGTCCAGCTCGGGCGGCACACCTTGCTTTTTGAAGTCGTGGAACTGGTGTTCAACGCCGCGTTCGGCCAGCCAGGCGCGGGCCTTCTTCACGGTGTCGCAGTTGGGGATGCCATAGACGGTGATCATGTCCCGATTGTCCCGCAAGTCCCGACACCCCGCAGGGCAGGGCGCGGACTGCGAAAATACGCGGATGACAGAACACCCCGCAACGGACACGCCGGCCACGCTGAGCGAATGGCTGGCTTTTTGTGAGAGGCTGCACCCCAAGGGTCAGCAGGGCATCGTGCTGGGGCTTGAGCGCGCGTGCGCGGTGGCCGAGCGGCTGGATGGCGGTGCAGGCCTGCGTTTCGACTGCCCGGTGATCACCGTGGCCGGCACCAACGGCAAAGGTTCCACCTGCGCCATGATCGAGGCCATCTGCTCGGAAGCAGGCTACCGCACCGGCGTCTACAGCTCGCCCCACCTGGTGCATTTCGAGGAGCGTTGCCGCCTGCGCGGACAGCCTGTCACCGAGGCCGAGCTGCTGCCGTCGTTCGCTGCGGTGCAGGCCGCACGTGGCGACACCGTGATGACCTATTTCGAGTTCACCACGCTGGCCATACTGCATGTGCTGTCACGCCAGAAGCTGGATGTGGTCATCCTCGAGGTGGGGCTGGGTGGACGGCTGGATGCGGTCAACATCGTCGATGCCGACTGCGCGGTCATCACCAGCATCGATCTGGACCACATGGAGCTGCTGGGCCCCGACCGCGAGAGCATCGGCTTCGAGAAGGCCGGGATCATGCGCGCCGGCCGCCCGGTGGTGGTGAGCGAGCCGCAGCCACCGCAGAGTGTGCTGGATCATGCGGCGAAGCTCGGCGCCGACCTGTGGCGCCTGGGCGTGGATTTCCACTTCGGTGGCGACCGCCAGCAGTGGGGCTGGGCGGTGCACCCGCAGCGCGGCACGCGCCGCTTCAGCGGCATGGCCTACCCCGCGCTGCGGGGAGCCAACCAGCTGGTCAACGCGTCGGGCGCGCTGGCCGCGCTGGAGGTGCTGCGTGACCGCCTGCCGGTGACGGCCCAGGCGGTGCGCAACGGCCTGGCGCTGGTGGAGCTGCCCGGCCGCTTCCAGATCGTTCCCGGTCAGCCCACGCTGGTGCTGGACGTGGCCCACAACCCGCATTCGGTGGCCGCGTTGGCCGAAAACCTGGACGCGATGGGTTTCTACCCCACCACCCACGCGGTGTTCGGGGCCATGGCCGACAAGGACCTCGCGCCCATGTTCGCACGGGTTGCCCCGTTGATCGACCGCTGGTACTTCTGCGACCTGCCCACCCCCCGAGCAGCCCGTGCGGCCGACCTGGAGAAGGCCTGTGGCGCGGGCCGTTCGAGCTGCCATGGATCGCCTCTGGAGGCGCTTGCTGCGGCGGTCGCCCAGGCAGACCCGGCTGATAGAATCGTGGTCTTCGGTTCTTTCTACACCGTGGGCGGGGTGCTGCAAAACGGTGTGCCGCGCCTGGCGGCCCGGCATCTCCCGACTTGATCCTGGTCCGATGCCCGCCTGGAACGCTCCATGCCCAATCCCAAATCCCGCTCTGCCACCGCTGCCGCACCCTCCATCGAGGACATCCGACGCCGCGCCCGCCACCGCCTGATCGGTGCGGCCGTGCTGGTGCTGATCGGTGTGGTCGGTTTCCCGCTGCTGTTCGATACCCAGCCGCGTCCGATTGCGGTGGACATCCCGATCGAAATCCCCTCCCGTCAGAACGCTCCTGCGCTCACGCCTGCGGCTCCGGCCGCTGCCGCCGCGCCTGCGTCAGCACCCACGCCCGCGCCCGTTGCTGCGACCCCTGCACCGGCCGAGGTGGCCATCGCGCCCAAACCCGAACCCAAACCCGAGCCCAAGCCGGAGCCGAAACCGGAGCCCAGACCAGAGGCCAAGCCCGAGCAAAAGCCCGAGCCCAAACCCGAAGCCAAGCCTGCAGCAGCACCCAAGCCTTCGGCCGCCGACAGCCAGCGCGCCCAGGCCCTGCTGGACGGCAAGGCCGGCGAGCGGGTCGTGGTGCAGGTGGGTGCCTACGCAGAAGAGGCCCGGGCCCGCGAGGTGCGCCAGCGCCTGGAGCGCGCCGGGCTCAAGACCTACACCCACGTGGCCCAGACCGCCGAGGGCCAGCGCATCCGGGTGCGCATCGGACCATTTGCCAGCAAGGCCGAGGCCGACAAGGCCGCTGCCAAGGTCAAGGCCCTGGGCCTGCCCACGGCCATCCTGACGCTCTGACCCCGCTGGCCAGACCCGCACGCCCATGGATTACCCCGTCGTCGACATCCTGCTGGCCCTGGTGCTGCTGGTGTCCGTCGTGATTGGCGCCTGGCGCGGGCTGCTGTACGAGGTGCTGTCGGTGCTCGGCTGGGTCGCCGCGTTTTTCCTGGCCCAGTGGTTCGCGGTCGATGTGGCTGGCTGGCTGCCGCTGCAAGAGACCCCCGAGCCCTTGCGCTACGCGGCCGGATTTGCGCTGGTGTTCATTGCCGTGGCTTTTGCCGCCGGCCTGCTGGCCTGGCTGGTCAAGCAGCTGGTGGAGTCCATAGGGCTTCGTCCAGTGGACCGCACGCTCGGTGCGCTGTTCGGCCTGCTGCGTGGCCTGATCATCCTGCTGGCCCTGGGCCTGGTGGTGGCCATGACGCCGCTGCACCAGCACGCCCAGTGGCAGGCATCGCGTGGTGCGGGCCTGCTCGACACCACCCTCAAGACCCTGAGTCCGCTGCTGCCTGCCGAGCTCGGCTCCCATTTCGACTGAAGCAAGAGGCCCCGCCATGTGTGGAATCGTCGGCGTTGCACACAACGCCCCCGTCAATCAGCTGATCTACGACGCCCTGCTGCTGCTGCAGCACCGGGGCCAGGACGCGGCGGGTATCGTCACGCAACTGGATCACAAGTTCTTCATGCACAAGGCCAAGGGCATGGTGCGTGACATCTTCCGTACCCGCAACATGCGCGCGCTGCCAGGCAACGTGGGTCTGGGGCAGGTGCGCTACCCCACGGCCGGCAACGCCTTCAGCGAGGAAGAGGCCCAGCCCTTCTACGTGAACGCGCCATTCGGCCTGGTGCTGGTGCACAACGGCAACCTGACCAACGCCCATGCGCTCAAGCAGGAGCTGTTCGAGCAGGACCACCGCCACATCAACACCGAGAGCGATTCCGAGGTGCTGCTCAATGTGCTGGCACACGAGCTCGAGAGGTCCACGCGTGGTGTGCCGCTGCAGGCCGATGACGTGTTTGCTGCCGTGCGCGCGGTGCAGCAGCGCATCAAGGGCTCATACGCCGTGATCGCCCTGATCGCCGGCCACGGCCTGCTCGCCTTCCGCGATCCGCACGGCATCCGCCCGCTGTGTGTGGGTCTGGCAGCCGATGGCGCGCGCATGGTCGCCAGCGAGTCGGTGGCGCTGGAGGGCACGGGCTTCGTGTTCGAGCGGGACGTGGAGCCGGGCGAGGCGGTGTTCATCGACATGAAAGGCCAGCTGCGTTCGCAGCAATGTGCCGAGGCGCCCAAACACCACCCCTGCATCTTCGAATTTGTCTACCTGGCGCGGCCCGACTCGGTGCTGGACGGCATCTCGGTCTACCAGGCCCGCCTCAACATGGGCGAGACGCTCGCGCAGCGCGTGATCTCCACCGTGCCGCCCAACGAGATCGACGTGGTCATTCCCATTCCCGAGTCCAGCCGCCCGAGCGCCATGCAGCTGGCGCAGCTGATCGGCCGCCCGTACCGCGAGGGTTTCGTGAAGAACCGCTACGTGGGCCGCACCTTCATCATGCCGGGGCAGGCCGTGCGCAAGAAATCGGTGCGCCAGAAGCTCAACGTGATCGCCAGCGAATTCAAGGGGCGCAACGTGCTGCTGGTGGACGACTCCATCGTTCGGGGGACGACCTCCAAGGAAATCGTGCAGATGGCCCGTGATGCCGGTGCGCGCAAGGTGTACCTGGCCAGTGCTGCGCCGCCGGTGCGCTTTCCCAATGTGTATGGCATCGACATGCCCACCAAGGACGAGCTCGTGGCGCACGGCCGCACGGTGGACGAGGTACGCGAGATCATCGGCTGCGACGCCCTGATCTACCAGGACGTGGATGCGATGAAGCGAGCTGTCAGCTCGCTCAACCCGTCGCTCGACGGTTTTGACGCCTCCTGCTTTGACGGCGTGTACGTCACGGGCGACGTGACGTCAGACGACATTGTCCGCCTCAACGAAAAACGTGTGAACGTGCAGGAAGGCGACGAGGACACCTCGCGCCTGGCGCTGCCCAACGCACAGGATGCGTAAAACATGACACCCCCACGCTCATCACCTCGTGTATTCGCTGCCCCCCGAGGGGGCGCGGCCTTGCTTGGGGCGGCCCTGCGCCGCGGCCAGTCATGAACCAACCCCTGCACCGTGACACCCTGGCCGTGCGCGAGGCCGTGGAGCGCTCGCAGTACGGCGAGAACTCCGAGGCGCTGTACCTGACCAGCGGCTACGTCCAGCCCAGTGCCGAAGCGGCTGCGCGCCGGTTTGCCGGCGACGAAGACGGCTTCACCTACGGGCGCTACGGCAACCCCACGGTGGCCAGTTTCGAGCAGCGTCTGGCCGCGCTAGAAGGTGCGGAGGCCGCCATGGCCACTGCATCGGGCATGTCGGCCATTCTCATGATGTGCATGGGTCTGCTCAAGGCCGGCGACCATGTGGTCTGCTCGCAGTCCATGTTCGGCTCCACCATCAAGCTGATCGGCTCCGACCTGGCCAAGTTCGGGGTGGAGTCCACCTTCGTAGCGCAGACCGACGTGGCTGCCTGGAAGGGCGCCGTCAAACCGAACACCCGCCTGCTGTTTGCCGAGACGCCCACCAACCCGCTGACCGAAGTCTGCGACATCCGGGCGCTGGCCGACATCGCCCACAATGCAGGTGCGCTGCTTGCGGTGGACAACTGCTTCGCCACGCCGGCGCTGCAGCGTCCCATCGCCCTGGGTGCCGACATCGTCATGCACTCCGGCACCAAGTTCCTCGACGGCCAGGGTCGTGTGATGGCTGGTGCCCTGTGCGCCACGCAGCAGATGGTGACCGAGAAGTTCCTGCCGGTGCTCAAGAGCGGCGGCATGACGCTGGCCCCATTCAACGCCTGGGTGGTGCTCAAGGGCCTGGAGACGTTGGACATACGCGTGCGCGCCCAGAGCGAGCGGGCTCTGGCGCTGGCGCGCTGGCTTGAATCCCACCCTGCGGTCGCTCGTGTCTACCACCCGGGCCTCACCAGCCACCCGCAGCACGAGCTGGCCATGGCTCAGCAGTCGGGCGTGGGTGGTGCCGTGCTGTCCTTTGACGTCAAAGCCAGCGACCCCGACCAGGCCCGGCTGCGCGCCTTCCATGTGCTCGATTCGCTCCAGCTGCTCTCGCTGGCCACCAACCTGGGCGACACCAAGACCATGTGTGCCCACCCGGCCAGCACCTCCCACGGCCGCCTCACCGAAGCGCAGCGCCAGGCCGCCGGCATCGGGCAAGGACTCATTCGCGTGGCCGTGGGCCTGGAACACCTGACCGACATACAGACCGACCTCGACCGAGGCCTGCTGACCCTCTGACATGACCCAACAACAGGTACGCACCCGATTCGCTCCGTCGCCCACCGGTTTCATCCACCTGGGCAACATCCGCTCCGCGCTCTACCCGTGGGCCTTTGCCCGTGCCACTGGTGGCACCTTCATCCTTCGCATCGAAGACACCGATCTGGAGCGCTCCTCGCAGGCCGCGGTGGACGTGATCATCGAGGGCATGAAGTGGCTGGGCCTGGATCACGACGAAGGCCCGTTCTTCCAGATGCAGCGAATGGACCGCTACAAGCAGGTGCTGGCCGAGATGCAGGCCAAGGGTCTGGTCTACCCGTGCTACATGAGCGTGGAAGCGCTGGATGCCCTGCGCGAGCGCCAGATGGCGAACAAGGAAAAACCGCGCTACGACGGCACCTGGCGCCCCGAGCCTGGCAAGACCTTGCCGCCAGTGCCCGAAGGCGTCAAGCCGGTGCTGCGCTTCAAGAGCCCGCAGGGTGGGGTGGTGGGGTGGGACGACAAGGTCAAGGGGCGCGTCGAGTTCAGCAACGACGAACTCGACGACCTCGTCATTGCGCGCCCTGACGGCACGCCCACCTACAATTTCTGCGTGGTGGTGGACGACATCGACATGGCCATCACCCACGTGATCCGCGGCGACGACCACGTCAACAACACGCCGCGTCAGATCCACATCTTCCGCGCGCTGGGCCACGAACCACCGGTCTATGCCCACCTGCCCACCGTGCTCAACGAGCAGGGCGAGAAGATGAGCAAGCGCAACGGCGCCAAACCGGTCACGCAGTACCGCGACGAAGGCTACTTGCCGGATGCCATGGTCAACTACCTTGCGCGCCTGGGCTGGAGCCACGGCGACGACGAGATCTTCAGCCGCGAGCAGTTTCTGCAGTGGTTCGGTCTGGACCACCTTGGCAGCAGTGCCGGCCGTTTCGATGAAGCCAAGCTGCGCTGGGTCAATGCCCAGCACCTCAAGGCCCTGGACAACCAAACCCTGGCGCCACTGGTGGCCGAACAGCTGGCCAAACGCGGCGTCACCGCCGATGCCCGGCTGCCGGCGCTGTGTGCGCTCTACAAGGACCGCTGCGACACCACCGTGGCGCTGGCCGACTGGGTGCAGGCGCATTACGCCGACGTCACCCCCAAGGCCGAGGACCTGGCCCAGCACGTTACGCCAGCCATCAAGCCGGCCGTTGCCGCTTTGGCCGCTCGGCTGGACACCGTCGCCTGGGACAAGGCATCGATCGCGACGGCCATCAAGGAAACGCTGGCCGAGCATGGGCTCAAGATGCCGCAACTGGCCATGCCTGTGCGGGTGCTTGTCATGGGGACACCCAACACGCCCTCGCTTGATGCCGTGCTCGAACTGCATGACCGGGAAAAAATTTCGGCGCGCTTGCGAAAAGCATGAAAACTGCCCTATAATTTGAGGCTCGCTAGGTCGCAACGAAACACTGTTTTGAAGCGGCAGCTTGTTGGGGGTATAGCTCAGCTGGGAGAGCGCTTGCATGGCATGCAAGAGGTCAGCGGTTCGATCCCGCTTACCTCCACCAACAACGCACAAGGAAACGCAGTTTCCGGTGCTAGAATGCGAGGCTTCGGTAAAACGAAGCGCTGGATAGAAAGTCCAAAGGTTTTGACCCTATCGTCTAGAGGCCTAGGACATCACCCTTTCACGGTGAGTACCGGGGTTCGAATCCCCGTAGGGTCGCCAAGTTTGTAGCACTTGGGCTCGCAAGAGCCAAAGCTATCTACCGGGAGCGGTAGTTCAGTTGGTTAGAATACCGGCCTGTCACGCCGGGGGTCGCGGGTTCGAGCCCCGTCCGCTCCGCCAAGTCAAAAGCCCTTGCAGGTCTCAGGTCTGCAAGGGTTTTTTGCTTCCAGCCCTGGCTTCGTTGCACCATCACACCATGAGCAAGGCCTTTACCAAGGAAACAGACCGCGACGATGAGGATGACGACCTGGGCGGTGGTCCCTCGTTGCCGGCCGGGGGCAAGAACTACATCACGCACGAAGGCTTTCAACGCCTGCGCGCCGAGCTGCTGCAGCTGATGGACGAGGAACGCCCCAAGGTGGTGGAGGCGGTGCACTGGGCGGCCAAGAACGGTGACCGCTCCGAAAACGGTGATTACCTGTATGGCAAGAAGCGGCTGCGCGAGATCGACCGCCGCATCCGTTTCCTCACCAAGCGCCTGGAGATCGCCGAGGTGGTCGACCCGTCGGTGCACCATGGCAAGGACCAGGTGTTCTTTGGTGCTACGGTCACCTACGTCGATGAGACCGGGCGCGAGACCACCGTGACCATCATGGGCATCGACGAGGCCGACAGCACACGTGGGCAGGTCAGCTGGATATCGCCAGTGGCCCAGGCGCTGCTGAAGGCGCGCGAGGGCGACGAGGTGCGGCTGATGACGCCTGCAGGCTGGCAGGCGATCGAGGTGTTGCAGGTGGCGTACCCGGCGCCAGCGGACGCCTGAGTCGGGTTCGCGGGTGTCAGCCCCGTGGTCGCAGGCGCTGGGCCTTGAGCACGGACGGTGTGCGCTTGAGGCTGCGCAGCACTTCGGCCAGGTGCGTGCGGTCGCGCACCGCGATCAGGAACTTGAGATCGGTCGCGGTCTGTGCTGGCTCCATGCCCATGTCCACGTGGGTGATGTCGGCCTCGGCGGCCGCCAGAGCTGCGGCCACGCGTGCCAGCACACCCTTGCCGTTGGTGACGGTCACCAGCACCGAGGATTCGAACGGGCGGGTCGGCTCGTCTGCCCATTCCACTTCGAGGAAACGCTCGCTGTCCTTGTCGAGCAGGCGTCGGCCGATGGGGCAGTCATCGGTGTGCACCACAAGGCCTTCGCCACGGCCCAGATAGCCCACGATGCGATCGCCCGGGATGGGTCGGCAACAGGTGGCGTACTGCACCGACAGGCCTTCGCTGCCGTCGAGCGTGACCACACCCTGGCTGACCGATTCCTCGTGACCCAGCGCGTAGCGCTCGGTGCTGATGAGCAGCACGTCGGGCTTGTGGCCGAGCTCGGCCAACAGCACGGCGAGTTTTTTGCCCACCATGCTGGCGATGCGGCGTCCCATGCCGATGTCGGCCAGCAGTTCGTCGCGGTTGCGGTTGCCCGTGAAGCGCAACAGCTTGTCCCAGATGGGCTTGAACGCTTCGCCGTCGTCGGGCGGGCTGGCAATGCCCTCGGCCCGCAGCGCCTGCGCCAACATGCGCTGGCCTAGCGCCATGGATTCGCTTTGCGCGACGGTCTTCAGGTAGTGGCGGATCTTGCTGCGCGCCCGCCCGGTCTTGACGAAGCTGAGCCAGCCGGGGTTGGGTTTGGCGTGGGGTGACGTGACGATCTCGATCACGTCGCCGTTGTTGAGCTCGGTGCGCAGTGGCATCTGTTCGCCGTTGATGCGCGCCGCGATGGCGTGGTGACCCACGTCGCTGTGGATGGCATAGGCGAAGTCCATCACGGTGGCGCTGCGCGGCAGCGCCAGGATCTTGCTCTTGGGCGTGAAGACGTAGACCGCGTCGGGGAAGAGGTCGATCTTGACATGGTCCCAGAACTCGCCCGCGTCGCGCGTCTCCTGCTGGATGTCTAGCAGCGACTGCAGCCATTGCGTGCCCAGGCGCTGGGCGGCCTCGCTGTTGGGCTCGCTGGCCTTGTACAGCCAATGTGCGGCCACGCCCGATTCGGCCACCACGTCCATCGCGTGGGTGCGCAGCTGGAACTCGATGCTGGTGCTGAACGGGCCCACCAGCGTGGTGTGCAGCGACTGGTAGCCGTTGAGCTTGGGTATGGCGATGTAGTCGTGGAACTTGCCCGGCAGCGGCTTGTAGATCTGGTGCAGCACGCCCAGTGCTGTGTAGCAATCGGTCAGCTCCGACAGGATGATGCGAAATCCGTAGATGTCGGTCACCTGTGAGAACGACAGGTGTTTGGTGTCCATCTTGCGGTAGACGGAGTAGAGCGTCTTTTCGCGGCCCAGCAGGCGCACGTCCATGCCATGCTTCTGGAACGCGGCCTCCACCTCCTGGCGCACCCGGCCAATCAGGTCGCGCCGACGGCTGCGTGCCTTTTCAAGCGCCTTGCCCAGCACCTGGTAGCGCCAGGGGTGCAGGTGCTTGAAGGCCAGGTCCTGCAATTCGCGGTAGGTGTGGTTCAGGCCCAGGCGGTGTGCGATGGGGGCGTAGATTTCCAGCGTCTCGCTGGAGATCCGGGCCCACTTGGCGCGGGGCATGTCGCCCATGGTGCGCATGTTGTGGCTTCGGTCTGCCAGCTTGATCAGGATGACGCGTACGTCGCGCGCCATAGCCAGCAGCATCTTGCGAAAACTCTCGGCCTGGTTCTGCTCGCGGGTGTCGAACTCCAGCTTGTCGAGTTTGGTCAGGCCATCCACCAGTTCGGCCACCGGAGCGCCAAAACGCTCGATCAGTTCCTGCTTGGTGACACCGCAGTCCTCCAGCACGTCGTGCATGAGAGCGGCCATCAGGGCCTGGGCGTCGAGCTTCCACTCGGTGCACTGCACCGCCACCGCGATGGGGTGGGTGATGTAGGGGTCGCCGTTCTGGCGCAACTGGCCCAGGTGGGCCTCGTCGGCGAAGCGGTAGGCCTGGCGGACCTGCTCGATCTCGGAGGCACTGAGGTAATCCATCTTGGCCATGAGCACGGCAAAGCTGGCCGCAGCGGCGCTCTGGGCGGGCGTGGGCTGGGCCAGTTTGGGTTGTACCGAGGCGGTGGCGACCGATGGGCTCATGCCCATACTTTAGCTGCTCGGGCGAGGCCTTACGTTCGCAAGGGTGTACCAGCTGGCCACAGGCAAGAAAAAAGCCCCTCGGAAGGGGCTTTTTTCGAGGCGGGAAGGGTGCTCAGACCGGCACTTTCTTGAGCATCTCGAGGCCGACCTTGCCATCGGCGATTTCGCGCAGGGCGGTCACGCCCGGCTTGTTCTTGCTCTCGATCTTGGGGGCGTGACCCTGGCTCAGCATGCGGGCACGGTATGTCGCTGCCAGAACGAGCTGGAAGCGGTTGGGGATTTTTTCCAGGCAGTCTTCAACGGTGATGCGGGCCATGGTGGAACTCCGGGAGCTAGAGGATATTGAGGGCGCGGAAGGTTTCGGCGCGGGCCCGGCGCTGGGCGGCGTATTTGAGCCGCTGGGCGTGGGCGATGGCTTTGAGATCGAAAAGCGCACGCTCGAACAACTCATTGATTATAACGAAATCGAATGAGCGGGCCTCGGCTACCTCGATCGCTGCGTTTCGCAGCCGAAGCTCGATCACTTCGGGCGTGTCTTCGGCGCGGCGCTGAAGGCGCGCGCGCAACTCATCCCAGCTCGGCGGCAGTATGAAAATCAGCACCGCGTTGGCGAAGGTTTTCTTGATCTGCTGGGCGCCCTGGTAGTCGATTTCCAGCACCACATCGCCACCCTGGGCGATGCGGCTCTCGATGGCGGCCTTGGACGTGCCGTAGCGGTTGCTGTGGACGTTGGCCCATTCAACGAACTCGTCGTTGGCGACCATGCGGTCGAAGGTGGCGTTGTCCACGAAGTGGTACTCGCGGCCGTCCCGCTCCTGTCCGCGCGGCGCGCGGGTGGTGTGCGACACGGACGCGGCGATCTGGTGGTCCAGCTCCATCAGCGCCTTGACCAGACTGGATTTGCCGGTGCCACTCGGGGCGGCGACGACGAACAGGTTGCCGGGGTAGTCCATGGCTGGGTTTTCCTTCACTCGATGTTTTGCACCTGTTCGCGCATCTGCTCGATCAGCACCTTCATGTCGACCGCGATACGGGTCAGCTCCAGGCTGGACGACTTGGAGCCCAGGGTGTTGGCCTCCCTGTGCAGCTCCTGGATCAGGAAGTCCAGCCTTTTGCCCAATTCTTTGCCTTGGCCCAGCAGGCGGTCGATTTCGTCCAGGTGGGCATGCAGGCGGGTGATTTCCTCGGCCACGTCGATGCGGATGGCAAATGCGGCGGCTTCGGCCAGAGCGCGGTCACGCACCGATTCCGGTGCCGGCCCACCGTCCACCGTGCCCAGCGCCTCGTTCCAGCGCTCGATGAAGCGCTGGCGCTGCTGTTCCACCAGGGCTGGCACCAGCGGCTGGGCCTGGCCAGCCAGGGCGCGCAGCGCGGCGGTGCGTTCGGTCAGGCTGGCGGCCAGGCGTTCGCCCTCGCGCGCGCGGCTGGCCAGGAAGGACTCGATCGCACCATCTGCGGCGGCCAGCAGCGTGTCCGCCAGGCCAGCAGTCGGCAGAGGCTGTCGGGCCTTGAGCTGCAGAACGTCGGCCACGCTCAGGGGGGCGGCGCCGGGCAACCAGGTGCGCACCTGTTCCTGCACGGCCAGCAGGCGCTGCAGGTCGGCGTCGGCGGGCGCGCTCAGGGCCGCGGCCTCGCGGCCTTCCACCCAGGCCCGCACCTCCACCTTGCCGCGCTTGATGCGGGCCTGCAGCTTGTCGCGCAGGGCCGGCTCAGCGGCGCGCAACTCATCGGACAGGCGGAAGGAGAGGTCGAGAAAGCGGCTGTTGACCGAGCGGATTTCCAGGCCGAGTGCCGGCGTGGAAGGGCTTTCGGTGCCGTGGGTAGATGCGGCGGCGTGGGCCGTCGCGTAGCCGGTCATGCTGTAAACTGCCATCGGATTTTCCATTTTGCCCGCCCTCCGGGCCGGTATCGGCCGACGGGGGCATGCGTGCGCAGGGCCAGCGCCGTCAAAATCCGAATTATGTCAAAGACCAAGCCCGCCCCATTGCCGCCGGACACGCTGATAGGCGGGTACCGCGTCATACGCAAGCTGGCCGCGGGGGGCTTCGGCATCGTTTATCTGGCGGTGGACAGTGCCGGCCAGAAGGTGGCGCTCAAGGAATACCTGCCGGCCTCGCTGGCCACACGCGACCCCGGCCACCTGATGCCGGTGGTGGCGCCCGAGAAGCAGTCGCTGTACCGGCTGGGCCTCAAGAGTTTCTTCGAGGAAGGCCGGGCGCTGGCGCAGATCGCCCACCCGTCGGTGGTGAGCGTGCTCAACTTCTTCCGCGAGAACGAGACCGTCTACATGGTCATGAACTACCTGGAGGGCAACTCCCTGCAGGACTTTATCGTGACCGCGCGCGAGCTCAAGCGCCCCAAGGTGTTCCGCGAATCGACCATACGCTCGCTGTTCGACGAGGTGCTGCGCGGCCTGCGCATCGTGCACCAGCACAAGATGCTGCACCTGGACATCAAACCGGCCAACATCTTCATCACCGAGGACAACAAGGCGGTGCTGATCGACTTCGGTGCAGCGCGCGAGGTGCTGAACAAGGAGGGCAACTTCGTGCGCCCCATGTACACGCCCGGCTTCGCAGCGCCCGAGATGTACAAGCGCAACGCCTCGCTGGGTCCCTGGACCGACATTTACGCGGTTGGCGCCTGCATCTATGCCAGCATGCAGGGCTACCCGCCCAACGACGCGCCGCAGCGCCAGGAGAAAGACCGGCTGTCGCTGGCCATGAGCCGGCTGCGCAATGTCTACTCCGACAACCTCATCGAGGTGGTGCAGTGGTGCATGGCGCTGGATCCGCTGGCCCGGCCCCAGTCGGTGTTCTCGCTGCAGAAAGAGCTCGGCCGCGAGATCGAACGCAGCTACACCAAGCTGTCGGTCACCGAAAAAATGCGCCTGCAGATCGAAAACCTGATGACCGATGGCAGCAAGAAGGCCGCCCGCGTTGCCAGCGACACCACCCAGCCCTGAACGTTTCCCGTGAAGTTCTCCATCTATCAACTCAGTCGCCAGGGCGGGCGCGCCAAGAACGAAGACCGCATGGGCTACAGCTACACGCGCGATGCGGTGCTGCTGGCCTTGGCCGACGGCATGGGCGGCCACCCCGAGGGCGAGATGGCCGCGCAGCTTGCGATACAGGCCGTATCGGCGGTGTTCCAGCGCCAGGCCAGACCCCACCTGGACGACGTGCCGGCCTTTCTTTCCAAGGCGCTGCTGGCCGCGCACCAGGACATCGTGCAGTACGCCAACTCGCAGGGCATGCTCGACAACCCACGCACCACGCTGGTGGCGGCGGTGGTGCAGGACGGCCGGCTGACCTGCATCCACTCGGGCGACTCGCGCCTGTACGTGGTGCGTGATGGCCAGGTGCTGCAGCGCAGCCGCGACCATTCCTATGTCGAGAAATCCGTGCAGGCCAAGAGCGGCGAGCCGGTCAACCGCAACATCCTGTTCACCTGCCTGGGCTCGCCCATGCTGCCGCTGTTCGACTTGTCGGAACCCCTCGCGCTTCGCGAGGGCGACCGGGTGCTGCTGTGCTCCGACGGTCTGTGGGGCGTGCTGGAGGACGACGAGATCGCGCGCCGGCTGGCGTCGGCACCACTGCCGGAGTCGATTCCGGCTCTGGTGGACGAGGCCCTGCGCCAGGGCGGCCGGCACGGCGACAATGTCACCGTGATCGCGATCGACTGGGAAACCAGTGGCGAGTTCGAACCCACCCACGTGGTCCACACCGACAGCATCAGCGACGGCGTGTTTGCCTCCACCATACAGGCAGGCTCCGACAGCCTGCTGGAAGACTTCGACGACGAGGCCATCGAGCGTTCCATCGCCGAGATCAATGAAGCCATTCGCCGCAGCAACGCGGCACGCAAAGGAAATCCCCAATGACCGTGAAAGACCCACAGACCCTGCCGCGTTCGGGTGGCCGGGCCGCCGACCAGTTGCGCCCCGTTCGCATCACCCGCGGCTTCACCAAACACGCCGAAGGCTCGGTGCTGATCGAGTTCGGTGACACCCGCGTGCTGTGCACCGCCTCCGTCGAGGAAAAGGTGCCGCCGCACCAGAAAGGCACTGGCGAGGGCTGGGTGACGGCCGAGTACGGCATGTTGCCTCGTGCCACGCACACCCGCAGCGCCCGCGAGGCCGCCAAGGGCAAGCAGAGTGGACGCACGCAGGAAATCCAGCGTCTGATCGGCCGTTCGCTGCGCGCGGTGTTCGACCTCAAGAAACTCGGTGAACGCACCATCTCGCTCGACTGCGATGTGCTGCAGGCCGACGGCGGCACGCGCACCGCGAGCATCACCGGTGCCTTCGTGGCCGCGCAGGATGCCGTCAATGCGCTGCTGGCCTCGGGCAAGCTGGCCGCGTCGCCCATCCTGGGCCCGGTGGCAGCGATCTCGGTGGGCATCGTGGGCGGCGTTCCGGTGCTGGACCTGGACTACCCTGAAGACTCCGCGTGCGATACCGACATGAACGTCGTCATGACCGGTGCGGGTCACTACGTGGAGGTGCAGGGCACGGCCGAGGGTGCGGCTTTCACACGTGACGAGATGAACCAGCTGCTGGCCCTGGCCGAGAAGGGCATCGCCGAGCTGGTCGAGGCGCAGAAAAGTGCGCTGAAATGAAACTGGTTCTGGCCTCTAACAACGTGGGCAAGCTGGCCGAGCTGCAGGCCATGTTCGCGCCGCTGGGCGTCACGCTGGTGCGTCAGGCCGAGCTCGGCATTCCCGAGGCCGACGAACCGTTTCACACCTTCGTCGAAAACGCGCTCGCCAAGGCCCGCCACGCCAGCCGCGCCAGCGGTCTGCCCGCCGTGGCCGACGACGCCGGCTTGTGCGTGGATGCCTTTGGTGGCGAGCCCGGCGTGCACACCGCCTACTACGCCACCCGTTTCGGCTACGAGAAAGGCGACGCCAACAACGTACGCGCGCTGCTCGAGCAACTCAAGGGCGTGGCTAACCGCCGCGCCGCGCTGGTCAGCACCCTGGTGGCGCTTCGCCACGCCGACGACCCCGAGCCGCTGGTGGCCACCGGTCGCGTGAATGGCCTGATCGCGCCCGAACCGGTGGGCAGCAACGGCTTCGGTTTCGATCCCGTGATGTGGGTGCCCGAGTTCGGCCAGACCTTCGCGCAATTGCCGGTGGAGGTGAAGAACGCCAACAGCCACCGGGGTCGCGCCGCTCGCGCCATGCTCGAGCTGATGCGCGAACGCTGGTTCGCACCGGAGGCGCGGTGAGCGACATCGTCCGCCTGATGAGACCTGGAAGGCTGCAGCTGCCATCGCTGCCGCCGCTCGCGCTCTATGTGCACCTGCCTTGGTGCATACGCAAGTGCCCTTATTGCGATTTCAACTCGCACGAAAACACCGGAGGCCTGCCCGAGGACGCCTACCTGGAAGCCCTGCGCCAGGACATCGCCGCTGCACTGCCGCTGATCTGGGGCCGCACGGTCCACAGCGTCTTCATTGGTGGCGGCACGCCCAGCCTGTTCTCGCCCGACGCGATCGCGCGGCTGCTGTCCGACGTTCGCGCGATGCTCAGGCTGGAGGCCGATGCCGAGATCACGCTGGAGGCCAACCCGGGCACCTTCGAGACCGACCGCTTCCGTGCCTTTCGCGAAGCGGGCGTCACCCGGCTGTCGGTGGGTGTGCAGAGCTTCGACGACCGCTTCCTCAAGGCCCTGGGCCGGGTGCACGATGGCCGCCAGGCGAGGGCGGCGGTGGAAGAGGCCGCGCGCGCCTTCGACACCTTCAACCTCGACCTGATGTACGCGCTGCCCGGCCAGACGCTGGCCGACTGCGCGCGCGACGTGGACATGGCACTGTCGCTCGCGCCGCCGCACCTCTCCATCTACCACCTGACGCTGGAGCCCAATACCTACTTCGCCAAGTTCCCTCCTCAGGTGCCGGAGGAAGACGACGCCTACGCCATGCTCGATCTCATCACCGAGCGCACGGGGGCGGCCGGCATGGAGCGCTACGAGGTGTCGGCCTACGCCAGGCCCGGGCACCGCTGCTGGCACAACTTCAACTACTGGCAGTTTGGTGATTACCTGGGCGTAGGGGCGGGTGCGCACAGCAAGCTGAGCTTTGCGCACCGCGTGCTGCGCCAGGTGCGCTGGCGCGAGCCGCGGCTGTACATGGAGCGTGCCGCCGAAGGTCAGCCGGTGGCCAGCGAGAACGAGGTGGGTGCAGACGACCTGCCGTTCGAGTTCATGCTCAACGCCCTGCGCCTGCGCGAGGGTTTCGAGCTGGGGACGTTCACCGAACGCACCGGCCTGCCCATCACCGCCATACAGCCGGCGCTGCAGGAGGCCGAACGCCAGGGTCTGCTGGCGCGGGATCTCCAGCGCGCCTGGCCCACCGAGCGGGGTTTCGATTTCCTGAGCGACCTCCAGGCGCTGTTCCTGCCCGCCAACGGCTGAACAGCCCGCATTGGGCCTGTATTTGGCAGCGGCCGCCGCAGTGCCTACACTGCGGGCCATCTCACTGCGAAAGGACCGCGGATGTTCTCGATCTACGGGGTTTCGGGGCAGATGTTCAAAGGGCCGCTCGAAGAGATGCGCCGGGTGGGGCCTGCGCTGCGCAGCGCGCGCATCCGGGCGGTGCAGGGGAGGCTGGCGGGAACCGACGAGCCCGAATACCCGGCGGCACCCGTTGTCGCCCGCGAGGGCGCCGCTACCGGTGGGGGCTTTCACCAGCAAGCCCTCAACGAGTATGCGCGGGTGCAGAGTCCGGTGCCCGAGCGCCACCCGCTGAGCCGTGTGGCCGACGTGATGAACGAACAGGCGGTGCTGATCGTTGACACCGCCACGGTGGGCGAGGGCTGGCAGCTGCTGGCCAGCCAGGGGGTGGGTCAGGCGCCGGTGGTCAACGCCGACCGCCGGCTGGTGGGGCTGCTGGCGCGGGCCGACCTGTTGCGCCCGGATCGCCTCCCCGGGCCGGACACGCCCGCTCTGGCCTGGCGGGCGCTGCTGATGTCACCCGTGACCGAGGTCATGGTCACTCCCGTGCCCAGCGTGGACGCCCAGACCGACATCCGCCGCGTGGCCCAGGTGCTGCTCGACACCGGCCTGCCCGGCCTGCCCGTGGTGGACGAGGCGGGGCAGGTCAGCGGTTTCGTGTCGCGCTCCGACATCCTGCGGGCGGTGGTGCACGATCCGCCGCTGGACCTCTGGAGCTGATCACTTGTAGAGCACCGAGGGCAGCCACAGGCCGATCTGCGGCCAGATGTACAGCAGCACGATCGCCACGATCTGTATGCCCATGAAGGGGATCATGCCGGCGAAGATCTGGTTCAGCGTCACGTGCTTGGGCGCCACGCCCTTGAGGTAGAAGGCCGACATCGCCACCGGCGGGCTCAGGAATGCGGTCTGCAGGTTCAGCGCCACCAGCAGCCCGAAGAACAGCGGGTCCACCCCGAAGTTGTCCAGCAGCGGGATGAAGATGGGCATGAAGATCACGATGATCTCGGTCCACTCCAGCGGCCAGCCCAGGATGAAGATGATGATCTGGCTCAGGATCAGGAACTCGGTCTTGCTGAGGTTCATGCCCAGCACCCACTGCTCCACCAGTTCCTGCCCGCCCAGCAGCGCGAACGCGGCCGAGAAGATGGCCGAGCCCACGAACAGCCAGCACACCATCGCCGACGTCTTGGCCGTCAGGAACACGCTTTCCCGCACCACATCCATGTTCAGCTGCTTGTAGGCCGCGGCCAGCAAGAAGCCGCCAAAGGCCCCCACGGCAGCGGCCTCGGTGGGTGTGGCCAGGCCGAACACGATGGAGCCCAGCACCGACAGGATGAGGATGAGCAGCGGGAAGAAGCTGGCCAGCAGCATCTTGAAGATCTCCAGCCGCGTGAAGCTCAGCAGCGCGTAGAAGGCCACCAGCGCGAGTGCACCCACGCCCAGGCTGATCCAGTAGCCCTGCGGGGCGGGCTGGGTGGTAGGTTGGGCCTCTTCGGCGGTGGTTGTGGCGCCGGGTGGTTCTGCCACCGCTCCACTGGCGGCCGTGGTGGTCTCGGCGGGCTTGGCGTCGGCTTCCTCGCCACCCAGGGCCTGCAGCGGTGCGTCCTCCTCTTCCTCGGACGGTGGCTCCGCGAGGCCACCTGACTCGGTCTCTTCCTCGGCGCCTTCGGGTTCCGCCAGGCCACCGCTTTCGCTCACCTCGTCCATCGATTGCAGGCCCAGTTCGGCCGCAGAGGCCACCGGCGTCACATGGGTCACGCTCTGGTAGCTCCAGAGAGCGACCACCACGAACAGCAGCGCCGGCAGCAGCGCGACGCCCAGCTGGCGCAGCAGGTAGCCGGTGGCCACGCCATGGTTGCGCCGGCCCTTGAGGGCGCCGATCAGTCCGGGCAGCGCGCGGCGCTCGTGGGTGGCGCCGGCCTGCTCGAGCAGCGTGGGCAGCGGCACGAAACGCTCGGCCGGGCTCAGCGGCGGTGCGAGGCTGGGCTTGATCTTGGCAAGGATGATCACGTAGACGATGTACAGACCCGCCAGCATCAGGCCAGGGAAGAACGCACCGGCGTAAAGCTTGACGACCGACACGCCGGCCGTGGCACCGTAGACGATCAGCAGCACCGAAGGCGGAATCAGGATGCCCAGGCAGCCACCGGCCGTGATGGCACCCGCCGACAGTGGCACGCTGTAGCCCGCGCGCAGCATGGCCGGCAGCGCCAGCAGGCCCATGAGCGTGACCACCGCGCCCACGATGCCGGTGGCCGTGGCGAACACCGCGCAGGTGACCAGCGTGGCCACGGCCAGCGAGCCGGGCACGCGGGCCAGTGACAGGTGCAGGCTCTTGAACAGTTTCTCGATCAGGTTGGCGCGTTCGACCAGGTAGCCCATGAAGACGAAAAGCGGAATGGAGATGAGCACGTCGTTGGCCATGACGGAGAAGGCGCGCTGCACCATCAGGTCCAGCGTCTGCGTCATGGCACCACCCGCTGTCTGGCCGCCCGAGTGGTAGGCGAAGTAGGCGAACAGCATGCCCATGCCCATCAGCGTGAAGGCCGTGGGGAAGCCCAGCATGATGGCGACCACCACCAGCGCCAGCATCAGCAGGCCGAGGTGGCCATTGGTGATCTGGTCGACGCTGAGCAGCAGCACGCCGATGCCGGCGAGGATCAGCCCCATCAGGATGAAGCCGAACCAGAGTTCCTTGCGCAAGGTCATGGCTGGCCGCCTTCCTTCGCGTGGACCATTTCCTTGAGCTTCTCGACGTCGACCTCCTCGACGTCCTGCTCGCGCGAGGGCCATTCGCCTTCGCGCAGGCAGATCACGCAGCGCGCGATCTCCACCAGCCCCTGCAGCAGCAGGATGGCGCCCGCCAGCGGCACCACGAACTTGAACGGATAGACCGGCAGCGGGTCGGCGTTGAAGGTCTGCTCGCGGATGGCGAGCGACTCGTTGGCGAACACCCAGCCAGCCCAGGTCAGGGCCACGATGCCGGGCAGGAAGAAGACGATGTAGAGCACCAGATCGATGGTGGCCTGCGTGCGCGGCTTGAAAAAGCCGTAGAGCACGTCACCGCGCACATGGCCGCTCTTGGCCAGCGTGTAGGCGCCAGCGGTCATGAACAGCGTGCCGTACAGCATGATCTGCGCGTCCAGCACCCAGGCGTGGGGCTTGTTGAGCGCGTAGCGCGAGAACACCTCCCAGGTGATCAGTGCCGTCAGCAGCACCACCACCCACGCGAAAGCCTTGCCTATCCAGGTGGACAACCGGTCCACCGCCAACAGCGTCTTCTGCATGCCGTCTCCTGGTTCCTCAAACAGAAAGGGGCGCCACCGGCGCCCCTGTCACCGTGCCGGGCCTCAGCCCTTCTTGCCCTTGGCGAAGTAGTGGTTGTAGGCCATCTTGAAATCGACCATGTAGTCGTTCTGCCACTGGCCGGCGCGCTCGGCAAAGACCTTCTGGGAGTCCAGCACCTTCTTGAACAGTGCGTTCTCGCCGGCCTTCTTGGCGATGGTCTTGTCCCAGGCCGCGAGCTGGGCGCGCAGGATGGCGTCGGGTGTCTTGTAGAACTTCACACCCTGCTTCTTGAGCTCGATGTAGTCCTGCGAGTTGCGCTGCACCGCCTTCCAGCTCATGTCGGCGCTGGCGGCCTGTACGGCGTAGTCGATGATGGCCTTGAGCTCGGCGGGCAGGGCGTCGTACTTGCCCTTGTTGAACAGGATCTCGAACTGCTCGCCGCTCTGGTGGAAGCTTTGCAGCATGCAGTTCTTGGTCACGTCGGGGAAGCCCAGCACGCGGTCGGACGACGCGTTGTTGAACTCGGCCGCATCGATCAGGCCGCGGTCCAGCGCGGGCACGATCTCGCCGCCCGGCAGCGGGTTGACGGCGGTGCCGAGCTCGGTGAACACGTCCACCGCCAGGCCCACGGTGCGGAACTTCAGGCCCTTCATGTCGGCCACCTTGGCCACCGGCTTCTTGAACCAGCCCAGCGGCTGAGTGGGCATGGGGCCGTAGAGGAAGGACACCACGTCCATGCCGATGCTCTTGTAGATTTCCTCCAGCAGCGCCTTGCCGCCGCCGTAGTAGTGCCACGAGAGCACCATGTTCGGATCCATGCCGTAGGCCGGGCCTGAGCCCCAGAGCGCCAGCGCCGAGTTCTTGCCGTAGTGGTAGGCCACCACGCCGTGGCCACCGTCCAGGGTGCCCTTGTTCACGGCTTCAAGCAGCTGGAACGCCGGCACCACGGCGCCAGAGGGCAGCACCTCGATCTTGAGGCGTCCGCCCGCCATGTCGTTCACCTTCTTGGCGAAGTCGTTGGCGTACTCGTGGAAGATGTCCTTGGCCGGCCAGGTGCTCTGGAAGCGCAAGGTGGTGGTCTGCGCATTGGCCACCATGGGTGCGGACATCGCGCCCACGGCCACTGCGGCACCCTTGAGCAGACTGCGACGACGGGAAGAGGCTTTCTCGACGGACATGGCGTTGTCTCCAGGTGGTTGTTAAGCATGCTTATCATGCGACCACGAGGAGACGGCGTCGGCAGGGTTTTCACCCAGAAAACGCCACTTTCTATGCTGCGGCGCAGCGATGCCGCACGGAGGCGGCCGACCCGGTCAGAGCGAGCGGAAGACCTCACGCGCGGCGGTCAGTGTCTGCGCGATCTCGTCGTCGCCATGTACGGCGCTGACAAAGCCGGCCTCGTAGAGCGCGGGCGCGAAGTACACACCGCGATCCAGCATGCCGTGGAAGAAGCGGTTGAATCGCGGGCCGTCGGTGGTCATCACCGTGGCGTAGTTCTGCGGCAGGGTGTCCATCAGGAAGAAGCCGAACATGCCGCCTTCGCTGTCCGTGCTGAAGGGCACGCCGGCCGCATCGGCCTCGGCCTGAAGGCCCTGCACCAGCTCATGGGTACGTGCACCCAGCGCCTCGAAGAAGCCGGGGCGGCGGATCTCGCGCAGCGTCGCCAGGCCGCAGGCCGTGGCAATCGGGTTGCCCGAGAGCGTGCCCGCCTGGTAGACCCCACCCAGTGGTGCGAGCTGTTCCATCACCGCGCGCTTGGCGCCGAAGGCCGCCAGCGGCATGCCACCACCGATCACCTTGCCCAGCACCGTCATGTCGGGCTCGAAGCCGGGGATCAGCCTGGCGTAGAGGCTCTGCGCGCTGCCCAGCGCCACGCGGAATCCGGTCATCACCTCGTCGAAGGCAAGCAGGGCGCCGTGGCGGGTGCACAGTTCGCGACAGCGTGCCATGAAGGGCAGGGAAGCGCGCACGAAATTCATGTTGCCGGCGATCGGCTCGATGATCAGGCAGGCGATGTCGGCCCCGTGGGCGTCGAACGCGGCTTCGAGCGCGGCCACGTCGTTGTAGGGCAGCACCAGCGTGTGCTGCACCACTTCGGGCGGTACGCCCGCACTGGTGGGGTGGCCGTTGGTGGCCAGGCCCGAGCCCGCTTTCACCAGCAGCGCGTCGGCATGGCCGTGGTAGCAGCCTTCGAATTTGATGATGGTCTTGCGCCCGGTGGCGCCGCGCGCCAGGCGTATGGCGCTCATGCCGGCCTCGGTGCCCGAGCTGACCAGGCGCACCATGTCCATGCTGGGTATGAGCTGCAGGATGGCTTCGGCCAGCTCCACCTCGCGCTCGGTGGGGGCGCCGAACGAGAAACCGTCCAGTGCGGCCTTTTGCACCGCCTCCAGCACGGCCGGGTGGCCATGGCCCAGGATCATGGGGCCCCAGGAACCGATGTAGTCGATGTAGCGCTGGCCGTTGGCATCCCAGAAGTGGGGGCCTTGGGCGCGCTGCACGAAACGTGGTGTGCCACCGACGGCCTTGAAGGCGCGCACGGGCGAATTCACGCCGCCCGGGATCAGGGCCTTGGCGCGGTCGAAGAGAGCTTGGTTCTTGTCCATGGTCATCAGGTGCCCGTCGCTGGGCCGCCCCAAGGCGGGTACGCACACCCTCGGGGGGCAGCGACCCGCGCAGCGGCGGAGCGTGGGGGCTTAGGGTTCATCAGTGTCGGGTGTCGTCGAGCGGGAAGTCGGTCAGCGGGCCTTCGCTGTCGCTGTCGTCCGGCTCGGAATCGTCATCGACGTCGTGTGCCCAGAACAGCCGGTCGGGCATGGCGTGCCCCATGCCGGGCTGGAAGCCGGCGTCCAGGCACTGGTCCAGGTAGGTGAGGGCTTCGGCGGTGGCCGTCTGCAGGTCCGCGCCGGCGGCGATCAGGGCCGTCAGCGCAGCCGACAACGTGTCGCCGGCGCCGGTGAAGGTGGCCTCGAAACGTTCGTAGCGCGCAGTGGCCAGCACCATCTCGGGCGAGGCCAGGTGGCTCTCCAGGTACTGGTCGGTGGCGTTAAAGCCGGTCACCAGCGTATAGGGCACGCCGTGTTCGGCGGCGGCGCGGGCCACGTCGCGCGGGCCCGGCGGCTTTTCCTCGGCCCAGTCTGGCAACAGCCAGCGGCACAGCGTACTGTGGTTGCCCACCAGAACCGTGGTCTGGGGCAGCAGCAGCTCGGCGTGGGCGTCCAGGTAGTTTTCCAGTTCGATCTCGCCCCACCAGGCGAGGTTGGGCATGTAGGCAATCAGGGGCACGTCGGGGTAGTCGGAGGCGATCTCGGCGATGGCACTGAGGTTTTCCGGGCTGCCCGCAAAGCCGACCTTGATGGCCTGCACCGCGATGTCCTCCAGCGCGCAGCGGGCCTGGTCGGCCACGGCGTCCTCGTCGAAGGCGATGTGGTCGTGGATGTCGCTGCTGTCGCGCACGTAGGTGCCAGTCACCACCGGCAACACATGGGCCGATGCACTGGACATGGCGGTGACATCGGCGCCCAGCCCACCCGCGCCGCTGGGGTCGTTGGCGTTGAACACCATCACGCAGGGCAGGGAGGCGGGAGCTTCGCCAGAGGAAGAGGGGGGGGAGGTGTCGCTGGAACTCATGCGGCGTGGAGGCCAAGGCCCGGCCTTGGAGGGGGGCTGGCTACAATGAAACCATTCTATGACAATGATTTCTGCCCCGACATGAGCGAATCCCAAACCGAAGCCCAAACCTGGATGTGCCTGATCTGCGGCTGGATCTACGATGAGGAAGCCGGCGCTCCCGATCATGGCATCGCGCCGGGGACCCGCTGGGCCGATGTGCCCATGAACTGGACCTGCCCCGAGTGTGGCGCCCGCAAGGAAGATTTCGAGATGGTGCAGATATGAACCACCCCCGTCGCTTGCCCACTGCGTGTGGCCGCATCCCCCCTCAAAGGGGCAACGCCGACAGCCCGGCAAAGCCGGCTCTGTGGCGTTTCACGGCCTGAGCCACTGAACCCCGGAGGCGCCCTTGCAAGACTCCACCGCGCCTGCCCTGAAAGTGCTGGTGGTGGACGACAGCAACACCATACGGCGCAGCGCAGAAATTTTCCTGCGGCAGGGCGGGCACGAGGTGCTGCTGGCCGATGACGGCTTCGATGCCCTTTCCAAGATCAACGACTTCCAGCCCGACCTCGTGTTCTGCGACATCCTCATGCCCCGGCTCGATGGCTACCAGACCTGCGCCATCATCAAGCGCAACGAACGTTTCTCCCGCACGCCGGTGGTGATGCTGTCCTCCAAGGACGGTCTGTTCGACAAGGCACGTGGCCGCCTCGTCGGCTCGCAGGACCACCTGACCAAACCCTTCACCAAGGACCAGCTGCTGCAGGCGGTGTCGCGTTTTGGCGACGGCGCTGCGGGAGGGGCGGCCTGATGCCGGTCAAGCACATCCTGGTCGTTGACGATTCCAAGACCGAACTCCTGTTCCTCAAGGATCTGCTGAGCCGCAACGGCTACGAGGTCCGCACCGCAGAGAACGCCGAGCAGGCGTTTGCCCACATCGGCCAGGCACTGCCCGATCTCATCCTGCTTGACGTGGTGATGCCCGGCCAGAACGGCTACCAGCTCACCCGCACCATCACCCGCCACCCCGAGTACGGCAAGGTGCCGGTGTTCCTGTGCACCAGCAAGAGCCAGGAGACCGACCGTGTGTGGGGCATGCGTCAGGGCGCACGCGACTACATCACCAAACCCGTCAACGCGGCCCAGCTGCTGGCCAAGATCGAGGCGGTCGGATGACGCAGGCCCCCACCGCCACGCTGCACTGAAGGAGTCCCAGCCATGCCACAACGGGTCGACCTCAACGCCTTCCAGCAGCAGCTGGCGCGGCGCCTGGCCGATGCCGGCAACCAGGCCCGGTCGACCCATTGGCTGGCCATTGCCGAGGGCGGCTACCGGCTGCTGCTGCCCCTCACGCACGCAGGCGAAATATTTGCCCCAGCGCCAGTGCAGCAGCTGCCGTGGGTCAAGGACTGGGTCGGTGGTGTCGCCACGTGGCGCGGCGGCCTCTACACCGTGGTGGACCTGTTGCGCTGCCTGGGCCTGCCGCGACTGGCAGAAACACCAGCGCCCCAGCACTTCGTGTCCTTCAATCCGGCGCTGGGCGTCAGCGCCGTATGGCCGGTGGCGCAGATGATGGGACTCAAGGGTGCCCACGATTTCACGCCGGGCCACGCCCCGTCGGCACTGCCCGAGACGCCGGTGCTGCGCCAGACCCTGCAGGACGCCGAGGGCCAGACCTGGCTGGAGCTGGACCTGCGGCCATTGGCCGCCTCACCCGATTTCCTCGACATCCACCTGCGCGGTGCCGCCACCGCGGCCTGACACCAACATGGCGCTGATCGACACCCTCCAAGGCTGGCTCAAACGCAGACGCACGGGCGACGCCGAGTCGGCCGGTTACTCCATCATGGGCACCGATTCGCAGGTGATGGACCCGGCCTCGGGACTGTCCAGTTCGACCTTCGGCGGCGAATCCACGCTATCGGTGCCCGGCGAAGGCCTGGTGCCCCCTTCGGCTGGCCCGGCCACGGCTTCGACCCCGCTGGAGACACCCAGCGCCGAAGTCCAGGCGCTGGACCAACGCCAGCGCCTGCTGGTGTCCGCACTCGCGGTGCTGCTGGTGGTCACCGGCGGTTGGGGCGTGTGGCGCTGGAGCCAGGTCACGAGTGGTTCGGGTGACGGTGCTTCGGCAGCAGCCCTCACCGCCGCCAGCCGCCTGGCCGATGCCGCTACCCGCGTCGCTGCCACCGATCAGGCCGCGACCCAGGCCCAGACGCGGGCCGACGCCCTGCGCCAGCAAACGGATGAACTCATGGAGCCCGCCGAGGCGCTGCTGGCGCTGCGCCTGCAACAGGGCGCCGCACCGACCGAAGTGCAGGCAGCCGCACAGGGCGTGCGGCTGCTGGCGCGCATCGCGCAGCTGGGGCAGGCTGCTCTGGTGGCCGAAGGCGGCGAGGCGGCTGCGCAGGCTTTGCAGCGCGAGCTGGGCGTGTGGAAAGAGATCGTGGCGGGTCAGCTCAATGGCAGCGGCACGCTGCGCCTGACGGCGGTGCGCGATGCGCGCCAGCGCGAACTGCTGGAGCGCCTGTCGCAAGGCCAGGTGCCCCTGGAAGCCGCTGTGTCCTCCCTGTTGCAGGCCCGTGGCGCGGTGGCCGAGGCAAACGCCGCACGCGCGGCCCTGGGCGCCCCAGCCGAAGCGACGCGCCAGGCACTGAGTGAAGCGCAGCCGCGTGCGGGCGGCGAAGGCAGCGCGCTGGACTGGCTGCTGCCCGCTGCCGCCGCCGTGCTGGTGCTGCTGTGTGCGCTGGCACTGGTCCGGCTGCAGACCCGCAGCGGCCGCGAGCGCGCCGCGCTGGCTGAACGCCAGCGCGCCGAGGCCCGCCAGCAGGAGCGCGAGGCCCGCCGCGTCAACGATGCCACACAGGCCGCCATCCTGCGCCTCATGAACGAGTTGCAGGGCGTGGCAGAGGGTGACCTCACCCAGCAGGCCACCGTCACCGAAGACATCACCGGCGCCATCGCCGACTCCATCAACTACACGGTGGAGGAACTGCGCAACCTGGTGAGCCAGGTGCAGACCACGTCGCAGCAGGTGACGCAGACCACCGGCAACATGGAGAACAGCGCCATCGAGTTGCTGGCCGCCTCCACCGAACAGCTGCGCGAGATCCGCGAGACCGGTCAGGCGGTGCTGGAGATGGCGCGGCGCATACAGGACGTGTCGGGCCAGGCCCAGGCGTCGGCCGCTGCCGCCGACCGCGCGCGCCGCGCCGCCACCGGCGGGCGCCAGGCCATGCGCGACGCGATGGATGGCATGAACCAGATCCGCGACCAGATCCAGGACACCGCCAAGCGCATCAAGCGCCTGGGCGAGTCCTCGCAGGAGATCGGCGAGATCACCGAACTCATCACCGACATCACCGGCCAGACCAACGTGCTGGCGCTCAACGCCGCCATCCAGGCCGCCGGCGCCGGCGAGGCCGGGCGCGGTTTTGCGGTGGTGGCCGAAGAGGTGCAGCGCCTGGCCGAGCGCTCGGCCGATGCCACCCGCCAGATCGCCCAGCTGGTGCGCGCCATCCAGGCCGACACACAGGACGCCGTGGCCGCGATGGAGGCCTCCACGCGCGGCGTGGTCGAGGGCGCGCGCCTGTCCGACAACGCCGGCGAGTCGCTGACCGAGATCGACCAGCTGTCGCGCCAGGTGGCCGAGCTGGTGGAGCAGATCGCCCAGTCCGCGGCGCGCGAGGCCGAGCTGGCCAGCGGCACGGCCGGCAACATCCAGCACATCTTTGCCGTCACCGAGCAGACCGGCGAAGGCACGCGCACCACCGTGCAGCAGGTGCGCGAACTCACCCGCATGGCCGACGCACTGCGCGACTCCGTGTCGCGCTTCAAGCTATGAACGCCGTGAAGCCCCCACGCTCCACCGCTGCGCGGGTCGCTGCCCCCCGAGGGGGCTGCCCCGCCTTGGGGCGGCCCGGCGGCGGGTCGTTGTCCGGAGGTGTTCATTGATGAGCACCTTGCCTCATGACCTCAGCCCCCTGGCCTGGGTGTTCGACGAGCTGCGTGGCAGCCTGCGCGATGCGCAGCAGGCCTGGGAGCGATTCGCCGACGCACTGGAACACGCCCGCACCACCGATCCCGGCAGCGTGGACGCCGGCGACCTGCGTGTGGCCCGTCAACAGCTGCACCAGGCCGTGGGTGCGCTGGAGATGGTGGGTCTGGCCGGCGCGGCGCGCGTGCTGCGTGCCATGGAGGCGGCGGTCGAACGCTTCATTGCCAAGCCCGAGACCTGCACGCCCGATGCCGCGCAGCGCCTGGCCCGTGTCGGCTTTGCGCTGACTGAACACTTGCAGCGCCTGCTGCGCCAGCGGCCCTTGCCCGACCTGGCCCTGTATCCGGCTTACCGCGATGCCCAGGCCCTGGCCGGTGCCGAGCGTGCCCACCCGGCTGACCTCTGGCGTGCCCCCCCGCGTCTGGCGCCGGTGGTGCTGCCCGAAGGCACCGCGCCGCTGACACCCTCACCCGAGCTGCGCGCGCGGTTCGACCGCGCCGTGCTGCCCGTGGTCAAGTCGCTCGACGCCACCGCTGCTGCTGCCATGGCCCAGCTCTGTGCCGGCCTCTCGGCGGGTGCTGGCGAGCCCGCAGATGCCAGCCTGTGGGCCGTGGCCGCCGGTTACTGCGACGCCGTGGCCCACAGCCTGCTGCCCACCGATGTGCACGTGAAGCGGGCCGCCTCGCGTGTGCTGCTGCACTACACCGCGTGGTCGCAGGGCCGGTCGCCGGCGCAGGAACCGTTGCTGGGCGATCTGCTGTTTTTCTGCGCCCAGGCCATGCCGGGCGACACGGCCAGCCCGGTCCTGCGTGCGGTGCGCGAGGCCCACGGCCTGAACCACCAGACCGCGTTCGACTACGACACGGCCCGGCTGGGCCTGTTCGACCCGGCCGACCTCGACCGCGCCCGCGAAGCCGTGCGCGCCGCGGGCCAGGCGTGGTCTGCGGCCAGCGAAGGGGGCGACCGCGCGGCGCTGACCGAAGGCTTTGCACCCCTGTGCGAAGCCTGGGAGGCCTTGCTGCCGCGTGCGCAGGTGCTCGCGGCGGCGTTGCGGCGGGTGGCTTCGCACGGCACGGACCATGGCATCGCGCCGCAGCTGGCGATGGAAACCGCCACGGCGCTGCTGTTCGCCGAAGCCGCACTGGACGACTTCGACCCGCTGGACGACACGCTGATCGAGCGTGCCACCCAGCAGGCTGCGCGCCTGGACGCCGTGCTGGCCGGGGCGGCCGCCACGCCTCTCGAGGCTTGGATGGAGCCGCTGTACCGCCGCGCCAGCGAACGCCGCAACCTGGGCGCGGTGGTGGACGAAGCCCGCCGCAGCCTGGCCGAGATCGAAAAGGAGCTGGAGCCCTGTTCTCGGGGTGAGGCCCCGGCCACGCCGCTGGCCGAGGTGGCCGAACGCGCCCTCCGCCTGCGCGGCGTGCTGGAGGTGCTGGGTGTCGCCCCCGCTGCCCGGGCTGCCCAGACACTGGCCGACGACATTGGCCAGCTGGCCGCACAGACGGGCACTCCGTGGCCGCGCATCGCCCACAACCTCGGTGCCCTGGGGTTCCTGGCCGATGCGCTGGCCCACCACCCCTCGCTCGCCCATAGCGGATTCGTGTTCGATGCCGGCACCGGCCTGCTGCACCCGGTCACCGACGAAGCGCCGCTCACGCCCGAAGGGTTGCCTGCCGATGAGCCTGCGCCGAACCCCGAGGCGCCACCCGAAGCGCCCCCCGCTGCCGAGCCTGAACCGGAAGACGACGACCTGCTCGCCATCTTCATCGACGAGGCCCGTGACGTGGTGGCACAGGCCCGCCGCGCTACCGATGCGCTGCGCGCGGCGCCCGCCAGTCTGTCCGACCTGACCGCGCTGCGTCGCGCCTTTCACACCCTCAAGGGCAGCGCGCGCATGGTGGAGCAGCGCGATGTCGGCGAAGCCGCCTGGGCCCTGGAGCAGGTGCTCAACGCCCGCCTGGCCGACAGCGCACCCGCCGATGCAGCGCTGTTCGCCGCCGCGGACGAGGTGCTGCCGGTGCTGGAGGCCGGCATCGAGGCGCTGGCCCGTGGCGAGCCGCTGCCGTGGACGCCCGAGGCCATACAGCGCAGCGCGCTGGCCCTGCGCGAGACCGGGCACTGGCTCCCGCTGGCTGGCGAGCCCGAACCCGAACACGAACCTGAATCCGATACCACCTTCGAGGGTTTCGACGAACAGGTCAAGGTGGTGGGCCCGCTGCGCATCGGCCTCAACCTCTTCAACGTCTACCTCAACGAGGCCGACGAGTGGTCGCGCCAGCTCTGCAACGCCCTTGCCGAATGGGCGCTGGAGCGCCGCTCGCCGCCACCCGCCGATGCCGTCGTCTGGGCTCACTCGCTGGCCGGCAGCTCGGCCACGGTCGGTTTCGAGGCGCTGTCCGGTCTGGCCCGCGCGCTGGAGTACGCACTGGAGCGCACCCCACCTGGCATCGCCGCCAGCGACGCGCCGGTGCTGGTACGGGCCGCCGACGACATCCGCGCGCTGCTGCACCAGTTTGCGGCCGGTTTCCTGAAAGACGCCCCCGCCGACACCCTGGCGCTGCTGCGCGACTGGCCGCCTCAGCCTGTGGTGGCGGTGGTGTCGGCTGCCGAGCCGCAGGCCGCACCGGTGTCCGTTCCCCTGGTCGTGCCGGCGCTCGACGCCGAGCCCGACGACGACCTCGACGCGGTCGACACCGTGGACCCCGACCTGTTCCCGGTGTTCGAGGAAGAGGCACTGGATCTGCTGCCGCGCCTGGGCGCCGCCCTGCGCCAGTGGGTGGCCCGCCCCGACAACACCAGCGCCCGAGCCGAGGTGCTGCGCAACCTGCACACCCTCAAGGGCAGTGCGCGGCTGGCCGGAGCCATGCGCCTGGGCGAGATGGCCCACCGACTTGAAACCCAGGCCGAAGACCTCGACCCTGTCGATGGCCTCACGCAGTTGCAGACCGGTTTTGATGCGCTGACCAGCCGCTTCGAGCAGTTGCGCCGCGCCGATGCGCCCACACCCGATGTGCGGCTGCAGGCGCCCGAGGTGCCGGTGCAGGCCACCGAATCACCCGCGGCCCCTGTGCCCGATGCCGCGCCCCGCACACCGGCCGGTGTGCGCCTGCCCGAAGCCCCGGTGGCCACTCACACCCGCGCCACGGCAGTGGCGGTGCGTGTGCGCCCTGAGGTGCTGGACCGCCTGATGGGCCAGACTGGCGAGATCATGCTCAGCCGCGCCCGCATCGACGGCGAGCTCGGCACGCTGCGCGGCGCCCTGCAGGACATGACGGCCAACCTTGCGCGCCTGCGCCAGCAGCTGCGCGATCTGGAGCTGCAGGCCGAGTCCCAGCTGCAGTCACGCCAGCCCGACAGCGCCACCGCACAGGCCGGCGCAGACTTCGACCCGCTGGAGTTCGATCGCTTCACCCGCATGCAGGAACTGACCCGCATGATGGCTGAGAGTGTCAACGACATCGCCACCGTGCAACGCACGCTCCAGCGCGCGCTGGACGTGACGGAAGACGGCCTGGTGGCCCAGGGCCGCCAGAGCCGCGAACTGCAGCGCGATCTGCTCGACACCCGCATGGTGGAGTTCGACGCCCTGGCCGAGCGCCTGTACCGCGTGGTGCGTCAGTCTGCCAAGGAAAGCGGCAAGGCCGTGCGGCTGGATCTGCAGGGCGGCCATGTCGAGATGGACCGCAGCGTGCTCGAGCGCATGGCCCCGGCCTTTGAACACCTGTTGCGCAACGCGGTGGTGCACGGGATCGAGTCGCCCGAACGGCGCGTGGTGGTTGGCAAGCCCGCCGAAGGCGAGATCGCCATGGTGCTGAACCACGAGGGCAACGACGTCACCCTGAGCGTCACCGACGACGGCGCCGGCCTGGACCTGGACCGCGTGCTGGCCAAGGCCCGTGCGCTGGGCCTGGTGGCGCCGGGCGCCTTGCCGCCCGCAGCCGAGGTGCAGGCGCTGGTGTTCGAGCCCGGCCTGAGCACTGCGAGCGAGGTCACTGAACTCGCCGGCCGTGGCATCGGGCTGGACGTGGTGCGCAGCGACGTGCTGGCGCTGGGTGGCCGCATCGAGCTGCAGACACAGCCGGGGCAGGGCACCCGCTTCACGCTTGTGCTGCCACTGACGACCGCCGTGACCCAGGTGGTGCTGGTGCGCGCGGGCGGCCTCACGTTCGGCGTGCCTTCCAGCCTGATCGAGCGGGTGCTGCGCCTGCCCCCGGCTGCCTTGCCGGATCGGGCCAGCGGCGAACCGCTGCAGGCCGAAGGTGCGAGCCTGCCTTACGCCGATGCTGCCGTGCTGCTGCAACAGACTGGCGCCGTAGCCAGCGACAGCCCCACCGTGCCCGTGCTGCAGCTGCGCAGCGCCACGCGCCAGCTGGCGCTTCGGGTGGACGAGGTGCTGGGCAGCCAGGAGGTGGTGGTGAAGCACCTGGGGCCGCAGCTGGCGCGCCTGCCCGGTGTGACTGGCATGACGGTGCTGGCCTCGGGCACGGTGGCGGTGATCTACAACCCGGTGGCACTGGCCAACGTGCATGGGGCACAGGCGCTGGAGGCGCTGCGGCACCAGGCCATGGGCGGCATTGGCCCGCGAGAGGCCCGGCGAGAGCCGCTGGTGCTGGTGGTGGACGACTCCATCACCGTGCGCCGCGTCACGCAGCGCCTGCTGCAGCGCGAGGGTTACCGCGTGGCCCTGGCCATCGACGGCGAACAGGCGCTGGAGCGGCTGCGCGAGGAACGGCCGGTGGCGGTGCTGACCGACATCGAGATGCCTCGCATGGACGGCTTCGATCTGGTGCGTCAGATGCGCGCCGACCTCTCGTTGGCCGACCTGCCGGTGGTGATGATCACCTCGCGCATCGCCGACAAGCACCGCCAGCTCGCACGCGAGCTGGGTGTGGACCACTACCTCGGCAAGCCCTACTCCGAAGAGCAGCTGCTGTCGCTGGTGGCCGGATACGTGCGCGCCAGCGCGGCGGCCTGAGAGCAGCCGCTCAGTAGGGGGTCTTGGTGCCGGTGAACATGGCGCGGATCAGCCGCACCCGTTCCAGCCGGCTCAGGGCGACGGCGGCCAGCGCGTGCAGGCCGGCGGCGAGCAGCAGCGTGTTGGCCAGCGCCTCGTGCACCTCTTCCAGCCATTCTTCACCCCAGAAGGCATCGGTGGTCTGCAGCCAGCCGGTGGCGCCCAGTGCCAGCACCAGGGCCATCAGCGCCAGCATCATCAGGGCACCCAGAGGACTGTGGCCCAGGTAGTGCGGGGTCTCGCCGCGCACCAGGGCGCCGACATGGGTGCGCAGGCGTGAGGGCGTGGGAAACCAGTCGCCAAAACGCGCGTGGCGCGTGCCCACCACGGCCCACAACAGCCGCGCCAGCACCAGCACAGCGGCGGTGTAGCCAGTCCACCGGTGCACGGGCTTGCCGTCGTCCAGCACGAACTGGTTGAGCAGCACACAAGTCACCAGGGCCCAGTGGAAGACCCGTACAAAGGGGTCCCACACGCGCACCGGCCCGGGCAGTGGGGTGGTGCCGGATGTCAATGCCGCTCCAGCTCGGCGCCGGTGGCCGGGTTGAAGTAGATCTCGACTTTCTTGCCACCCCTGTCATGGCCGTAGATCTCGTAGCAGTTGCCTTTGGTGACCTTGAAGGTCTTGATCTGGTAGCCCTGTTTTTCCAGGCCGGCCTTGAAGTCCGACTCTTTCATCCACTGCTCCTTGGGCACGTTGCACGAGGGGCCCGCCACAGCGGCGGAGGCGGCGATCAGAGCCAGGGCGGCGGTCATCAGTTGGCGTTTCATGGTGTGTGGGTCCTTCAATGAACCGTCACCGGTGTGGTGACGTGTCGCCATTGAAGCGGGGTCACATTAAGCGCGCCTGAAGCGCCGGGCTCGCGTCGCCTCAGTCACTTTTTTTTACAACCGCGTAGCGCTCCAGCGTGCGTTCGCGGGCCACCGCATGGTCCACCAGCGGTGCCGGGTAGTGCTCGCCCAGCGTCACGCCGGCGGCCTGCAGCTCGATGGGCTGCGCCTTCCACGGCGCGTGGATGGCGCGGTCGGGCAGTTTGGCGAGCTGGGGCAGGTAACGGCGGATGAACTTGCCCTCGGGGTCGAACTTCTCGCTCTGCGTCACCGGGTTGAAGATGCGGAACCAGGGCTGGGCGTCGCAGCCGGTGGAGGCGGCCCACTGCCAGCCGCCGCTGTTGGCGGCCAGGTCGTAATCGATCAGCTTTTCGGCAAAGTAGCGCTCGCCCCAGCGCCAGTCCAGCCCGAGGTCTTTGGTCAGGAAGCTGGCCACCACCATGCGCAGGCGGTTGTGCATGTAGCCGGTCTGGTTGATCTGGGCCATGGCCGCGTCCACCAGCGGGTAGCCGGTGCGGCCCTCGCACCAGGCCAGGAACAGCGCCTCGGCGTTTTTGCCGTGCTCCCATTTGATGGCGTCGTATTCGGGCTTGAAGCTCCTGTCCACCACATGCGGGTAGTGGCTGAGGATCTGGAAGTAGAAGTCGCGCCATATCAGCTCGGACAGCCAGGTGCTGGCGCCCTGCATGCCCTGGTCGTGCAGTTGCCAGGCCACGCGGGCCACCTGGCGGATGGACAGGGTGCCGAAGCGCAGGTGCACGCTGAGGTAGCTGGGGCCCTTGATGGCCGGGAAATCGCGCGCCTGGTGGTAGCGGTCGATGCGCTCCACAAAGTCCTCGAACAGCCCGCGCGCGCCCTGGGTGCCGGTGGCGATCTTGAGGCTGCGCAGGTTGGTGGTCTGAAAGCCGATGGTGGCCAGTTCGGGCACGCCGGGTGCCAGCCCCTCTGGCAGCGGTGCCAGGGCGGCGGCGTGGCGCTCCACCGGGTAGCTGCGCAGGTAGAAGTCGTTCACGGTGCGCAGCCAGGCGTTCTTGTAGGGGGTGAACACGCCATAGGGACGGCCGTTGCCGGTCAGCACCTCGTCGCGCTCGAAGACCGTGTGGTCCTTGTGGCCCATGAACAGCACGCCCGCGTGCGCCAGCGTGCCGCGCACCTTCAGGTCGCGCTCGCGGGCGGCGGGTTCATCGTCGTGGTTGGCGAACACCGCCTGCACACCCAGCTGCGCTGCAAGCCTGGGAATGTCGTCCTGCGCCCGGGCGTGGCGTACCAGCAGTCCGGTGCCGGCGGTGCCGTGGGCCTGGCCCAGGGCGCGCAGCTGCCCGTCCAGGTCCAGCAGCGATTCGCGTATGAACTCCACCCGGCGGTCCGCACGAGGCAGGCTGTCCAGGATGTCGGTATCGAACACGAACACGCACCATACGCGCCGGCACTCGCGCAGGGCGTGGTGCAGGGCGGCGTTGTCCTCGGCGCGCAGGTCGCGGCGGAACCACATCAGGCCGGAGTCGTACTTCTTCATGGTGTTTGGGCGCTGGGGGTGGCGGGAAACTAAAATCGGGGCATGTCTGCGGATTCTGCCCCCATCAACCTGACCAACCACTTCCTGATTGCCATGCCGGGGCTCAGGGACGAGGTTTTTTCCCGCAGCGTGGTGTTCATGTGCGAACACAGCGACAAGGGCGCCCTGGGGCTGGTGATCAACAAGCCCTCCGACATCCGGCTGCCCGAGCTGTTTGAACGGGTGGAGCTGCCACTGCAGCGCGAAGACCTGCACAACCAGCCCGTGTTCCAGGGCGGGCCGGTGCGCACCGAACGTGGCTTCGTGCTGCACGAGGCGGTGCCCGGCAGCGACGGCGAATCGGTCTATGCCTCCACGCTCACCATTCCCGGCGGGCTGGAGATGACCACCTCGCGCGACGTGCTCGAAGCCATGTCGCAGGGCGCGGGGCCGATCAAGGTGTTTATCTCCATGGGTTACGCGGCCTGGGGCCAGGGCCAGCTGGAGTCCGAGATCACCGAGAACAGCTGGCTGACGGTGGAAGCCGACCCCGCACTGATCTTCGACACGCCGGTGGAGCAGCGCTACGACCGGGCCATGAAACTGCTGGGCCTGGAGGCCTGGATGCTCTCGCCCGACGCGGGGCACGCATGACGGGCACCTTCCTGGCTTTTGACTACGGCCAAAAGCGCACCGGCGTTGCCTCTGGCAATACCCTCACCCGTACCGCCTCCCCCCAGCCCACCATCGCCGCCGAAGGCGACGCGCGTTTCGCGCAGATCGCCGCCCGCCTGAAAGAATGGCAGCCCGATGCGCTGGTGGTGGGCATTCCCTTCCACCCCGACGGCGCCGCCCACGAAAACACCGAGCGCGCCCGCAAGTTCGCCCGACAGCTGCGGGGCCGTTTCGGCCTGCCCGTGCACGAGGTGGACGAGCGCTACAGCACCACCGAGGCCCTGGCCGCCGGTGCCAAGGATGCCGACGCCGCGTCCGCCTGCATCATCCTGGAACAGTATCTGAGGAGCCTGCCTTGACCCGAACTTCCAGTCCCAGCCTCGCGCTTGATGCCGAGGCCCTCTACGCCGAGCTGCTCAGGGGCGTGCGGCCACTGGTGGCCGCCCAGCCCGATCTGCGGCTGGCCGGCGTCACCCGCGGCGGTGCATGGCTGGCCGCGCGACTGCAGCACGACCTGGGCCTCGCTGGCGAGGCCGGTGTGATCTCGTCGTCCATGCACCGCGACGACTTCGCCCAGCGCGGCCTGGCCAGCAGTGCCCAGACCCGTCTGCCCTTTGATGTCAACCACGCCCACGTGCTGCTGGTGGACGACGTGCTCTACACCGGCCGCACCCTGCGTGCGGTGCTCAACGAGCTGTTTGACTACGGCCGCCCAGCCAGCGTGAAGCTGGCGGTGCTGGTCGACCGTGGCGGACGCGAACTGCCCGTGGCCGCCGAGGTGGCCGCCGCGCGCCTGAGCCTGCCGAGCGACCAGTTGCTGGAACTGGAGCAGGGCGCCGACGGGCGCTTGAGCTTCGTGGTGGAGAAAGCCGCATGAAAAACCTCCGCAACCCCCAGCTCAACAAGAACGGCGAGCTGATCCACCTGCTGTCCACCGAAGGCCTGCCCAAGGCCATCCTCACGCAGATCCTCGATACCGCGGCCAGCTTCGTGAGCGTGAGCGACCGCGAGGTCAAGAAGGTGCCGCTGCTGCGGGGCAAAAGCGTGTTCAACCTGTTCTTCGAGAACAGCACCCGCACCCGCACCACGTTCGAGATCGCGGCCACGCGCCTGTCCGCCGACGTGATCAATCTCGACATCGCCCGCAGCTCCACCGCCAAGGGCGAGTCGCTGCTGGACACCATCGCCAACCTCAGTGCCATGGCCGCCGACATCTTCGTGGTGCGGCACAGCGAGTCGGGTGCGCCCTACCTGATCGCCCAGCACGTGGCCCCGCATGTGCATGTGGTGAACGCCGGTGACGGCCGCCACGCCCACCCCACGCAGGGGCTGCTGGACATGTATACCATCCGCCACTTCAAGGGCGATTTCAGCAAGCTCACCGTCGCCATCGTGGGCGATGTGCTGCACTCGCGCGTGGCACGCTCCGACATCCACGCCCTCACCACTCTGGGCTGCCCCGAGGTGCGCGTGGTGGGCCCACGCACCCTGGTTCCGGCCGACATGGCGCCCATGGGCGTGCGTGTGTGCCACACGCTGGAAGAGGGCATCAAGGGCGCCGATGTGGTGATCACCCTGCGCCTGCAGAACGAGCGCATGAGCGGCGCGCTGCTGCCCTCCAGCCAGGAGTACTTCAAGAGCTTCGGCCTCACGCCCGAGCGCCTGGCCTGGGCCAAGCCCGATGCCATCGTGATGCACCCGGGCCCCATCAACCGCGGTGTCGAGATTGCCTCCGCCGTGGTGGATGGCAAGCAGAGCGTGATCCTGCCCCAGGTCACTTTCGGCATCGCGGTGCGTATGGCCGTGATGTCCATCGTTGCCGGTAACGAAGCTTGAGGAACGCATGAAGATACTGATCCAGGGTGGCCGCGTCATCGACCCCGCCAGCGGCCGCGACCAGGTGGCCGACATCGCCATCGCGGCAGGCCGCATCGTCTCCATCGGGCGCGTCCCAGCGGATTTCCAGCCCAACCGCACACTGGACGCGGGCGGCCACTGGGTGCTGCCAGGGCTGGTCGACCTGTGCGCCCGCCTCAAGGAGCCGGGCCAGGAGCACGGCGGCATGCTCGAATCCGAGATGGCTGCCGCGGTGGCTGGCGGCGTGACCGCGCTGGTCTGCCCGCCCGACACCGACCCCGTGCTCGACGAGCCGGGGCTGGTGGACATGCTCAAGTTCCGGGCTGAAAAGCTGCACCTGGCGCGGGTGTTCCCCCTTGGCGCACTCACCCGAAGCCTCAAGGGCGAGGTGCTGACGGAGATGGTCGAACTCACCGAGTCCGGCTGCATCGGCTTCGGCCAGGCCGAGGTGCCCATCGTCAACACCCAGGTGCTGCAGCGTTCGCTGCAGTACGCGGCCACCTTTGGCTACACGGTGTGGCTGCGCCCGCAGGATTTCTGGCTCGGGCAGGGCGTGGCCGCCAGCGGCCCGCTGGCCACCCGGCTGGGTCTTTCGGGTGTGCCGGTGGCGGCCGAGGTGATCGCGCTGCACACGCTGTTCGAACTGCTGCGCGGCGTGCACAGGAGCGCCCAGGCCTCGGGTGGCCGTGCACGCGTGCACCTGTGCCGCATCAGCAGCGCAGCGGGCCTGGAGCTGGTGCGCCAGGCCAAGGCCGAAGGCCTGCCGGTCACCTGCGACGTCAGCGTGCACAACCTGATGCTCAGCGACGTGGACATCGGCTACTTCGACAGCCGCTCCCGCCTCTCGCCACCCGTGCGCCAGCAGCGCGACCGCGACGCGCTGCGCGCGGGCCTGGCCGACGGCACCATCGACGCGCTGGTGTCCGACCACAACCCGGTCGATGCCGACGCCAAGACGCTGCCTTTCGCCGAGGCCGAGGCCGGCGCGACGGCCATCGAGCTGCTGCTGGGCCTGGCCCTCAAGTGGGCCGCACAGGACAACATCCCGCTGGCGCGGGCTGTGGCCAGCGTCACGCAGGGCCCGGCCGGTGTGCTGGGTGCCAGCCTCGGCACGCTGCAGGCCAGCGTGGGTCGCCTGGCAGAGGGCGGCGTGGCCGACCTCTGCGTCGTGGCACCCGACGCCAGCTGGGCGGTGGACGGTGAGGCACTGCGCAGCCAGGGCAAACACACGCCGTTCGACGGCCACGAGCTGCCGGCCCGCGTGCGCGCCACGCTGGTGGGCGGGCAGTTCGCGTTCGACCGCACCGCTGCCACGGCCTGATGGTGCGGGGCCTGCGCAGTGTCTGGCGCCTGCAGTCGGCGCTGTGCCACGTGCTCGGCGGGCTGTGGACCTTGCGGTTCCGGTTCCCGCGGTGCGATGCCGCGCAGCGCCGCGAGCATGTGCAAGTCTGGTCGCGGCGCCTGCTGGACATCCTGGGCGTGGAGCTTCACGTGGTGGGCGAGCCACCAGCGGGTGGGCCGGTGCTGCAGGTGGCCAACCACATCTCCTGGCTGGACATCATCGTGCTCAACGCGGCCCGGCCCAGCCGCTTCGTCTCCAAGTCCGACGTACGCCGCTGGCCGGTCCTGGGCGCCCTGATCACCGGTGCGGGCACGCTCTACATCGAGCGTGAGAACCGGCGCGACGCGATGCGTGTGGTGCACCACATGGCCGAGGCCCTGCGTGCGGGCGATGTCCTGAGCGTGTTTCCCGAAGGCACCACGGGCGACGGCATCGAGCTGCTGCCTTTCCATGCCAACCTGCTGCAGGCTGCCATCGTCACCAACAGCCCGGTGCTTCCGGTGGCGCTGAGCTTCATCGACCGCGAGACCGGTGCCCGCAACGACGCACCCACCTACATCGGCGACACCACGCTGCTGGCTTCGATGTGGCGCACCGTGGGCGACGGCCGCGTGCGCGCCGTGGTGCGCTACGGCGAACCGCAGACCGCCGGCGGCATGGACCGCCGCGCCTGGGCGCATGTGCTGCGCCACGATGTCGCGCAACTGCGCGACCGGGGCTGAGCCAGACCGGCAAAAGCCCTTGGGGCGACAACGGTTGGAGCCGGCGGCTACAGTCGCCCCATGACCGATCTCTCCCAGTTCCCCATCACCCGCAAGTGGCCCGCGAGCCACCCCGACCGCCTGCAGCTGTACTCGCTGCCCACGCCCAATGGCGTGAAGGTCTCCATCCTGCTTGAAGAGCTCGGCCTGCCCTACGAGGTGCACCGGGTGGCCTTTGACACCAACGACCAGCTTAGCCCCGAGTTCGTTTCGCTCAACCCCAACAACAAGATCCCGGCCATCATCGACCCCGATGGCCCTGGCGGACAACCGCTGGCCCTGTTCGAGTCCGGCGCCATCCTGATGTACCTGGCCGAGAAGACCGGGCGGTTTCTGCCCGCTGACCCTGCGGGCCGCTACGAGGCGCTGCAGTGGGTGATGTTCCAGATGGGGGGTATCGGCCCCATGTTTGGCCAGCTGGGCTTTTTCCACAAGTTCGCCGGCAAGGCCTACGAGGACAAGCGCCCGCGTGACCGTTACGTGGCCGAGTCGCGCCGCCTGCTGCAGGTGCTGGACAGGCACCTGCAGGGCCGCGACTGGGTGCTGGGCGACACCTACAGCGTGGCCGACATCGCCATGTTTCCGTGGGTGCGCAACCTGGTCGGTTTCTATGAAGCCGGTGACCTCGTGGGTTTCGGCGACTTCGCCAATGTCAGGCGTGTGCTGGATGCCTTTGTGGCGCGCCCGGCCGTGAAGCGCGGCCTGGCCATTCCGGCCGCGCCGGTCTGACCCAGCGGGCTCAGGCCTTGCTGCGCTGGCTCATCAGCACCGTGTTGGCCTTGCGCTCCGCGTTGACCTTTTGCACCGTGGGCCGTTCGGCCATGCGCTGCAGGTAATCCTTCGCGGGCAGCTCGGCCAGGAAGTCGCGGCCGTAGATGATCTTGGTGGCGCTGCTGATCAGCGGCAGGTGCACGATGGCCGCGCAATCGGCCTGGCTGAAGCTGTCGCCCGCAATGAAAGGCGACCATTTGGCCAGTTTGGCGAAAGCGGCGATGTTCTTTTCCAGCTGCTTGCCGATCTTTTCCTTGGCCGAGTCGCTGACCTGGCCACCGAAGAAGGCCTCGGTGTAGAGGTTGCGTGCCACCAGTTCCAGGTGCAGGTCGAGGAAGGTGGTGAGCTCGCGCACCTTGGAGGCGGCGAACGGGTCGGCCGGCATCAGCGAGGTCTCGGGGTAGGCGGCGTCGAGGTACTCGACGATGACCTGCGACTCGCACAGCGGCCCCTGGGGCGTCTTGAGGTAGGGCACCTTGCCCAGTGGCGAGCAGGCCTTGTCGGTCTCGCCGACCCAGGCCAGTTCTTCCTGGAAGGGAATGCCTTTTTCCAGCAGAGCCAGCTTGGCCTTGTTGTGGTAGTTGCTGGCTGCGAAGCCGCACAGGGTGAGCATGGGTGTCTCCATCTTTTGGGGGAAATGAGCACCCATTATGAAAAAGACCACCCCGGGGGGCGGTCTCGTGTGCGTCAAGTGGTGACGGGACTCAATGCGCTTCGGCCTGTTTCGCAGCTTCAATGCTGGCGCGGCTGTCGCGAGCGGCGCCGTTGAAGAACAGGTTGAGCGCCACGGCCGAAATCGAGGCCAGCAGGATGCCGGATTCGATCAGTGGGTGCAGGCCGTGCGGCATCCATTGCTTGAAGTTGGGTGCGATCAGCGGAATCATGCCGATGCCGATGGAGATGGCGACGATCAGCGCGTTGAAGCGGTTGTTCTTGAAGTCCACACCGGCCAGGATGCGGATGCCGGTGGCGGCCACCATGCCGAACATCACCAGGCCCGCGCCGCCCAGCACCACGGTGGGCAGCGACTCCACCAGCGCGGCCATCTTGGGCAGTATGCCCAGCACGATGAGAATGATGCCGCCGGCCACGCAGACGAAGCGGCTGCGCACACCGGTGACGGCCACCAGACCGACGTTCTGCGAGAAGCTGGTGTAGGGGAATGTGTTGAAGATGCCGCCGATCAGTGTGCCCAGACCGTCGGTGCGCAGGCCGCGTGTCAGCGCCGCCTGGTCCACCTTGCGGTCTGTCATCTCGCCCAGCGCGAGGAACATGCCGGTGGATTCGATCATCACCACGATCATCACCAGCGTCATGGTGAGGATGAGCACGGGGTCGAACAGCGGGGCACCGAAATGAAAGGGCAGCACGAGGCCGAACCAGTCGGCCTTGGCGACCTTGTCGAAGTTCATCAGACCCATGGCGGTGGCGGCGATGCCGCCGACCACGATGCCCAGCAGCACCGAGATGTTGGCCGCGAAGCCCTTGGCAAAACGCGCTATCAGCAGGATGGACACCAGCACCAGTGCCGCGATACCCACGCCGGTGAGTTCCGCGTATTTGGGGTTGGGTGCCTTGGGCAGCAGGCCCAGGCCCTGGGGAACGGGGGGCAGTGCAGAGCCCGGCGCACCCGCTGCCGCCTTAACCTGCTCCAGCCACTGCATGTGCTCGGGAGCCACCACAGAAGGTGCGGTCGGGCCGACGGGGTTGCCGAAGATCCAGTTGATGCCAATGCGCATGAGGCTGATGCCGATCACCGCGATGATGGTGCCGGTGACCACGGGCGGGAAGAAGCGCAGCATGCGGCTGACCAGGGGCGCGATAAGGATGGAGATCACACCCGCGCCGATGATGGAGCCGAAGATCAGCTGTGCCCCCGCAGCACCGGGGTTGGACTGCGCCATGGCCACCATGGGCGCGACGGAAGCGAAAGTCACGCCCATCATCACGGGCAGCCGGATGCCGAACCACTGGGTGGCGCCGAGAGACTGGATCAGCGTGACGATGCCGCAGCAGAACAGGTCGGCCGAGATCAGGAAGGCCACGTCCTGCGGGCTCAGGTTGAGCGCGCGGCCCACGATCAGCGGCACCGCCACCGCGCCCGCGTACATCACCAGCACGTGCTGCAGGCCCAGCGCCGTCAGCTGGCCGGCTGGCAATCTTTCATCGACCGGATGAATCGCTTGTCCCATGGTTTGTCTCCTTTGCCCGCAGGCTTGTGTCCACACTGAATGAATACGAAAACTGTATACACTTTATGCGGATGAGAGCTTGGGAGAAACCCTGAAAAGCCAAACGCCACCTGAAGGTGGCGTTTGAGGTGGAAGCGGGGAAAACTCAGGCCAGCAGGTCGGCGAGAGCCCTTGCCACCACCCGGGTGGCTCGCTGCAGGTCGGCCAGCGCGATGCGCTCGTCCGAGCGTTTCGCGTGCGACTCCAGCACGGTACGCGGGCCGGCGCCATAAATGACACCGGGGATGCCACGCTCCACGTACAGGCGCACATCGGTGTAGAGCGGTGTGCCGACCGCAGGGATGGTCTCGCCGAACACCTCGGCACCGTGTTTCTGTATGGCCGATACCAGCGGCTGGTTGCCAGGCAACGGTTTCATGGCATGCGCCAGCAGCAGTCGGCGCACGTCCACCTGCAGCGCCTTGCCGCCGCGCGGTGGCGTGAACGAGGCTGCGGCATCGGCGATGGTCTGGCGGATGGCTGCCTCGACCTCGGCCGGGTTTTCCTCGGGGATCATGCGGCGGTCCAGCTTGAACACCACCTTGCCGGGGACCACGTTGGTGTTGGTGCCGCCGGTGATCTGGCCCACATTGAGGTAGGGGTGGGTGATGCCGTCCACCTGCGAGCGCACCTTGAGGTACTCGCTGTTGAGGCGGTAGAGCGCGTTGAGGATGTGCGTGGCGCCCTGCAATGCGTCGGTGCCGCTGTCGGGAATGGCGGCGTGTGCCATGTCGCCCTGCACCGTCACTTCCATCTGCAGGCAGCCGTTGTGCGCCGTCACCACCTGGTAGCTGAAGCCGGCCGCGATCATGAGGTCTGGTTTCGTGAGGTTGTTCTTGAGCAGCCAGCCCGGGCCGAGCTCGCCGCCGAATTCCTCGTCGTAGGTGAAGTGCAGTTCCACCGCGCCTTTCGTGGGCGGGGCCACGGCCTCGAGCGCACGCAGTGCGAAGGTGAAGCTCGCGAAGTCGCTCTTGCTCACCGCCGTGGCACGGCCGAACATCTGGCCATCGGCCACCTCGCCGCCGTAGGGGTCGTGGGTCCAGCCTTCACCGGGGGGCACCACGTCGCCATGGGCGTTGAGGGCAATGGTCTTGCCCCCATCGCCGAAGCGGCGGCGCACGATCAGGTTGGTGATGGTCTCTAGGCCGGCGGCGCGTACCTCGTTCTCGGGCACCGCGTGTTTTTCGGCGTTGTAGCCAAAGCCGGCCAGCAGCTCGGCCGTGCGTTCGGCGTGGGGTGCGTTGTTGCCGGGTGGCGTATCGGTGGGCACGCGCACGAGCTCGCGCAGAAAGGCCACTTCCTCGTCGAAGTGGCTGTCAATCCATTGGTCCAGGGCCTGGTAGGTGGGGTTCATTGGGTGTCGGTGGCAAGTTGGTCGAGCAGGTGCGAGAAGGCCTGGACGGCCAGCTGCATGTCGTCGCTGGTGGTGGACTCCAGCGGGTTGTGGCTGATGCCGCTGTTTTCGCCGCGCACGAACAGCATGGCCTGGGGCATGACCTCATGCAGCTTCATGGCGTCGTGACCCGCGCCGCTGGGCATGCGGAAGACGGGCAGGCCCTGGGCGGTGACAGCACGTTCCCAGCGTTGCTGCCACTCAGGTGCGCTGGGCGCGGCGGCGGCGCGCATGGACTCTTCCAGCACATGGCGCAGGCCGCGTTTGTCGCAGATGCGCTGGAGCTCAGCCAGCACGTCGGCCACCAGGGCGTCGCGCTGCGGGTCGGTCGGGGCGCGCAGGTCGAGGCTGAACTTGCAGCGGCCGGGCACCACGTTGATGGAGCCGCTGGGCACTTCCAGCATGCCGATGGTGGCCACCGAGTCGCCGTCTCTGGCGGCGCGCTGCTCCATGTAGAGCGCGAGCTCGGCCACGGCGCAGGCGGCGTCGCGGCGGCGGTCCATGGGCGTGGTGCCGGCGTGGCTGGCCATGCCGATGACCTCGCCCACGTAGCGCCGGCCGCCGTTGATGGAGGTGACCACGCCCAGCGGCAGGTTCAGCTCGTTGAGCACCGGGCCCTGCTCGATGTGCACCTCGACGAAGCCGAGGTATTGCGAGGCGTCGCGCTCGATCTTGGGGATGTCGTCCAGGCACAGGCCGGCATGCTGCATGGCCTCGCGCAGGGTGATGCCGTCGGCATCCTTCTGGTCCAGCCAGGCGTGGTTGAACTGGCCGATGAGTGCGCCTGAGCCGAGGAAGGTGGCCTTGTAGCGCTGGCCTTCCTCTTCCGAGAAACCCACCACCTCGATGCCGAAGGGCAGGCGCCTGCCCGCACGGTGCAGCTCGCGCACACAGGCCATGGGCACGAAGATGCCCAGGCGGCCGTCGTACTTGCCGCCGTTGCGCACGGTGTCGTAGTGGCTGCCGGTCATCAGGTATCTGGCCCCCACGCTTGCCACTTCGTGTGCTGCGCTGCCCCCCGAGGGGGCGTCGCCTTGCTTGGGGCGGCCCGGCGCTGCGGCGTTGGCCTCAGGCTTGGCCGGGTGGTAGCGGCCCACCACGTTGCCGACCGCGTCGATCGCTATCTCGTCAAAGCCGCAGTCCTTCATCCAGTGGCTGATGCGCTGGGCGCAGGCGCGGTGTGCGTCGGTCAGGTAGGTGACGGTGAGCTGGCCTTTTTCGGCGAAGCCGGGGTCGGAGTGCTGGGCCAGTTTCTCGTGCCAGTCCCAGACGTCATGGCCGATGGTGGGCTCGACGCCGAACTTGTCGTTCAGGCGGATCTCGGCGATGCGGTGGATGTTGCGCAGCGCTTCGGCCCGCTCAAAGTCCGGGTGGTTGTGCACCCGGCGCTCGAAGGCCTCGATGATCTGGCGTTTGTTCAGGCCCAGGCCACGCGGACCGCGCACCGCGAGGATGAAGGGGAAGCCGAACCGGGCGTTGTACTCGGCGTTGAGGCGCTGGATGGTGGCGAACTCGTCCGGCGTGCACTCGGTGAGGCCGGCCTTGCTCTGCTCGTTGGTCGATTCGGCGGTGAGCGTCTTGGACACCATGGCCTTTCCGGCCAGCTCCGGGTGGGCGCGGATCAGCGCGAGCTGGGCGTCCAGGCCACCGGCTTCCACCACCTGGGTGAGCGTGTGTTTGAGGTGGGCGAGTGACGCGAACGGGCGCTGCTGCAGCGCGCGCTCGACGATCCAGGGGGAGTGTTCGTACAGGCCATCCAGCGCGGCGGCCACCTCGGCCACGGGCGCGGTGTTGAGTTGATCGATGGTCAGTGGCATGGCTCAGGCCTTGAAGGGGTGGGTGGCGCGCCAGTGGCGGGCAATGTCGACACGGCGGCACACCCACACGCGTTCGTGCTGCTGGATGTGGTCGAGGAAACGCTGCAGCGCCGTGATGCGGCCCGGACGACCCAGCAGGCGGCAGTGCATGCCGATGCTGAGCATCTTCGGGGCTTCATCGCCTTCGGCGTACAGCGCGTCGAAGCTGTCTTTCATGTACTGGAAGAACGGGTCGGCGTGCGAGTAGCCCTGGGGCAGGGCGAAACGCATGTCGTTGCAGTCCAGCGTGTAGGGCACGATCAGCTGGCGCACCACCGTGCCATCCGTCTTCTGCACCTTCATCCAGAACGGCAGGTCGTCGCCGTAGTAGTCGCTGTCGTACTCGAAGCCGCCGTAATCGGCCACCAGGCGGCGGGTGCGGGGGCTGTCGCGACCGGTGTACCAGCCCAGGGCGCGTTCACCGGTCAGTTTTTCGATGATCTCCATGCCCAGCGCCATGTGCTCGCGCTCGGTAGCCTCGTCCATGTTCTGGTAGTGGATCCAGCGCCAGCCGTGGCAGGCGATTTCGTGGCCCAGTTCTACAAACGCGGCGGTCAGCTCGGGGTGGCGCTCCAGCGCCATGGAGACACCGAACACCGTGAGCGGCAGGCCGCGTTTCTCGAACTCGCGCAGGATGCGCCACACGCCTGCACGCGAACCGTACTCGTAAATGCCTTCCATGCTGATGTGGCGGTCCGGGTACGCGGCGGGGCTGAACATCTCGGAGAGGAACTGTTCGGAGCCGGCATCGCCATGCAGCACGCTGTTTTCTGCGCCTTCCTCGTAGTTCAGCACGAACTGCACCGCGATGCGGGCGTTGCCGGGCCATTGCGCATGGGGTACATCACGGCCGTAGCCGATCAGGTCGCGGGGGTAGGGCTGGGTGGTGTCGTAGACGGTCATGTCGGTTTCAGGACAGCGCGAGGGACAGGTCGTTGGTGGGCAGTTTGCGGTCGAAGGTCAGGCTGGCCTCGACGTGGCGCAGGTGTTCGTCCATCAGTTGCACGGCGGTGGCCTCGTCCTTGTCGGCCAGGGCCTTGACGATGCCCGCGTGTTCGTCGTGCGAGTGGCCGGCGGCGTTGGCGCTCTGGTACATCAGCGTGATCAGGGCGCAGCGCGAGATCAGCTCACCCAGCAGCTCGGCCAGCACCTGGTTGCCCATGAGTTCGGCCATGCGCACGTGAAAGTCGCCCAGCAGCTCGGTGCGGCCGGCCACGTCGTCGTTGTCCACGGCCTTCTTCTCTTCGGCCACGTGCTGCTTGAGCGCGCGTATCTTGGCGGGCGTGACCTGGCGCACGAACTCGCGCGTCATTTCGGCTTCGAGCATGCGGCGCACGGCGAACACCTGGCGGGCCTCGTCCACCGACGGGGTGGCCACGAAAGCCCCCCGTGCCGGCTCGAGCCGGATCAGCCGGTTCTGCGCCAGCTGGAAAAGGGCCTGTCGGACCAGGGTGCGCGAGACACCGAAGTGGTCGGCCAGTTTCTGCTCGGCCAGCTTGGTGCCGGGGTGCAGGCGGTGTTCGACGATGGCGCGGGTGAGCGACTCGACGATTTGGCGGGTGCTGGAGGATTCCATGCGACCATGATAGCCACATTCCAGAAAAGTGTATACACTTTCAGTCGACTATCTTCAACCGACCAAGGACGACGCCATGGGACTGAGCACCCACGTACTGGACACCATGAACGGCTGCCCTGCGGCTGGCATGACGGTGGCCCTCTACACCACCCAGCGCGCAGGCGATGCGCTGAGCTGCACCCTGGTGCGCCGCTTTCAGCTCAACAGCGACGGCCGCAACCCCGATGGCCCGCTGTACGACAACGCCAGCCTCAAGGTGGGCACCTACCGGCTGGAGTTCGACGTGAAAAGCTATTTTGACGCCAAGGGCGTGGTCTTGCCCGAGCCACGTTTCCTGGACCGCGTGGTGCTGGACTTTGGTGTCGCGAACACCGACCAGCACTACCACGTGCCCTTGCTCGTCAGCCCCTGGAGCTATTCCACGTACCGCGGAAGCTGAAAACACGGACCCCCGCGCTCCGCCGCTGCGAGGGGCGCTGCCCCCCGTGGGGGCTGTCCGGCCTTGGGGCGGCCCGGCGGCCGGCCATCACAGCTTGCTGCGCTGGCCCTCGGTGAGCGTGTCGAGCTGGAAGGTGCCGCTCTTGTCCCACAGCCAGGTCTCGGTATAGACCACGCGGCCCATGCGAACCGGTGCGGGGTAGGGCGCGGCTTGGCGCACGGTACGTTCGATCTCGGCCATCACGGCGGGTACGTGTTTGGGCGCACGCAGCCAACCGAACGAGCGGACGTTGCCCCGCGCATCCAGCTCCACCTGCATCACCCCCACAGCCTGGATCAGGGGCGGCAGCATGCCCTTGTAGATGCGGTGGCTGTTGAGCCGGTACAGGTGGGCAGCGGCATCCTGGCGGTAGGCCTTTTCATGGGTGGCGTGCGATACGGTGCTTGCCGGAGCGGGGGGCGGGGCTGGCGCCGGGACCTGCGCCACCGGTGGCTGCGCGGGCTGGGGAGTGGGGGTGGGGGCGGGTGTGGCCACGGGCGGTGCGGGTGGTGTGGCGCAAGCGGCCAGCAGGCTCACCAGCGCGCTGGTGCCCAGCGCGCGCCAGCGTGCGGTGGTTCGAGGGGGCATGGACATGCGGGTGTCTCCATAGCAAATTCCGGACGGAGTGTATGCCCGCCAGCCACGCCCGGTGCCCATGGAAGCCCGCATACTGGGCGCGAAATTTACAAGGCTTTCAATTTCTGACAATGACGGATCTCGACCTGCTGCTTCAACGCCTGCCCCGTGAGCCTGCCGTGCTTGTCACGGTACACGCCACCCAGGGTTCGGTGCCGCGTGAGCCCGGTGCCTGGATGGCCGTATTCGCCGAAGGCGAGATCGGCACCATAGGCGGTGGCCACCTCGAATGGCAGGCCTGCGCCCGTGCCCGTGCCCGCATGGGGCAGCCCCTGCCGCCCGAACGCCTCGACGTGGTGCTGGGCCCCAGCCTGGGGCAGTGCTGCGGTGGCCGCGTGGTGCTGGAGCTGGACCACCTCGATGCCCCGCGTGCCGCCACTGTCGTGCAGCGCCTGTTGCCCCGGCTCACGCCTGTCGGTCTGTTTGGTGGCGGCCATGTGGGCCGTGCCATCGTGCGGGCCCTTGCACCCTTGCCCTTCGAGATCTGGTGGACGGACAGCCGCGACGAGATCTTTCCCGCCGACCTGCCGACCCGGGTGCATGCCGAGCACTCCGACCCGGTGCAGGCGGCGGTGCGCGAGCTGCCGCCCGGCGCGCTGGTGCTCATCATGAGCTTCAGCCATGCCGAGGACCTGGACATCGTGGCCGCCTGCCTGCTGCGCCGGCGCGAGCGCGCCGACCTGCCCTTCATCGGTCTCATCGGCAGCCAGACCAAGTGGGCCACCTTCCGCCACCGGCTCGAGGCACGGGGGTTCTCTGCCGACGAACTGGCCGCCGTCACCTCGCCCATCGGCATGCCCGGCATCACGGGCAAGCAACCCGAGGTGATTGCCGCCAGCGTGGCGGCACAGTTGTTGCTGCATCACGGGGAAACCCGTACTGGTGCGGGCGACTGAAACTGTATACACTTTGCTTCGAAATCGCAGCGGTGCTGGCAGCGTCTACAGGCTGTCTGGTTCGCGGTTTGCAGTTGGTTCAGAGCGCCCGCAGTGGTGAACCACATGACAATTGAGCCCCCACGCTCCTCGCTGCGCGTGTCGCTGCCCCCCTCGGGGGCGCGTCAGTGTCTTCGGGCGGCCGGGCGCCACCGACCTGGAAGCTAACCATGGAAACCTACCTGCTCGACTGGGCCAACCTGCTGCTGCGCTGGCTGCACGTGATCGTGGCCATCGCCTGGATCGGCTCCTCCTTCTACTTCGTCTTTCTCGACAGCAGCCTGACGCCCCCGGTCGACGAAGACCTCAGGAAACAGGGCGTCAACGGCGAGCTCTGGGCCGTGCACGGTGGCGGCTTCTACCACCCGGTCAAGTTCAACGTCGTCCCGCCCAAGCTGCCCGACCACCTGCACTGGTTCTACTGGGAAAGCTACTCCACCTGGCTCAGCGGCTTTGCGCTGTTCCTGGTCTCCTACCTCTGGAGCCCCAGCGTCTACCTGATCGACCCGCGTGTCATGGCGTGGTCGCCGCCCGCAGCCATCGCCGCCGCGCTGAGCTTCCTGGTCGTGTTCTGGCTGGCCTACGACGCCATCTGCCGCCTCTTCGGCGAGCGCGACAAGGGCGACGCCACCGTGGGCCTGCTGGTCGCGGTGCTGGTGGCATTTGCCGCCTGGCTGGCCTGCCACCTGTTCGCCGGCCGTGCGGCCTTCCTGCTGGTGGGCGCCATGATCGCCACCGCCATGAGCGCCAACGTGTTCTTCTGGATCATTCCCGGCCAGCGCAAGGTCGTGGCTGCCATCAAGGCCGGCGAGCCGGTCGACCCCATCCACGGCAAGCGCGGCAAGCAGCGCAGCGTGCACAACACCTACTTCACGCTGCCGGTCGTGTTTGCCATGCTGAGCAACCACTACAGCTTCACCTACGGCCACGCCTACAACTGGGTGGTGCTGATCGCCATCATGTTCGCCGGCGCCGCCATCCGCCAGTTCTTCGTGCTGCGCCACGGTTTCAAGCTGGGCCGAAATGCCCACCCCTGGCCCTATGCGGTGGTGGGTGTGGTGGCGCTGCTCGCGCTCATCGTCTGTTTGAAACCCGCCCCGGTGGCGCCTGCGCCTGTGGCCGCGCAGCCGGCTGCCGTGAGCACCGCCCAGGTGCGCGAGGTCCTGGCCCAGCGTTGTGTCATGTGCCATGGCGAGGCGCTGCAGTCCAAAGGTGTGCGGGTCGACACGCCCGATGCCCTGCGCCAGCACGCCCAGGCCATCCACCAGCAGGTGGTCGTGACCCGCCAGATGCCCATGAACAACGCCACCGGCATCACCGAGGACGAGCGCGCCCTGATCGCCCGCTGGTTCGAGGCCGGCGCCAAAGTCGATTAATACAAATGAAACAAAAATGCGCCGGGGCGTTTGCCTGCGGCGCATTTGGCGCTATGGTTCGACGCCATGAAACGCCTGCGTTTTTCCCGCCTCAGCCTGCGCACCCAGATCGCCTCGGTGTTCGGGGTGCTCGCAGTAGCGCTGGCCGCGGTGCTGTCGGTCGCGCTGGGTGAACTGCTCAAGCTCAACGCCCAGCGCAATGCAGGCGCCACCTTGCTGGCGGCGGCCACCAATGTGTCCAAGACCCTGGCCGACGGCCTGCACGAGCGCAGCCGCGAGGCGGAGATGCTGGCCGCATCGTCCAACGTGTGGGCTCTGGGCCTGAGCTCCGAGACAGTGAAAGACCTGCTGACCAGCAGCGAGGCCGTGCACACCCACAACTCCTGGGTGGGCGTGGTCGACGAGCGAGGGGTGGTGCGCGCCGCCACCGGCAACCTGCTGGTGGGGCAGGACGTGAGCGCGCGCCCCTGGTTCCGTGGCGCTCTGGCCCAGCCGTACGTGGGCGACGTGCACCCGGCCCTGCTGCTGGCCAACCTGCTTCAGCCGGGCCGCAGCGATGGCGAGCCCCTGCGTTTCCTCGATTTCGCTGCGCCCATACGCCAGGCAGGCGCGGTGGTGGGGGTGTTGTGCATCCATGTCAGCTGGGACTGGGCGCGTGAGGTGGTGGAGAACCTGCTGCCTCCGCTGGCGTTCGAACAGGACATCCAGGCCTTTGTCTTCGACCGCCAGGGCCAGATGATCTACGCGCCCGACATGGCCGCCATGGGTCGCCAGCGCCTGCCCGCCGAGGCGCCGCTGGGCGACACCACCCAGCGCCGCGACCTGCCGCCCGCCCAGGTGCTGCGCTGGGACGATGGGCGCGAGTACCTCAGCGCCGTGGTCAACGTGCAGGCGCGCAGCTTCGCCTCCGACCTCGGCTGGCGCGTGGTGGTGCGCCAGCTGGCCGATACCGCCTTTGCCGAGGCTGAGGCCGCAGAGCGCCTGGCCTTCGCACTCGGTGTTCCGGTGGCCGTGCTGGCAGCGTTGCTGGGCTGGGCGGCGGCGCACCGCCTCAGCCGCGACCTGACCCGGCTGGCCGACGCTGCCCGCGCGGTCGAGCTGGCCGGCCACGGCAGTGCGCTGCCCCGGCTGGACAGCAACCACGAGGTCTGGCAGCTGTCGGCCGCATTGCGCCGCATGACCGCGCGGCTGCTGAGCCTCAACGAATCCATGGAAGCACAGGTGCGCCAGCGCACGCGCGAGCTGGAACAGGCCAACCAGGAACTGGACCGCCAGGCGCGCACCGATGCCCTGACCGGCCTGCTCAACCGGCGCGGCCTCGACATCCAGCTGCGCCAGTCGGTGGCCATGGCGCGGCGGGCCCAGCGGCCGCTGTCGGTGTTGCTGATGGACCTGGACCACTTCAAACGCATCAACGACACCTTTGGCCACGATGTCGGCGATGAGGTGCTCAAGCTGCTGGCGCGCACGCTGCAGCGGCGCCTGCGCGACTCCGACATCAGCGCACGCAGCGGCGGCGAGGAGTTCGTCGCGGTGCTGCCCGACACCGACCTGGAGGGCGCCCGCGTGATCGCCGAGGCCCTGGTGCTGGCCATGGCCCAGCAGCACGACGCGGTCTGGGGCCGCGTGACGCTGAGCGTGGGCGCTGCCACGCTGCGGGCCGGCGACAATGAGTCCCGGCTGCTGCGCCGCGCCGACGAAGCCCTCTACGAGGCCAAGGGTCAGGGCCGCAACCGCGTCTGCGTGGAAGAGCCTGAGACGGCTGCCTGACGGCTCAGCGTGCGGTGGCGCTCGCCGCCAGCTGCAGGGCCAGCGCGTTGTGCCGCTCCACCAGCGGCTCCAGTTCGAGCGTGGCCAGCCGGCCTTCGCGCACCACCACGCGGCCGTTCACCACCGTGTAAGCGGCCTGCGGGCTGGCGCACAGCAGCAGGCTGGCCACCGGGTCGTGCACCGCACCGCCGGCAAAGCCCAGCGTGCGCAGATCGAACAGGGCGAGGTCGGCACACAGGCCGGGCGTGAGCTGGCCGATGTCGCGCCGGCCCAGCACCTCGGCGCCGCCGCGTGTGGCCAGGGCCAGGGCGTCGCGCGCGGTCATCTCGGCTGGGCCGTGGTCGCAGCCGAAAGGTTCCAGGGCCCGCCCCACACGCGCCAGCAGCATGGCCTGGCGGGCCTCGTTCACCATGTGGGCGCCGTCGTTGCTGGCGCTGCCGTCCACACCCAGCCCCACGGGCACGCCCGCGTCCACCATGCGGCGCACTCGGGCAATGCCCGAGGCCAGGCGCATGTTGCTGCATGGGCAGTGCGCCACGCCGGTTCGTGTGGCGGCAAACAGCGAGATGCCTTCGTCGTCCAGCTTCACGCAGTGGGCATGCCACACGTCGTCGCCCACCCAGCCCAGGTCCTGCGCGTACTGGGCGGGGGTGCGGTTGAACTTTTCGCGGCTGTAGGCGATGTCGTGGTCGTTCTCGGCCAGGTGGGTGTGCAGGCGCACGCCCTGGCTCTTCCCATCAAATTTGAACGAACGGGCCAGCGCGGCCGATTCGCGCATCAGGTCAGGGCTCACCGAAAACGGCGAGCAGGGCGCCAGCGCCACCTGCACCATGGCGCCGGGCTGGGCGTCGTGCCAGGTCTCGATCAGGCGCTGGCTGTCCTTCAATATGGCGGCCTCGTTCTCCACCACCGAGTCGGGCGGCAGACCACCCGCGCTCTGGCCCACGCTCATGCTGCCGCGCGTGGCCACGAAGCGCATGCCGATCTGCTGCGCGGCCTCGATGCTGTCGTCCAGCCGCACCCCGTTGGGGTAGATGTAGAGATGGTCGCTGCTGGTGGTGCAGCCCGAGAGCAGCAGCTCGGCCATGGCCAGCTGGGTCGAGACCTTCACCATTTCGGGCGTGAGCCCGGCCCAGATGGGGTAGAGCCCGCGCAGCCACGAGAACAGCTCGGCGTCCTGCACACCGGGTATGGCGCGCGTGAGGCTCTGGTACATGTGGTGGTGGGTGTTCACCAGCCCCGGCACCACCAGGTGGCCGCGCGCGTCGATCACCTCGTCAGCGGTCGGTGGCAGCTCAGCGGCGGGGCCGACCGCCTCGATGCGGTTGCCGCGTATGAACACCGACGCGTTCTTCAGTTCGGTGCGGGCGTCGTCAAAGGTGGCCACGCAGGTGGCGTTTTTTATCAGCAGTTTCTTCATGAGAGGCCTTCCCTCGGGCCGCCCCAAGGGAGGCCTGCGCCCCCTCGGGGGGCAGCGAATACACGAAGTGATGAGCGTGGGGGCATTCAGTTCTCTAGCCAATAGCCCGGGCGGGCGTAGATCTTTTTCAGGTGGTCGATGAAGAAGCGGACCTTGGCCGGCACATGCCGCTGGCCGGGGTAGACCGCCACGATGTCGTAGGCGGGCAGGGCGAAGTCGTCGAGCACGGTCACCAGCTCACCGCGCTGCAGCTGGGCCTGTATCTCCCAGGTGGAGCGCCAGCCCAGGCCCAGGCCTTCGCTCACCCAGCGGTGCAGCAGCTCGCCGTCGTTGCAGTCCAGCGAGCCGTCCACCCGAACGGTGACGGTCTTGCCCTCGCGCAGGAAATACCAGCCGCGCTGCTGCCCACCCTGCAGGTTGAAGGCCAGGCAGTTGTGGGCCGCCAGGTCTTCCAGCGTGCGCGGCTTGCCGTGTTTGCGGAAATAGGCTGGCGTGCCGCAAACCACGCGCTGGTTGGTGGCGAGCTTGATGGCCACGAAGTTCGGGTCCACCGCGCCGCCAATGCGTATGCCCATGTCGTAGCCCTCGCGCACGATGTCCACCACGCGGTCGGTCAGGTTGAACGACACCTTCACCTCGGGGTTGGCCTTGAGGAAGGCGCTGGCGTGGGGCGCCACATGCAGCCGCCCGAAAGCCGCCGGGGCCGAGACGATCAGGTGGCCAGTGGCCCGGTGCCGCTGGGCCGACACCGAGGCCTCGGCCTGGTTCCACTGCGCCAGCAGTGCGCGGCATTCATCCAGGAATCCGGCACCCGCTTCGGTGAGCGCCAGCCGCCGGGTGCTGCGGTGCACCAGCTGCGCGCCCAGGCGCTTTTCCAGCGCGTCCAGCCGCCGACCCATCATCACTGGCGTGATGCCCGCGTGCAGCGCGGCTGCGGCCAGGCTGCCATGTTCCATGGCGAGCACGAAGGCCTCGATTTCCTTGTAGCGGTCCATGTGCGCATTGTGTCGCGTCGATTCGATACCGTGAGTATGGAATGGAAGTACCCCCCATGGCATTCTCAAAGCCGCATGGTCTTCATAGCATCACCCTCAGTAACGACAAGAGAGGTGTGTGATGACCCGAATGACTGCGGCCCAGGCCGCCATCTGTGTGCTGGAGAAGGAAGGCGTGACCCAGGCCTTCGGTGTGCCCGGCGCTGCCATCAACCCGGTGTATGCAGCCATGCGATCGAGGGGCAGCATCGCCCACGTGCTGGCCCGCCATGTGGAGGCCGCCTCCCACATGGCCGAGGGCTACACCCGGGCGCGTGCGGGCAACATCGGCGTTTGCATAGGCACCTCGGGGCCGGCAGGCACCGACATGATCACCGGGCTGTACTCGGCCAGCGCCGATTCCATCCCCATCCTCTGCATCACCGGCCAGGCGCCGCGCGCCCGTCTGTACAAGGAAGACTTCCAGGCGGTCGACATCGAGAGCATCGCCAAGCCTGTGACCAAATGGGCGGTGACGGTGCGCGAACCTGCGCTGGTGCCGCGCGTGTTCCAGCAGGCCTTCCACCTCATGCGCTCGGGCCGCCCCGGCCCCGTGCTGATCGATCTGCCGTTTGACGTGCAGATGGCCGAGATCGAGTTCGACCCCGACACCTACGAACCGCTTGCGGTCTACAGGCCTGTGGCCACGCGCAAGCAGATCGACAAGGCGCTGGACATGCTTGCCGCGTCGAACAAGCCGCTGATCGTGGCCGGTGGCGGCATCATCAACGCCGATGCGCCGGCGCGGCTGGTCGAGTTCGCCGAGCTGGCCGGCGTGCCGGTGATACCCACGCTCATGGGCTGGGGCAGCATCCCCGACGACCACCCGCTCATGGCCGGCATGGTGGGCCTGCAGACCAGCCACCGCTACGGCAACGCGACGATGCTCGCGAGCGATTTCGTGCTGGGCATCGGCAACCGCTGGGCCAACCGCCACACCGGCTCGGTGGAGACCTACACCCGTGGCCGCAAGTTCGTGCACGTGGACATCGAGCCCACGCAGATCGGCCGCGTGTTCGAGCCCGATTACGGCATCGTCTCCGACGCCGGCGCGGCGCTGGACCTGTTCGTCGAGGCGCTCAAGGAGCGCCAGGCGCGCGGCGACTGGCCGGACTTCAGCGCCTGGGCCGCGCGCTGTGCCGAGCGCAAGCGCGTGATGCTGCGCCAGACGCACTTCGAGCAGATTCCCATGAAGCCGCACCGCGTCTATGAAGAGATGAACAAGGTGTTTGGCCGCGACACGGTCTATGTGAGCACCATCGGCCTGTCGCAGATCGCGGCGGCGCAGTTCCTGCACGTCTACGGCCCGCGCCAGTGGATCAACTGCGGCCAGGCCGGCCCGCTGGGCTGGACGCTGCCGGCCGCCTTGGGTGTGGTGGCTGCCCAGCCGGGCAGACCAGTGGTCGCGCTCTCGGGTGATTACGACTTCCAGTTCCTGATCGAAGAGCTTGCGGTGGGCGCGCAGTTCGGTCTGCCCTACGTGCACGTGCTGGTCAACAACGCCTACCTCGGGCTGATACGCCAGAGCCAGCGCGGTTTCGACATGGACTACTGCGTGCAGCTGGCGTTCGAGAACCAGAACATGACCGACGACGGCAGCGGCCTGCGCGGCTACGGCGTGGACCACGTGGCCGTGGTGGAAGGCCTGGGCTGCAAGGCCCTGCGCGTGAGCGACCCCGAGCAGCTCGAAGGTGCGCTGCGCCAGGCCCAGACACTGGCCCAGCAGCACCGTGTGCCGGTGGTGGTGGAGTGCATCCTGGAGCGGGTCACCAACATCGCCATGGGCACCGAGATCGACAAGATCAACGAATTCGAAGCCATCGACTGCCGTGCGGCCCAAGGGCTGGAGACGGTCGGCCTGCTGGACTGAAAGGACGACCGACATGCCCCGTTTCGCCGCCAACCTCACCATGCTCTTCACCGAGCGGCCCTTCCTCGACCGCTTTGCCGCCGCCGCCCAGGCGGGCTTCAAGGCCGTGGAGTTCCTGTTTCCCTACGACTTCGAGGCCGAAGCCCTTGCCGCGCGCCTGCGCGAGCACCGCCTGCTGCTGGTGCTGCACAACCTGCCCGCTGGCGACTGGGCCGCGGGCGAACGCGGCATCGCCTGCCACCCCGGCCGTGAAGAGGAGTTCCGCGCCGGGGTGGAGCGTGCGCTGGCCTACGCCCGCGTGCTGGGCACACCGCGCCTCAACTGCCTCGCGGGCATACGCCCGGCGGGCGTGACCGATGCCGATGCGCGCGCCACGCTGATCGCCAACCTGCGTTTCGCGGCCCAGGCGCTGAAAGCGCAGGGCATACCGCTGCTGATCGAGCCCATCAACACCTTCGACATTCCGGGTTTCTTCCTCAGCCGCACGCAGCAGGCGCTGGACCTCATCGACGCGGTGGGCTCGGACAACCTGTTCCTGCAGTACGACCTGTACCACGCGCAGCGCATGGAGGGCGAGCTGACCGCCAAGCTGCGCGCCGCACTGCCGCGCATCGGCCACATCCAGCTGGCCGACAACCCGGGTCGCAACGAACCCGGTACGGGCGAGATCCACTACCGCTTCCTCTTCGACGAACTCGACCGCCTGGGCTACCACGGCCACATCGGTTGCGAATACAAGCCCACCGACCCGACCTTTGCCTGGGTGGCGGCACACGGACAGACCTTTTGACTTCAGGAGACACCCACATGACCAAAAGCGGAACCAAGGTTGGCTTCATTGGCCTGGGCATCATGGGCACGCCCATGGCGCTCAACCTCATCAAGGCCGGCCACACGCTGTTTGTCTACAGCCATGGCCAGATCCCCGAGGCTTTTGCCGAGGCGGGCGCCACGCTGTGCACCAGCTCGGCCGAGGTGGCGCGCCGTGCCGACGTGATCATCACCATGGTGCCCGACACGCCCCACGTGGAAGAAGCCCTGTTCGGCCCGCGTGGCGTGATGGAAGGACTGGAGCCCGGCAAGGTGGTGGTGGACATGAGCTCCATCAGCCCCACCGCCACCAAACGTTTTGCCCAGCGCATCAACGAACGCGGCTGCGACTACCTGGACGCGCCCGTCTCGGGTGGCGAGGTGGGCGCCAAGGCTGCCAGCCTGACCATCATGGTGGGCGGGCCCGAGGCCGCGTTCGAGCGGGTCAGGCCGCTGTTCCAGCTCATGGGCAAGAACATCACGCTGGTGGGTGGAAACGGCGACGGGCAGACCACCAAGGTGGCCAACCAGATCATCGTCGCGCTCAACATCGAAGCCGTGGCCGAGGCGCTGCTGTTTGCCAGCAAGGCCGGCGCCGACCCGGCCCGCGTGCGCGAGGCGCTGATGGGTGGGTTCGCTGCCAGCCGCATCCTCGAGGTGCACGGCGAGCGAATGGTCAGGCGCACCTTCAACCCGGGTTTTCGCATCGAGCTGCACCAGAAGGACCTGAACCTGGCCCTGCAGGGGGCGCGCGAGATGGGCCTGAGCCTGCCGCACACCGCCAGCGCCGCGCAGCTGATGCAGACCTGTGCCGCCCACGGCCTGGCCGGACAGGACCATTCCGCCCTGTGCCGCAGCCTGGAGATCATGGCTGGCCACGAGATCGCCAAGGCCTAAACTCCGGGCATGACCCAGCCCACCCCAGACCCGCGCGCGCTGCTGCGCCACCTGTACGACGTGGCAGTGCGCCGCGCCTTGCCGCTGCACAACACGGCGGCCTTCCTGCCCACGCCGCCGAAAGGGCGCACGCTGGTGCTGGGTGCCGGCAAGGCCGGTGGCGCCATGGCGCAGGCGGTGGAGGCGCTGTGGCCGGCGGACGCGTCCCTCTCGGGCCTGGTGGTCACACGCTACCACCACACACCGCCGCGCCCTGGCGGCCTGGCGCAGCGCATCGAGGTGGTGGAAGCCGCCCACCCCGTGCCTGATGCGGCGGGACTTGCTGCCGCGCAGCGCATGCTGGAGCTGACCAACGGCCTCACGGCCGACGACCTGGTGCTGTGCCTCATCTCCGGTGGCGGCTCGGCGCTGCTCACCCTGCCGGCCGACGGCCTCACGCTCGAAGACAAGCAGCGCATCAACCGCGAGCTGCTCAACAGCGGTGCCCACATTGGCGAGATGAACACCGTGCGCAAACACCTCTCGCGCATCAAGGGCGGCCGGCTGGCTGCGGCCTGTGCGCCCGCACGTGTGGTCACGCTCACCATCAGCGACGTGCCCGGTGACGACGTGAGCGTGATCGCCAGCGGCCCCACCGTGCCCGACGCCAGCACCTGCGCCGACGCACTGGATATCCTGCGCCGCTACCGCATCGACGTGCCCGCTGCCGTACGTGCTGCGCTGGAAAGCGGCGCACTGGAAACCCCCAAACCCGGCGACCCGCGCCTCAACGGCCATGCGGTGCACCTCATCGCCACGCCGCAGCAGAGCCTGGAAGCCGCCGCGCAAGCCGCGCGCGAACTGGGCCTGCATGCCCATGTGCTGAGCGACGAGATCGAAGGCGAATCGCGCGAAGTGGGCAAGGTGCATGCGGCGCTGGCGCGCTCCATCGCCAATGGCCGCAGCAGCCTGCCGCGCCCCTGCGTCATCCTGAGCGGCGGCGAGACCACCGTGACGGTGAAGCCCCGCGAGCCGGGCCAGGCCAAGGGCCGGGGCGGACGCGCGGGCGAGTTCTGCCTGGGTCTGGTACAGGCGTTGGGCGGGCAGGCTGGCGTTTGGGCGCTGGCGGCAGACACCGACGGCATCGACGGCGTGGAAGACAACGCCGGCGCGCTGGTGTCACCCGACACGCTGGCGCGTGCGCAGGCCCAGGGCCTGAAGGTGGCGGACCACCTGGCGCGCAACGACGCCTATGGCTACTTCGAGCCGCTGGGTGACCTCGTCATCACCGGCCCGACGCACACCAACGTCAACGATTTCCGGGCGATTCTGGTCACTTGAGGCCCCCACGCTCCGCCGCTGCGCGGGTCGCTGCCCCTTGAAGGGGGCTGTGCCGGCTTGGGGCGGCCCGGCGCCGTCACGTGGTCAACAACGCCACCGCGTCCTCGCGCCAGAAGGCGAGGGCGCCGTAGTAGCCCTCCCACACACAGCCGTTGCAGCCACGCTCGCAGCAGGTGGTGGGTTCGGGCGGCGGGTTGCGGTGGGTCTGGCCGGTTTCCCGGAGCAGGCGTGACACATGGGCCACCAGCGCCTGTGCGGTGGGCAGGTCGGCCAGCGGGATGGTCTTCCAGTCCTGCGGCGTGAAACGGCGCTGCACCCGGCCCATGAACTCTGCCGTTTCCTCGAACATGGCCGCCGGCCGCACCCAAAGCCCAAACCCGCCATACAGCGCGCGGTACAGCGTCATGCCCTGCAGCGTTTCGCTGCAGCGCACGGTGTCCAGCACCTCGTACCAGCCGCCCTTGTAGTGGCGGTACAGGCCGGGTGGTGTCGGGGTCAGGGGCGCGAGGTCGTTGTCCATGGCGGGGGCGATTGTCGCCTGTCTCCCTTCCCTCCGGCTCCACCCCGCGCCGTCCCACGTGCGACATCGCGTCGCGGGGCTGACAGTGATTCCTGGTGGGCGTTCGTAGATTGGTGCCACCCCAGGCGTCAGGAGTCACCCCATGGAACCCACTACCGATACGCTGGCCCAGCTGCGGGCCATCAACAGCGCGGCCGCGTTCAACCGCTGGTGCGGTATCGAGGTGGTGGCGGCCGAACCCGGCAGCGCCACCATCGCCATGCCCTGGCGTCCGGAGGCCGGGCAGTACGCCGGCTACCTGCACGCGGGGCTGGTGGGGGCGCTCATCGACACCGCATGCGGTTTTGCTGCCGCCACACTGGTGGGGCAGGTGCTGGCCTCGCACTACACGGTCAACTGCCTGCGGCCAGCCGTGGGTGAACGGTTTGTGGCCCGGGCCCGGGTGGTCAAACCGGGCAAGACCCAGGTGTTCACCCACTGCGAACTGTTCGCTGTCTCGGGTGGCAGCGAGAAGCTGGTTGCTACCGGCGAGACGCTGCTCGTGCCTGCCTCAGCCGGCGCGCAGGCCTGACGGATCCGTCATCCGCACCCAGCGCGCACCGTCCCGGTGGCTGGCCAGAACGGCCTCCACGAAGGCCATGCCGTCCAGCCCATCGGCCATGCCGGGCATCTGCGCGGCGCTGCCGCCGCGCCAGGCCCGCGCGAAATCGCGGTACAGCTCGGCGAAAGCCTCGAAGTAGCCTTCGGGGTGGCCGGGCGGTATGCGGCTGCCCGCGCCTGCGTGGGGTGGCAGGCCCCGGCGCAGCAGGCGGGCGGGTTGCCCCTGTTCGGCGAACCAGAGCTGCTCGGGCTGCTCCTGGTCGAAGTGCAGCGAGGCTCGCGTGCCGTAGACCCGCAGACGCAGCGCGTTGCACGCACCGCTGGCCACCTGGCTGGCCCACAACATGCCGCGTGCGCCACCGTCAAAACGCAGCATGGCCTGCACGTGGTCGTCCAGCGCGCGGCCGGGCACGAAGGTGCTGAGTTCGGCGGACAGCTCCTGCACCGTCAGGCCGCTCACATAACGCGCCAGTTGGTAGGCGTGCGTGCCGATGTCGCCCAGTGCGCCGGCCGGGCCGGCACGCTGCGGGTCGGCTCGCCATTCGGCCTGCTTGTTTCCCATGCGCTCCACCGGTTGCCCCAGCCAGTCCTGCGCGTACTCCACCTGCACGATGCGCAGTTCGCCCAGTTCGCCAGCGGCCACCATCTCGCGTGCCTGGCGCACCATGGGGTAGCCGGCGTAGGTGTGGGTGAGCAGGAACAGCACGTTTTTCTCGCGCACCGCGCGGGCCAGCGTCTGTGCTTCGGCCAGCGAGGTGGCCAGGGGCTTGTCGCAGATGACGTGCAGGCCCTGCTCGACGAAAGCGAGCGCCACCGGCACGTGCAGGTGGTTGGGCGTGACGATGACCACGGCGTCGATGCCATCGGGGCGGTGCGCCTCGGAGCGGGCCATGTCGGCGTAGTGGGCGTAGCTGCGCTCGGGCGCGATGCGCAGCTGCTCGGCGCTGGCGTGGGCACGCGCCGGGTCGGACGAGAAAGCGCCGGCCACCAGCTCGAACTCGTCGTCCAGCCGGGCGGCGATGCGGTGGGCCGCGCCGATGAAGCTGCCCTCACCGCCACCCACCATGCCCAGGCGTATGCGCCGGTGGGTTCCCGATGACGTACGGCCGCCCGTCATGCCTGGCTCCTGTTCAGTCCCAGCAGGGCGTTGAGCGTCTGGGCATCGCCCGCGCTGGCTGCAAAGTCGTCGAAGGCGCGGTCGGCCACGCGGATGATGTGGTCGCGGATGAAGCTGGCGCCTTCGCGTGCGCCGTCTTCGGGGTGTTTGAGGCAGCACTCCCACTCCAGCACGGCCCAGCCCGCGTAGTCGTACTGCGCCATCTTGGAGAAGATGGCCTTGAAGTCCACCTGACCGTCGCCCAGCGAGCGAAAGCGCCCGGCGCGGTCCACCCAGCTGCTGAAGCCGCCGTAAACGCCCTGCTTGCCATTGGGGCGGAACTCGGCGTCCTTCACGTGGAAGGCGCGTATGCGCTCGTGGTAGTGGTCGATGAAGGCCAGGTAGTCGAGCTGCTGCAGCACGAAGTGGCTGGGGTCGTAGAGGATGTTGGCGCGCGGGTGATGGCCTATGGCGTCGAGGAAACGCTCGAAGGTCACGCCGTCGTGCAGGTCTTCACCGGGGTGCAGCTCATAGCAGACGTCCACGCCCGCGTCGTCGAAGGCATCGAGCACGGGGCGCCAGCGTCTGGCCAGCTCGGCAAAGGCGGCTTCCACCAGGCCGGGCGGGCGCTGTGGCCACGGGTAGAGGTAGGGCCAGGCCAGCGCACCCGAGAACGACGCATGTGCCTTGAGGCCCAGCCGTTCCGAGGCCTTGGCCGCCATCAGCAACTGATCGTGCGCCCAGGCGGTGCGCGCGGCGGGGTTGCCGCGCACCTCGGGGGCCGCGAAGGCATCGAACTGCAGGTCGTAGGCCGGGTGCACACACAGCAGCTGGCCCTGCAGGTGGGTGGAGAGTTCGGTCACCTGCAGGCCATGCGCGGCCAGCGTGCCCTTCACCTCGTCGCAGTAGGTGTCGCTCTCGGCGGCGCGTTGCAGGTCGAAGATGTGCGCGTCGCTGGTGGGGATCTGCACCCCCTGGTAGCCCAGCGAGGCGGCCCAGCCGGCCAGCCCTTGCAGCGTGTTGAAGGGTGCGGCCGGACCGATGAACTGGGCCAGGAAGATCCCGGGGCCTTGTATCGTTTTCATGGGAGTCCTCCTGGCGGTTTCGCTCAGAACGGCGAGTCGGGGAAGTAGAAGTCCTTGGCGTTCTGCTTGGTGATCAGCACCGACGGCACGATGGTCGTGGCCGGCAGTTTCTGACCCTTCTGGCGCGCCAGGGCGGTCATCTTGATCGCTTCATAGAGGAACTTGGGCGAGTACGACACGTTGGCCTGGATCAGCGGGTTGCTGCCGTCCATCAGCGTCTTGACCATGGCCTTGGCACCGGCGCCACCGAACACGATCTTGATGTCCTTGCGCTTGGCCTGCTCGATGGCGCGCAGCACGCCAAAGGCCATGTCGTCATCGGCCGCCCACACGGCGTCGATCTCCTTGAAGCGGGTCAGGAAGTCCTGCATCACCTTGAAGGCATCGTCGCGGTTCCAGTTGCCGTGTTTGGCGTCCAGCACCTTGATGCCCGGGTGGTTCTTCATCACCGCGTTGAAAGCGTCCATGCGCTCGTTGTCGATGGTGGTGGGGATGCCACGCAGCGCCACGATGTTGCCCTTGCCATTGAGGAACTTGGCCAGGTACTCGGCCGGCACCTTGCCGAAGGCGGTGTTGTCGCCGGACACATAGGCGTCCTGTGCGCTGGTGTCGGTCAGGCCACGGTCAACCACCGTCACGTACACGTTCTTGGCCTTGACCTGCTGCACCGGGCGCGTGAGCGCGGCGGATTCGAAGGGCAGCACCACGAGCGAGTCGATCTTGGTGGCCGTGACCAGGTCCTGCAGCTGGTTGGCCTGCTCGGGCGCGCCGCTGGCGGTCTTGATGGTGACCTTGATGTTGGGGTCCTTCTCCAGCTCCTTCTTGGCCTCGTTGGCCCAGTACACCAGGCCGGCGGCGAAGCTGTGGGTGGCGGCCGGAATGGCCACACCCAGGTTCACCTTGTTCTGGGCCTGGGCCAGCAGCGGGCTGGCCACGCCCAGCGCGGCCACGGCGGCCAGTGCGAGCAGACGGGAACGGTTCTTCATGCTTGTCTCCTTGTGGGATGGTGTTGCTGACGGGAAAACGGAAAGAACGGAAAGTACGGAAAGTACGGAACAGATGGCCTATACCCAGGCCCTAGGGACGCCGCCGCTGCATGAATGCGACGGCGATGATCACGAAACCCTGCACCGCCGCGTTGAGGTACACGCTGATGATGCTGGTGAGGTTGAGGATGTTGCTGATGACCGATAGCAGGATGGCGCCGATGACGGTGCCGCCGATGCTGCCGGCGCCGCCACGCAGCGCGGTGCCGCCCACGATGACGGCCGCGATGGCTTCGAGCTCCCACAGCAGCCCGGTGGTGGGAGACGCCGAGCCCAGGCGCGGCACGTAGAGCAGGGTGGCGATGCCCACGCACACACCCAGCAGGGTGTAGGTGAGCACCTTGGTGCGGTCCACGTCCACGGCGGCGTAGCGCGCCACCTGCTCGTTGGAGCCAATGGCCTGCACGTAGCGGCCATAGGCGGTGCGGTTGAGCAGCAGCGCGCCGCCCAGGGCCACGAGCGCGAACACCCACACCGGTATCGGCACGCCCAGCAGGCTGCCGTAGTAGACCGGGCCGTAGGCGTCGGCCAGCTCGTTGTCCAGCGCGAGCGCGCCGCCGTCGGCGAAATAGGTGAGGTAGGCGCGGAAGATGCCCAGCGTGCCCAGCGTGACGATGAAAGGCTCGATGCGCCCGCGTGTGATCAGCAGACCGTGTGCCAGGCCGAACAGCGCGCCCAGCAGCACGGCGGTGGCCATGCCCACCACCACCACGGCCACCGGCGACCAGCCCAGCGGAGCGATCTTGTTCATGAGCAGGATGGTCGTGCCCGCGATCAGCGCGGCCATGGAGCCGACCGAAAGGTCGATACCGCCCGAGATGATCACGAAACACATGCCCACCGCGATGATGCCGATGAAAGCGGTGCGCGTGAGCACGTTCATGGCGTTGTCGGCGGTGGCGAACTCGCCGTTGAGCAGCGTGCCCGCCACGCACAGCAGCACCAGGCCGAGCAGCGGGCCCAGCGTGGGCAGGCGCCAGCGGCGCGCCGTCGTCGCAGTGCCGGGGGCGGATAGGGCGGCGGATTCAGTGCGATCCGGTTGCATGGGCGATCAGCTCCTGTTCGTTCAGTTGTGCGGCCTCCAGCGTGGCCTGCAGCCGGCCTGCGCGCATCACCGCCACGCGGTGGCACAGGCCAATGAGTTCCATCAGTTCGGACGACACCACCACCACCGCACGGCCCTCGTCGGCCAGGCGGCGGATCAGCGCGTAGATCTCGCGCTTGGCGCCGATGTCCACGCCGCGTGTGGGCTCGTCCAGCACCACCACGCGCGGGCCGGGGTGCAGCACGCGGGCCAGCGCCAGCTTCTGCTGGTTGCCGCCCGAGAGCGAGCCGGCCGGCACGTCCAGCGAGCCGCAGCGGATGCCGAAATCGCGCACCGCCTGCTCCAGCGCGGCGTGTTCGCTCGCCGGGTCCAGCCAGGGCCTGGCGTGGCGGCCCAGCGCCATCAGGGTGAGGTTCTCCTTCAGGCCGAAGCGCACGTGCAGGCCCCGGCCCTTGCGGTCCTCGCTCAGGTAGGTGAGGCCGGCGTTGGCCGCCTCGCGCGGCGAGCGCGGCAACACCGCCACACCCGCAATATCCACCCCCTGCACCGTACGGTCGCGCAGGCCCAGCAGACCTTCAAACAATTCGGTTCGGCCCGCGCCCACCAGGCCCGCGAAGCCGAACACCTCGCCCGCACGCACCTCGAAGCTCACGTCCTGCGCCCAGCCGGGCACATCCAGCTGGCGCACCGACAGCAGCACCGGCGCATCGGCCGGCACGGCGGTGCGCGGCGGGTAGAGGTCGGCCAGCTCGCGGCCCACCATCAGGTTGGCCATCTGCCCCCGCGTGAGCGAGGCGGTGGGCTGCTGCGCCACCAGACGGCCGTCGCGCATCACCACCACCTCTTCGGTGACGCGCTCCACCTCGTCCAGCTTGTGCGAGATGAAAACGATGGTGACACCCTCGGCCTTGAGCCGTGCCACCAGCTCGAACAGCCGCCCGGTCTCGGCGGGCGTGAGCGTGGCCGTGGGTTCGTCCATGACGAGCACGCGCGCCTGGCGCGACAGCGCCTTGGCAATCTCCACCAGCTGGCGCTCGGCCACGATGAGGTCGCGCACCCGCGTGTCCGGGTTCACCTGGGTCAGGCCCACGTCGTCCAGCACGTGGCGTGTGGTGGCGCGCATGGCCACGTCGTCCAGCCACCAGCCGCGCCGCTGCTCGTGGCCCAGGAAGATGTTCTGCGCCACCGTGAGGTCTTCGGCCAGGTTGAATTCCTGGTGGATCAGCACGATGCCCTCGGCCTCGGCGGCGCGTGGGCCATCGAAGCGGATAGGACGGCCGTTCACCCGCAGCTCGCCTTCGCTGGGTGCCTCGTAGCCCGAGAGGATTTTCATCAGCGTGGATTTGCCCGCGCCGTTCTCGCCCAGCAGGCCCACCACGCGGCCCGGTGCCAGCACCAGGTCCACGCCGTGCAGCACCTGCACCGGACCGAAGCGCTTGACGATGCCGCGCAGCTCCACGCGCACCGGCTCCATCAGGCGGTCTCCATCTGGCGCAGGCTTTCCTGCATGGCCAGCACGCCCGCGCCGATCAGACCGGCGCGCTCGCCCAGCGGCGTGTACTGGATCTCGAGGTGGCGGGTGGAGAGTGCCAGCGAGCGGTGGTACACGCTCTGGCGCACGGCCGCCAGGAACAGCGGCCCTACGCGGGTGATACCGCCGCCAATGAACACGTGCGACGGGTTGAAGAAGTTCACCACGGAGGCCAGCATCTGGCCCACCAGTGCGCCCGAGCGCTGAATGACCTGGTTGGCGGCCATGTCGCCCGCGCGGCTGGCCTCGGCCACGTCCTGCAGGCGCAGCGTGCCGCGCTCGCCCAGCAGGCGAGCCAGCAGCGGGCTCTGGCCGGCTTCGGCCGCTTCGGTGGCCATGCGCGCAATGGCAGGGCCTGCGGCCAGCGTTTCCACACAGCCCAGGTTGCCGCAGTGGCAGCGCGGCCCGTCGGGCACGACGCAGATGTGTCCCACGTCCCCCGCCGAACCGTTCGCGCCGCGGTACACCTGCCCGTGGCAGACGATGCCGCAACCGATGCCGGTGCCCACCTTCACCACCAGAAAGTTGGGCAGGCTGCGCTGCATGCGCCAGAGTTCGCCCAGCGCCATCACGTTCACGTCGTTGTCCACGAACACCGGCGCGCTGAAGTCGGCGGCCAGGTCATCGCGTATGGAGTAGCCGTCCCACAGCGGCATCAGCGGCGGGCTCACCAGCTGGCCGCTGTCAAAGTCCACCGGGCCGGGCAGCCCGATGCCGATGCCAATCACCTGGCGTGCGGTCACGTTGCAACGCGCCAGCAGCTCGTGCATCAGGGTGCGTATGCGTGAAAGCACCGGTCCCGGGCCGTCGCGCACGTCGGCCGGTTCGCTGTGGTGCTCCAGCACGGTGAGGTCGGGGCTGAGCACGCCCACCTCCAGCCCGGTGGCGCCCACCGCCACGCCGATCAGCACACCCAGGCTGCGGCTCAGGCGCAGCGTCTCGGCCCGCCGCCCGCCCGTGGGAACCTGCTCACCGGTCTGCTCCAGCAGGCCCTGCTCCAGCAGTTCGGCCACGGCCGCGTTGGCCCGGGTCTTGGAAAAGGACGAGGCGGCCGCCAGCGCATCACGCGAAATGCCGCTGGCCCAGAACACGTGGTCCAGTACCGTCCGTTCGCCCGACTTGAGTCCGCGCCAGTTCACCGCTGTGTCTCCATATCCCGGCCGTCGATGTGCGGCCATGGGGTTGGATGCTATGCGGTCTATTTCGATCCGGAAAGATCAATATTTGACCCGAAATGGGTCAAAGTAGCCGATGGTCAGCGGTCCAGGCGTGGTCACGCTGGATGGGTACGAACAGGCGCGTCCGCTTGTTGGTCGGTGTTCTCCGGAATACTCTGCGGTCACCTGGGTTCAACAATCACCATTCCCGCCCCATGTCCATCTCAAACGCCTACACGGCGTGGTCCTCCACCTACGATTCCGACCGCAACCTCACCCGTGACCTTGACGCCGAAGTGACCCGCCGGCTGCTGGGGCAGGAGCATGTACCTGTGGTGATTGAAGCGGGGTGTGGCACCGGCAAGAACACGGTCCACTACAGCCAGGTGGCCGATGAGGTGCACGCGCTGGACTTTTCCGAGGGCATGCTGGCGGTGGCCCGCAGCCGGGTGAGCGCGCCGCACGTGCGGTTTCAGCAGGCCGATCTGTCCGTGCCGTGGCCGTGCGCGGCACAAGCCGCGCACCTGGTGGCCTTCAACCTGGTGCTGGAGCACCTGGAAGCGCTGGAGCCGGTGTTGCGCCAGGCCGTTGCCGCGCTGGTGCCGGGTGGGCGAGTGTTCATCAGCGAGTTGCACCCGTTCCGGCAATACCGGAACAGCCAGGCCATGTTCTTGAATGAGCAAGGCGAGGAGGTGAAGGTGCAGGCCTTCACCCACCACGTTTCCGACTTCTTTCACGCGGCCCAGGCGTGTGGGCTGTCGCTGGTGCGTTTTGACGAGTGGTGGCACCCCGAGGACGCCCAGGCGTCTGCGCCACGTCTGGCCACGTTTGTCTTCCAGTTGCCGCCGCGTGGAGACGAGGCGTGAAAGGATCTGAAGGGATGTGAGGGGGCTTGAGGCCCCTTCACATCACACCGACAACGACCGCAGCACTTCCTCTGCCGTGGCTGGCGCGTTCATCGTCACCAGCTTGCCATCACCCCGCGCCTGCGCCACCGCGTCGCGCAGCGCTTCGTACACGCTCACCGCCAGCATGAAGGGCGGCTCACCCACGGCCTTGCTGCCGTGCACGTTGTCTTCGCGGTTGGCTTCGGGCCACAGGTCCACCTTGAAGTGGGCGGGGATGTCGCCGGTGGCGGGGATCTTGTAGGTGCTGGGGGCGTGGGTGGCGAGGTAGCCCTTGTCGTTCCACACCAGCTGTTCGGTGGTGAGCCAGCCCATGCCCTGCACGTAGCCGCCTTCCACCTGGCCGATGTCGATGGCGGGGTTGATGCTGTGGCCCACGTCGTGGAGGATGTCCACGCGGGTCACGCGGTTCTCGCCGGTGAGGGTGTCGATGGCCACTTCGGTGCAGGCGGCGCCGTAGGCGAAGTAGTAGAACGGCCGGCCGGTGAGGGTGACCTTGTCGTAGTGGATCTTGGGCGTGCGGTAGAAGCCGTCGCTCCAGAGCTGGATGCGGTTGGCGTAGGCGGCGCTCACCACCTCTTCAAACGAGCGCGTGGCCTTGGGCGAGATGACCTGGCCCTGGCGGAACAACACCGCACCGGCGCCGCAGCCGTCCAGCCCGGCCACGAAGGCGGCGAGGTTGTCGCGCACGTTGCGGGCGGCAAACTGGGCGGCGCGGCCGTTGAGGTCGGTGCCGCTGCTGGCGGCGGTGGCGCTGGCGTTGGGCACCTTGCTGGTGTCGCTCGCGGTGGACAGCACGCGCTCGAAGGGCACGCCGAGTTCGTCGGCCACGATGGCGGCGATCTTGGTGTTCAGGCCCTGGCCCATCTCGGTCCCGCCGTGGTTCACCTGCACGCTGCCGTCGGTGTACACGTGCACCAGCGCGCCGGCCTGGTTGAACAGCGTGGCGGTGAAGCTGATGCCGAACTTGACGGGCGTGATGGCCAGACCGCGTTTGATGACGGGGCTCTTGGCGTTGAAGGCCGCAATCTCGGCACGGCGCTGGCGGTAGCTGCTGGTGGCTTCCAGCTGGCTCATCAGCGGGTCGAGGATGTTGTCTTCGACCGTCATGCCGTAGTGGGTGACGTTGCGGTCTTCGATGCCGTAGAGGTTGCGCTTGCGCACGTCCAGCGCGTCCAGGCCCAGGTGGTGGGCAATATCGCCCAGGATGCGCTCGATGGCAATCACGCCCTGCGGGCCGCCGAAGCCGCGGTAGGCGGTGTGGCTCTGGGTGTTGAGCTTGCAGCGGTAGGACGAGACGCTCACGTCTTCCAGGAAGTAGGCGTTGTCCACGTGGAAGATGGCGCGGTCGGCCACGGGGCCGGAGAGGTCGGCGCTGAAGCCGCAGTTGGCCAGCATGTCGATCTGCAGACCGCTCAGGAGCCCGCTGTCGTCAAAGCCCACGGTGTAGCGGTAGGCGAAGGGGTGGCGTTTGCCGGTGACCATGAAGTCGTCATCGCGGTCCAGCCGCAGCTTCACGGCACGGCCGAACTTGCGCGCCGCGATGGACGCCCACACGGCCAGGTGGCCGGCCTGGGTTTCCTTGCCGCCAAAGCCGCCGCCCATGCGCCGGCATTCCACCTTCACCGAGTGGTTGGCCAGGCCCAGCGCGTGCGACACCCAGTGCTGCACCTCGCCCGGGTGCTGGGTGCTGGAGTACACCCACCACTGGTTCTGCTCCAGCGGCAGGGCGTAGGCAATCTGGCCTTCCAGGTAGAAGTGTTCCTGGCCGCCCACTTCAAAGCTGCCGGTGAGGGTGTGTTTCGCCTTGGCCAATGCAGCGGCGGCATCGCCACGTTTTACGTGCACGGGGGGCAGCACGTAGCTCTGCTGGGCGTGGGCGTCGTGCACGCTCAGCACGGCTGGCAGGGCTTCGACGTCCAGCTTCACCTTGCGGGCCGCACGGCGCGCGGCCATCACGTCGTCGGCCACCACCAGACCAATCACCTGGCCGATGTGCTGCACGGTGTCGATGGCGAAGATGGGTTCGTCGTGCGCGAAGGCGGCCAGTATCTTGTCGCCGGGGATGTCGTGGTGCAGCACCACGCCGCGCACGCCGGGCATGGCCAGCGCCGCGCTGGCATCCACGCCGCGCAGCTTGCCGTGCGCCACGTTGGAGAGGATGGGTGCCGCGTGCAGCGTGCCGCGCACCTCGGGGATGTCATCTATATAGGTGGCGGCGCCGGCCACCTGGGCGCGCGCACTTTCGTGGAAGCGCGACACACCGGCAGCGGTGCCAGCCGGTGCGGTCTTGAGGATCACGGATTCGGGAGCGTTCATGCCGGTACTCCGTCCAGGGTTTCGATCTGCACCGTGGCGATGCCTTGCTGTTCCAGCCACAGGCGCTGCAGCAGGTTGCCCAGCACGGTGCGGCGGTAGTCGGCGCTGGCGCGCATGTCGCTGATGGGCTGGAACTCGGCGCGCAGCGCGGCCATGGCCGCCTTCACGGTGCCGGTGTTCCAGGGCTGGCCGGCCAGAGCAGCTTCGGTCTGCTTCGCCCGCACCGGCGTGGCGGCCACGCCGCCCACGCCGATGGACGCGGCCTTCACCACGCCGCCGTCCAGTTCCAGGTTGACCACCAGGCACACGGCCGAGATGTCGTCATCGAAGCGCTTGCTGATCTTGTAGGCGCGGCTGTATTCCAGCGCGGTGGGTGCAGGCACCTCGATGCGCACCAGCAGCTCGTCCTTGGCCATCACGTTCTGGCGGTAGCCGGTGTAGAGCGATTCCAGCGGCAGCGTGCGTTCGGTCACTTTCCCATCACGCCAGGCAGCCAGCACCACCTGCGCGCGCAGGGCAATCAGCAGCGGCATGCTGTCGCCAATGGGTGAGCCGTTGGCCACGTTGCCACCCAGCGTGCCGGAGTTGCGCACCGGCAGGCCGGCGAAACGCGCGGCAAAGGCGTGCAGCTGCGGGCGGTCGGCCTCCAGCGCGGCGTACGCGTCAGACAGGCGCACGGCGGCGCCGATGGAGACCCCGGTTGCGGTGCGGGCTATGCGGCGCATCTCCTCGGCGGCGGTCACGTCCAGCACGCGGGGGTACTGCTGGTGCATCTTGGTCACCCACAGGCCCACGTCGGTGCAGCCGGCTACCACCTGGGCCTCGGGGTGCTGGGCACGCAGGCGCAGCAGTTCGTCCAGGCGGCGCGGCATCAGGTAGCTGCCGGCCGCGGTGCCGGGCTGTATCTGTGCCAGTTGCGCCAGCACGGCGGCTTCGTCCACACGGGCGGGCGGCAGGCTGGCCATCTGCTGAGCCGCATCCAGAATGGGGCGGTAGCCGGTGCAGCGGCACAGGTTGCCCGAGAGGTCTTCCTGTGCCACATCGCGGGTGATGGTTTCACCCTGGCACACGCGGTTCTGGTACATGCCGAACAGGCTCATCACGAAGCCCGGGGTGCAGAAGCCGCATTGCGAGCCGTGGCACTGCACCATGGCTTCCTGTGCGGGGTGGGGCGTGCTGTCTTCGGCGGCAATGTCTTCCACCGTCCACACGGCCAGGCCATCCACCGAGTGAGCCAGGCGTATGCAGCTGTTGATGGCGCGGTATTCCACCTTGCCGTCGCGCGCCTCGCCCAGCACCACGGTGCAGGCGCCGCAGTCGCCTTCGCCGCAGCCTTCCTTGGTGCCGGTGCAGTGCAGGTCCTCGCGCAACACCTCCAGCAGCGTGCGGGTGGGTGGTACATTGCCGAGCGTGACAATTTCGCCCCGGCGCAGGAAGCGCAGCGGGCGGGCCTCAGGGGTCGCGTGGTGATCGTTCATGCGCGCCAGCATAGCGCGCTGTTTCGCGATTGGACATACGCCAGCCCGTATGCGAACGATGTGATTGAGGGTATCCGCCACGATGAAAGACCAGCTACTGTTCGACAAGATCGACTTGCACCTGATCCGGGTCCTCCACACCGTGCTCACCGAACGCAGCGTTTCGAAGGCAGCCATCCGCCTCGGCATGTACCAGCCGGCGGTGAGCGCTGCTTTGAAACGCCTGCGTGACCTGTCCGGAGACCCTCTTCTGGTGCGCTCGGGCACCGGCATGGTGCCCACTGCCACCGGCTTGCGCATGGTGGAGCCAGCAGCGGCCATACTGCGCAGCGCCGAGGTGATGTTCTCCGAAGCCCGCAGCTTCGACCCTGCCACCGCGCAGCACACCTTCAGCATCGCCGCGAGCGACTACCTCGACCCGGTGTTCCTGCCGCAACTGGTCACCCGCATCAAGACCCAGGCGCCGCTGTGCCCGATAGAAATCCACCCGCTGTCGGCCGACTCCGACTACCGCCAGCACCTGGCACAGGGCAATGTGGACGTGGTGATCGGCAACTGGCTCAAGCCGCCCGAAGACCTGCACCTGGGGCGGCTCTTTGGTGACGAGGTGGTGAGCCTGGTGTCCAACAAGCACCCGGCGGTGCGCCGGGGCTGGACCGTGGAAGACTGGCTGGAGGCCGAGCACATCGCGCCCACGCCCACCCACCCTGGCGCGCGTGGGGTGATTGACGAGTACCTGGCCCAGGCCGGCCACACCCGGCGGATCACCGCACGCTGCCCGCATTTCGGCCTGGTGCCGTCCATGGTGGCATCGAGCTTGCTGGTGCTGACCACCGGCCGCCAGTACTGCGAGCGATTCACGGACCACCTGCCGGTGACCATACTGCCTTGCCCGGTGAGTTTCCCCCGCATGATGTATTACCAGCTCTGGCACGAGCGCACCCATGCCGCGAGCGCCCCGCGCTGGCTGCGCGAGCAGGTCAAGGCGGTGGCCACCGCGCTGCGCACCGGTGAATAGATCCTTTCCTTTCCCCCAAAACCACCAGAACAGAGACAGAGGATGACCGTCAGCCGACTCCACCTAACCGGCATCACCAAACGCTACCCCGGCGTGGTGGCCAACCAAGATGTCCACCTGACCGTGGCCCCCGGCGAGATACACGCCGTGCTGGGCGAGAACGGGGCAGGCAAATCCACCCTGATGAAGATCATCTACGGCACCGTCAAACCCGACGAAGGCGTGGTGATGTTCAACGGCAAACCCGTCCACATCCGCAACCCGCAGGAAGCGCGGGCACTGGGCATCGCCATGGTGTTCCAGCACTTCAGCCTGTTCGACACCCTCACCGTGGCCGAGAACGTGTGGCTGGGGCTGGACAAGACACTGAGCCTGGAGGAGGTCAGCCGCAGCATCTCCGACAAGGCGACCGAATACGGCCTGGACATCGACCCGGCCCGCCCGGTGCATTCGCTCAGCGTGGGCGAGATGCAGCGGGTCGAGATCATCCGCGCGCTGCTCACGCAGCCGCAGCTGCTGATCCTGGACGAACCCACCTCGGTGCTGACGCCGCAGGCGGTGGAAAAACTGTTCGTGGTGCTGAAGAAGCTGGCCTCCGAGGGCTGCAGCATCCTCTATATCAGCCACAAGCTGCACGAGATCCGCGAGCTGTGCACCGCCTGTACGGTGCTGCGCGGTGGCCAGGTGACAGGCGTGTGCGACCCGCGCGAGGAAAGCAACGCGTCGCTGAGCCGCCTGATGATCGGCGCCGAGCCGCCGGCACTGGAACAGCACGAACACAAGCCGGGCGCGGCGGTGCTGCAGGTCAAGGGGCTCAGGCTCAAGAGCGACGACCCGTTTGGCACCGACCTGGACGACATCAACCTCACCGTCTGCGCAGGTGAGGTGGTGGGCATTGCCGGCGTGTCGGGCAACGGCCAGAGCGAGCTGCTCTACACCCTCTCGGGCGAAGACACGCGAGCGCCGGCGGGCAGCATCACGGTGCTGGGTCACGATGTCTCCCGCCTGGGGCCGGGCCGCCGCCGCGGGCTGGGGCTGCACTTCGTGCCCGAAGAACGCCTGGGCCGGGGCGCCGTGCCCACGCTGGGCCTTGCGCACAACCTGCTGCTGTCGCGCCGCGACGCCATCGGTGCCGGCGGCTGGCTCAAGCTGGGTGCGCTGCAGGCGCAGGCGGCCAACATCATCAGCCGCTACAAGGTGAAGGCCGCCGGCCCGCACGCGGCGGCCAAGTCGCTGTCGGGCGGCAACCTGCAGAAGTTCATCGTCGGCCGCGAGATCGAGGCCAAGCCGCGCCTGCTGATCGTCAGCCAGCCCACCTGGGGGGTGGACGTGGGTGCTGCCGCGCAGATACGCGGCGAAATTCTCGCGCTGCGCGACGCCGGGTGCGCCGTGCTGGTGGTGAGCGAGGAGCTGGACGAGCTGTTCGAGATTTCGGACCGGCTCTACGTGGTGGCCAAGGGGCGGCTGTCGCCCAGCGTGCCGCGTGCGAGCGCGACCGTGACACAGATAGGGGAATGGATGTCGGGATTGTGGAATGGCAGTGCCCAGCGCACGCAGGCGGAGGTGGCCCATGTTCAAGCTTGAGGCACGCCCCCAGCCATCGGCCCTGTGGGGCTACTGTTCGCCGCTGCTGGCGCTCGCCGTCACGGTGCTGATCGGCGTCATCCTGTTTGCCGCACTCGGCAAGGACCCGGTGCGCGCCCTGCAGGTGTTCTTCTGGGAACCCATTCGCACGCCCTATGCGCTGTCGGAGCTGATGGTCAAGGCCACGCCGCTGCTGCTGATCGCGCTCGGCCTGGCCGTCTGTTTCCGCTCCAACGTCTGGAACATCGGCGCCGAAGGGCAGTTCATCGTCGGCGCCATCGTGGCCGGTGGTGTGGCGCTGCTGGCCGAGAAGGGCACCGGCCCCTGGATCATCCCGGTCATCCTGCTGGCCGGCGTGCTGGGCGGCATGGTGTGGGCCGGCATCACCGCGCTGCTGCGCGACCGCTTCAACGCCAACGAGATCCTCGTGAGCCTGATGCTGGTCTATGTGGCGGTGCAGCTGCTGTACTACCTGGTCTACGGCCCCTGGAAAGACCCACTGGGCTACAACTTCCCGCAGACCAAGACCTTCGACGCCTCCACCAAGATCCCGCGCCTCATTGAAGGCATGCGGGTCAACATCGGCCTGCTGATCGCGCTGGCCGGCGTGGCCGCTGCCTGGGTCTACCTGTTCCGCACCTACTCGGGGTTTGCGCAGCAGGTGGGCGGGCTGGCGCCGGCTGCGGCGCGCTACGCGGGCTTCTCGTCGCGCCGCGCGCTGTGGATCGCGCTGCTCACCTCGGGTGGCGCAGCCGGCCTGGCGGGTGCGCTGGAGGTGGCCGGCCCCATCGGCCAGCTCACGCCCTATGTGCCGGCGGGTTACGGCTTCGCGGCCATCATCGTGGCCTTCGTGGGGCGGCTGCACCCGGTGGGCATCGTGTTCTCGGCCATCCTCATGAGCATGTTCTACATCGGCGGCGAGCTTGCGCAATCGCGCCTGGGCCTGCCCAAGTCCATCACGGGCGTGTTCCAGGGGCTGCTGCTGTTCTCGCTGCTCGCGGCGGACACGCTGATCGCCTACCGCATCAAGTTCACCGCGAAGAAAGCCTGACATGGAAGCCTACGCATTGCTCGTCGCCGCGTCGCTGAACGCGGGCACCGTCCTGGCCATTGCCGCGCTGGGGCTGCTCATCAACGAAAAGGCCGGCATCGTCAACCTCGGGGCCGAGGGCATGATGCTGTGCGCCGCACTGGCCGGTTTTGCCGCCGTGGTGCACACCCAGAGCACCTTCGTCGGCCTGCTGGCCGGCATGGGGGTGGGGGCGCTGCTGGCTGCCATCTTTGGCGTGCTGGTCATCTGGCTCAACACCAACCAGTACGCCACGGGTCTCGCGCTGTCGCTGTTCGGCGGTGGCTTCTCGGCCTTTGCCGGCATCAGCTACGTGCAGGAAAAGCTGCCCGAGCAGACCAGCTTTGCCATTCCGCTGCTGTCCGACATCCCGCTGCTGGGCAGCGCACTGTTCAAGCACCACCCCATGGTGTACGCGGGGGTGGCCATCACGCTGGGCCTGATCTGGATGCTCTACCGCACACGCGCCGGCCTGGTGCTGCGCAGCGTGGGTGAATCGCCCGAATCGGCCCACGCGCTGGGTTACCCGGTGCGCCGCATCCGACTGCTGGCGGTGGTGGCCGGCGGTGCGCTGTGTGGCCTGTCGGGCGCCTACGTGTCGACCGTGTACACCCCGCTGTGGGTGGAGGGCATGATCGCCGGCAAGGGCTGGATCGCACTGGCACTCACCACCTTTGCCACCTGGCGCCCGGCACGTGTCTTGCTGGGTGCCTACCTGTTCGGTTTCGTGACCATGCTGCAGTTCCACCTCCAGGGCATAGGCTTCAACATGCCCAGCCAGTTCCTGACCATGATGCCGTACGTGGCCACGGTGGTGGTGCTGGTGCTCATTTCGCGCAACCCCCAGTGGATACGGGTGAACATGCCGGCTTCCATCGGCAAGCCCTTCTATCCGGGCTCGTGAGCGTCATAATCACCCGTTGCAAGTTTCCGTCCCTTTTCCCAACCCAGGAGTCGCCATGACTGACCAGAAGAAACGTACCCTGATCAAGACCGTCGCGCTGTCCGCGCTGGCCGGCGCCGCGCTGATCGGCTGCGGCAAGAAGGAAGAGCCCGCTCCGGCGCCGGCTCCCGCCGCTGCCGCTCCGGCACCCGCGGCCGAGCCGCTGAAAATCGCGTTCGCCTACGTCGGCCCGGTGGGCGACGGCGGCTGGACCTTCGCCCACGACAACGGCCGCAAGGCGGTCGAGGCCGAGTTCGGCGACAAGGTCAAGACCAGCTTCGTGGAGAACGTGCCCGAGAGCGCCGACGCCGAGCGCGTCATCCGCGATCTGGCCAGCCAGGGCAACAAGCTGATCTTCGGTACCACCTTCGGTTACATGGAGCCCATGCTCAAGGTCGCTGCCGACCACAAGGACGTCAAGTTCGAGCACGCCACCGGCTACAAGAACGCCGAGAACATGCGCACCTACGACAGCCGCACCTACGAAGGCGCGTACATGGCTGGCGTGATCGCAGGTTCCATGACCAAGACCAACACCCTGGGCGTGGTGGCTTCCATCCCAATCCCCGAGGTGATCCGCAACATCAACAGCTTCACGCTGGGTGCGCAGTCGGTGAACCCCAAGGTCAAGACCAAGGTGGTCTGGGTCAACGGTTGGTTCGATCCGCCGAAGGAAACCGAAGCCGCCACCTCGCTGATCAACGGCGGTGCTGACGTGCTGTTCCAGAACACCGACTCGTCGGCCGTGCTGCAGACCGCCGAGAAGGCCGGCAAGCGCGCCTTCGGCTGGGATTCGGACATGACCGCCTACGGTCCCAAGGCCCACCTGGCCTCGGCCATCATCAACTGGGGCCCGTACTACAAGAAGGCCGTCAAAGACGCGCTGGAGAACACCTGGACCGGTGGTGGCGGCGTGTGGTGGGGCCACAAGGAAGGCGCGATCGACCTGGTGTCCATCGCCGCTGACGTGCCCGCCGAGATCAAGACCAAGATCGACACCATCAAGGCCGGTCTGAAGGACGGCAGCTTCGCCATCTGGAAGGGCCCGATCGTGGGTCAGGACGGCAAGGAAGTGCTGGCCAAGGACGCCGTGGCCGACGACGCCTTCCTGGGCGGCGTGAAGTTCTACGTCAAGGGCGTGGAAGGCAAGGTTCCTCAATAACCCCCACGCTCCGCCGCTGCGCGGGTCGCTGCCCCCCGAGGGGGCTGACCCGCCTTGGGGCGGCCCGGCGGCGGGTCGCCGTTGCAGCGTCAGCACAAAATGGGCTACCTTCGGGTGGCCCATTTTTTTACCGGATACCGACAGAAGACCCGCGATGATCGAAGCCTCTCAATGGCACCCGGTGGCGCAGACCACCGATGTCTCGACCGCTCCCTTGGCCGTTCGCCTGCTGGACCAGCCCCTGGTGCTGTGGCGCGACGCCACCGGCCGCCTCGCCGCTGCGCACGACCGCTGCCCGCACCGCGGCGCGCGCCTCTCGCTCGGCCAGGTGCGCGACGGCCACCTGGAGTGCCCTTACCACGGCTGGCGTTTCGACGGCAGCGGCCAGTGCCGCCACGTGCCCGCGTTGCCCGACTTCGTGCCGCCGGCCACCCAGCGCCTGAACAGCGTGGCGCTGCGCGAGGCCTACGGCCTGGTGTGGCTGCGGCTGGAAGGCGAGGGCGGTGAGCTGCCCGCCTTTGCGGCCGAGGCCGACACCCGCCTGCGCAAGCTGCTGTGTGGCCCCTACGACGTGGCCGCCAGTGCTCCGCGCATCGTGGAGAACTTTCTCGACATGAGCCACTTCGCGTTTGTGCACGAAGGCTGGCTGGGCGAGCGCGGCCATGAGGCCCAGCATGACTACCAGGTGGAACGCACGCCCATGGGCCTGCTCGCCACCGGCTGCAAGGCCTGGCAGCCGCAGTCCAACCGCCTGTCCACTACCGGCGCGCTGGTGGAGTACACCTACGAGGTGACCTCGCCCTACAACGCCGTGCTGACCAAGGTGCCAGACCCCAGCACGGTGCCCACCACGGCGCAGGGCGATGGCGGCTACCGCGAGTCCATCGCCTTGTTCGTCTGCCCCCTCACGCCCGAGAGCAGCCGCGTGTGGTTCCGCATGGCCGTGGCCGATTTCGGTTCCACCGACGACGAGCTGCGCGCCTTCCAGCACACCATCTTCACGCAAGACCAGCCGGTGCTCGAGTCGCAGGTGCCGCAGCGCCTGCCGCTGGACCTGCGCGCCGAAATGCACACCGCCGCCGACAAGGCCTCGTCGGCCTACCGCCGCTTCCTCAAAGACAGCGGCATCACCTTCGGAGTCTGCTGATGACCACCTTGCCCCCCATCTCCGCCGAGCGGCTGGTCGAGCTGCTGAAAACCGCGCCCAAGGCCGAGCTGCACATCCACATCGAAGGCTCGCTGGAGCCCGAACTGATTTTTGCCCTGAGCCAGCGCAACGGCATCGCCATTCCCTATGCCAGCGTGGAAGAACTCAGGCGCGCCTACGCCTTCACCAACCTGCAGAGCTTCCTGGACATCTACTACGCCGGCGCCAGCGTGTTGATCACCGAGCAGGATTTCTACGACATGGCCTGGGCCTACCTGCTCAAGGCGCAGGCCGACAACGTCATTCACACCGAAATCTTCTTCGACCCCCAGACCCACACCGCCCGTGGCGTGGACATGGCCACCGTCATCAACGGTCTTCACCGCGCCTGCACCGACGCGAAAACCCAGCTGGGCGTGAGCGCGCAGCTCATCCTGTGTTTCCTGCGCCACCTGAGCGAGGAAGACGCCTTCGCCACGCTGGAACAGGCGCTGCCGTACCGCGACCGGTTCATCGGCGTCGGGCTGGATTCGAGCGAGGTGGGCCATCCGCCCGAGAAGTTCGCCCGCGTGTTCGCCCGCTGCCGTGAGCTGGGCCTGCGCCTCGTGGCCCATGCGGGCGAGGAAGGGCCGCCCGAATACATCTGGAGCGCGCTCGATGTGCTCAAGGTCGAGCGCATCGACCACGGCGTGCAGTCCACCCGCGACCCGGCCCTGATGAAACGCCTGGCCGCCGAGCGCATCCCGCTCACTGTCTGCCCGTTGTCCAACCAGAAGCTCTGCGTCTTCCCCGACCTGGCCGACCACAACCTCGGCCAGCTGCTCGATGCCGGCCTGTGCGCCATGGTCAATTCCGACGACCCGGCCTACTTTGGCGGCTACCTCAACGTCAACTTCCTGCAGACCTTTGCAGCCACCGGCCTCACGGCGCAACACGCCTACACGCTCATGCGCAACAGCTTCGAGGCCAGCTTCCTCGACGCCGCCGCCAAACGCGCCTGCCTGGAGCGGGTGGACGCAGCCTTCCTCGCCTGAGCCCGGCTGACGGGGCCTTGTCTCCCAGCCGAATGACCGGCTGCGGAGACATTCTTGACAGAAATACATTTGTAGCAATATAATTCGGGCTTGCCCCGGCAGACCTCGGGTTCTGCAGGCCGCAACCCCTCTGTGCGCGCTGCGCGCGCACCGCCTGTTTGGCCACCACCGCCGACGTTGCACGTCCATTCGCGGGGTGGTTCCGTCGCTGCCCCCCTGCGGGCGGTGCTTTCCACGTTCTCAGGAGGAGCCCATCCATGAACCCATCACAGTCCCTCATCGCCCTCGCTTCGGTTGCCGTGCTCGCCGCCTGCGGCCAGAAGGAAGAAGCCGCTGCGCCCGCACCCGCCACGCAGGCGGTTGCCGCCGCCGAATGTGGCACTGTCAAGGTCGCCAACATGAACTGGCAGTCAGCTGAGGTGCTGGCTCAGGTGGACAAGCTCATCCTCAGCGTCGGCTACGGCTGCAACGTGGAACTGGTGCCCGGCGACACCATGCCCACGCTGACCTCCATGATGGAAAAGGGCCAGCCCGACGTGGCGCCCGAGGCCTGGATCAACGCCGTGCGCCAGCCGCTGGACGCCGCCGTGAAGGAAGGCCGCCTGCACTACGCCGCACAGGCGCTGCCCGATGGTGGTGTAGAGGGCTGGTGGATTCCCAAGTACGTGGCCGACGCCCACCCCGAGATCAAGACCATCGACGACGCGCTCAAGCGCCCGGACCTGTTCCCCGCACCTGAAGCCAAGGGCAAAGGTGCGGTGCACAACTGCCCATCGGGCTGGAGCTGCCAGATCACCACCGAGAACGCCTTCAAGGCCTGGGACGCCAAAGGCAAGGGCTTCGTGATGGTGGACACCGGCTCCGCCGCCGGCCTGGATGGCTCCATCGCCAAGGCCTACGAGCGCAAGCAGGCCTGGCTGGGCTACTACTGGGCGCCCACAGCCATCCTGGGCAAGTACGAGATGGTGAAGCTCGACGCCGGCGTGCCTCACGACAAGGAAGCCTTCGACACCTGCAACACGGTGGCCACCTGTGCCAACCCGGTCAAGAACGACTGGGCCCGTGCCGAGGTGTTCACCGTCGTCACCGACGAATTCAGCAAACGTGCCGGCGCGGCGGGCGAGTACCTGAAGCAGCGCGGCTGGAGCAACGAAACCGTCAACGGCGTGCTCGCCTGGATGGCCGACAACCAGGCCAACGGTGAAGACGCCGCGCGCCACTTCCTCAAGAACCAGCCCGAGGTGTGGGAGAGCTGGGTGGCGGCCGACGTGGCGGCCAAGGTGAAAGCGGCCCTGTAAGCCATGCAGTGGCTCAACACATTTCCTGCGCTGGCCGAGGAGCGGTTGCGCGCTCTGCGGCTGTTCATCGACACCCACTTCCGCGCCTTCACCCGCGAACATGGTGAGACGCTGGAGCGCCTGTTCGATCCGTTGCGCGAGTTCCTGCTCGCGTCCGAACGGCTGATGACCACCACGCCCTGGCCGCTGGTGGTGGGCGCCATCGGGCTCATTGCCTGGCTGGCCAGCCGCTCGTGGAAGATCACGCTGGGCTCCATGTTCGCGTTGCTGGTGGTGGGCTTCTTCGGCATGTGGGACGACACCATGAAGACCATCTCCATGATCTTCGTGTGCACCGTGGTCTCGCTGCTCGTTGGCCTGCCCATCGGCATCCTCATGAGCCGGTCCGACCGGATGCGTGACATCGTCACCCCCGCGCTGGACGTGATGCAGACCATGCCCAGCTTCGTATACCTGATTCCGGTGGTGATGCTGCTGGGCATTGGCCGGGTGCCGGGCGTCATTGCTGTGGTCATCTACGCCGTGCCGCCCATCATCCGCTTCACCAACCTGGGCATACGCATGGTCAGCACGGACCTGCTGGAGGCCGCTGACGCGTTCGGCTCGTCCGGCTGGCAGAAGCTGCGCCAGGTGCAGCTGCCCATGGCGCTGCCCACCATCATGGGCGGCGTGAACCAGACCATCATGCTGGCGCTGGCCATGGTTGTCATCGCGTCCATGATCGGGGTGCAAGGCCTGGGTCAACCCGTGCTGCGCGCCATCACCAACCAGTACTTCGCCATGGGCATCTTCAACGGCCTGGCCATCGTGGTGATTGCCATCGTGTTCGACCGCGTGTCGCAGGCCTATGGCAAGCGGCTGCAAAAGAACCAGGAGGTCTCCCATGGCTGATTCCGTCGGCGTCCGTATCGAAGGGCTCTACAAGATTTTTGGCAACACGCCCGAGCGGGTGCTGCCGCTGGTGCTGGACGGCATGGGCAAGGCCGACCTGCTGGCGCAGCACGGCCACGTGCTGGGCCTGCGCAACATCCACCTGGAGATGCCCGCCGGGCAGATACAGGTGGTGATGGGCCTGTCGGGTTCGGGCAAGAGCACGCTGATTCGCCACATCAACCGCCTGATCGACCCTACGGCGGGGCAGGTGCAGGTGGGCGACGACGACGTGACCGCCATGTCTCCGGCTCGGCTGCGGCGTTTTCGCCGCGAGCGCACCGCCATGGTGTTCCAGAAGTTTGCGCTGTTCCCGCACTTCACGATTCTGGAGAACACCGAGTACGGGCTGCAGATTCAGGGCGTGCCACGCAAGCTGCGGCGCGAGAGCGCCATGCGCTGGATCGAGCGCGTGGGCCTGCTCGGCTACGAAGACCACTACCCCAACCAGCTCTCTGGCGGCATGCAGCAGCGTGTGGGCCTGGCCCGCGCCCTGGCCAACGACGCGCCCGTGCTGCTGATGGACGAGGCCTTCTCCGCGCTGGACCCGTTGATCCGCGCCGACATGCAGTCGGTGCTGCTGGACCTGCAGCAGGAGATCGGCAAGACCATCGTGTTCATCACGCACGACCTGGACGAGGCCCTGCGCCTGGGCGACCGCATCGCCATCCTGCGCGACGGCGAAGTGGTGCAGCAGGGCACCGGCCAGCAGATCGTGCTCAAGCCGGCCGACGACTACATCGCCAGCTTCGTGCGTGACGTGAACCGTGGCCGTGTCATCCGCTGCCGCACGCTGATGGTGCCCGGCCCCGCCGTGGAAGGCCCCACCGTGGACGCCAGCCTGGTCATAGAGGAGGCTGCGCGCCTGCTCAGCGCCGAAGGCAAGGATGTAGCCAACGTGGTCACGCCCAAGGGCCGCGTGCTGGGCACCGTGTCCATGGGCGACATCATTGGCGCCATGGTGCCGCCGCGAGACGAGGCGCCCGCGCCGGCACCCGCAGAGGCGGTGGCCGCTTAGAGGTTGGCCAGCGGCGTGCGGGCGGCGTCCGCGTCGGCCTTCACCGGCAGCTGCGCCAGCAGCTCGGTCAGGCCCCGCTCCAGCTGTTCCAGCGCCTCGTCGGGCAGCCGCGCCAGCACCTGGGGCAGCACACCCTCGCGCGGGCCGGGCACGGCCGCCAGCACACGCCGGCCTTCGTCTTCCAGCTGCAGCCGCACGTTGCGGCGGTCGCCGGGGTCGCGCTCGGTGCGTACCAGGCCGCGTTGTGTCATCTGCCGCACCAGGTTGCTGGCGGTGGACTGGTGCACGTCCATGCTCAGCGCCAGTTCGGTGATGCGCAGGCCCGGCGTGGCG